>NZ_JBHRZI010000011.1:0-43504 GCF_042649515.1 Lentzea rhizosphaerae | reverse complement strand
GAAAAGCACGTTCGGGCCGATAGATGGCCCGAACGTGCTTTTCGCGCCAATCACGCATTGCCGGCGGGCTGCCAGAGCACGTCACCGTCCGGGTTCGCCACGCGGGCCAGGATGAACAGCAGGTCGGACAGCCTGTTCAGGTACTTCGCCGTGAGCACGTTCGTCTGCTCCGGCTCCACCTCGATGAGCGCCCACGCACGCCGTTCCGCGCGCCGTGCGATCGTGCGCGCCTGGTGCAGCAGAGCCGCGCCGGGCGTGCCGCCGTTGAGGATGAACGAGTCGAGCTTGCCGAGCCGCTCGTTGAACGTGTCGCAGTACCCCTCCAGGCGGTCCACGTACGCCTGGGTCACGCGCAGCGGCGGGTACTTCGGGTCCGGCACGATCGGCGTGCAGAGGTCCGCTCCGACGTCGAAGAGGTCGTTCTGCACTTTGCGCACGACCTCGTGGACGTCCTCGGCCAGCTGACCCAGCGCGAGGGCCACGCCCAGCGACGCGTTGGTCTCGTCGACGTCCGCGTACGCCTCGATGCGCGGGTCGGTCTTGGGAACGCGGGAGAAGTCGCCGAGGCCGGTCGTGCCGTCGTCGCCGACCCGCGTGTAGATCTTGGTGAGATGCACCGCCATACCGGCACTTTAAAGCCGTACGTAGGATTGCCGCGTGAGCGAGCATTTCCGGGTACACGGCGGCGCGCGTCTGGTCGGCGAAGTTGATGTCGTCGGCGCCAAGAACAGCGTCCTGAAGCTGATGGCGGCGGCTCTCCTGGCCGAGGGCACCACAACCATCACCAACTGCCCGGACATCCTCGACGTGCCGCTGATGGGCGACGCGCTGCGGAGCCTCGGGTGCGAGGTCGAGCTCGACGGTGACGTGGCGAGGATCACCACTCCTAAGGAGCTCAGCTACCACGCCGACTCCGAGGCCATGGGCAAGCTGCGCGCCAGCATCTGCGTGCTGGGGCCGCTGGTCGGTCGGTGCAAGCGCGCGGTCGTGGCGCTGCCGGGTGGTGACGCGATCGGGTCGCGGCCGCTCGACATGCACCAGAGCGGGCTGGAGAAGCTCGGCGCCAAGACCTGGATCGAGCACGGCTGCATCGTCGCCGAGGCCGAGGGCCTGCACGGCACGCAGATCTGGCTCGACTTCCCCAGCATGGGCGCGACCGAGAACATCCTGATGGCGGCCGTGCTGGCCAACGGCACGACGGTCATCGACAACGCCGCGCGCGAGCCGGAGATCGTCGACCTCTGCCTGATGCTCACGCAGATGGGCGCGAAGGTCGAGGGCGCCGGCACGTCTACGCTGACCGTTCACGGCGTCACCGAGCTCAAGCCGACCGAGCACCGGGTCATCGGCGACCGGATCGTTGGCGCCACCTGGGGTTTCGCCGCCGCCATGACGCGGGGCGACGTGCGGGTGCGCGGCGTCAACCCGCACCACCTCGACCTGGTGCTGGAGAAGCTGCGCATGGCGGGCGCCGAGGTCACCGTCTACGAGGGCGAGGACGAAGGCTTCCGCGTCGTCATGGAGGGCAGGCCCAAGGCCGTCGACTTCGTGACGCTGCCGTACCCCGGGTTCGCCACGGACAACCAGCCGTTCGCGATCGCGCTGTCCACAGTCTCCGAGGGCACGTCGATGATCACCGAGAACCTGTTCGAGTCCCGGTTCCGGTTCATCGACGAGATGATCAGGCTCGGGGCCGACGCGCGCACGGACGGCCACCACGCCGTGATCCGCGGCATCGAGAAGCTGTCCAGCGCGCCGGTGTGGGCGTCGGACATCCGTGCCGGTGCGGGACTCGTGCTCGCCGGCCTGTGCGCCGACGGGGCCACCGAGGTCTACGAGATCTTCCACATCGAGCGCGGCTACCCCGGCTTCGTGGAGAACCTCCGCAAGCTCGGCGCCGACGTGGAACGCGTCAGTGTTTGATCGCGCTCGCCCGCTCGCGCGGTGAGATTCGCCAGGAAGTCGGTCGTCCGGCCGCCGCTTTCCGCCGAATCGCCTTCGGCGGTTGACAGAAAGAGGCAACCGGACGACCGACGCGAACTCACGTCCTGAGCACCAGCCGCGCGTTCGCGACGTCCGCCGGCCACACCATCACCCGGTAGGGCGCGTTTCGCGAACGCGTGGCACGCACCCCGTTCGCCTTGAGCTTCTGCACGAGCACGTTCGCGGCCTCCTCGGTGGGCACGAGCGCGACCTCGCTCAGCAACCCGAAGTCCGTGCCGTCCAGATCCGGTACGGGCCGTTTGTCGTTGCCCACGAAGTACCGCAACGCCAGAGCCAGCAGGCCGATCACCCCGAACACGACCACTGTCTGGTAAATCGCCGTCACTCCTCCATCATGCTCTTGCGGTCACGATTCAGTGAGCAATCGCACGCGCAGCAACAGTTACTGGCCAGTACGCTCCGGGGAACGACGATGTGGGAGGTTGCTGTGCCGTACCCAGCTGACCGCGAACGCGACCGCCCCTGGGTGATGCGCACGTACGCGGGTCACTCCTCGGCAGCGGCGTCCAACGCGCTCTACCGCCGGAACCTCGCCAAGGGGCAGACCGGCCTGTCCGTCGCGTTCGACCTGCCGACGCAGACCGGCTACGACCCCGACGACGAGCTCGCGAAGGGCGAGGTCGGCAAGGTCGGTGTGCCGATCAGCCACATCGGCGACATGCGGCAGCTCTTCGACCAGATCCCGCTCGGCGGCGCCAACACGTCGATGACGATCAACGCGACGGCCATGTGGCTGCTCGCGCTCTACGTCACCGTGGCAGAGGAGCAGGGCGCGGACCCGTCGGCGCTCGCCGGCACGACGCAGAACGACATCATCAAGGAGTACCTGTCCCGCGGCACGTACGTGTTCCCGCCGGGACCGTCGCTGCGGCTGATCACCGACATGGTCGCGTGGACCGTGTCGAACGTGCCGAAGTGGAACCCGATCAACATCTGCAGCTACCACCTCCAGGAGGTCGGCGCGACGCCGGCGCAGGAGGTCGCGTACGCGATGTGCACCGCGATCGCTGTTCTGGACTCGGTGCGCGACTCCGGTCAGGTGCCGCAGGAGAAGTTCGGTGACGTTGTCGCCCGCATCTCCTTCTTCGTGAACGCCGGTGTGCGGTTCATCGAGGAGATGTGCAAGATGCGTGCGTTCGCCCAGCTGTGGGACGAGATCACGCGCGAGCGATACGGCGTCGAGAACCCGAAGCACCGCCGGTTCCGCTACGGCGTGCAGGTCAACTCTCTGGGGCTGACGGAAGCACAGCCGGAGAACAACGTTCAGCGCATCGTGCTGGAAATGCTCGCGGTGTCGTTGTCCCGAAACGCCCGTGCGCGCGCGATCCAGCTGCCGGCGTGGAACGAGGCGCTCGGCCTGCCACGCCCGTGGGACCAGCAGTGGGCGTTGCGCATGCAGCAGGTGCTCGCGTACGAGACGGATCTTCTCGAGTACGACGACATCTTCGACGGCTCGCCGGTCATCGAGGCGAAGGTCGACGAGATCCTCGCCGGTGCGCGCGAGGAGATCGACCGTGTGCAGGCGATGGGCGGTGCCGTCGCGGCCGTCGAGTCCGGCTACATGAAGTCGCAGCTGGTTTCCTCGCTCGCCGACCGGCGCCGTCGCGTCGAGTCCGGTGAGGAGATCGTGGTCGGTGTCAACAAGTTCGACACCACCGAGCCGTCACCGTTGCAGGCGGAGGGCGCGAACGCGATCGAGACCATCGACCCGATCGTCGAGATGCACGCGGTCGAGGCGATCCAGCAGTGGCGTGCCAACCGCGACAACACCGCCGTGACCGAGGCTCTGGACGCGCTGCGCGAGGCCGCGAAGACCGACCAGAACCTCGTCGAGGTGACGCTGGCGTGTGCGCGCGCAGGCGTGACGACCGGTGAGTGGTCGCAGGCGTTGCGTGAGACGTTCGGCGAATACCGTGCGCCGACGGGTGTTTCCGGCGCTTCGGCGTCGGGCGAGGCCGGTTCGGAGATCGCGCGCGTGCGCGACCGGGTCCGTGCGACCGGCGAGGAGATCGGCGAGCGGCTGCGCATGCTGGTCGGCAAGCCGGGGCTCGACGGCCACTCCAACGGCGCCGAGCAGGTCGCCGTGCGTGCTCGCGACGTCGGTTTCGAGGTCGTCTACCAGGGCATTCGCCTCACGCCGTCGCAGATCGTGGCCGCTGCCGTGCAGGAGGACGTGCACGTCGTCGGCCTCTCGATCCTGTCCGGCTCGCACCTGGAGGTCGTGCCGGCGGTGGTTGACGGACTGCGCGCGGCCGGTGCCGGGGACATCCCGGTGATCGTCGGCGGCATCATCCCGCCGGACGACGCGGCGAAGCTGCGCGACCGGGGCGTGGCGCGGGTCTTCACGCCGAAGGACTACGAGCTGACCGAGATCATGGACGAGATCGTCACCGTGATCCGTGAGGTGCGTTCTCTGCCGTAGAGGCCTAGATTCGCGGCATGGTCGACGTTGCGCGCGAGGGCTCGGTAGTCCGGATCACGATGAACCGTGCGGCGAAGCGCAATGCGTTGTCCGCCGAGCACCTCACGGAGTTGCTGGAGGCGTTCCGCGAGGCGGGTACCTCGGACGCGGCGGGCATCGTGCTCGCCGCCGAGGGGCCGGTTTTCAGCGCGGGCCACGACTTCGCGGACGTGCACGCCCGTGACAGGGAAGGCGTGCGGCTGTTGCTGGAACTGTGCACGATGCTGATGAAGACCATTCAGTCCGTACCGCAGGTCGTGATCGCGCGGGTTCAGGGGCTGGCGACGGCGGCCGGGTGCCAGCTGGTGGCGTCGTGCGACCTCGCGGTGGCGTCGCTGGACGCCGGGTTCGCGCTGCCAGGCGGGAAGGCCGGGTGGTTCTGCCACACGCCCGCGGTGCCGGTGGCGCGCGCGATCGGGCGCAAGCGGTTGATGGAGATGGCGCTCACGGGCGACGTCGTGGACGCGGCGACGGCGGTGGACTGGGGCCTGATCAACAAGGCCGTGCCCGCCGACGAACTGGACGCCGAGGTCGACGCGTTGCTGGCACGGGCGACGCGCGGCAGCCGGGCGTCCAAGGCGGCGGGCAAGCTGGCCGTCTACGCGCAGCTGGACCGGCCTGAGGCCGAGGCGTACGAGATCGCACTGGCCGTCATGGCCGAGACTTCGCAGTCCCCGTCAGCCAAAGAGGGGCGGGCGTCGTTCCTGGAGAAGCGGCCGCCCGTGTGGCCCGACTAGTCGCGAGGAGCTTCAGCGCGTCCGCGTTCGGGCCCGGTTCGGCCTGGTAGATCACCAGGAACTGACCGGGCGCCTCCCGCACGTCGAACGAGTGGTAGTCGAGCTTGAGCGGGCCGACCGCGGGATGCACGAACTCCTTGGCGTCCTGGGTCTTCCCACGCACCTCGTGCTGTTCCCAGAGCTCCTTGAACACGGGGTGCTGGTTGAGCTCGGTCACCATCTGCTTGAGGCGTTGCGACTTCGGGTCCGCGGTTCCCCTCAGATGCGCGACGGTGCTCTGCGCGACCCACTTCCAGCGCGGGTAGAAGCTCGTGGCGGCCGGGTCGAGGAACGTCATCCTGGCCGCGTTGTCGGCGGGCGTGAACGGCTCGTAGAGGGCCTCTGCCAGCGCGTTCATGGCGAGGATGTCGAGCAGGGAGTTCATCACGAACGCCGGCATGTCGTGCATGCCGCTGATGAGCCGCAGCAGCTCCGGGCTGACTTTGTCGGGCGCGTGACCTTCCTCCGCGACAACTCCCGCGAGCCGGTGCAGGTGGGCTCGCGCATCGGAGTCGAGCCGGAGCGCACGGCTGAGGGCGTCGAGGACCTGCGCCGACGGGTTGGTCTCGCGGCCCTGTTCGAGGCGGGCGTAGTAGTCGGCGCTCACGCCGGCCAGGACCGCGACCTCTTCCCTGCGCAGGCCCTTGACCTTGCGCTGGGTGTGGCTGGGCAGGCCCGCGTCCTGGGGGTTGACGCGGGCGCGGTGGGCTTTCAGGAACTCGCCGAGCACGCCTTCGAGGTTATGCGTTCGTTCTGTGCTCTGCATGGGTGTGGCACACCTAGGGAGAAGGTGCCCTGGTTGGCGGTGGTTCTGCTGACGATCGTTGTGGCCATGAGCAAAGTTGTTTTGATCAGTGGAGCTTCCAGCGGTATCGGTGAGGCGACGGCCCGTGTGCTGGCCGCCGCCGGGCACCAGGTGTTCCTCGGGGCGCGCCGGGAGGACCGGCTGGCAGCGCTGGCGGACGAGATCGGCGGTGCGTACGCGCCGTTGGACGTGACCTCGCGTGAGTCGTTCCGATCCTTTGTGGACGCTGCGGTCGAGCGGTACGGACGTGTCGACGTGCTGGTGAACAACGCGGGCGTGATGCCGTTGTCCCTCATGAGTTCTCTGAAGCTCGACGAGTGGGACCGCATGGTGGACGTGAACATCAAGGGCGTGCTGAACGGCATCGGCGCGGTGCTGCCCAGGTTCACCGACGGCGGGCACGTCGTGAACGTCGCGTCGATCGCCGCGCACATGGTCATGCCCACGGCCGCCGTGTACTGCGCGACGAAGTACGCGGTGTGGGCGCTGTCCGAAGGGTTGCGGCAGGAGAGCGAGAACCTGCGCGTCACCGTGATCTCGCCCGGTGTCACGGAGTCCGAGCTGGCGGACACCATCACCGAGGAGTTCTCGGCGTCGATGATGGAGGACTTCCGCAAGGTCGCGATCCCCGCGTCGGCTATCGGTGACGCCATCGCGTACGCGATCTCGCAGCCCGAATCCGTCGACGTCAACGAGATCGTGGTCCGGCCGGTGGCACAGCGTTAGGCCCCGGTCGTCGAGCCCGGCCTGAGGATCATCAGCACGGTCACCGTCGCCCACAGCAGGTTGAAGACGCCCGTGTACATGGCCAGGTGCTTGACGTCCTTGGTCCGCAACGCCTTCTCCTGACCGGGGATGACCTTGAGGGCCAGCACGAACGCGGCGGCGGTGGTGAGCGCGATCGACACGATCACCCACGGGTGACTGGTCACGCCCATCACGCCGGCCGTCGCGAACCCGAAGACCGGCACGGAGATGCCGACCAGGGCGTAGACGCGGCAGATCCGGTGCAGGAGCTCGGGGTTGCCGTCGTTCGTGACGGCTTTCGGGAACGCGCTCGCGGCGACCGTCACCGGGCCGATGGCGATGATGGCGGCGAGGACGTGCAGCGACAGGAAGAGCTTGCTCACGATCAAGACGGTAGGAGTGCTCGCGCCGGTGGAGAACTGGCTGGAATGCCATGTTCCAACGGATTCTCGCCAGCTACTGTGGTGGACGTGCACGAGGTGGCAGTGGTAGCGATGGACAGCGTCGTCCCGTTCGACTTCGCGACGCCGGTGGACGCGTTCAACTGGACCGGCCGGTACCGGGTGCGGGTCTGCGGTCCGAAGAGGACGGTGGACGCGGGCGCGTTCGAGCTGAAAGTGCCGCACGGCCTGGGTTTGCTCGCCGAGGTGGACACGATCGTGCTGCCCGGCCACGACCCGGCCCTGGTGATTCCCAAGCCGTTGATCGAGGCGCTCCGGCAGGCTGCTGCTCGGGGAACGCGGATCGCGTCGATCTGCTCGGGCGCGTTCGTGTTCGCGGCCACCGGGTTGCTGGACGGGTTGCGGGTGACCACGCACT
Source organism: Lentzea rhizosphaerae (assembly GCF_042649515.1). Taxonomy (NCBI): domain Bacteria; kingdom Bacillati; phylum Actinomycetota; class Actinomycetes; order Pseudonocardiales; family Pseudonocardiaceae; genus Lentzea; species Lentzea rhizosphaerae. Next base: position 35,892 of record NZ_JBHRZI010000011.1, on the reverse strand, counting down.
GGCTCGCGGCAGAGGAGCTGGCGGCACGGTTCCCCGCCCTGGAGGTCGACCCGGACGTGCTCTACGTCGACAACGGCCAGTTCCTGACGTCCGCAGGTGCCGCGGCGGGCCTCGACCTGTGCCTGCACATGATCCGACGTGATCACGGTTCCGCGGTGGCGGCCGATGCGGCACGGTTCGCCGTGATGCCCCTCGAGAGAGAAGGAGGACAAGCGCAGTTCATCGTCACACCACCCGTTGCGCCGCAAGGTTCTCAGCTCGAACCCCTGCTGCGGTGGATGGAGGCCAACGCCGTGCGCGACCTGACGCTGGACGACTTGGCGAAGCACGCGGGCATGAGCACGCGGACGTTGAACCGGCGGTTCCGCGAGCAGACCGGCACGACGCCGTTGCAGTGGCTGCACCGGGCGCGGGTCCGTCAGGCCCAGCACCTGCTGGAGACGACGAGGGATCCGGTCGATCTGATCGCGAGCCGGGTGGGCTTCGGCTCGGCGACGGCGTTCCGCGACAGGTTCAAGCGGATCGCCGGTACCTCACCGCACGCCTACCGGGCGGCGTTTCAGGGCTGGGAGTGCTCGTGCAGGAGCAGGAGCGTGTAGGCGGCGATCGACTGGGCGTCGGTGATCTCGCCCTTCGAGATCATCGTCTCGAAGTCGGCGCGGGGGAACCACGCCGAGCGCATGTCCTGCTCCTCGTGTTCCCGCTCGTGGAAGCCCTCGGTGAGCTGGGTGGCGAGGAACACGCGCCCGCGTTGCGACGACATGCCCGGCGCGACGTCGAGCACACCGAGCTCGATCATCTTGCCGGCCCGCAGCCCCGTCTCCTCGCGGAGCTCGCGCGTGGCCAGCTCCAGCGGGTCGGCGTCGACGCGGTCGGGCGCGGTGCCCTGGGGAAACTCCCAGCGCCGCAACCCGAGCGGGTACCGGAACTGCTCGACGAGCCGCACGCGCTCGCCGTCGAGCGGGATGACCAGCGCGAAGTCGGGCTTGTCGACCACGCCGTAAATGCCGCTCGAACCGTCCGCGCGCCGGATCTCGTCCTCGCGGACGGTCATCCACGGGTTTGCGTACACCTGACGGGTGCCGAGGCTTTCCACGGCACGGACCGTACCTAACGTCCGGATTCTGGACACACCCCGTAGCCTGTCGCGGTGCGTCTCGTCATCGCTCGCTGCCAGGTCGACTACGTAGGACGACTCACGGCCCATCTGCCCATGGCTCAGCGCTTGCTGCTGATCAAGGCCGACGGCTCGGTGTCGATCCACTCCGACGACCGCGCGTACAAGCCGTTGAACTGGATGAGCCCGCCCTGCTGGCTGATCGAGGACCCGGACATCTGGACCGTGCAGAACAAGGCGGGGGAGAAGCTGATCATCACCCTCGAAGAGGTGCTGCACGACTCCAAGCACGAGCTCGGCCCGGAGCCCGGCCTGCAGAAGGACGGCGTGGAAGCCGACCTGCAGAAGCTCCTCGCCGAACACGTCACGACCCTGGGCGACGGCTGGACGCTGGTGCGCCGCGAGTTCCCGACCGCCATCGGCCCGGTGGACCTGATGTGCCGCGACGCCGCCGGCGGGTCCGTCGCGGTGGAGATCAAGCGCCGCGGCGAGATCGACGGCGTGGAGCAGCTGACCCGATACCTCGAACTGCTGAACCGGGACCCGTTGCTGGCGCCGGTGCAGGGCGTGTTCGCGGCGCAGCAGATCAAGCCGCAGGCGCGGACGTTGGCCGAGGACCGCGGGATCCGGTGCGTGGTGCTGGACTACGACGCGTTGCGCGGGATCGAGCCGGACGAGTTCCGCCTGTTCTGATAGGCCACCATCAGCGTGCAGGTCCACGGGTCGAGCCGGTTGTGGTCGAGATCCCGCAACCGGTGGACCGCGTTGTTCACGTCGCCCGCGTCGGCCATCGCGCCGACCTCGTCCCGCACGGCCTGCGGCAGCGCTTCCCAGTCCGGCCGCGAGCGGCAGATGTCGCAGACGTCGACCTTCTTGATGCTCCCGCCACCGCTCACCACCGTGCGGCACAACGGGCACACCCAGATCACCCGCTTCTGATCAGCCACCCGGTCTGTGTTGGCATCCCCTGCATCCGGCGCATCCGATTTCCGATGAGCGCCCCACATCACACCGTGGTTTGGTGATCACGCACACGGGGTAAGACCCCACGCACCTGGAGTAACGTTCCCTCCTGGTCGGTGATGTTCGACTTTGTGGAAGTCTGGGAGGTGGGTGGTGTCGGTGTTGGCCGAGGCGGACCTGCGGCTCGACGCGGGACCGATCGACTACGCGTTGCTCGTCATCTACTTCGTGGTGGTGCTCGGCATCGGCGTGATGGCGCGACGATCCGTCTCCTCCAGCCTCGACTTCCTGCTGTCCGGGCGGTCGCTGCCGGCGTGGGTCACCGGACTCGCGTTCATCAGCGCGAACCTCGGTGCGCTCGAGCTCATGGGCATGACGGCCAACGGTGCGCAGTACGGCATGGCGACGGTGCACTACTACTGGATCGGCGCCATCCCCGCGATGGTGTTCCTCGGTCTCGTGATGATGCCGTTCTATTACGGCTCCAAGGTGCGCAGCGTTCCCGAGTTCATGCGCCGGCGGTTCGGCAAGCCTGCTCACCTGGTCAACGCCATCAGCTTCGCCGTCGCGCAGATCCTGATCGCCGGGATCAACCTGTTCGCGCTCGCGGTGATCATCGACGCGCTGCTCGGGTGGCCGTTGCCGGTGTCGATCTGCGTTGCGGCGCTGGTGGTGCTCGCGTACACGACGTTGGGCGGCCTGAGTGCCGCCATCTACAACGAGGTGCTGCAGTTCTTCGTCATCGTGGCCGCGCTGGCGCCGCTCACGATCGTCGGGCTGATCAAGGTCGGCGGCTGGCAGGGGCTGGTCGAGAAGGTCACCGACAGGGAACAGCTCAGCGCGTGGCCCGCGACAGAACTCACCGGAATCGACAATCCGGTGTGGAGTGTCATCGGGTTGGTGTTCGGTCTTGGCTTCGTGTTGTCGTTCGGGTACTGGACGACCAACTTCGCCGAGGTGCAGCGCGCGATGAGTGCGAAGTCGATGTCCGCGGCCAAGAGGACGCCCATCATCGGTGCGTACCCGAAGGCGCTCATCCCCGCGATCATCATCATCCCGGGCATCATCGCCGCGGTGATCGTGCCGGAGATGGCACAGCTCAAGTCCGGTGACACGAGCAGTGGGGTCGTCTACAACAACGTGTTGCCACTGCTGATGCGCGACCTTCTGCCCAACGGCATCCTCGGCATCGCCATCACTGGTCTGCTGGCGAGCTTCATGGCCGGTGTAGCGGCGAATGTCAGCTCGTTCAACACCGTCTTCACGTACGACCTGTGGCAGGACTACGTGAAGAAGGACCGGCCTGACGAGTACTACCTGAGGGTGGGGCGTCTGGCGACGGTCGGTGCGTGTGTGTTGGCGATCGGCACGGCGTTCATCGCGGCGGCGCTCGGCGGGTCCAACATCATGGACTACATCCAGGCGTTGTTCTCGTTCTTCAACGCGCCGTTGTTCGCGACGTTCATCGTCGGCATGTTCTGGAAGCGGATGACGCCGACGGCCGGCTGGGTCGGTCTGCTCGCGGGCACGTTCACCGCGATGTTCATCTACGCGATCTCGGAGCCGTCGTTCGGCATCAAGTGGCTGGAGCTGCCCGGTCAGGGCGCGAGCTTCCTCGGTGCGGGTCTCGCGTTCGTCGTGGACGTCGTCGTCTCGGTCGGCGTCAGCCTGGTCACCCGGCCGAAGCCGGACAGCGAGCTCGTCGGGCTGGTCTACAGCCTGACGCCCAAGAAGGACAGGTCGCACTCCACCACCGGCGAGGACGCGGGCTGGTACCGCTCGCCCGCCCTGCTCGGCGGCGGAGTGCTGGCGCTGACGACCGTTCTCTACGTCATCTTCGGCTGAGGGAGGCCGTCATGAGGTTGTTCGACCTGCGACTGATCATCGCTTTTCTCTTCGGCCTGTACGGCGTAGTACTGGTCGTCATCGGTCTCGGATTCACGTCCGACGACGACCTGAAGAAGGCCGAGGGGGTCAACATCAACCTGTGGGCCGGCGTCGCCATGGTGGTGATGGCGGCGGCGTTCGCCGCGTGGGCGACGTTGCGGCCCCAGTTCGCCAAAACGGCGACTACGACTGCGGACGACCTGGGTAAACGGGGTTGAAGGCCTCGATCGTCCACGCGTCGAGCCAGTTGAATGCGCGGCGAATTCGGTTGCGCACGTCTCTCCTTCATCTCGGGGTCTTCACCAGGTACATCGCGTTGATCTTCTGAATCGTTCCCGTAGCGCTGCGTGACATGTGCCACGGGGGAACTCGGGGTACTGCCCACGAGCGCGCACGAAGGTCGCTACCGTGCACGTCGTGCCTCGTTTTCGTGCCACCGCCGTGGTCGCCGCCGCCGCGTTGCTGATGGCCGGTTGCTCGACCGGTCCCGGTCTTGCCAAGACCAACTCGCCGCGCCGCACCGTGCAGGCGGGTGCGGACGCGAGCTCGACCGATCCGTCGGTCAAACCGTCGGCGCAACCGAACAAGCCGGTCGACCCGGCGTTCGCCTCCGAACGGCTGCGGTTGATCAACCCGTGCGCGTTGATCGAGAAGGAGCTGCTGCAGACGGTCGGCACGCCGTCGAAGTACTCGAGCAGCTCGTACACGCGCTGCTCGAACTACATGAAGGACAAGGCGGGCAAGACGCTCACCATCACGCTGGACATCGGCTACACGCTGTCGTCCAGCGAGGTGAAGAACGCGACCAAGCAGCTCGCGGGTCTGAAGAGCGGTGAGCAGAAGCTGAGCAGCTCGTGCTTCATCACCGCCGTGACGCAGGAGAACCCTGCACAGGCCGTGCGGATCCAGGTCAGCGCCGGTGAAGGCGCCGCCGACCCGTGCGAGCCGGGGCGCAAGGTGCTCGAGGGTGCGGTGCGCAAGCTCAGGGGCAACCCGCAGAAGTACAGCCCGCCCAAGGGTTCGCCGGTCGAGGTCGACCCCTGCACGATCGTGGACAAGGCGACGCTCGCGCCGGTGCTCGGTGCCTCGCCGCGGAGCACGCCCTTCGGCCTGCACCAGTGCTCGTGGAGCGGGCAGAGCGCGCAGATGCAGCTTGAGTTCAGGACGACGCGCATCCCGAAGGACGGCAAGTTCGACAGCAAGTCCGTCGAGGTGGACCTCGGCGGCGTCAAGGGCTACCAGGCGTTCAAGGACAACTCGTTCCCGACCTGCGAGTTGGTGGTGGTGCGCACGAAGGACAGCAGCGACGCCGGCGAGATCGCCGAGTTCACGGTGGCGGCCTCGAAGGAGAAGGAACTCGACCGCTGCCAGGCGGCCCAGACCTTCGCGAAGGCGGTGCTTCCCAGCCTCCCCGCTGCCTGACGGGGCCAGGCGGGGGCTGAAACTTGGTGGGCTACGCGTTAGTGTCGTAGTTACTGGCGAGTACCTGGAGGGCCCCATGACGCAGACCGCTTCGGACAGCGCGCTGTCGGCCGATGGCGAGCAGCGGCGGTTCGCATCACTGGACCCGCGCACGGGTGAGGTCGTCGCGCACCACCCGATCCACACGGCCGCCGAGGTCGAGGACGCCGTGTCGTCGGCGCGCGAGGCCGCCGCGTGGTGGGCGGGCCTGGGCTTCGAGGGCCGCAAGACCAAGCTCGACGCCTGGCGCAAGATCCTTTCGCAGCGCTCGGACGAGTTCATCGCGCTGATCAGCGCGGAGACCGGCAAGCCCGCTGACGACTCCCGCGTCGAGGTCGCGCTCGTCATGGACCACCTGCACTGGGCCGCGCGGCACGCCGGGCGCGTGCTCGGCAAGCGCCGTGTGTCCTCGGGCATGCTGATGTTCAACCACAGCGCGACGCTGGAGTACCGGCCGTTGGGCGTCATCGGCGTCATCGGGCCGTGGAACTACCCCGCGCACACGCCGATGGGTTCGATCTCGTACGCGCTGGCGGCGGGCAACGCCGTGGTGTTCAAGCCGTCCGAGTTCACGCCGGGCGTCGGCACGTTCCTCGCGTCGACGTTCACCGAGGCGGTGCCGGAGTACCCGGTGTTCCAGGTCGTCACGGGCTTCGGTGAGACGGGCGCGGCGCTGTGCGCGGCGGGTGTCGACAAGATCGCTTTCACCGGCTCCACGCGGACCGGCAAGAAGGTCATGGCCTCGGCCGCCGCGACGTTGACGCCGGTGCTGGTCGAGTGCGGTGGCAAGGACGCGCTGATCGTCGACGTTGACGCCGACCTGCACGCTGCCGCAGAGGCCGCGATCTGGGGTGCCGTGTCGAACGCGGGCCAGACGTGCGCGGGCGTGGAGCGGATCTACGTGGCGGAGGAAGTCGCCGACGAGTTCACCGAGATCGTCGTGAAGCGGGCGCGCAAGCTCAAGCCGGGTGGCGAGCCGAACGCGAACCTCGGACCGATCACGATGCCGGCGCAGGTGGAGATCATCCGCGAGCACGTGCAGGACGCGATCGACCGCGGTGGCAAGGCACTCGTCGGCGGGCCGGAGTCGATCAGACCGCCGTACGTGGAACCCGTGGTGCTGGCCGACGTTCCCGAGGACTCGCTGGCGATCACCGAGGAGACCTTCGGGCCGACCGTGGTGATCAACCGCGTGCCGAACGCGCTGGAGGGCGTGCGGCTCGCGAACCAGTCGAAGTACGGGCTGGGCGCGGCCGTCTTCTCCAAGTCGCGCGGCGAGGAGCTCGCTTCCGAGCTCCGCGTCGGCATGGTGTCGGTCAACTCGGTGCTGACCTACGCGGCGATTGCGGGGCTGCCGTTCGGTGGTGTCGGGGACTCCGGGTTCGGGCGCATCCACGGTGAGGACGGGCTGCGCGAGTTCGCCTACGCCAAGGCCGTGACGAAGCAGAAGTTCGCGTCGCTGATCGACATGGCGACGTTCGACCGGTCTTCCATGGCGGGCAAGCAGATGCTGCGCCTCGCGCGGATGCTCTTCGGACGCTGAACGATGAACGGCGCATTTGTCCACGTGAGGTGGACAAATGCGCCGTTCATCGTCAGTTGCTAGGCGCCCAGTTGCTTCTTGAGGTCGTCGAGGACCACGTTCGCGGCGAGCACGCCGAGGCCGAGGAAGTAGGTCTCGTCGAGCACGGGCTCGGCCTTGCCGGCCTTGACGGCGTTCAGGCCGGTCCACAGCGGACCGCCGACGACGGAGTCCTGCGCGGTCTTGGCCGGGTCGCCGTAGGTGGAGTAGACGATGAAGTCGGCGTCGGCCTTGCCGATCTGCTCCGCGCTCACCTCGGCGGCCAGGTCGTCCACCTGGGACGGCGTCGGCTGCGGGATCTTGGCGTCGATCAGGATCGTGCCGATGAAGGACTTCTTGGCGTACAGGCGGATCTTGCCCGGCATGAAGCGCAGCGCCGTGACGGTCGGGCGCACGCCGAGCTTCTTCTCGATGGCGGTGCCGGTCTCGGTGGCCTTGTTCGTGTAGTCCTCGAGCATCTTCGCGGCGTCGGCCTGGCGGTCGAGGGCGGCCGCGTTGAGGAGGAAGTTCTCCTTCCACACGTAGCCGGGACGCACGCTGAAGACGGTCGGCGCGATCGCGGACAGCTTCGGGTAGAGGGCTTCCGCGCGCAGCTGCGAGCCCAGGATGAGGTCGGGGTTGAGCTTGGTGATCGCCTCGAGGTTGAGGTTGTTGGTCGTGCCGACGTTCTCCGGGGTGCCGCCCTTGTCGCCGATGTAGGACGGCATGGTCGGGGAGCCGTCGGTGTAGGCGATGCCGACGGGCTTGATGCCCAGCGCGACGACGTTGTCGAGCTCGCCGGTGTCGAGCACGATCACCCGTTCGGGTTTCTTCTCGAGCTTCGTCTCGCCCATCGCGTGCTTGATCGTGCGGGGGAACTCGCCCGGCTTGGCCGTGGTGCCGAAGCCGTTGCTCAGCTGCGTGGCCTTGCCGAAGTCCGCGCCGCCCTGGGCGACCGTGGGCTTGTCCGGCGTGCTCTGGGAGCACGCGGTGAGGGTCAGGGCGACCGCGACGAGCAGCGCTGCTCTTTTCGACACGACGTGGTTCCTCCGCTACTCATCGTGATGTTGACCTGCTTTTCTTAGGGCAGGCTAACGATAGCGGGGACGTTTGCCCGTTCCGAGTGTCAGACCCCCGGAGTAAGAAGGAACACGGTCACCGCCGATCGGGAGGTCCTTCGATGAAGAAGATCATCAATGATCCGGAAACCGTGGTGCAGGACGCGCTGCGGGGCATGCAGGCTGCCCATCCCGATCTGCTCTCCGTGCACTACGACCCCGCCGTGGTGGTGCGTGCGGATGCGCCGGTGCAGGGCAAGGTCGCGATCATCTCCGGTGGAGGGTCGGGCCACGAACCGTTGCACGGAGGGTTCGTCGGCCGCGGCATGCTCGACGCGGCCTGTCCGGGCGCGGTCTTCACGTCGCCGACGCCGGACCAGGTGCTCGACGCGGTGTCCCGGTGCGACGGCGGTGCGGGCGCGTTGCTGATCGTGAAGAACTACACGGGCGACGTGCTGAACTTCGAGACGGCCGGCGAGCTGGCGGAGTCCGAGGTGCGCAGCGTCGTGATCGACGACGACGTGGCGGTGAAGGACTCGCTGTACACGGCCGGCCGTCGCGGTGTGGGCGGCACGGTGCTGCTGGAGAAGATCGTGGGCGCGGCGGCGGAACGCGGCGACGATCTCGCGGCGTGCGTGGCGCTGTCCGAGCGGGTGATCGCCTCGGTGCGGTCGATGGGTTTGGCGCTGACGTCGTGCACGGTGCCGCACGTGGGTTCGCCCTCGTTCGAGCTCGCCGACGACGAGATGGAGATCGGCATCGGCATCCACGGCGAGCCCGGCCGTCAGCGCGTGCCGGTGGGAACGGCGTCGGAGATGGTGTCGGCGCTGCTCACCCCGATCGTGGAGGACCTGCCTTTCGAGGCTGGTGACCGGGTGCTGTTGTTCACGAACTCGATGGGCGGAACCCCGTTGATCGAGCTGTACTTGGCGCACGGCATCGCCGAGCAGTTGCTGGCGGATCGGGGGATCACGGTGGAACGCAGGCTCGTCGGCCCGTACATCACGAGCCTGGAGATGCAGGGGATGAGCCTGACGTTGCTCCGGCTGGACGACGAGATGATCGAGCTGTGGGATGCACCGGTGCACACGCCCGCGCTGCGGTGGGGAGTCTGAGGTGGGGTGCACGGCAGCGGACGTCGTGGCGGCCCTGCGAGCCGCGACCGCGGTGGTGCAGGAACACCGCGACGAGCTGGTGCGCCTGGACCAGGCGATCGGCGACGCGGACCACGGCGAGAACATGAAGCGCGGCTTCACCGCGCTGCTGTCGCGTTTGGACGGTGAAGACCTCACGACTCCCGGCAAGGTGCTGAAGATGGTCGCCACCACGCTGATCTCGACGGTGGGTGGCGCGGCGGGCCCGCTGTACGGCACGGCCTTCCTGCGCGCGTCGGCCGCGGTGGGTGACGCGGCCGAGCTCGACTGCGAGGCGGTGGCCCGAGCGTTGCAGGCGGCCCTGGACGGCGTGGTGGCGCGCGGCAAGGCCGTGGTGGGCGACAAGACGATGGTGGACGCCCTGACCCCGGCGGTGGCCGCGGCCTCGTCGGTGAACGGCTCGGTGGCGGCAGTGCTGTCCGCGGCGGCGGACGCGGCAGCCGAGGGCGCCGAGTCGACCGTCCCGATGGTGGCGCGCAAGGGCCGCGCGTCGTACCTCGGCGAGCGCAGCGCCGGCCACCTCGATCCAGGCGCGAGGTCGACGGCGTTGCTGCTGCGCGCCTTCGCGGACGCAGCACGGGGCGAGGGAGCGGCGACATGACGGCAGCGCCGGAACCCGGCCGGGTGGGCCTGGTGGTCGTCTCGCACAGCGACATGCTGGCGAACGGCGTCGCCGAACTGGCCACCCAGATGGCCCCGGACGTAGCCGTGCTCCCGGTGGGCGGCACCGAGGAGGGCGGCCTCGGCACCGACTACGGCGCGGTGGTGGAGGCCCTCGCAGACGCCGACTCCGGCAACGGCGTGGTGGTCCTCTACGACCTGGGCAGCGCCAAGATGACAGCGGAGATGGCCGTGGAATCGGCGGACGACCCGTCCCGCTACGCCGTGGTGGACGCCCCACTCGTAGAGGGCGCGGTGGCCGCATCCGTAGCAGCCCAAGGCGGCGCCTCACTCTCCGACGTGGCCGCAGCAGCCGAAGGCGCCTCAGGCGAAACCCCGGCAACCACCCCCACCCGCCCCGCCCTGCACGTGGTGCCCGACGCCGTGACGGCCGAGATCCTCCTGACCAACGAGGTGGGCCTGCACGCCCGCCCAGCAGCCCTGCTGGCCCGAACCGTCGCCGAACTCGACGCCGACGTGGTGGTCCGCTACGGCGACGAGGAGGCGAACGCGGCCAGCGTCCTGGCGCTGATGGGCCTGAGCGCGCCGGGCGGCAAGTCGATCACCGTGGTGGCGACGGGGAAGGACGCGGGGGAGGCGGTGCGACGCATCGAGGAGCTGGCGGAGAGGGGGTTCGACGACTAGCACGCTGGTGACGCGGAGCCATGGCTTGGACGCTTGCCGGGGCGCGGTGGGGCGTGCAGAGACGCGCGTGTGGCTGGGCGCAGAACCGGCGGACGTTGGGAAGCCCGGGAGGTACTGGATGGCCGCAGGCCGGTAGGCCTGCGACGACAGCAGGCTCAGGTGCGGGCTGGTGTCCGTGATCGGCCTCAGGCGTTGGGGATCCGGGCACAAGCCCGTCGTGTCCGCGGACGTGGTCGTGTGTAGACGCGTCTCGCCTCTGTTGGCCCGTCCAGCCGAAGCCCCGGCACCGCCGAACCGGGTGAAGACCAGCCCGCACCCAACCCGGATGGCGCAACTCCCCGCTCCTCCACACGGGTTCATCAGGCAGAACTCCCCACAAAGGCGTTTCCTAGACCGATAACTGTTTCGATCCCGATGGCGAAGCTCACGGCCGCCCCGCACGTCAGGGGTGGCATAGTCGCCCGCAAGTTACTCCTTGGTAGCCCACGCTTTACCCCGCAGGGAGGTCTGCAGTGGCGCGCGAAATCAACACCGTCGGAGTCGTCGGCTTCGGAACCATGGGCGCGGGCATCGTCGAGGTACTCGCGCGCACCGGGCTCACGGTGAAGGTGGTGGAAGTCGACGCGGCCGGCGTCGAGCGCGGCCTCGGGCACCTCGAGCACTCGACTGCGCGGGCCGTCAAGCGCGAGAAGCTCACTGAGGACGAGAAGGCCGCCATTCACGGCCGGGTCACCACCAGCCTCGACCTGAAGAGCCTCGACGGCTGCGACCTCGTCATCGAGGCCGTGCCCGAGAACGTCGAGCTCAAGGCCAGCATTCTCAAGGAGCTCGACGGGATCCTGGCGCCTGAGGCGATCATCGCGTCCAACACGTCGTCGCTGTCGATCACCGAGATCGGCGTGCACACCCGCAGGCCCGGCAAGGTCGTCGGGATGCACTTCTTCAACCCCACTCAGGTGTTGAAGCTGGTCGAGGTCGTGCGCACGGTCGTCACGGAGCCGGACGTCATCACGGACGTGGTCGCGTTCGCCGAGCGGCTGGGCAAGTCGCCGGTCGTCATCGGGGACAGGGCGGGCTTCATCGCCAACGCGTTGTTGTTCCCGTACCTCAATCACGCGGTCAAGATGCTCGAGTCCAAGTACGCGACGCGTGAGGACCTCGATGCGGCCATGCGCTACGGCTGTGGGTATCCCATGGGGCCGTTGGCGCTGTTGGACCTCATCGGGCTCGACACCGCGTACGAAATTCTCGACACGATGTACCACCAGTCGCGCAACCGTCTGCACTCGCCGGCGCCGCTGCTCAAGCAGATGATCACGGCGGGGCTGCTCGGGCGGAAGAGCGGGCGCGGCTTCTACACCTACGACGGGCCGGATTCGCCTGTCGTCGTCAAGGACGCGCAGACGCCGTCCGAAGTGGACGGTGGTGCGCAGACCCGCGAGGTTCAGCGGGTCGGTGTCATCGGCACGGGCACCATGGCCACCGGTATCGCTGAGGTGTTCGCCAAGCGCGGGTACGACGTCGTGCTGCGGGCTCGGAGTCTGGAGAAGGCCGAGGCCGCTGTCGGTGCGGTGCGCAAGTCGCTGGACCGCGCGGTGTCGAAGGGCAAGCTCGCGGAGGCCGACCGCGACGCCGTCCTGCAGCGGATCACGCCTGCCGTGGAGTTCGTCGAGCTCGCGGACTGCGACCTGGTCGTGGAGGCCGTGGCCGAGGAGATCGGCATCAAGAAGGAGGTCTTCGCGGCGCTCGACGAGGTGTGCAAGCCCGGCGCCGTGCTCGCGACGACCACGTCCTCGTTGCCGGTCATCGAGGTCGCCGCGGCGACGAGCCGTCCGCAGGACGTCGTCGGCCTGCACTTCTTCAACCCGGCGCAGGTCATGAAGCTGGTCGAGATCGTCGAGACCATCTCCACGGGTGCCGACGTGGTCGCCACGGCCCGCAAGATCTGCCTCGACCTCGGCAAGCACCCGGTGCACTGCGGGGACGTGGCGGGCTTCATCGTGAACGCGCTGCTCTTCCCGTACCTCAACGACGCGGTGAAGATGCTGGAGGCCCACTACGCCGAGGCCGACGACATCGACAACGCCATGAAGGTCGGCTGCGGTCTGCCGATGGGGCCGTTCGCGTTGCTGGACGTCGTGGGCCTGGACGTGTCGCTGGCGATCCAGCGGACGCTCTACAACGAGTTCCGCGAGCCCGGCTTCGCGCCGGCGCCGCTGCTCGAGCACCTGGTCACCGCCGGTCGCCTCGGCCGCAAGACCGGCAAGGGATTCCGCGACTACTCGTGAGCCGCTCACAGGAGCACCATGTCGCGTCTGGCATGGTGGTGTCATGCGTCGACTGGTGCTCCTGTTGGCTGTCCTCGTGCTCGCGTCCGGCTGTGCCAGGGCGACCGTCGAGGGCAGTCCCGTCGCGCAGGCGCCGCTCGACGTGACGTCGCCGTTCGACCAGGGGAGCTCGACGGACCCCAGCACGTCCGAGGAGCCGGAGCCCTCGCCGATCGACGGCCAGGTCACGCCGGTCTGCGCCAAGCTCAAGTGGACCGACCTGCCCTACCCCGGCGCCAAGGCCGACACGCCGCCCACGCAGTACACCTACGACTCGTCGTTCGACGAGTCCTGCCGCTGGACCACGAAGATCGACGGGGTCGAGGTCGGTGTCTCGCTGCGCTACCGCGCGGGCAAGGCCATCACGATCGAACGCACCACCGGCGACTGGGACGTGAAGGGTCACAAGGTCACGTACCTCGACCGCTCGGACGAGCAGGAGGTCGAGCCGTCGTGCGTGCTCGCCCTGCCCTACGAGGGCGGTGGGCTCGGCATCATCATCATCGACTCGACCGGCAAGTTCGGCACCGTGTGCGACCAGGGGCGCAAGGTCGCCGAGGTGATGATCGAGCGGGAGAACGCCAACTAGAGCCAGGCCCTCAGCTTCTCCGGGTTCCGCACCGCCCAGATCCTGGTGATGCGGTCCTCGGTCACCTCGAACGCCGCCACGGTCACCGGCACGCCGCCGACCGTCGCGACCAGGCCCGGCGAGCCGTTGACCGTCCTGCCGAGGATCGTGAGGTCCGGCGCCACCTTCGCGATGCCGATGAGGTAGCGCGCGATCTGCTCGCCGCCTTCCACCGGCCTCAGCGCGGTGCTCGCCTGGCCGCCACCGTCGGCGACCATGACGGCGGACGGGTCCAGCAGGGCGATCAGGGCCTTGATGTCCTGGGCTTCCCAGGCCTGCCTGAAGTCCTTCACGACGTCCGCCCGTCTCGCGGGCGGCGGCTGCTCGCGCTCGGACGCCTGGACGCGCCGCCGTGCGGACGTGGCGAGCTGCCGACACGCCGCGGGGCTGCGGCCCACGATCTCCGCCACCTCCGCGAACGGGTACCGGAAGACGTCGTGCAGCACGAAGCTCACCCGTTCCGCCGGGGTCATCTGCTCCAGCACCACCAGGAACGCCATCGTGACCGACTCGTCCTGCGTCACGCGGTCCGCCGGGTCGGACGTGCCGCCCCACTCCTCGTAGTCCGGCAGCGGCTCGGGGACCCACTCGCCCACGTACCGCTCCCGCCTGACCCTGGCCGAACCCAGGACGTCCAGGCAGATGCGGCCGGCCACCCTCGTCAGCCAGGCGCCGGGAGACGCGACGGCCTCACGCTGCTCAGGGGACAGGCCGTACCAGCGCGCGAAGGTCTCCTGCAGCACGTCCTCGGCATCGGCCAGGGACCCCAGCAGGCGGTAGGCGAGGTTCAGCAGCTGCCGCCGTTCGTTCACGATCACGTGCACACCGGCGTCAGTCATGTTCCCCCCGCCTCACATTTCCGGCAGCTGCGTCGTCGGACTGTCATGAGGTTCCTGCACATCACCGTCGCGCTGCAGACCGCGGCGATCTTCGTCCAGTCGATCACCGCGGGGCTGATGATGACGCTTCCGCACGGCCACGTCCTGCACAGCGCCGGCTCGTACACGCTGTGGGTCGTCACGGTCGCCCACCTCGTCGCCGCGGTCCTCGCCTGGCGGCCGGGAGGCGGGCCACTTCGGCCCGTCTGGTTCGCGGCGGGCTTCCTGGCGCTGATCACCGCTCAGGTGTACGCCGGCGTCTTCCACCTCACGGCCCTGCACGTCCCCCTCGCGGCCGCGCTGCTCGTCGGCAGCGTGCTGTACCTGCTCAGGATCCGCAGCAGCCTCCGCCGCAGCAGCCGCCGCCACCCTGAGCGGGTTGCTGCTGTGTCCCGCTGATCCCGGCCACGGACAGCAACTTCACCGTGTCGGCGTGGCCGTCGGGACAGCTCGCCGGTGCGGACGACTCACTCATCGGGCGCTTCAGCTCGAAGGTGTCGTCACAGGTTCGGCAACGGAACTCGTAGGTCGGCACGACCCGATTCTACGAGCGGTTACCGTGTGGCCGTGCCTCGTCGTAACAGCCCCAAGCCAGAAGACCCGCGCCCACTCGGTGGCGGTGTCGGCTGGGCACGTGCGGAGTCGGGACCGGACGGCGACTGGCTGGTCCGCGCCATCTCGGGTGCGCAGGCGCAGAAGACCTACCGCTGTCCCGGTTGCGACCACGAGATCCGCCCCGGCACACCGCACGTCGTCGCGTGGCCGGCGGAGGAGACGGGCTCGGTCGAGGAACGCCGCCACTGGCACCAGGGCTGCTGGGACTCGCGCGGCCGGCGGGGACCGACCGCGCGACGCTGGTGAGCTAGACCCCCACCTGCTTGCGCCACCGTTCCAGCCGGGCGCGGAAATCCTCAGGCTGCTCGACGGGTGGCAGGTGCCCGGCGTTCTCGACGCGTTCGCTCGTCGCGTGCCGCAGCGTCACCGCGAGCTTCGCGGCCACGTCGGGTGGCGTGAGCTTGTCGTGCTCGCCGACGAGCACGAGCGAGGGCACGTCCAGCGCCTCCAGCACGTCCGCGGAGTCGGGCCGCTTCGCCATGGCGCGCTGCCACCACGCCACGTCCTCGGCCCGCTGGTCGAGGATCATGGTGCGCACCAACGCCCGTGCCGTGTCCGACGCGTCCGGGCCGAGCAGGTTCGGCAGCGTCGCCTCGACGAGCCACTCGCCGACGCCCTCGCGTTCGACCCGGTCGGCCATCGCGTGCCGGTTCGCCGCCGCTTCCGGGGCGTCCGCGGTGTGCTTGGTGTCTACGAAGATCAGGCCCTTGACGCGTTCCGGCGCTCGCCTGACCAACGCCATCGCGACGTAACCACCCATCGAGCAGCCGCCGAGCACGACGCTGTCCAGGTTCCGCTCGTCGAGCACGGCGAGGACCTGGGACGCGAGCGCGTCGAGGTCGGGCTCGCCCTGGCCGCGCAGCGACGGTGTGAGCGCGCCCGGCACGTCCCACATCCGCGCGTCGAGCGGAAAGGCGTGC
The DNA here is from genome assembly GCF_042649515.1 of Lentzea rhizosphaerae. Taxonomy (NCBI): domain Bacteria; kingdom Bacillati; phylum Actinomycetota; class Actinomycetes; order Pseudonocardiales; family Pseudonocardiaceae; genus Lentzea; species Lentzea rhizosphaerae. The sequence continues at coordinate 20,018 of NZ_JBHRZI010000011.1, read as the reverse complement.
AACAGCACCAGATCGTCCATCAGCTCTCCCACTCCGGCGCCAGCACCGACCACACCTCGAGGTCCTGCCGGACGTCGCGGTACGGGTGATTCGAGCGAAGTACCCCGTCCTTGGTCATTCCAAGCCTCTGAGCGACCGCGATGCTGGGCGCGTTCTTCGACGACACCCGCCACTCAACCCGATGCATCCCGCGCTCGCGAATCACCCAGTCGATGAGGATCCTGGCCGCCCGCGTGATCAATCCCCGTCCGGTGGCCGCGGGTTCCAGCCAGCACCCGACCTCGGCCATGCCCTGCGAGACGTCCATCACCCGCAGCAGCACGCCGCCGACCAGCTTGTCGTCGAGCCAGATCCCGAAGATCCGCCCGGTGTCGGCGGCCGCCTTGTCCGCGTAGCCCTGGAGGAGACGGCGCGCGCTCTCCAGGTCCTTCGCGGCGTCCGCGAACCCGATGTGCTGCCCGATGAACTCCCGGCCGCGCTCCATGTGCGCGAAGAACTCTTCTGCCTGCCAGGGTTCCAGCGGCCTGAGCTCGGCGCCTTCTGTGCCCAGCGACTTCACGAACATCCTGTTCCCCCAAGATGAGTGGTGTGTCCACGCGAATCGTATTGGTGCGTCATGCGGAGTCCGTCTGGCCGGCGCTCGGAGTGCCGGACCACGACGAGCGGCCGCTCACGGAGAACGGCCTGGCGGCAGCATCGTCGTTGGTCCCTCGGCTCGCCGCGTACGCGCCGACGGCGGTGCTGTCGAGCCCGCAGCTCAGGGCGGTGCAGACGGTCGCGCCGACCGCTGATGCCATCGGGCTGGACGTGATCACCTGGCCGGAGCTGCGCGAGTGGGAGTCGGGGCTGCTGCCGAGCGCGGACTGGGAGACGTCGTACGCGCACAGCTGGGCGCACCCGCAGTTCGCGCACGGCGACGGGGAGAGCCTGGACGAGCTGACCGTGCGGGCCGGGAAAGCGTTGGTGCGCATGGCCGCCGAGTACCCGGACGCGACCGTGGTGGTGGGGTCGCACGGGACGTTCCTGTCGCGGGCGTTGATCGCGGCGGGGCATCACGCGGATTGGGAGTCGTGCCGCGCGATGCCGATGCCGGCGATCTACGAGGTCACGCGCTGACCAGCGAGGACCGAAATTGTCGGTGCCGGATGGGAGAATGAAAGCAGGGGACCCCTGGGAGGGGACCCCTGCGTGAGCTTGCGTGGTCAGGCCTTCTTCGCGGGCTGCGGGCGCGTGATTTTGGCCGTTGGGCCGTCGACCTGAGGCTTCTCGGCCGGCTTGCCCGGTGCCGCAGGGCTGGCCTGCGGGGCCGCGGGCTGTGCGGCAGCCGGGGCCGGAGCGGCCTGCGCGGGAGCCTTGGCCGGTGCAGCAGGAGCCTGGGCCGCAGGAGCCGGAGCAGCCTGGGCAGTAGGAGCGGCCTGACCTGCCTGAGCCGCCTGACCTGCCTGCGCCTGCGCCGGTACCGGCGCAGCACCCTCAGCCGGAGCCGCGGCGGGCTCCTTCTCCTCCTCCACCGGGTCGAGCAGCGGCACGACCTCCTGCAACGCCGTCCGCACGTTGTGCAGCTGGTGAGACAGGCGGTTGCGCAGGTTGCGGAGCTGGTCGACGCGCTGCGTGGCGGCGGTGGTCCGGCGGTTGGCTTCCTCGGTCGCCTCGCGCACGCGGCGGTTCGACTCGTCGGTCGCCTCCTGGATGCGCGCGGTGGCCTCGGTGATCGAGTCGTGGCGGCGGCGGTTGGCCTCTTCGGTGGCCTCGCGCACGCGGCGTTCGGCTTCGGCCTTCGACGAAGACTGTTCGGCAGCGATCGCGGCACGGACGCGTGCGGCTTCCTCTGCGGCCTCGCGGACGCGGCGGTCCGCCTCGGCCTTGGAGGTGGCTTCCTGCGTGGCCAGCGTTGCCATGGCCTCGGAGCGACGGGCCGCCATCGCAATCTCGAAGTCCTCCTCGACGGTCACGCGGCGCTTCTCGGACTCGTCGGCGATCTTGCGGGCGGCGGACTCCGCCTCGGAGACGATCTTCTCGGCCTCGGCGCGGGCGGTCTCCAGAACGCCCTTGTGCTCGGCCTCCATGGCAGCGCGGCGCTCGTCGAGCTCGGCGATGAGCTTCTCGTAGCGCTGGCGCAGCACACCCGCGTCGGCTTCCGCCTTGGCGCGGATGTGCCCGCCCTCCGCTTCGGCACGGGCCTTGATCTCGTTGGCCTCGTCCTGGGCCAGCCGCAGCATGCGCTGGAGACGCTCGGAGAGCCCCTCCAGCGTCGTCGGCGGCAGCGACAGGCGCTCCACCTGGTTGCGCAGCTCGGTCATCTCGTGCCGGGCGGCTTCCAGCTGGCGCGCGAGGTCGGACGTCTGGGACACGGCGGCATCGCGGTCCGCGGCGAGCAGCCGCAGGTCCGAGTCGAGGCGTTCGAGGTGATCCTCGACCTGAGCGCGGTCGTACCCGCGCTTGACGATGTCGAAGCCGGATCCCAGTGGGACGAGGTCACGGTCGTCGGCGAGGCCCATGCCCCTCACGCTACCCGTTCGGGTAACCCCAGAAGGTCACACACCCCGGAATCGATTGATAGCTGTGAGGTGCTTCGCGCGCATCTCGTGATCGAGAACACCCAGACCCTCTTCCGGGGCAAGGCACAGCACGCCGACCTTGCCCTGGTGGGCATTCCGGTGCACGTCGAAAGCCGCCTGGCCCGTTTCGTCCATTGAGTACACCTTGGACACTGTCGGGTGGATCTTTCCCTTTGCGATCAAGCGGTTCGCCTCCCACGCCTCGCGGTAGTTCGCGAAGTGCGAGGAGATGATCGACTTCAGGTTCATCCACAGGTAGCGGTTGTCGTACTGGTGCATGTACCCGGAGGTCGACGCGCACGTCACGATCTTGCCGCCCTTGCGCGTCACGAACACCGACGCGCCGAACGTCTCACGGCCGGGGTGCTCGAACACGATGTCCGGGTCCTCGCCGCCGGTCAGCTCGCGGATCTTCGCACCGAACCGCTTCCACTCGCGCGGGTCCTGCTCCTGCTCGTTCTTCCAGAACTTGTAGCCCTCCGCGGAACGGTCGATGATCAGTTCGGCACCCATGGAACGAACGATCTCCGCCTTCTCCGGCGAAGACACGACGCAGATGGGAGTAGCGCCACCGTTCAGCGCGAACTGCGTGGCGTACGAACCCAAGCCCCCGGACGCGCCCCAGATCAGGACCGTGTCGCCCTGCTTCATGTTGCCGCCGTTGGTCGACACCAGCTGCCGGTACGCGGTGGAGTTGACCAGACCGGGGGAGGCGGCCTCCTCCCACGTGAGGTGCTTCGGCATCGGCATCAGCTGGTTCGACTTCACCAGCGCGAGGTCCGCGAGGCCGCCGAAGTTCGTCTCGAAGCCCCAGATCCGCTGCTGCGGGTCGAGCATCGTGTCGTTGTGGCCGTCCGGCGCCTCCAGCGGCACGTCCAGGCAGTGCGCGACCACGCGGTCGCCCGGCTTCCACGCCGTGACGCCGGGACCGACGCGCACGACGACACCGGCCAGGTCGGAGCCCACGACGTGGTACGGCAGGTCGTGGCGGCCGCCCAGCTTCTTGAGGAACCCGAACGTGGACACCGGCTCGAAGATCGAGGTCCACACGGTGTTGTAGTTGATCGCGGACGCCATGACGGCGACCAGAGCCTCACCCGGGCCGAGCTCGGGCGTGGCGACCTCGTCGACGTGCAGCGACTTGCGCGGGTCCTTGTCCCGCGTCTCGAGGCCCGAGAACATGTCGGCCTCGTCCGCGTGCACGGTCACGCCCCGATAGCTCTCCGGAACGTCCAAGGAACCGATCGCGTCCAGCTCGTCGGCCAGGATCGCGTCAAGGATCTTCTGCACGGCGGCATTCCTTCCCAAGTGAGGGATAGTCGCAGGTTGCCGGAGGTTACTCAGGAGTAACCGATTCAGAATCCTGCTTGTGAGGGATTCCACTCGGAAGAGTTGACCGGGCGGCCAACCAAGGAGGAGCATCGAAGGTGTCCGAGAAGGAGGAGGTGTGTGGAGATGACCAAGGCGTGGACCAGGTGGCAGGACTGGGCCGAGGTGGCTATCGGCGTTCTGGTGCTGCTCTCTCCGCTCGTCGTGGACACCTCGAACGCGGCCATGTGGACGATGATCGTGCTCGGCGCGCTCATCGCGATCGACGGACTCGTCGACCTCGCCATGCCCGCGATGATCTACGGGGAGTACGTGCAGATGGTGCTCGGAGCACTGCTGTTCATCTCGCCGTGGGTGATGAGCTACACCGACATGACGGCGGCCTCGTGGGTCTCCTGGGTCGGTGGCGTTCTCACCGTTGCCGCGGGGGCGCTGGCGATGCCCGCCGCGAACGCCGCGCACTCCGCTGCGGCGCAACCGCACTGATCAACCGAAACCAGTGGGCCCAAGAGCTTCTTGGGCCCACACCCTGCTGTGTGGGAGGAACGCGTGGAGGATTCGGCCAAGGAGCGCATCCTGGCCGCGGCCGAGGAGCTGTTCGCCGACTCGGGCTTCGACGCCACCCCGACCTCGCGGATCGCCGAACGCGCCGGCGTGCCCAAGGGCCTGGTGCACTACTACTTCAACCGCAAGAAGGACCTGCTCGCCGCACTGGTCGCGCGGCTGCCGGACAGCACGGTCGACCACCGCAGGGTGGTCGTGGCCGGGGACATCGCCGAGTCGCTCAGAAGGCTCGTCGCGGCACTCGACGCGCGCCTGAACGCGTCACCGCTGCTGTCGCACCTGCTGTGGCGTGAAGCGGATACGCATTCGGCAGTCCGCGACGCCATGCAGGCGCGCTACGACAACGTCGCGGCGCAGATCAAACAGGTCATCCTCGCCGCGGGCGGTGCGGCGGTGGCGATCAAGGACGTCGAAGCGGCCGCGGCCCTCCTCGCGCTGGCCGTGAGCTACCGGCACTCGGTCGCACGGCACAGCGACGAGGAGGATCCGATCGACGAAGAACTGAACTTCGTCGCTAGTGCGCTGATCCAGCGGCAGGCTCGACCAGCTCGATGAGAACACCGCCCGCGTCCTTGGGGTGCACGAAGTTGACGCGGCTGTTCGACGTGCCGCGCTTGGCGTTGTCGTAGAGCAGTCGCAGGCCCTTGGCCCGCAGCGCGTCCGCCGCGACGTCCACATCGGACACCCGGTAGGCGAGCTGCTGCAGGCCGGGGCCGGAACGGCCGATGAACTTGGCGATCGTGGAGTTCTCGTTCAGCGGCGCCAGCAGCTGGATCGCGGTGCCGCCGTGGTCGCCGGGCGCGTGCAGCATGGCCTCACGCACGCCCTGCTCCTCGTTCACCTCTTCGTGGGCCACCTCGAGGCCGAAGTTGTCGCGGTAGAACGCGATGGCGACGTCGAGGTCGGGCACCGCGATGCCCACGTGGTCGATCGCGGTCACGAATCGAGCGATGTCTGCGTTCATGGCGGGAAAGTGTAACCACGTGATCGGTGCAGGTGCTTCTGTGCGTGGTCTCACACGATTACCGCCCGGTAGCCGCAGGTATGGTGCTTAGTTAACGACCGTTCGCTCTTCCATGGAGGCAGCTGTGTCCGGTTCCGTCATCGTCGCCGGGGCGCGCACCCCGATGGGGCGACTGCTCGGATCGCTCAAGGATTTCTCCGGCGCCCAGCTCGGCGGCGTCGCGATCAAGGCGGCACTGGAACGCGCGGGCGTGGCCCCCGAGCAGGTGCAGTACGTGATCATGGGTCAGGTGCTCACCGCCGGTGCGGGCCAGATTCCCGCCCGCCAGGCCGCGGTGGCCGCGGGCATTCCGATGAGCGTGCCCGCGCTGACCATCAACAAGGTGTGTCTCTCCGGCATCGACGCCATCGCGCTCGCCGACCAGCTCATCCGCGCGGGTGAGTTCGACGTCGTCGTCGCCGGTGGCCAGGAGTCGATGACCCAGGCGCCGCACCTGCTGCCCAAGTCGCGCGGCGGGTTCAAGTACGGCGACGTGACGATGGTCGACCACATGGCGCACGACGGCCTGTTCTGCGCGTTCGACCAGGTCGCGATGGGCGTCTCGACCGAGAAGTACAACGGCCGCTACGGCGTCACCCGCGAGGAGCAGGACGCGTTCTCCGCGCGTTCGCACCAGCTCGCCGCGAAGGCCGCCGGGAACGGTGTGTTCGACGCCGAGATCGCGCCGGTCGCCATCCCGCAGCGCAAGGGCGACCCGATCCAGTTCAGCACGGACGAGGGCGTGCGTGCCGACACGACCGCCGACTCGCTCGGCAAGCTGCGCCCGGCGTTCTCCGCGGACGGCACGATCACCGCGGGTTCGGCGTCGCAGATCTCCGACGGTGCGGCCGCGGTCGTCGTGATGAGCAAGGCCAAGGCCGAGGAACTGGGCCTGGAGTGGATCGCGGAGATCGGCGCCCACGGCGTCGTCGCCGGTCCGGACGCCTCGCTGCACGAGCAGCCGTCCAACGCCATCAAGGCCGCCTGCGCCAAGGAGGGCATCGAGCCCGCCGACCTCGACCTGGTCGAGATCAACGAGGCGTTCGCGGCGGTCGGCATCGTCTCGACGCGTCAGCTCGGCATCTCCGAGGACAAGGTCAACGTCAACGGCGGCGCGATCGCGCTCGGCCACCCGATCGGCATGTCCGGCGCCCGCATCGCCCTGCACCTCGCTCTCGAGCTGCAGCGGCGCGGCGGCGGCGTGGGTGCTGCCGCTCTGTGCGGTGGTGGTGGTCAGGGCGACGCTCTGATCATCCGCGTGCCGAAGAAGGCCTAGTGTCATTGGCCGTGGCCGAAGCTGTTGACGTAGCAGGACTGGTCGACCGCGCGCGTGACGGCGAACCGCGCGCGGTCGCCAGGCTGATCTCCCTGGTGGAGCAGGGGAGTTCCGCACTGCCGGAGGTGGCCGCGGCGCTCGCCCCGCACACCGGGAACGCCCAGGTCGTCGGCATCACCGGCGCTCCGGGCGTCGGCAAGTCGACCTCCACGAACGCCCTGGTGCGGGCTTTCCGCGAACAGGGCAGAAGAGTCGCCGTGATCGCCGTCGACCCGTCCAGCCCGTTCTCCGGCGGGGCACTGCTGGGCGACCGGGTGCGGATGGGCGACCACGCGACCGACCCCGGGGTCTTCATCCGCTCCATGGCCACGCGCGGGCACCTCGGCGGCCTGTCCTGGGCCACCCCGCAGGCGTTGCGCGTGCTCGACGCCGCCGGGTTCGACGTGATCCTCGTGGAGACGGTCGGCGTCGGTCAGTCCGAGGTCGAGATCGTCGCGCTCGCCGACACCACGCTGGTGCTGCTCGCGCCGGGCATGGGCGACGGCATCCAGGCGGCCAAGGCCGGAATTCTGGAGATCGCGGACGTCTTCGTGGTCAACAAGGCCGACCGCGACGGCGCGGACCAGACCGCCCGCGACCTCAAGTACATGATCTCGCTGGGCCGGCGCGACCGGGAGGGGCCGCTGTGGCGCCCGCCCGTCGTCAAGACCGTGGCCGCGCGCATGGAGGGCCTGGACCGCGTGGTCGAGGCGATCACCGAGCACCAGGAGTGGATGGCCTCGCACGGCGAGCTCGAGGAGCGCCGGCTGCGGCGCGCGGGCGCCGAGATCGAGGCGATCGCGGTCGAACGGGTGCGCACCCGGTTCGGGCCGGTCGACGAGCTGGCCAAGCGCGTCGTCGAGGGTGAGCTGGACCCGTTCGCCGCGGCCGAGCAGTTGATCAGCGGTAACCTGCGGCCATGACCGCTTGGGGAGCACCTCCACCTGTTGTCATCGACCTCGGCAAGAGCGACACCCGCAAAGTCCTGCTCGGCGGCTCCGTCGCCGGTGTGCTGGGCATCCTCGCCCTGATCGGCGCGGTCACCGCGTTCGCCGACGGCGAGCCGGTCGGCGGGAGCATCGCGGCCGTCATCGGCGTCGCGTTCACGGGCATCGGCGTGATGGCCGTGGTGAAGTGGAAGACGATCTCCCGCCCGCGCAAGCTGATCATCGAACAGCAGGGCGTTCGCCTGGACGACCCGCAGGGCGCGCCGTGGGCGGTCGGCTGGCAGGAGCTGGGCGCCATCTCGATCTCGCGCACCCAGGAACGCGCTGTTCAGCTCGCAGACGCCCTGGTCAGGCGCACTCTCGTCCGTCTCGACCTGCACCCGCGCGACCCGCAGCGGTTCCGGCCGGCGCACCCGACGATGGAGCCGTTGTGGGAGTTCCACCGCGTGCAGAACGGGTACCGCCTGCCTCTGGGCGACTCGGCCGGTTTCATCGCCCCCATGGACCACGGCCTTCGCACGTTCGCGCCGCAGATCTACCGCGGGGTGATCGACGAGGGGTTCAGCGTCGGCCTCCACTGACCGCACGCGGGGCCCCGGCGTTCCCCACAAGGTAACGCGGGGCTCCCGCGTTCCTTGATAAGTGAGACTGCCCTCTACTCTGAGTAGCTATGGTTATCACCGTTTGCGGTGATAGGGCTCCCGTTGACTACTGAGAGAAGTTACCCTCAGTCGTTCGTACGGTGTCGCTTCCATCCTCGTAAGGGGGAAGCCGTGGGCGGCAATGTGAGCACAGAACAGCGTGTGCTGGATGTGGTGCTGTCATTTGCCGAGTACGACACCCTGCCTGACCTGCTGCGCCACGTGGTGGAGTCGGCGTGCGAACTGATCGAGGCCCCCAACGGCGCGCTCGCCGTCATCGACGGCCACCGCGAGCTGCTCGAGTTCACCGCCCAGGACGGGCAGGCCCACATCACCTCGGGGGATCCACGCTCGATCGGCGTAGCGGACTTCCTGGGCGCGCCGATCAAGGTCCACGACGAGACGTTCGGCAACCTCTTCCTGACCGGCAAGGCGGAGTTCTCGGACCGGGACCGCGACGTCCTCACGGCGCTGGCCACGGCGGCCGGCTCGGCCGTCGGGCACCTCGACCGCTACGAGCAGACGCGCAAGCGTGAGGTGTGGCTGCGCGCTGCCGCTGACGTGACCACCGACCTGTTGACCGGCACGAACGGTCGTGACGCGCTCTACCTGGTGGCGCAGACGGCACGCAGGACCGCGGGCGCCGACTTCACCGCGGTCGTGCTGCCCGACCACAACGGCGACCTCGTCATCGAGGTGACCGACGGCGGCTCCTACGACGCCGAGGGCATGCGGGTGCCGAGGGAAGGCACGGTCAGCTACCGGGTCTACGAGTCCGGCCAGGCCGAGTGCCACGACGAGGGCACGGTGCCGATGGTGCAGGGGCCCTGCGCCGTCGTGCCGCTGACCGTCGGCGACCGCACGATCGGCGTGCTGATCGTCGCGAGACCCGTGGGCGCGCCGAGCTTCGACGACCCGGAGCTCATCGAGGCGTTCGCCGCCCAGGCCGCGCTCGTCCTGGAGTTCACGAGAGCCCAGGGCGACACCGAGCGGCTGGCGGTGCTGGAGGAACGCGACCGCATCGCACGGGATCTGCACGACCTGGTCATCCAGCGGCTGTTCGGGCTCGGGCTCGGGCTGCAGGGGCTGACCGGGATGAGCATCAAACCCCAGCTCGTCGGACGGATCAGCGGGTTCGTGGAGGAGGTCGACCACACGATCCGCGAGATCCGCAGAACCATCTTCTCCCTGCAGGAACCGCCGTCCGGTGGCACGAGCCTGCGCGGGCAGCTGCTCAACGCGGTGCACGAGTCCGCGCGGCTGCTGGGCTTCGAGCCGGACGTGTCGCTGGAGGGGCCGCTGGACACGGTCGTGCCGGACCAGCTCCGGCCCGACCTGCTGGCCACGCTGCGAGAGGCGCTGACGAACGTCGTGCGCCACGCCAGAGCGAAGCACGTCGCCGTCGCCGTGAGCGTCAACCGGACGATGACCCGGCTGGAGCTGACGGTCAAGGACGACGGCCGGGGCTTGCCGTTCTCTGACGATTGCGCCGGCGTGCCCCATCACGCGGGCGGACTCGCGAACATGGCGGCTCGGGCGCGGCGGCACCACGGCGACTGCGCGGTGGACTCGATCCCCGGCGCGGGCGTGAGCATCACCTGGTTCGTTCCGCTGGTGCTGCAGGAGGCGACATGGCGATAGCGGTGCTTTTGGTGGACGACCACGAGATCGTCCGGCGAGGGCTGGTGCAGTTGCTGGCGCAGGCCGACGACATCCTCGTGGTGGGACAGGCGGACAGCGCGGCGGCCGCGGTGGCCCAGGCCCCGCGGCTGAAACCCGACGTGGCGATCATCGACGTCCGGCTGCCCGACGGCGACGGCGTCACGGTGTGCCGGGAGATCAGGAGCCTGGTGCAGCCGCCGCCCGCGTGCCTGATGCTCACGTCCTATTCGGACGACGAGGCGTTGTTCGGCGCGATCATGGCGGGCGCGTCCGGGTACATGCTGAAAGAGGTCTCCGGCAACGACCTCGTGGCCGCCGTCCGCACGCTCGCCTCCGGTGGCTCGTTGCTGCACGCGGGTGTCACGGCGACCGTGCTGCAACGGTTGCGCGGTGGCCCTGAGGAGGACCCGCGCTACGCCGCGCTGAGCCCGCAGGAACGCAGGATCCTCGACCTCATCGCCGAGGGCATGACGAACCGGCAGATCGCGAACCGGCTGTTCCTCGCGGAGAAGACCGTGAAGAACTACGTGTCGTCGTTGCTGCACAAGCTCGGCTTCGACCGGCGCACCGAGGCGGGGGTCTACGCGGCCAGACGCAGACGCACCCACCCCGGCACCTTCTAACCGATCACCAACCGAGCTGGACCGCGAGGTTCCGCGCCTGCTCCAGCACACCGGCCCGCTGCGCACCCGGTTCGGGCAGCGGCACGCCGGGACACGACAGGTCACCCGCCGGCGTCACGCGGTCGACGAGGTAACGCTCGACCACGTCGTTGACGCACGGGTTGTCGAACCCGTAGATCCCGTGGTCACCCTCGTCCTTCACGGTCAGCATCCGCGAGCCCGCGAACCCGGCGTGCGCCCTGCGCGCACCCTCGATCGGCGTCGCGGCGTCCCGCTCGGACTGCACCATCAACGTCGGCGCGACGCCGATTCCGTTGGGGTGCTTGAGGTTCACGTTCGGCCGGTCCCAGAACGCGCAGGGGCCCATGATCTGGTAGTACCCCAGCAGCGGCCACTTGGCGCCGTCCTGGGCGGCGTCGCGTTCCAGGTACCTGCGGTCGCCGCGGAACTTGGTGTCGTTGCAGAGGATGGTGTTCAGCGTGGCCGTCTGCGCGTCCGGGTAGCTCGCCTGCGCCTTCAGCTGCGCGGGCACCGCACCGGCCAGCTCCGCCAGCTTCCGCGCGGCGCCGTCGAACGCGTACTTGCTGTACTGGCCCTGGGCGAGCACGAGGTCCAGCGTGACCGGGTAGTACGTGCCGTCCGGCAGGGTGACGGGCTGTTCCGCGAGCTTCTTGCGCGTCCGCTCGTAGGTCTGCCGCACCTCTTCCCCGGTCTTGCCGAGGTGGTAGACGTCGTCGTGCTGGGCGACCCAAGGTGCGAAGTCGACGCGAAACCGCCGCTCGAAGCCCATGCCGAAGTCGCCGAACACCGTCTGCCACGGCGCGGTGAACTCGGTGTTCGAGTCGAGGACGATCTTGTCGAGCGTCTTCGGGAAGTACGTGGCGTAGTAGGCGCCCATCCAGCTGCCGCCGGAGTAGCCGAGCCAGTCGACCTTCTTGCGCCCCAGCACCTGGCGCAGCAGGTCGAGGTCCTTCACGGTCTGCTCGGTCGTGACGAACTTGCCGAACTCGCCGGACTTGGTCTGGCAGAACTTCGCCTGCAGCTCCATGCTGCCGTAGAGCAGGTCCAGGTTGGCCTTGCTGCGGTCGCGCGGGTCGGTCGCGCCCAGCGCGTCGAACCCGCCGCAGGTGATGTTGCTGCTGGCGCCCGTGCCGCGCACATCGATGCCGTAGATCTCGGCGTTCTCGCTGAGCTTCGGCCGGCTCAGGTAGATCAACGGCAGCGTGCGCCCCTCACCACCGGGTCCGCCGGGATTGGTGAAGACCGCGGTCTTCGCCTTGCCGTTCAACGGAACCGTACGGCTCACCGCGATCGTGATGGTCTTGCCGTTGCCCGGGTTGTTCCAGTCCATCGGTGCGGTGAAGTTGCCGCATTCCAGGCGTTCCGCACCGGGCGGGAAACCCGGCGGTACCGGGTCGAAGCACCTCTGCCACTTGATCTCCTGCGTGGCGAACGCGCTCGCCTGGGCCTGGGCCTGCGGTGCGATGAGCAGTGACGTCGCCGTCACGACGGCGAGTGTCGCCGCGATGTTCTTGCGATGCATGTGTTTCCCCCTTACCAACCGAGCTGGGTGGCGATCTGGCGCGCCTTCGCGATCGGGTTGCCCGCGGCCTGTCCGGGCTCCGGGAGCGGAATTCCGGGGCACGTCAGGTCCTTCGCCGGCGGCACACCGTCGACGAGGTAGCGTTCGACGATGTCGTTGACACAGCTGTTGTTCAGCCCGTAGATGCCGTGGTCACCTTCGTTCTCGACGGTGAGCAGGACCGAGTTCCGGAAGTTCCGGTGCGCCCGCTGCGCGCCTTCCAGCGGCGTCGCCGGGTCGCGCACCGACTGCACCATCAACGTCGGCGCGACACCGATTCCGGTGGGCTGCTTGAGGTTCACGTTCGGCCGGTCCCAGAACGCGCAGGGACCCATGACCTGGTAGTAGCCGAACAGCGGCCACTTCGCGCCGTCCCGCACCGCGTCGCGTTCCAGGTACTTGCGGCCGCCCTGGAAAGGCGTGTCGTTGCACAGGATGTTGTACAGCGTGCCCGTCGAGGCGTCCGGGTAGCTCGCCTGCGCCTTGAGCTGAGCTGGTGTCACACCGGCCAGCTCGGCGAGCTTCCGCGCCGCGCCGTCGAAGGAATCCTTGCTGTAGAGCGATCCGCGCAGCACGAAGTCGAGCGCGACCTGGTTGTACGTGCCCTCCGGCAACGTCACGGGCTGCTCGGCGAGCTTCGCGCGGGTCCGTTCGTAGACCTGGCGAACCTCCTCACCCGTCTTGCCGAGGTGGTAGACGTTGTCGTACTTCGCCACCCACGGCAGGAAGTCGACGCGGAACCGGCGTTCGAAGCCCATGCCCCAGTCGTCGAACACGGGCTGCCACGGCCCGGTGAACGCGGCGTTGGAGTCCAGCACGATCCGGTCGAGCGTCTTCGGGAAGTAGGTGGCGTAGTAGGCGCCCATCCAGCTGCCGCCGGAGTAGCCGAGCCAGCTCACCTTCTTCTTGCCGAGCAGCTGGCGCAGCAGGTCGAGGTCGCGGACTGTCTGCTCGGTGGTGATGTACCTGCCGAGCTCGCCGGACTTGGTCTGGCAGAACTTCGCGTGCAGTTCCATGCCGCCGTAGAGCAGGTCGAGGTTGGCCTTGCTGCGGTCACGCGGGTCGGTCGAGCCGAGCGTGTCGAACAGCCCGCACGTGACGTTGCTGCTCGCGCCGGTGCCGCGCGGGTCGATGCCGATGATCTCGGCGTTCTCGCTGAGCTTCGGACGGTCGAGGTAGACCAGCGGCAGCGAACGCCCTTCACCGCCGGGGCCACCGGGGTTGGTGAAGACCGTCGACTTCGCCTTGCCGCTCTTGGGCGTGAGCCGGCTGACCGCGATGGTGACGGTCTTGCCGTTGCCCGGGTTGTGCCAGTCCATGGGTGCGGTGAAGCTGCCGCACTCCAACCGTTCCGCGCCCGGCGGGAGGCCGGGTGGCGGTGCGTCGAAGCACTTCTGCCAGTTGATGGTCTGGGTCGCTGCCTGCGCGGGTGTCGCGATCATGAGCGACGTGACGGTGACGGCGGCTAGTGCTGCCGCGATTCTCCTGCGGTGCATTCGGATCCCCCTCCGATGAGCTCCTAGCTCATCGCGTTCGGGGGTGCGCGAACATCGGCCTAAGGATGGCAACCGGGTACAACTTGGGTCTTACGCCGACCCGGGCAAACCCTGATGACGTTCGTCATACAACGGATGAACGGCGCTTTCGTCCACGTGAGGTGGACGAAAGCGCCGTTCATGGGTGATCAACAGGACTGCTTGTAGAAGTACTTCGAGTTGGCCGACGCGTCGTCCTTCGTGATCGCGACGAGGTCCGTCTCGATGTTGCGCTTGGTCTCCTTGCCGCCGATCGCGGCGAGTGCCTGCTCGACACCCTGCTTGCCGATCGTCGCCGGGTCCTGCGCGATCAACGCCTGCACGGAACCCGACTGCAGGTCCTGCACCTGCTTCGGCGAGGCGTCGAACCCGACCAGGTTCACCGCACCGGTCTTGCCCGCGTTGCGCAGGCCGGTCGCCGCACCCTCACCGGTGTTCAGGTTGGTCGCGAACACACCGATCAGATCGGGGTTCGCGGCCAGGGTCGCGGTCACCTTCGAGGCCGCGGTGGCGGGCTCGTTGTCGGTGTACTGCTGGCCGATGTACTTGAGGTTCGGGAAGTTCTTGATGGCGTCCTCGAAGCCCTTGGCGCGGGCGTCGGTCGTGGACGTGCCGGCCTTGGTGTTCAGCACCAGCACCGAACCGGACTTGCCGGCCGCGAGCTTGTTGAGCGTTTCGGCGGCGAGCTTGCCGCCCTGCTCGTTGTTGGACGAGATGGAGGACAGGGCGATCGAGGTGTCCTGGAGCTTGGTGTCGACCTCGACGACCTTGATGCCAGCGTCCTTGAGCTGCTTCATCGGACCGGCCATGGCCTTGTCGTCGGTCGGCGCGATCAGGACGGCGGCGGGCTTGGACGCCAGGACGCCCGTGACGATCGGGGTCTGCTGGGCCGCGTCGAACTTGGCGGGCGCCTGGGTGTCGAACTCGTAGCCCGCCGCCTTGGCCGCCTCCTCGAAACCGCACTGCATCGAGATGTAGAACGGTTCCGCCGTGATGCCGGGGATCAGCACCAGCTTCTTGTTCGCGGCCGAGTTGCCCGAACCCGAGTCACCAATCTGCCCACCTCCGCCACATGCGGCGAGGAGGATTGCGGCTGAGACAGCCACTGCGGAGCGGATCTTCATTGGTCCAGCACCTTTCCTAACGTTGGTTGCGCGCCCGCCGCCGTGTCTGGTCGAGCCAGACGGCGGCCACCAGCACGATCGCGACGGCGATCGGCTGCCAGAACTCCTTGACCCCGATGATCACGAGGCCCTTCTCCAACACCGCCGGGATGAACACGCCGAAGACCGTGCCCAGCACCGAACCCGTACCGCCGAAGATGCTGGTGCCACCCAGGACGACGGCGGCGATCGCGTTCAGGTTGTCCGTCTCGTGGCCGGTGACGACCGCGACGCGGAAGAACGCGTTGCCCATGAACCCCGCGAGACCCGCG
Organism: Lentzea rhizosphaerae; assembly: GCF_042649515.1. Lineage (NCBI taxonomy): Bacteria > Bacillati > Actinomycetota > Actinomycetes > Pseudonocardiales > Pseudonocardiaceae > Lentzea > Lentzea rhizosphaerae. The sequence continues at coordinate 4,824 of NZ_JBHRZI010000011.1, read as the reverse complement.
AGGGTGCCCGCGAGCAGGTACACCTTCGTGAGGTGGCCGCGCACCGAGATGCCGACGCGCCGGGCCGCCTCCTCGTTCGAACCGACCGCGTAGGTGTAGCGGCCGAAACGCGTGGTGGACAACAGAAGCGCGCCGAGAGCGGTGACGATCGCGGCCACGATCACGATGTTCGGGATGCCGAACCACGTGCCGGAACCGAAGGTGCGGTTCAGCCTGTCCGGGATGCCGGACACGTTGGAACCGTTGTTCAGCAACAGGGCCGCGCCCTGCGCCGCGCCGAACGAACCCAGGGTCACGATCAGCGGCGGGATCTTCGCACGCGAGATCAACAGACCGTTGAGCAGACCCCACACCGCGCCGCTGACGACCGCGACCAGCAGGCCGAACGCGATCACGCCCCAGCCGGCGTTCGTCGCGTCACCGCCGGACACGGAGTTCATCGCCATCGCGGAGCTCACGCTCGCGAACACCAGTACCGAACCGACCGACAGGTCGATGCCGGACGTGATGATCACGAACGTCATGCCGACCGAGAGCACCAGCAGCACAGCGGTTTCCGCGAGCAGGAACTGCAGCGTGGTCACCTGGAAGATCGCGTCCGGGCGGATCGCGCCGAACACCGCGACCAGAACCAGCAGCACCAGGCCGATCCACAGCGTGTTCGCACCGGTCAGACGCTTCAGCAACGGGGTGCGCTGTTCGTCCGCTGGAGATGACAACGTTGTCTTCTCATTGGTCATCACGCCGCATCCTCCTGCGACAGTGCGCCGGTCATCGCGCCGACGAGCTCTTCGACGGTGGTGTCCGCGGCTTTGAACCGGGCCACGCGGCGGCCGAGGCGCAGCACCTCGACGCGGTCGGAGACCGACAGGACCTCCGGCATGTTGTGCGAGATCAGCACCACGGCGATGCCCTCGTCGCGCACGCGCTTGATCACGTCCAGCACGCGTTCCCGTTGCACCACACCGAGTGCGGCCGTCGGCTCGTCCATGAACACGAGCTTCGACGCCCACGCGACGGACCGCGCGACCGCGACGGACTGCCGTTGACCACCGGACAGCGCCGCGATCGGCACGTCGATGCTCTGCAACGCCGCGCCGAACCTGGTGAAGTGCTCGGCCGCCTTCCGGCGCATCGCCTTCTTGTCGAGCACTCCGAAGAAGCCGAGGACGCCCGGCTTGAGGATCTCCCTGCCCAGGTACATGTTCGCGGCCGGGTCGAGGTCCGGCGCGACCGCGAGGTCCTGGAACACCGTCTCGATGCCGCGGTCGCGGGCGTCGTTGGGGGAGTTGAGCGTGAGGGGCTTGCCGTCGAACAGCAGCGTGCCGCTGGTCGGCTGCTCCACCCCGGAGAGGCACTTCACCAGGGTGGACTTGCCCGCGCCGTTGTCGCCGATCAGCGACACGACCTCACCGGGATGAGCGGTGAACGAGGCACCGCGGAGGGCTTCCACGGTGCCGTAGTTCTTCGTGAGGTCACGAGCCTCCAGCAACGGCTCGCTCATGGCTTCACATCCTCCACTGTGGACAGTACGGGCGGTCGGCAGCGGATCGCCACCAGGTCACCGGTCAGCCCCAGCTCGCCGGCCGCGTGCGGCACGACGACGGTGCTGCCCTTGCGGACCTCCAGCTCACCGAGCTGGCCGGAACCCTCCAGCACCACCAGCACGGCGAACGAGGGCTCCAGCGCGAAGGAGCCCTCCACGTGCAGGCGGTCGGCCTGGAAGAACGGGTCGGCGTCGCGGCCGAGCAGATCGACCGACGGCGCCCACTTCTCGGACGTCTGGTGCACCAGCTCGTCGAGCCTGCCGCCCCAGCCGTGCCGGTCGACGCAGTCCAGCGCGACGTCGTAGCCGAGGCCGAGGTGACCGATGTCGGCGTTGGCGAGGAAACCCTGCCACTCCAGCGTCACCGAGAAGTCCGTGGGCTGCTGCAGTTCGACGATGAAGACGCCCTCTCCGATCGCGTGCGGCACACCGGCGGGCACGAAGACCGTGTCGCCGGGCCGGACGCAGACGGGGTTCAGCGCGTCGAGCATCGCCTTCGTGTCCTGCGTGTCCACCCACTCGGCGACTGCTTCGGCCGGCACGTCGTCGCGGAATCCGATGTAGACGGTCGGGTTCGCGCCGGTGGTGCCGACGACGATCCACGCCTCCGTCTTGCCGTGGCGGCAGTTCAGGTGCGAGGACGCGAAAGCGTTCGACGGGTGGCAGTGCACCGGCAGGCGCTGGCCCGCGTCGAGCAGCTTCACGAGCAACGCCGTGTCGGCACCGAACTTCGCCGCGTGGTCCGCGCCGAGCCAGCCCATCGGGTCCGCCTCCACGGCGTCGCGGAGGAGCACGCCGTTCGGCAACGTTGTCAGCCCGGCATCGGTGCGCCCGTACAGCGTCGTCGTCGAGGCCACCCAGTCCTCGGGTCCGAAGTCGCCGCTCGTGCCACCCCGCAACGCGGCGATCGCCTCGCCGCCGCGGTAGAACTGCTTCGGCTGGTTCGCCGGCAGGCTGACAGGCTGGTGGAGCACACCAGAACTCACGCGTGGACCTCCCCGGATCCTCGTGGCACCAAGCGCACCGGCAGCACGACGCGGCGCGGTGGTGAGTTGTCGCCGTCAAGTCGGGCGAACAACAAATCGGTGGCCGCCTTGCCGAGCGCGCTCGCGTCGTGCGCGATCACGGTCACCGGCGGCGACAGCAGGTCGGCGAGCTCGAAGTCGTCAAAACCCACCAGCGCGGGCCGTTCCGCGACACCGGCGAGCGTCCGCAGGATGTGCACGGTGATGCGGTTGTTGCCCGCCACGATCGCCGTCGCGGGCTCACGCAGGTGCTGCAACCGCTTCAACGTGGTCGCCACACTGCCCTCGTCGTGCGGCCCCATCGCCACGAGCTCCTCGTGGTACCCGACGCCCGCCCGCACACACCCCTCGCGATACCCGCGCAACCGCTCGTTGGCGGTGAAGATGTCCGGCGCGTCACCGAGGAACGCGATGCGGCGATGCCCGTGCGCGGCCAGGTGCGTGACGGCCTCGACCGTCCCACCGATGTTGTCCACCAGCACGGTGTCGGCCACGACGTCACCCGCGGGCCGGTCCAGGAACACCACAGGCGTACCCGCGCGCATCTCGGGAACCAGATAGCTGTGCTGCAGCCCGGCAGGCACGATCAGCAACCCGTCGACCCTGCGACTGCAGAACTCGAGCGCGAGCTCTCTCTCGCGGCCAGGATCCTCGTCCGACGACCCGGAGATCACCTGTCTGCCCCTGAGCCTGGCGATTTCCTCGACAGCGCGGGTCACGCCGGAGTAGAACGGGTTGCCGACGTCCTCCAGCACCAGCCCGATCGTGCCGGTGGACGACCCGCGGCGCAGGTTGCGAGCACTCAGGTTCCGCCGGAACCCGAGCTGGTCGATGGCCGCCAGCACGCGCTCGGCGGTCGAGGGGTGCACGCCCGGCTCGTCGTTCACCACGCGCGAGACGGTCTTGATGCTCACGCCCGCCAGCCGTGCGACGTCGTTCATCGTCGCGCGACGGACCTTGCGCTGACCGGCAACCGGTCCGCTGGGGGACAACGTTGTCATAGTGGCCGTATCTCACCCCGCCTTTACGCCCTTGTCAACTGTTTCGGTACCGGTCAAGCAGGGTGTGGTTCCCTCGCTTGGTGTCCGGAGACGGGCGGGTGCTGGGCCGGGTCTTGGCCACTGCTGTGTGCGCGTTGCGGCGAGTTGGTGCCGGACAGCGTTGTCAAGGATTGGAGGGTGTGGGGATCTGTCGTGCCGCAGCGTGGGTTTGGGGTGGTTCGGCGTGGGTTCCAGCGGGGTGGTCACCTGCCGTTGCCATGTCACCTTGCGTTGGTGGTCGCATTGGGCCGTATGACGAACCGGGTCATTTCATCGCCGCTTCGCGACGATTGCGATTGGGGCTTGACTTCGGGGCCCTTGCGAGGCGCTCATCGGCCTTGAAAAGCCGGGCATAAGGAGCCCGGCCGATCCAACCAGCGTAGCACCTCGCTCCCAAAGTCAAGCCCCAATCGCAAGCGTGCGTGGTCGCGTTTGCTGTTCGGCTTCCGTCATTACCGCTTGCCTGCGTTGGGATTGCCCGATTCGGCTCGGCTTCACCCTCGCCGCTTGCCTGCGGCTTCGCGGATCACGTCGCTCGGCTGGCCGGTTCACCCTATCGTGTTCCACTTTGCTCGTTATCTAGTTGTGATCTTGCGGTAGATTAGAACACGTGATCGAAACCCGCCTCCTCCCCACCGACGAGCTGCTCCGCAGTGTCGTCAGCAAAGTGACGGAGATTCGGGTGCGCGAGAACGAGATGATGCAGGAAATCGCCGAGCTCGAACGGCGCGGAGCCGCCAGCGAGCTCGGCTACAAGGATTTGGCTCAGGTGTTGCGGCACGCGGTCCGCTGGGATCTCACCACCGCCAAGAAATGGGTCACCACCGCCGCGCGGCTCAGTGGAGCGATCACCCCGACCGGCAGTGAACTCCAGCCCGAACTACCCGTCACTGCCGAGGCGGTGGCCGAGGGCGCGTTGTCGATCGAGCACGTCGCCGTGGTCGCCAAGGCCATGGAAACGCTGCCCGCCGAAGCCGAAGCGCCCTTGGTCGACTACGCCCGCGACCACGAACCCAACGAAGTGCGCAAGTTCGGCGAAGACCTGCTCTACCGCCTCTACCAGAACGACCCGGAACCCGGTGACACCGAGCCCGCGCCGCCCGGCAACGAACACATCATGCGGTGGAAGAACGGACGGCTGGAGATCCGCGCCAAGCTGGACAAGGTCACCGGCGCCAAGTACGAGGCACTGATCGACCCCTTGGCCAAGCCC
>NZ_JBHRZI010000010.1:0-261003 GCF_042649515.1 Lentzea rhizosphaerae | reverse complement strand
AGATCCTGAGGTCAGCGGCCAGTTTCTTCGCGGCGGAGCTGGACCGTCCGTCGCGATGAAGGTCGCGTTCGTCGACTCCCAGCGGGAAGAACACGGTGTCCAGCCGGTCCTGGCGGCGCTCGAGCAGACGCCCGCCGAGATCGCACCGTCGACGTACTACGCGGCCAAATCCCGCCCGGAATCGGCCCGTGTGGTCCGCGACCGGGGGCTGACCGCGGCGATCAAGCGGGTGCACGAGGACAACTACGGCGTCTACGGGACGCGGAAGGTGTGGAGGCAGCTGCACCGCGAGGGCATCGACGTGGCCCGGTGCACGGTCGAGCGGCTCATGCGCGAGGCGGGGTTGCGTGGCCTGCTGCGCGACAAGTCGCCGCGCACGACACGACCGGCGGCGGAGACCAGCAGGCTCGCTGACCTGGTGGAACGTGACTTCACGGCGACGCGTGTCAACGAGCTGTGGGTTGCGGACATCACCTACGTGCGCATCGCCGCCGGCTGGGTCTACGCGGCGTTCGTACTCGATGTCTTCTCCCGTCTGATCGTTGGCTGGCAGTCGCCACCAGCCTCTACACCGATCTTGCGCTGGACGCGCTGCAGATGGCGCTCTGGCGCCGCCAGTCCACTGGCGGTGACCTGACCGGACTCGTCCACCACAGCGACCGCGGCGTGCAGTACCGGGCGGTGCGCTACACCCAGCGTCTGGCCGAAGCCGATGCGGTCGCATCCGTTGGCAGCAAAGGAGATTCCTACGACAACGCGATGGCCGAGGCGTTCAACTCGTTGTACAAAGCCGAACTCGTCCGCAACAAGGGCCCGTGGCGCGGCATCGACGACCTCGAGATCGCCACCGTCGAGTACATCGACTGGTACAACAACCGACGCCTGCACGGCGAACTCGGGCACGTGCCGCCCGCCGAGTACGAAGCACTGCACGCGATGACCCATCCGGTCGCCGCAACCCTGGAAACCAACTAATCCAGTCTCCATCAAACCCGGTACTTGACATGATGTGGTTGCGGGTGAGGCTTTGATACTGGGCCATGGTTGAGTCGGCCACGTCGATCGATCCGAACCAGGGTTCGATCCAGCCTCCGAACGGCTCTTGGGCCGCTGCAGGGTTGGCGCGGCGGTTGCCGAGGAGCGCTTCGCGGTTCATGCGGGAGGCTTCTGCATTCGCTGCTTCCTCTGTCGTGAAGCCCGACAGTGAACCAAGCGTTCCGTCCTCGCGCTCGTAGCGCACGCGCCACAAGTTTGCGCCTGAACGTTCTGCGTACGCCATGAAGGAAACCTTTGCTGTGCATGGTTTGCTAACAGTCCTATGGAGGCATTGCTTGTACGAGAGGATCAAGCTGCTGGTGAAGTCTTGCCGGATTGGGTAGTTCGCGGGCCGGTGCGCACGTCTTGCTTGCTTTCCTCGGCGATCTGGTCGATGTCGTCGCGGGAGAAGCGGAGGTATTTCCCCAGGAACCTGCAGGGGATTGCGCGAGCGGTGGCACGTCGGCGCAACCACGACGCCCGAACCTGAAGTAGCTGCGCGGCTTGGTCGGCGGTGAAGAGCAACTGCTCTTGTGCGCTTGCCTCGTTGTCTGGCGAAGACATCGTCTCTTCTGGTGCTGCAGACACCACAGCCAGGTTGCGCGGCTCGGGCGGTTGTACCGCGGGTGCCGTGAGAGTCGGAGGCGGCCGGGGGCGCGTGGACGCCGTGCGTTGTTGCTCATGGTGTAGTCCTCGGTTGTCTCTGAGGCTGCGACGATTGTCAAGCAGCCGGACTACAAGCACACGGGCTTCGACTGCTCAGGTCTGACCATGACCTCGTACGAGGCAGCGGGCGTGAAGCTGCTCCGTACCGCACAGCAACAGTTCGACATGGGGCCACGCGTGCCCACGGGCCAGCCGCTGCTGCCAGGCGACCTTGTCTTCTACGGCACCCCAGGGAAGATCCATCACGTCGGCCTCTACCTGGGTAACGGAAAGATGATCAATGCACCGACGTTCGGTGTACCGGTGCAGATCGACAACTACCGGTACCCCGGCGACGACTATGCTGGAGCGACTCGCCCGTGGTCCCCTGCCCAGTAGATGTACGGCCTATGGACACTGGTATCCTGCTCGTTTCAGCTGACCAGCTCAAATGATCGCCTTGGTGGATTTCTGGTGCTAATAGCGTCGACCAGGTCCCACCAGTCCGCTGACCAGCGCGTCCAGCATGTCGATGAAGGTTCGTTGACTGGCCTTGCCAAGCCGATCGGCCACCGTTTGTGCCACGACGTCCGTGTCGACGAGCGAGCTGACCAGCTCTGGCTTCGGGTCGCCGGACACCAACAACTCAACCACCCAAGTGTCCTTCCGCTTGAAGAGCAGCGGCGTCAGCTCGATGACCGCGTCCGCAGTGCCCATAGCGGGGCCAACAGTGTGTTCGGGCTGCGTTGCGCTCAGCATCCCGTACAACGTGCTATTGAGGCGTACCTGAACCGGCTTGTCGGAATCGAAGTGGTTGCTCGCAATATCTGATGGTCCGATGTTCTCCAGACGGATGGTCAGGAGATGTGGATCATCGACGGGCACGTCGTGGTAAGTGATCTTCAACGCGTCAGCGGCGGAGCCTTTGATCACGGGCATCAGGGAAGTGGCCTCGAACAGGAAGAGCAGCTTCTTACGACGCGTTCCGTACTGCCGGGTCACCCACGCCGCGATCGGTACGGCGACGACCGCGACGACCAGCGCAGCGAGGGCCAACTTGGCTTCGAGGCTCACGGCGCACCAGTCTGCCGGATGACATGTGCGACGGCGTACGAACCTGCTAGGAAGCGTGTTGATGCAGAACAATGTTCTCGACCGGCGCACCTGGACCACTCGCGAGGAACTACGGCTCGCGATCGTGACCTGGATCGAGCGCACCTACCACCGTCGCAGGCGCCAGGCAGCTCTCGGCAGGTTGACCCCGATCGAGTACGAAGCAATCATGGCCACGCCAGCCAGTCAGGTTGCGTGAACTATCACTGTCACCTACTCGTGCAGCAGACCCACCCGAGCTCTCTGACCTCTGTTGCCGAGCTCGCCCAAGTGGCTCTGAACGAACTGACTGCTGACCTAACGGTCGACTTTGGGGCCAACTCTCGGTGACCAAAAGTCAAGTCATACAAAAGAAGCAGGTCGTTGCACAGCGGCTGAGACGTAACGCACTGCGAAAGTTGCGTGCCAAGTAGTCGATCGACACGCAACTTTCGCGGCAGCGGTCGTGTGTCAGGCCTCAGAGGGATCGGCGAGCAATTGGAGATCCTGGTTGGAGTCTCATCGCTTTTGCCAAGAGGTTCAAGTCTCTCTGTCGTCGAGCTTGTCTCCTGGAGCGAGCGTTCATGAGTTGTGCTGACCAGGACATGCCACACAAGGCGCCGACTGTGAAAATCACGGATGCAGCTATTGTGTACGCGCCGATCATTGGTATGGTCTCCTGCTTCTCGAGGCAATTCTCAGACGAGGCTGATCAGCAGCAGGAACAGGGTGATCCAGTGTGACTGCATTGGTTCCTCCTTTTTCGGTGGACCTGTTCGGTCCTGTGAAAGAAGGAGAACAAGGCAATGGCGCGCTTACGGCGCAAGCCGCAAGCGCGGGGTACGGCAGTGGTTACCACTCCCAGCGGAAACCCAGCACTGTCTGCTGGGCGTACGCCACGAACCGGTGCGCTCCTCCCGCTTCGTCGAGCGACAGCGGCTCGTTCAAGACCGGGTCGCCGGTGTAGTGGTCGGGCCAGGCGCAGAACCAGACGCTCCGGGGGGCATGCTCAGCCGCGAACTGGATCGCGAAGTCGAGGTTCTCCACGCGAGCGCGCACCGCTCGCCGTACCTCGGTGGGCCGGTGAACGCCAGGGTCGAAGGCGGTCTCGTACTCGATGGCGATCCGCTGACCGGTCTGCAGCGTTCTGCCGAACATGATGTCGTCGCTGACCAGGCCCCCTCCGTATTCGTAGTGCTGCCCGAGGTGGCCGCCGTAGAGCACCGAGATGCTCGCAGCGAACGGCTCGTGGTTGAACAGGTAGCTGTCGACGCCGTCCTCGATCGCCTGGATGACCTGCATGGTGCGGCGCTGGATGTACGAGCGGTCCTTGCTGAAGAGGTAGCGCTCGAACAGAGTCATCGTCCGGTGCCACTGCCGCTTGCCCATGGGGCGGGGCACCGGCACCGTGTCGACGATCGCGTCAAGCGGTCCGATTGCGTCGCCGGAGAAGGTGGCCCAGAGCTTCTGGGCGTCTTGATCACTCATCTCGAAGGCGCCGATGAACCACGTGAGCGTTTCTCCCGACAACTGCTCGCCGCGCAACGCGCGTCTGATCCTGTCTCTCAGACTTCGTGGTAAGTCGGTCTCCGTGTCCGGACGTTCGCCCACTTCCCACAAGTATGAGGCGATCACCTGAGACACGGCCGCGGGAGCCGTCGCGCTCGATCTCAACCGCCGGCCCGCGCCGCGCCAGGTTCGATCGTACTGCGGATTGGTTTGCAGCAGTTCGGTCAAGAGCGTGCCCGTCGCGTTGATGGCGCGCCGGCGGCTGGCATCGTCGACCATGGGAATCTCCGTTCGCCGCAGTACGCCAATCGAGGTTGCTCATCGTTGAGATGAAGGCCAGATACCCGGTCATGCATAGTCCAGCTGGGGGACAAATAGGGGACAGATCGCCGGGGACACTTTCTACGTCGGGCGCTGGCATGCACGCTGTTCGCGAGATGGCAGGTAGTCGACGCGCCGGAGGGCGAACAGTGGCCAGTGCCGACCTCATCGGCGAGTTGAACGAGTTGCGGCGGGGCCGCGGTGTCCAGGCGGACAACCTCCACCTCTTGCCTTTGCCGAACCTTCGGCGTGTCTGTGGCGTTGGGACCACCGACGCGCCCGCCGCGGTTCGAGACAAGTTGGTGCTCCGCTTGACAGAGTTGTGTGGCCGTCTACCCGCTGACCTGCGCATGGCGGCGTTGGCGGCATTGGCGTTGCATGAAGAAGCCAACCATCGTTTCCTACACGAACGAATGGCCTGGCTCAACGGTCAGATCAACCGGGACTCGTTGCGCACCGCAAGACGGTGGATCAACGCCGCCTTCAAGCGACTCGCACACGATCTCGAGAGCGCAGGGGGCGACAACGGTAGCCACCACGCGCCCTGCGGTTGGTACACCGAAAGTCTCTCATCGTCGTTGAACATGGAGCTGGACCCGCCGCAGCTAACCGAGACCAGGCAGATCGTGGCCACCTCTGACGAGCTCGACGAGATCGTGATCATGATCAGCGCGCCGAAGGGGGTCGAACTCGCCGACGACGAGCGTGTCGAGGCGACGATCGAGTACGGAGGCAGGATCGTGGAAACCGAACACGATCCCAGTGGTCATAGTCGTTTCGTGGTGCGGCTTCCTGAACCGCTTGGGCTTGGTGAACGCCACACGTACAGCGTCAGGTTCACATCGTTTCCTCGTCGCCGGATGAAGCCGTACTACGTGCTACTCCCGCTTCGCCGTGTTGAGCGCTTCGAGATGCATGTGCGGTTCCCCACGCAGGAGTGCCCTTCGCGGATTTGGCGCCTCAATGGTGTTCCTCCAGTGGTTCTGGACGCAGGGCGGCCTGCAGAGGCGTTGCTCGCGCTGGACACGGCTGGGGAGATCGGCCTTGAGTTCTTCGGCTTGCGCGAGGGCCTCGCCTACGGAGCGGCATGGATCAACGACTGAAGGTGAGGCTCGTACGAGCAGGACGGCTGACTGCCAGATAGGTACTGCTCACCCCATATTTTCAGCTTGCCCGTAACGATGCGGCGGTAGCTCGCGATACCGGGACTGCAACCGCATCCAGAGATGAAATAGGGGAAGGTCAAAACGTCCTGGGAGTGTTGTCTTCTCTCGTGTGCGCTTGTTCTCTTTGCATTGCTCGACGATGCTTATTAAGCGATGAAAGGTTGGATCGATGCCGCATCTCAAGGTGGACATCGCAGGTGCCAAGCAGATCGCTACTGATCTCAAGCTCAACGCCGAGGCGAGGCAGGGTGATCTTTCGACGCTGGGGGCGAAGGTGAATCCCGCAAACGTCTGGGAGGGGGATTCGGCGCGGGCCTACGAGGAGAAGTACGAGCAGTGGAAGGCTGCCGAACTCCGCCTCGTCGAGGCGTTGCGTGAGCTCGGCCAGGTGGTTGACAAGATCATCACAAATTTCGACGAGATCAACATGCAGGGCGCGGCAGCCTTGAGGTGAGAGGCCTTCGTGGACATCGACGTCGACACCGGGCGACTTTCCGCTGAGGCGGACACACTCGGCGCTCACAGGTCGTGGCTCCGCCAGGCGAGTTCGGATCTCGCTGCCGGCTGCGCCACTGCAAAGGGTGCATGCGGTCACAACGCCGATGGTGGTCTGGCAGATGCGGTCGGCCGCCTGGAAAACGCGTGGACGACAACCGTGACCGGCATCGAAAAAGAAGTAGGCGGCATAGCGGACGTAATGCGTTCCTTGGCTGCCATGTACGCCAGTCTTGACAGGCAGGGCGCTGAAGAGTTCGAGTGAAAGGAGGTTGGACTGTGCTTCTCGGCCGCCTTCCAGATCACTCGAGGTTGAGCTCCGGCGGCGCGCAACTGCGCGCCGCCGGGGACGTGCTGGGCAGTCGTGCGGACCAGATCAGGGTGCTCGCGTCCAGGATCGGACCTGGGCTGTGGGTCGACGACACCGCTTCGCGGGCGAAGTCGCTCCTCAGTGAAATCTCCGAGGAACTGACGGTCGGGCGCTCCGCGTTGCACGACGCCGCAACGGCGATCGACACCGCAGCCCGGATCGTCAGCGGGAAGCAGGTCCGTCATCACCAGATCGGCACTCGCCTCCTGGAACTGCAGCGATCCCCAGCTGGAGCGATGCCCACCGGGGAGGTCCTCGTCGAGATCACTCGCCTGACGCAGGAGCGTTCCGCCATCGAACGTTCGGTGAACGCGGCCATGTCGCAGGCTCGCGACACCGTCGAGCGCAGCGCCGCCCGCGCCAGCCGCCACCGGCAGAAGTCGGTCAACGCACTGGCCGAGTTCTTCGGTGGCCTCGGCAAGGCCGCTGCCTGGCTCGGTCAGACCCTCGCAGACTACTTCACCGGTGTCGGCAAGGTTCTCGGCGGCGCGGCCGAGGGTGTGTGGGAGCTGGGCGAGGGCGCGCTGTCCATGGTCGTGTTCGCGGCGAAGATGAGCCAGGCCAGGCAGCTGCTGGATCCGGTGGGTTACCAGGCTGACAAGAAGGCCTTCGAAGAAGGTTTCAAGAACTTTGTCGATGCCCTGGTCAAGGATCCTGCCGGAACGCTGCGCTTGGTCGGAGAGGGTGTTGTCGACTACGAGGGGCTGAAGCGAGATCCGGAGAACTGGTTCGGAAAGCTGATTCCGGGAATCGCTCTCGCGCTGCTGACCGGAGGAGCCGGGGCGGCGGTGAAAGGCGCCGAGGTCGGTGTCAAGGGGGCAAAGACGGCCGGCGCGGTCGACGGCGCGATCGGCGCCGCTGGCAGGAGTGCGCTCACCCTCGGGTCTCCGTTGAAGTCGGTGGAGAATCTCCTGGCGGAGCGGCCCGACTACGTGGCCAGGTGGGAGGGAAAGGTTCCCATTTTCGGCAGAGAGCAAGGGCATACCCTGCAGAAACACGTGAACGACAGTGGCATGACAAATTTCGACTACATTCAGGGGTTGGGGCGTAGTTACGAGGGAATCTTTACCTCGAAAGATGAGGCGAACGCGGTAATCCACGAGTTCATCAGTCGGAACTCGGCGCAGATTTCGGATTGGGCACACAGTTCGAAGAAACAGTTCCCTCTCTCTGAGATCAAGTTTGATCATCCGATTGGTATCGCGTCGCATGACAACGGGGGTACTCGTCATATCGCTCCGGTGAGTGAGGCTTGGGTGGTTCTGCGCAAGTCTGAGGATATGCCGGAGGGATTCATGGTGTACACGGCTTACCCGAAGTACCCTAGGTGATCTTCTTCGCTGTTGAGAGGTGTGTTCGGTGATTGACTGGAGTGATCGAGACCCTGGAATGTCTCGTACGGGTGCCAGGCAGTTCTTCTACTCATTTTTCCGGCAGGACTTTCTGCAGGATGAGAGCAGTGTTGAAGAGGCTGTGGAGGAGTACGTCGGGTGTGAGGGCGATGATCCAGGTGCAGAAAACCTTCGGAACGACATCGAGGAACTAATCGCCTCGGATTTGTCAGATGAAGAGCTTGCGAGTTTGATAGAAGTAACCTGGGGAGCACGTAAATTCTCGGATCGGTCGAGTTTCAGCTACCGGCAAACGCTAGTCGAGGTTCGCAGAGCCCTCGAAGAACAAGTCAGAGACTGAGCGGGCGAGTCAAGCCGGAATTCAGATAGGTGAGTTATGTCAGTCATCCATGACGCTCGTTTGTCCCGGCTGGCGCTGTCCGTCGTAGTCAACCACTCAGAGGGCGAACGCGCCGCGGCAGGCGACGAACGGGAGATGCGGGATCTTCTGGTTGATGTCGCGCCGGAGGCCACTGTGGATGACCTAACTCAAGCGCTGGCGGTGCACTTCGGGAAAGGTGATGGCCAGCGTTTCGGCCTGCTGAGGAAGCTGATCAGCTGGGCACCCGGCGCCACGGACACTGCTTCAGCCGGCTATCTGCCCAAGGATCTCCTGCTGAGCGAGTGCGGACTGTTCGACGGCGTGACCCTCTTCCTCAGCGACCCTGTGACGAGTCCGGCGCCGGAGTTGCTCGTCGACGTACGGCGCACCGCGTCGGATCTGTTTCTGATCGACGAGCGCGGCACTCACCGCGGCCGCGTGACGCGACTGCCCCGTGGCGTCGAGATCACCGTCGGCAGAGCCCCCGCGGGTGATCGAATCCTGGTGGTCGACGACCAGCAGCTGCCGGACACTGTCATGCGGCTGGTCAACCGCGACGGTGAGCACGTCGCCTGCACGGTCGCGATGGCCGACGGTCTTTTCGTCTCCGGCACACCGGCTTCGGCAGGTGACCAGAAGATGCTCCTGCCCGGTGGTTCGATCAGCATCAGGCGCGATGACACCGACTTCGTCAGCTTCACGCTGACGACTCTGGCCGGCCTCAACCACCGGTCGTCCATCGGCAAGATCCGGTTCGATCCGACGGCGCGCCTGGCGGATCCGGTCTACCGGGTCCTGCCTGAAAACCTGACCCGGCTGGAGGCACAGCCTTCACCGCCGGAGCACCAGCCGTTCCCGTTCGAGCAGATCGTGGTGCCGCTCGCCATCGTCGCGGCGCTCTGGATGGCCACGGGCAGCGCGCTCACCCTGCTGATCTCGCCCATCGCGGCCGCGGTTCCGATCATCAACTACTTCCGGCAGCAGCGGCTGGCGCAGAACCGGTATCGCGACGCGCGCCAGAAGTGGGTCGACAAGCTGGAGCGGATCAGCGCCGAGCACACCAAGGCCGCGGGCGCGGAAGAGCGCAACCTCCACCAGGAGAACCCGCCCTTGGACACGTGGACGCGACGCGGCTACCGAAGGCTCTCCGGACTGTGGGGGCGCACCCCGGAAAGAGCCGACTTCCTCCAGGTCGGTCTCGGCTACGGCCAGCTGCCGAGCCGCTACGAGATCAAGCTGGCTGACGGCGTCGACCTCGAGGACGACGACTTCAAGCGCGTTATGGAGATCGAAGGACGCAAGATCGAGCGCGACGCGGTTCGCGTCCAGCTCTTCGACGTTCCCATCACCGTGAGCCTTCGCGAGCATCACCTGGGCATCGTCGGGCCGAGTGAGCTTGTGGGCTACCTGGCGACCAGCGTGCTGCTCCAGGCGGTGTGCGCGCAAGCGCCGGGAGCAGTCGGGCTCGCGGCGTTGCTGCCCTCCTCCGAGCTGGTTCTGAACAGCTACGACTGGCTGAAGTGGTTGCCCCACACCCTCGCCGGTTCCACGCTGCTGCCTTCGTCCCGCGTCTTCGCCGGGCGGGACAGCGGCAACGCCTTCCTCGTGGCCATGAGAGACCTGCACCAGGAACGCCACAGGTACCGGCTGGACGAGTCCGACGAGACGTTCGCGCTCCTGGTCGTGCACGAGGCGGCTGAGATCGACATCGCGCTGCTTGACGAGATCTGCGTCCTCGCCAACGGACAGATCCGCGTGCTGTGGCTGGGGAGCTCGGTCGACACGGCGCCGCAGCTCGTCACGAGCGTCGTGCAGCTGAACGCGGACGACAAGGACGAGAGCGACTCCACTGGCGTCGTCCTGTCCGGTGATCCCGCCCTTGTGCACCGGCCGTTCGCGTTGAGCCTGTTCCGGGCAGCTCCGGTGCACAGCGTGCGCGCCCTCGCACCGCTCTACGACCCGCGGTCGTCCGGCGCGAACGCCGGCATCCCGCGGCGAGTCCCGCTCACTGCAGTCATCCCGGTCACCGACCTCGCCTACGACGGCGCTCCGCGTCAGTCGCTCGGCACCAGCCTGTCCATCCCCCTCGGGGTGATCCAGGAAGGGACGTTCGAGCTCGATCTGGTCAACGACGGACCGCACGTGCTGATCGGAGGTACGACGGGGTCCGGCAAGAGCGAACTGCTCCAGACCATGACTTGCGGACTCGTCGGCCGGTACGGCCCGCACGAGGCCACCCTGTTCCTGGTGGACTTCAAGGGAGGCGCGACGTTCTCCCCGTTCAAGGACCTTCCGCATGTCATCGGTTACGTCAGCGACCTGGACCAGCGCAACGTGGACCGGGCCCTGGGCTTCCTGCGCGCCGAGCTGCGCAGACGTGAGCGGGCTTTCGAGGAGATGGGACACGCCAAGGACTTCAACGAGTACCTGACGCGGGCGCTTGGTGCCGCGCGTCCGGACGTCCTGCCCCGCCTGGTGGTCTTCTTCGACGAGTTCGCGACCATCGTCCAGGAGTTTGAGCGCACCACCATGCCCGCCGTGATTGACATCGCCCAGCGCGGGCGGTCTTGGGGAGTCCACCTCGTGCTCGCCACGCAGCAACCGACCCGCGACGTCGTCGTCCCCAAGGTCAGGTCGAACGTCAACGCCCGGATCGCGTTGCGGACGCTGAGCGCGGATGACTCCGTCACGATCATCGACCGGCCGGACGCTACCCGCATTCCCCGCGCCTTGCCGGGACGCGCGATGGCCCGGCTGGAGGGCAACAACATCATCGAGTTCCAGACCGCCTACGCCGGCACGAGGTTCGCCGACGAGAGGGCGCGGGCGAAGGTCGGCATCTCCAGCTTCAACGTCGCCTCGGTGACCGGGTCCTCACCGGCCGGAAGCAGCGCGGGTGGCCCCGTGGGCGACCAGCAGTCCCAGTTGCAACGGCTGGTCTCGACGGTGTGCGGTCTTGGGCTGAAGCACTCGAGCGGGGCGCGGATCATGCCCGAGCCGTTGGAATCCGCCCCGCGCCGACAGTCCACTGTGGATCCGAATGTCGCGCCCGGCCGCGCCCGCGGGACACAACCGGCCGATGCTGTTCCACTTGTCACCGTCGGTCTGGCGGACCTCCCGCGGCAGCAGGCTCAGCACGACGTCGTTATCGACCTGGCACAGGGAGGGTTCTGCGTCTCCGGGCCGAACGGTTCGGGTCGCACCAGTACCCTCCTGATGGTGGCCGAGGCCTTCGTCTCGGGGATAAGCGACCGCTCGGCACCGGGAGTTGTCTGCCTGGACGGTGGCGGCGATCTAGGGACGCAGCTCGAGGGCCGCTGGCGGTCCACGGCCACCGTCGCCATCGCCCGCAGCGAACACGTAACGCGACTGGTAGACCAGCTCTGGCTGGTCATGAGATCACGGATGTCGGACGACGCCGAGGACCTGCCGATCGCCTACCGCGGCACCGAGCCGATCCTGATGCTCATCGACGGCTACGACTCCCTCGGCCGAGTGCTGTCACCGCCAGGACTGAGCACCTGGTACACCAGGATGGTCGATCTTCTCGTCCACGGTCGCAGGTACGGCATCCACTCGGCCATCGCGACGCGTTCCCTTCGCGATCTTGACCCGACCGTGCTCTCGGCGATGGGCGTGACCTTCCAGCTGCACGCCCACTACGAGGAGGCCGGCACCGCACCGGAGGAGCGACTTCCCGGCTTCGCCCTGGACTCGACGGACAACCTCGTCCAGTTCTACAGCCCGCCACCGCGTCCTTCGTCGCCGAGCGATGGTCTCGATGCCGATCTGGCGCGGTTTCTGGACGCCAACGGCTGGAGGGTGCCCATCGGCGGCGAGCCGACTGCCGTGGCAGAGGGTGTGTTGCCGGTCGGCATCGACGAGCTCTCCCGAGCGGACTTTGCCGTGGACCTCAGCGAGTCGCACCTGTTGGTCGTCGGCGCGTCGAGGTCCGGGCGTACCAGCCTCCTGCGTGCGATGGCACGCAGGATTCACGCCGCGTCGGGATGTCCGGTCGGGTTCTTCTCGCCGCGGGCGCTGGAAGACGCTCCGGAAAGCGCTGTGCACCACCTGTCTGTCGAAGACGTCGAAGAACTGGGCCAGCTGCACGACAGGGAGGAGAGGGCGGCTTTCGCCCTGCGGCACAACCTCTTCCAGTTGCCGGACGGGCGGCCGCTGATCCTGGTGGACGACTGCCACGTGCTGGAGGCCTATGTCGGCGCTCAAGTCGAGTCCGTCCTGTCCTCCCTGCACGCGCGCTCGCACGTGCAGATCGTCGGTGTCACCACCGCCCAGGCCGCCATCAAGGGAGCGCTGACCGGCGCCCTGCGCTCTGGTGGTGTCACGGTCTACCTGAAGCCCAGTGCCATCGCGTCCGACACCGACGACGGGTGGCGGGTCAGATCCGTGTCGTTCCAGCACCGCCCTGGCTTGATCTACAAGCGCGGTGACGCGATCGCGCAGACGGAAACCGGTCAGCACGTGATCTTTCTCGGCAACTCGACTGAGGTTGGTGCCGCATGAGCGGTCAGACGCAGGCAATCCTGCTCGGCTGCGGACTGCTTCTGCTCTTCTCAGTGTTCTTCATCCGCGCCTTCGGCGACGTGCTTATCCGGCTTGCAGGCGCCGACCACGTGGAGCTCCGCAAGTGGAACGTAGACCGGGGCTACTTCCTCGGGCTGGGTCTCGCGCTGATCTTGTCATCAGGCGTGTCCACTTTGGCGTTGATGATCGCGAGCTCGGTCGCCTTCGGCTTGTCCCTGTTCTCGACGCCGTCGCTTCTGCTCGGTGGGCTCTACTTCTTCCTGATCTTCAGTCTAGATCGCTGGTTGGTGTCCGACCAGACGGCTGGGTTCGCCACGGAACAGGGCGGCAAGTTCGGGGTGGGGGCCGCGTGGTTTCGGAATTTTGTCGCCGAACTGGTGAAGATCCTGCCTCGCGCGGCTGTCGTGTACTTCGCCTCAGCGCTTTTCGCGGACTTCATGCTGCTGGTCGTGTTCAGCTCTGAAATTCAGGAACAGACGAAGATCACGCAGATTCAGGCGGAGACCCAGTTCACCGAGCAGGTCAAGGGAGAGGTCGCCAAGCGGACGAAGGACGCGGAAGATCGGTTGAAGACCGCGGGCGACGAGAAGGCGCAACTGCAGAAAGACTTCAACGATGGCATCGCAGTCGTGCAGCAGGCTGCTCAACAGCGATCGACTGAACTCGCCAGGCTAGAGGCCGCGGGGATACGTTGCCGGAACGTGGCCATCTCCGGGTGGTACCGGAACTCGGCGGGGCGGTCGGTCTACGGAGTGGTCAGGTACGAGAGGCAGTGCCCGGTCGAGGTGCAGAACGTCGAGAAGGCCTACGACGCCCAGGTCGGCCGGTTCCCGAAGTCCCAGACCGACGTCGACAAGGCCAAGGCCGACGTGGACACCAAGTACAAGGTCGTGGAAGCCACCACGTACGTGTCCGGTGGTGCGGAGGCCGAGGTTCGCAAGGAATGGAAGGACCGGGCTCCCAGTCTGAAAGACGGGCTCCTGATCAGGATGCGGTCCCTCGAACTGCTCACCAGCAAGCCTGACGGTGCCTGCGATCCGAGCATCGGACCGCAGTCCAGCTTTAGCGAGGCCTGCGTATCGCGGTACTCGGAGCGTGCGGAAGGACTTCAACGCAACCTGCGTTTGTGGATTCTGTTGCTCGAGATGACACCCGTGATGATCAAGTTTGTGACCTCGATCCTGCCTCGGCGAGGGTACGCGTCCGTGATGGCCGCTCGGGACGAAGAAGCCAAGATCGAGGCGCTGATCTCAACGGGAAAGCTGCGTGGCAGAGTTCGGGTTGAAGTCGAACGGGCGGTCCGCGAAGAGCGGCTCAGGATGGAACTTGAAACATCCGGTGTCGAGGTCGAACTGAGGCACCTGGAAGGAGAGCGGCTTCGAGCGAATAGCCGGCGCATCCGTGAGGCACACCGATCGAGGGCTGAACAGCCAACGGTCATCCTTTCGCCTGTTGGTAAGAGCGGTGCCAGCAGGATGGACGGCGTCAAGAGGAAGGCGCGTCAGGCTATGGCGAGCATGAGGGCCAAGCTGGCTTGGGGGAAGCGTGCGGTGATCTATTTGAAGTCGGTCCGCGTGTCGCAGCTCCGTCAACAGGCTGAACTGGCTAACCAAAGCACCTTGGAAATTCCGATGGCGAAGCCGCCGGAGGTGCTTCCCGACGGGAAGCGAGACGAGAGCGCCCCTGCCCCGCAACGTGTGATCGATTCGGAGAGCCATCTGTAGCGTGTAGGGCAGCGGCGAAGGCGCTGACACGCGAAAGTCTATTTAGGACTTGATTGAAGGGGTGCGGCATCGCGAGGGGCCGCACCAACACGAGCTGCGGTCGGCAGTGCACACAAGACGCCTAAGTATGCGACTCAGCCGTACGCCCAGTCGCCGCGCTGCGTACCAGGCGGCAGGTTACGAGCGCGATGTCCGGCGGATCCGCGTTGCTCAGCACCGTGTGTCGGTGTGCGACTGACAGTGATCGACTACACCGGGGCCTCGGCTTGAGTCTTCTGGCGGAGTCTCTCATAGGGCGTCTGCCCGTCGAGGCCCCCGTGCCCCTGCGAGACCTTCAGTCGGCCGACGTTGCAGTGCGTGGGCAAGAGAGAGCCGCCAAGCAGTCGGCTGGGCGAGTTCGGCAGGTGAGAATTCAGTCCTTTTGGGACAGTTTGAGAGGCTGTCGATCTATCCGCACTGGTCCGCTCGCTTGCGTGGAAGGGCGTGAAGGAGTGGGTCTTGGATAGCGCCACATCGAACGCCAACGCACTTGATTCGTACTCAAGTGCGCCGAACTGTGGTCAACGTACCTGTTTATGCAGGTCAGCGGCTCGTGCTGGGGGTCAAGGGGTCGCAGGTTCAAATCCTGTCGTCCCGACGGTCTGAATCAGCCCGCTGATTCTGGGTGAAAGCCCAGGTCAGCGGGCTTTTTCGTGCCTTCGAAACGATCTTCGCTTGATCATCATTTTCATGATCAACAGGCGGATGAAGGAGTGAATAAGGAGCCGCTGGCTCCTTCGTTTTGACTAACGGCAAATGGGGTCGCCACGAACGGGTGAACTTCCCGAACGGTGCTGAACAAGCGTCAACCTGCGCGAACTGACGTCGTCGGCATCAAACTGGCCTGGTGGCGTGCTGCCGCGACAGGCAGTAACCGACGGATGCCTCGACGCTGGCGCTGTATCCAAACTGCGCCGTGCTGACCTGAGCTGCAGCGACTATCCCGCAAGACAGCTCATCCGACGGCTGAGGTGTCTTGCGCGATAGTGCTTCACCTGCAAGTGCGGCACGTCATCGTCTACTTGCCAGCGCGCGGCTCACTGTTGAGTGATCAAGTGGCAGTTCTGCTTTGTCAAGGTGTGCGCAGGTTCGAATCCCCGGCAGGGCACGATTCGTCGTTCTGCGTCGTTGTCGGCCAGCGAGCGGTCGAGTCGCCGGTACAGGTTGAGCGAGATTTCGCGTGCAGGTGCTCCTGTGAGCCCTTCGCGCTCGGCCCACCAGTTGGTCAGGTCGGCCCACGTAAGTCCGTGTGCCGCCAGCGGTCCGTCGTAGACGAGGCAGAACTGTTCGTTCTTGACTACGCGGACGTCGTTGTTGAGCGCATCGCTGAACACGATCTCCGGCTTGGGACCGTCTGCGGCGAAGATCAGATTCTTCATCGAGCCAGGCACACCAGCGCCGATCCTGCGGCCGGCAAACACGGGTGCGCCGCTGATGGCGTCGATCTGGACGATCTCGTAGCCGTCGTGAACCAGCGTCTGGTTGAGGAAGTCGTGTAGCTGTTCGACTTCGGCCAGGTTGGTCCGGACCGCTGGGTGCAGCATTTCGGCCAGGAATCGCAGGAGTGCGTCGTCGTTGTCCGCCAAGCCGAATCGCTCGTCGTAGAAGATCCAGTCGTCGGGCCAGTCCAGGTTGGCGATGCAGTGCTGGATGATGTCCTCGCGCGCCGTCGGGAACTGCGTGGACCGGGAATCTGTGGTGGGCAGCGTGTCGAGGTCGTAGAGGCGCCCGAGGAACTCGACTTCGTTGAGCACGCCGTACCAGGCCGTGGTGGCGAGACCCTCGATGAGACGCCGCCAGGTGACCTCGGTGATGCGGCTCGCCATGGCGATGGTGCCTCCTGGACGTCGGCTGTAGGTGGTGAGTGGTCGTCAGTCAGGCTGGCGGCGGCTCACTGGCGGTACAGCGAAGTCGGTGTTCGTTTTCCGCGACCGTATTCCGCGCTTCACCGGTCGTCACGGCCCAGAGCCGTGCCAGGTGATCGAGTGTTCCGAGCAGATCGGCCGGAACGGCTGAGCGGCTTTCGGAGCGGGCGAAGGGGCCATCGGTTTCGAGCAGGACGCGTTCCGGCGGAAGCCGTTGGAGCAGCGGCACGGCTTTCTTCGACCGGACCATCGCCGGGTTGATCGAGAACCAGAGCCCTGCGTTGAGTGCATCGTCTACGGCGGCCAGCGGCCCGGTGTACCAGTGCAGGATTGCTGGCACGTGCGCTTGCGCGAGTTGGGCGATGGTCTCCCGCTCGGCGCCCCGGCTGTGGACGGTGACAGGTCGAGTTCGCAGCTGGGGGTCGGCCAAGATGGCCTCGAACACGCGAAGCTGTTGCTTGCGGGTTGCGACTCCGGCGCGAGAGAAGTCGAGTCCGATCTCCCCGATCCACGTGGCCTGAGGCAGGAGCCGGAGAAATCGAGCTAGATCGTGAGGGGATGCTGCTCCTGCGCGAAGCGGGTGAAAGCCCAGTGCGACATCGACGCCGTCCCGTCGGCCGAGGCGGGTGCGCAGCAGGCGGTACTTGCCGGGGTCCTCGGTCACCGCGATCACGTGCACGCCTGCGGCGCGGGCGTCATCCAGTACGGCGAGCGGGTTGTCGTAGGCGTCGATGTGGCAGTGGGTGTCGGTCAACACCGTGGTGGTCACGATCGAGACTCCACCAGTTCGGCCAGTGGGCCGCAGGCTCCGCTGGCGAGCCAGGTACGGAGCTCGGCGAGCCCACGTCGCCAAACACCGGTGAAGGCGGCGCGTTCGCCTTGTGGAAGGGGGCCGTTGCGTAGGACATCGCGATCCGGTCGATCCGCGAACGCTCCGGCGATTACGGCTCGCAGGTCGGCTCCGCGGCGGCTGCGGCGGTTGAGGAGGATCATGGAGTCGTCCTCGGCGAACACGTTGTATGCGTACTCGTCGTCGTCCCATCCGACGTGTGCCAGCGAGGCGCGGCGGATCAGGCAGGGGAAGCAGTATCCGCAGTTGCCTTGTTTACGGCCGACGTAACGGGCGGTCTCGGGATGCGAGCAGGAGACGCTCAGCGGGGCCAGGCGCCGCAGCAAAGCGGGGTTGCGGGACTCGGCGAGCATCTCGCCCTTCGTACGCAGCCGGTACGGGTTGATCACGCGGTTCGATACGCCGATTGCGGCGCTGGCCGTGGCGAGTAGGTGCATGAAGTGTGGGTGTGTCGTGCGGGTGCTCGCGCTGCCGACACGGGCTCGGGTGAGCGGCACGTTGATCCCGATGAAGCCGTTCTCGGGCAGATATACCGGCACGGCCGGTCCTTCGGCGGCGGCGAGGGCCATGGCAGCAGACAGGAAGAGCAGGGATCGGGATCGGGTGGTGTTCTCGCGTGGCCGCGGCAGAGGTCGGGCCTGGTGATTGTTCGGAGGCGCGGGACGTAGGTAGAGGCGCCGGGAGCGGATGCGTTCGGCGCCGTAGTGGTCGGCGAGTTCGTCGAGCAGAAGTTGTTGCGCGGTGGATGCTTGTCCGCCTTCGTGGTGGGACAGCAGGCACAGCCGCCGTTCGGGGTCCTCTTCGAGGAGATCGATGACGCCGCACAGTGAGTCGAGGCCGCCGGAGAACAGGCACACGCCGTCGACGCCGAGCCCGATCGGCCGCTCGGCGAGGGGGACGCCGGCCACACCGGCGAGGGGATGCTGGTTGGACTTGTAGGGCTGGATCTCCCAGTGGTCGCCGGTCAGAAACCGCAGGGCGGCGTCGAAATCGGCGTTTCGCCAGGCGGCGGTGGCCTCGACGGGGAGCTTGAGGGTGATGTCCCTGGTCCAGGAATCCGGCGTGCCGCGTCGTCGGGTGGATTTGTCGGCGCAGTACACGGCCGCGCCCAGCAGCAGGAGCTCGGCGGCGGCACGCGGCGGTCGCCAGCCCGTGAAGAACTCGGGACCGGCGTCTCCGGTTTGGATCGTGGCCGCAATCCGCCCAGGCGCCCAATCCAACAGCCGGACATCGTCGGACTCGGTCACCGGGGCGGTGAGATCCGTGCGAACCAGGTACATGGTCACTGCGCGTCTCCGTCCAGCCCCTGCAGGCCCTCGTAAGTCATGCGGACGGTGTCCTCGGCGATCTGACGTCCCTCCGGGCCAGCCCAGTCGACTGTGAAGGGGTCGTCAGGGATGCGTAGCGAAACCAGGACTTGGATGATTTGGCGCATTTCCTCGTCGGCTTGGCGCACGGCGTGCGGGTCGGTGATGCGGCTGAGGCGTTCGGCGATGACGGGAACCCGGTTGTAGACGTACTGGGCGAGGAAGATTTCCAGCAGGGTGGGCAGGTTCTCCCGCGAGACGGTCATCTCGGCGGTGTCGGTCAACTCGGTCCACGCATCGGCGTCGCCGAAGACCTCGTCCAGCACGTCGCACGCGGCGTCGCGGGCGGCTTGGGAGTCCAGGTCATCGCCGTCTCCGGCGATGAAGGTGATCAGTTCGTCGAGCACGTCGAATCGGTTTTGGCCGACGAGAGTGGCCAGTCCCAGCGAGGTCAGCGTGTTTTCAAGCCCGGTTCCGCCGACTCCAGCGAGCAAGGCTCCGAGGCGCTGGACGCCGCTGCGTCCGGCACGGGCACCGGCTGCAGCACCGCCGGCTCCTCCCAACACGGGAACGTGGCGGGCGAGTACTCGCTGGGCGCACGTGCGGGTGCTCGGAGATCCGGAGTTGAGCCCGCGCACATAGGACGCGGTCGCGTGTTTAAGTGGAGTCCACGCTCCGCCGCTGCCCGTGGTCCGATCAGCAGAGGTGCCCATCAGCGCCGGCCGCCGCGTCGTTGAGCTTGGCGCGCGGTGCTGATCACGCCCTTCAGGCCGGGGACGTCGCTGTTTTCCCACCGGTCCAGCAGAGCGGACACCATCGGATTCTCAGCTGGGAGGCGGAGGACGGCGTTGCCGGCCTGCCCGCGCGGGACCGCCTCGGGTGGAATCCTCATCAAGGCGTCGCAGATGGCCGACAGGGTGTCGGGCGCCCTCTCGGCGAGCTCAATCGCGGCGAGGAAGGCCGGACCGCCCGGTCGACGCGTCAGCACCTCCACCAAGGCCTCCACGAGTTGGACACGCTCGTCGTCAGGCAGCTTTCCGATCTCATCACAAGCGAGCCGCCGCACACCGGCGACATCGGTCTGCGCCCTGGTGAGCAGCTCCTGCAGGTGGGGAAGCAACCGCGTGACCGCGACGCCGAAAGCGAGCTTGTCGCGGGAATAAGTGAAGTACGGCCCTAGGTCCACCTCGCCAAGCGGAGGCTCCAGCCGCAGCCACGCCCGCACGTGCGTCTTGTCCGCCCACGCCCGCACCTCTTCGGCGACCTGCGACTGTTGGGCGGCCCTCCGCCCCTGTTTGGCCGCGGGTGATCGGCGGGCGCCTGAAGACTCGCCGGCGGTCTCGCCCTCGTCTGGGCGCGACGTGTCCCCTTCGTCGTCCGGTTCAGCCGCGGTCGATCCGACGCGTGCGATGGACTCTGCGGCCGCGAGCTCCGGGATCGGGCCGGGCAAGGCGAGTTGCCAGTCGAACAACCGCTGGAAGTCGCTGAAGTGTTGTTCCTCCAGAACCATGAGCTTCGCCAGCACAGGAAGGTCAAGGGCGATCTTCCGACGCTGCGCGCTGCGGTGCTTGAGCAACAGGTTGTTGAGGAACCGCTTGAGCTGCCTGGGATTCCCGCGCAGGCCACCTCCGAGTACCTCGGTGATGCTCGCCGCCCAGTTCAGGTCGCGCACCAGGTCGGGCGGTACATCGCCGAGGATCGCCCCGGCCACGCCGACGTTGAACGCCACCTGCAGGTTGCCCGCTTCGCGGCGACGGCGGGTCTCGGCCAGGACCTTGGCGAACTGCTCGTCGTCGAGGCGCAGTTCAGCCAGCAGCAGGTTGACGTAGGTGTCGGCCTCCGGCGCGGACAGCGGCGGGATGGCAACCTTGAGCTGCAGCATCTTCTCCAGATAGTCAGCACCGATTCCGGCGCCGTCTGGCCGCCGCAGCTGCGGGTAGCGCGAGTCGATGGCGGACTCCACGACCGCCTGGTTGGCTGCCAGGACGTAGGCGGTCTTGGGCGTGTTGAGGAAGAGCCGGATCGCCTCGAAGGTGTCAACCACGGTCTCAGGCAGGCACCGGTCGAGGTCGTCGATGAACACCACCACGGCGTCTACGTCTTTCAACGTCGTGACGACCTTCGCGAACTCCGCCCGGAACCGCCCAGCGTCCGTGATCGCCTCAGCTGTGCCGTTGCCCGAGACCGCCTGCTTTGCCTTGGGGTCTTCGAGCAGCTTGTTCGCCTCGCCCGCCGCCGCGTTCACCCCCGCCTTCGTCACATCCAAGACCTGCGGAGCCATGCTCGGATCCACGGCCAGAAGCGCGAGAGGAGCTGCGGCCTGGGCAGTAGCTACAGCGACCCGTCCGCCCCTGCGCCCCCACCGGCCGAGGCCCTGGGTGAACCTGCGGAGCCTGGTCACTTGCTCCTGCTGATCAGGATCGGCTCGTGCGTCGACCGCGTCGAGCACGGTTGTCATCAAGGCGACCTTGACGTCGTCGTAGTCCTCGTACTGCCAGGGGCTGAACTCGACGCACACGTACCGGGACCGCGATTCCTCGTCGTCGCGGATCTTCAGCAGCTCCTGCCGGGTGATCCGCATCAGGCTGCTCTTCCCGGAGCCCCAGTCCCCGAGCAGGCCCACCGTCAGTGGGAGCAGCCGCGGCTCGGTAAGCGCCACGAACAGGGTGTCCACCAGGAAGTCGAAGCCGAGGAGATCGATCTCGGTTTCGTTGTCCGCCCACATCGCCCTGCTCCGTCCGACACAGCAACTTGACGTATCCGCTCCTCGGTGGCCGCGGCCGAAGGCGGACATCGAGGATAGATCGGCGATCAGCGTCGATGGTCATTTGACAGACGTGTCGCGACGGACCACGTACTGTTACCGCCAGTTACGGAAGCGTGATCAGCAGGCTGCGATCATGGTACGGGCTGGCGGCCACTTGTTGGCGACCGCGCCCGCTCCGGCTCAAGAGCCTTCGCCGCGAGAGTTGCTTCGTCATCGACCAAGCCGCGTGCTCGGCGCCGCGGGTCGGTCCCGAATTCGCGCCTGGACTCGCCATCTGCGTTGGCAGCGGACTCAGTAACGCCTGGCCTGGATTGCTCGATCATCAGGCGTGGATCACACCGGCGTCGGGTGCGAAAAGCCGACTGCGTCACTCCTTCGAGTGACTGATCGTCGGATAGCTCTTGTGTGGAGCCGATTTTGTCGGTGGTCGCTGTTAGTGCTTGTCCAGTCGGCCTGATGCGTTGACCGGCAGAGCGGAGAAATGTCCATGACGTCAACGAGAAAGCTGCTCCACGCCGCTGATCTCCACCTCGACAGCCCGCTGCTTGGGCTGTCGGCCTATGAGAACGCGCCCGCTGAGGACATTCGCGGATCGACGCGTCGAGCGTTCGAGGCGATGGTCGATCTCGCGGTCGAGGAGCAGGTCATCGCCGTGCTGCTGGCTGGTGATCTGTTCGACGGAGAATGGCGCGACTACTCGTCTGGAATGTTCTTCGTGAAAGGACTGCGGCGCCTGCGCGAGGCGGACATCCCGGTCTTCCTGTTGCGTGGCAACCATGACGCCGAGAGTCACATCACCCGTACTCTTGAGCTGCCGTCGAACACTCGCGAGTTGTCCACTGCCCGGCCGGAGTCGGTGCACCGAGACGACCTCGGCATCTCCGTGCATGGCCAGGGTTTCGCGCAACGACGGGTGATGGAGAACCTGACCGCGGCCTATCCTGCGGCGGTCAGCGGGATGTTCAACATCGGGATGCTCCACACAGCGCTCGACGGTGCCTACGGACACGATCCATATGCGCCGTGCACCGTCTCCGACCTAGCTGGGCTCGGCTACCAGTACTGGGCGCTGGGCCACGTGCACTCCTACAAGGTCGTCGAACGCGAGCCGCACATCGTGTTCCCCGGCAATCTGCAGGGCCGCTCGGTCCGCGAGACGGGTCCGAAGGGCTGCGTGATCGTCGAGATCACCGACACCGCCGTCAGCTCGATCCGGCCGGTCGCGCTCGACGTGGTGCGCTGGACACGGGTGAAGGTGCCGATCAGTGGATGCCGTGACAGGTACGACGTGTGCGATCGGGTTGGCGTCGCCCTGCGTGCCACCACTGCGGAAGCCGGTGAGCGGCTCGTGGCCTGCCGAGTCGAACTGGAGGCGGACGCGGCGACGCAGTCGCTGGCCTGGCGGGAGCGGGACGCGCTCGACGCGGAGATCCGGTCGCTAGCTGGGGAGTTCGACCAGGTCTGGGTGGAGAAGGTGCGTCCGGTGACCGCGGAACGGGAAGTACTCGCCGCGAGCCTGGGGTCCGCGACCGGTGAGGCGCTGCACGCCGCGGCGACCGAGCTGATGAACGACCCGGCCCGGTTGCGCGAGGTGCTGACCGACGCCGGGCTGACGACTGGCGTGCTCCAGGTGTTCCGCGACGGTGAGGTCGATCTGCACGATCCCGGTTTCGGACGCAGGCTGCTCGGGGAGGCGCTCGACGAGCTGCTGGCACACCTGCATCCCACCCGAGCCGACAGCACCGACCAGCGGAAGGCAGGCCTGTGAGGCTCGCGTCTCTCGAGTTGATCTGCTACGGAATCTTTGAGAACCAGCGTCTCGACCTCGCCGAGCCCGGCCTGCACGTGGTACGCGGTGCGAATGGCGCGGGCAAGTCGACGATCGTGAACGCGATTCCCGACCTGTTGTACGGGGTGCCGTGGCAGTCCGACTTCACCTTCGCGTTCCCGACGACGAGCCTGCGGCTCAGCGCCGAACTGGTCGACGAGTCGGGCAGCTCGCTGAACATCGTGCGCCGCAAGGGGCGCAAGCACACCCTGATGACGCCGGACGGTGAGCTCGCCGACGAAAGTAAAGTGACCGCGCTCGTCGGCGACCTGACCCGTGACGAGTACATGTCGTCCTTCGTGCTCAGCCAGGATGAGCTACGCAAAGGTGGCGCTGCGATCGCCGCCGGCAGGGGACATCTGGGCGAGCTGCTCTACCACGCCCGTGGCCTTGCCGGGCCGGCCGCCCTGCTCGCCGAGCTGGCCAGACGCAAGGACACCATCTACCGGCCGCGCGGCCGCAACCTCGACCTCAATCGCGCGGTGGACGAGTACAAGCGCAGCCGCGACCACCTGCGGGACAGCGTGGTGCGACCTCAGGTGGTGGTCGACCTGACGGCCGAGATCAAGCAGCTGCAGGAAACCGTGGACCGAGAACACCAGGAGCTGCTCCAGCTGCGGCCTGAGCAGAAACGGTGGATCACCGCCCGCGCAATGCACCCCGTCCTGCTACGCAGGCGCCAGCTGCTGAAGGAACTGAGCGAACTCGCGGACGACGGTCCGGTGGTGGCATCTGCGGTCCGTGACGAGCTGGCGAAGATCCGGGCGATTCTGCGCGAGTCGGCGGCGGCGATGAAGTCTGCTGACGACGAGCTCACCCGGATCAGCGACAGGCTGCGGGAGCTGGTCGTCGACTGCCGAGTGCTGGAGCACGCAGACGAGATTGAGCTTCTTGCAGGTCAGGCGCATTCGCAACAGGAAACTCGCGACCGGCTCGCTTTGCTGACTCTCGAGCTGGAGCCTGCCGAGCAGGAGCTGCGTCTGGCGTTGGCACGGGTGCCGAAGTGGTCCCAAGAGGACGCCGCTGTGGCCGACATCCCGGACGACGTGCCGGTCGAGGTGTCCCGCTTGGCCGAGAAGCACCACAACCTCGGCGACGAGCTGGCGGAGGCCACCCGCGAGGTCAAGGCGCTACGGGAAGAGTGCGAACAGCTCGACCGTCGGCTCGCCGAAATGCCAGAGCCGCCTGCCACGACAGACCTGCAATCAGCGATAGTCCACGTGCGCGGCCAAGAGGTGTCGGACAAGCAGGTGGCACAGGTGCGCGCACAGCACCGGCAGGCAATGGCGAAGGTCGCGCGCGAGCTGGAGAACCTGCTCGCCGATGTGGACGTCGAGCAGGTGGCAAACCTCGCATTGCCGCTCAAAGCCGCCACCACCGCCCTGGTCCGGCGGTTCGACAGCCTGGCCGAGCGCGAACGAGACCTGGCAACGCGGCGTGCGAGCCTCCGCAAGCGCACCCGCAAGAACAAGCTCGCGCTGGACGGCGTACTCGCCGGAGACCCACCACCCACCGAGGACGAGCTGGCGTCTGCACGCGGCGACCGGGACACCCGGCTCGACGCACTGGCCGCCGGCAACCCCACGAGCCGGCTCACGGTCGTACGTGAGCACGTGGCTCGGACTGACCACATGGCGGACCGCATGCGCCGGGAAGCCGACACCGCGGCGCGGCGCGCAAGCTACGAGCAGGCCCTGTGCGTCGATGCCGACGATGCGGCCGAGCTGACCCAACTAGAAACATCCTGCAATGACGAACGCGCCAGCCTCGATGAAAAGTGGCGCGAACACTGGACGGCGGTTTGCCTATCGGTACCACCCGAGGTCCATGAAGGCCTTGAGGTCCTCGCCCGCCTGACCCAGGCTCGAGACCACGCGAGCGCCGCCGCCGATCACGAGACTCGCGCGGTGGAACTGTCCACTGTGGTCGAAGAGAACCGCCGGTTGCTGCGGCAGGTACTCGCAGACACCGGTCACGAGACGGACCCCAGCACCCCTCTGAGCCGCTTGCTGGCGCTGGCGGACGCCCAGTTGACCGCGCTCGACGATGCCGCCCGCGAGCACAGCGACGTGCGCCGCGACCGCCAACAGCTGGACAAGCGAATCACCCAGGCCGCCCGGCGGATCAAAAAGGCCGAGGACGACTTGGCCGCGTGGCGGTTGGCATGGGACGTGGTGCTCGCCCGTGCGGGCGTCGAGGATGCGGATCCGCACAATGCCCTCACCCTCGTCGAGGATCGCTTGCGTTGCCAACGCCTTGCCACAAAGGTCGCCCACCTACTTGCGGAACGCGACCAACTGACGGCGCGCGTGGACGAGTTCAGCGCGCACGTGCTGGAGTTGGTGAGCCATGCAGGCATCTCTTCGGTGACAGATGTCGCCTTGATGCTGACTCGGCTCGTGAGTGCTTTGCGCGCCCAGCAGAAGACCGCCCATACACAGGCGGTGCTGCTTGAGCAGCAGCAGACCGCGGAAGGCCTCCATGCCGCTGCCACCGCCTCGGATGAGGCAGCGCGCGCGGCACTTGGCGAGCTGCTGGACCGCCACGACCTGCCCGACGAGGTGGCGCTCGAGCAGGCACTCGGCAGAGGCGACCGGCAAGCCGATCTGGCCAAGCAACTCGACCAATGCGCAAAAGACCTCTCCAGCTCTGGCATGGAGACCGAGGCGCTCGAGGCCATGATCGATGAAAAGGACCTCGCCGAGATCGAGCTCATTCTGTCCAATCTGGACAACGAGATCAATTCACGGCAACAGCGCAAGGACGAAGCAACTCAGCTCTTGGGCACACGCAACGCCGAGCGGAACGCCTACGACACCAAGGCCCCGGTGGCCGTCGAGGCGGCCCAAAGCACGGCGGAACGCCGTGCTGCCGTCGAGGGGTTCGCCGAGGAGTACCTGCGTGTGCACCTGGCAGAACACCTGCTGCGCGGCGAGCTGGAGCGCTACCGTGCCGAACACCAGGACTCTGTGCTGCGCCATGCCGAGACGTTGTTCAGCACTCTGACCATGCAGGAGTACCCGCGTCTCGAGGCTACCTACGATGACCGTGACACCCCTGTCCTGCTTGCGCACCCGTCCCACGGGTCGCCACGCCGTGTTGACCAGCTCAACGAGGGCGCGCGCGACCAGCTGTACCTTGCCCTGCGCCTCGCCACCCTCAAGGACTACGCCACCCGCCACCGTGGCATGCCACTGCTGCTCGACGACATCTTCATGACCTTCGATGACCGCCGAACGCCGGTCGGCCTGGAGGTCCTCGCCAACCTCGTGGACGATTTCCAGGTTGTGGTGTTCACCCACCACGACGCCGTCGCCGAGATCGCCTCACGTTCGTCCACAATCCGGGGAATTGTGCATGAACTGCCGTCCGTTGCGTGAGGTCAGGACTTGCTGCTGACACCCCTCCGTGGCTGGACACTTCAACCTGGAGCGAGACACCGAGAACTGTGCCCGCTCGGGTTGCTGGAGCAGGGCCATGAACGCCGCGAAATAGGATCCCGCGCTTGCTCCGGGACCGGACACCCTCAGGGTGTTGTTGCACAGGTGCTTTCGTCGGG
This sequence comes from Lentzea rhizosphaerae, assembly GCF_042649515.1. Taxonomy (NCBI): domain Bacteria; kingdom Bacillati; phylum Actinomycetota; class Actinomycetes; order Pseudonocardiales; family Pseudonocardiaceae; genus Lentzea; species Lentzea rhizosphaerae. The sequence goes on along the minus strand of NZ_JBHRZI010000010.1, from coordinate 234,173 downwards.
CCGCTGTGGTCAGGATGACGCCGTCCGGTATCCCTGGGCTCGCCCACCCGTTGCTGGCCTGGCACGAGTGATTCGGAGCGATTTCACGACGGGTATGGGCACGGTGCGTGATGGCACTGGTGGTGCGTCGAGCGCGGTGCTGCAGAGGGGGTGTAGCGTGGTGCCATCAGTCATGGTTCCGAAGTACCGGTCGCCCGTGATCACGTGTCACGGGCGTTTTGCTGTTCAGCGTCTCCGCGGGCCATGGCGGATCACCTCCGGCTCCGCATCGTGCGGGTGCCGAATCTTGGTTGGAGTGCACATGGCCACCGGAACCGTCAAGTGGTTCAACGCTGAAAAGGGCTTCGGCTTCATCGAGCAGGACGGCGGTGGCGCGGACGTGTTCGTCCACTACTCGAACATCGCCGCCCAGGGCTTCCGGGAGCTCCAGGAGGGTCAGAAGGTCTCCTTCGAGGTCACGCAGGGCCAGAAGGGCCCGCAGGCGGACAACGTAGTTCCCGCCTAGTTCTTGCTCAGCCGCTGAATAGCGGCGTGCGTGAACGAACACCAAAGCCCGCCGGTTGGGTCCAACCGGCGGGCTTTGCTCGTGGAGCTGTGGGCGTCACTGTGCCGGGTGGCGGAGGGGTGAGCCGGCGTCGTGCAGGTGGCGCAGTACTTGGGCGTAGGAGTGGCGCAGGGTGGTTTTGCTGTAGGGGATGCCGTGTCGGAGGCAGAAGTTCTCGACGAGGGGTTGCGCGTGCCGCAGGTTGGGGCGGGGCATGTGCGGGTAGAGGTGGTGCTCGATCTGGTGGTTGAGGCCGCCGAGCAGGGCGTCGACCCACCGGCCGCCGGTGACGTTGCGGGAGGTCAGCACCTGCTTGTGGAGGTGGTCGAGCCGCTGACCCTCGGTGATGATCGGCATTCCCTTGTGGTTGGGTGCGAACGAGCAGCCGAGGTAGACGCCCATGAGGCCTTGGTGCACGGCGATGAAGACGATCGCCTTCGCCGGTGACAGCACGAGGAACACCGCCGTCAGGTACGCGATCATCGGCAGGATCTGGAGTGCGGCTTCGCGCCACGGGTTGCGCAGTTCGTTGCGGCACAACGCGATGAGGCCGGAGATGCGCAGCACAGCGGCTTCCGCCAGCAGCAGCGGGAAGAACAGCAACGCCTGGTGTTTGGTGATCCACCTGTACAGGCCGTGTTTTCGAGCAGCCTGCGCGCGGCTGAACGCGAGGGCGTGGATCTCGATGTCCGGGTCGTGGTCCTCGTGGTTGGGGTTGGCGTGGTGGCGGTTGTGCTTGGCCACCCACCACTGGTAGCTGATGCCGGTGAGGCTGCCGTGCAGGTGCCCGACGACGTTGTTGTTGCGGTGACTGCGGAAGATCTGCCGATGTCCCGCATCGTGGCCGATGAACGCCAGTTGTGTTGAGGCCACGGCCAGGACGGCTGCCGTGACCAGTTGCCACCAGGAGTCGCCCAGCATCGCGAACGTCACGGCGATCGCGCCGAGCAGCAGCGCGTTGACCGCCATCCGCAGCAGGTAGTAGCCGCGTCGGCGGTTCAGCAGGCCGGCGGCCTTCAGTTCCTTGGTGAGGCGGGCGAAGTCGCTGCCGCGAGAGCGGTCAGCCGTGTCTGTCAGGACGTCGTGCGTTGAGGTCATGTACCTGCTCCGGGGGTGGCTGCGGTGAGCCGTTGTGGGTTTCACTTCTCGGCTTCGGTGTCCAGGCCGGGTTCGTCCGGTCCGGACTCTTCGGGTTGGCTGGTGTGCACGTCGGCGGGTGACACGTGTTCGTCTGCTTCGCTGCGCAGGGAGCGGATCGCGGAGTTGAGCACGGCCAGCAGGGGAACGGCGAGCAGTGCGCCCGCGATGCCTGCTACGAGCAGGCCTGCCGCGATGGCCAGCACCACCGCCAGCGGGTGCAGCTTCACCGCGCGTCCCAGCAGGAATGGTTGCAGGATGTGGCTTTCCAGCTGGTTCACGGCGATGACGATGATCAGGACGATCACCGCGGTCAGGGGGCCGTTGGCGACGAGTGCGATGAGGACGGCGACGGCACCGGCCACCACCGCGCCGAAGATGGGGACGAACGCGCAGATGAACACCAGCGCCGCCAGCGGAACCGCCAGGGGCACGCGCAGCACGGCCAGTCCGATGCCGATACCGATCGCGTCCACCACCGCGACGGCTCCGGTGGCGCGGACGTAGCTGACCAGTGCGGCGAGGCTGCGTCGGCCCGCGACGTCGACGCGCCTGCGCGGTCCGTCGGGAACGACGCGGAGGAGGAACTGCCAGATCCGGGGACCGTCGTAGAGGAGGAACGCGAGCGCGAACAGCACCAGCAGCATCTCGGCGAGGGTCTCGCCGACGGTCGCGGCGGTGGTGATGGCGCCCGTCGTGATGCCGGACTGGTTGTCCTGCAAGGTTTTCAGGATCCGGTCGGCGAAGTCGCGCAGCTGGGTCTCGCTCAGCTGCAGCGGGCCGTTGACGAGCCAGCCGGAGATCGTGTCGATGCTTCGGGCCAGTTGCGCTGCCAGGTCCGGCAGGCCGTTGACGAAGGTCACCACGACGAACGTCAGCATCCCGCCGAGCACGAGCAGTCCGCCGACCAGGACCAGCACGGTGGCGAGACCTCGGGGAACCCGGTGCGCCATCAGGAAACCAACGGCCGGTGCGAGCAAGGCGGCCAGCAGCAGCGCGATCGCGAGCGGCACGACGAGTGCCGCCAGCCTGCTGAAGATGACACCGATTACGTAGAGCGCCGCGACCACGACGAGAAAGCGCCAGCTCAACGCTGCGCTGACCCGCAGCACAGCTGGAATCGGGCTTCGTTCGGGCGGCACGTCACCGCGGTCGGTGCTCACCAACGCCTCCAGTGTCGATTTCCGACGCCGGGGTCTGGGGTCATCGGTGAGTCGGCAGGTGGCTGCCTGTCTCTGCTCGGATTCCCTGCCGCGCCGGGCGCAAACCCGGCTGGGACAGCAGGCGCTCGCGAACCACTCAGGTGCGTTGCTCGATCAACGGATGTGCTCGGGGATGTGGTCCAGCGCGCCCAGCACGTGCACGGCGAGAGCTCGCGAGGATTCGGCGCTGAGCTCGGAATGCTCGGTCAGGGTGTCCTGAACCAGCTTGAGCCTGCGCTCGTACAGGGACACGTAGGTCGATGCTGTCATCTCTTGTTCACTCTCTCGGTTGTGGTAATCGGGTCTGGAGGGCGGTCGAGGAGAACAGGTCCTCGACGGTGTCGGTGTTGTCGCGGTGTGCGGCGCGCATCATCGCGTCATGTGCGGCCGCTGAGGGCGTGTCGGGGGGAACGAGCAGCAGGGTGAGGCGGTGCCGGTCTGCTGCGATCAGGTCCACGGTGTGGGCGGGCCTGGTCCGGAACCCGTCGAGCCGGACCCGGATGCCGTCGGCGGTTATGCGGCGGGGCGCGGTGTCCCAGTCGCTGAGGTGGTAGTTCACTCTGGGGATCTCACCCAGCCGGACGTTCAGCACTGCGAGCAGGGCGGGCAGTTCGGTGGTGAGGTCGTGGGAACGTGGCCACCAGGCGCCGTCGACGTATCCCGTGGCAGGCGCCTGCGGCCGCAACCGCAGTCGCAGCGGAGACCGGGGCTGCTGTTCGTCAGCGTCGGCGGCCCTTGGGGCGGTGGATCGGTGAGGGACCGGCGTCATGCCGGACTCCAGTCTCGGCCAGAGAAAACTGCCGGTTCAGGTTTCGTCGAGTACGACTTGAGCTTGACCGCTCAGGTGCGAGATGTTCTCGACAAAATCAACCATACACCGTTTCAGTTGTGATCGACTGAAAAGTCTCGCGTTGTTCGTGTCGTCGGTGGGCATCCGCGAAGCCTCAGTCGCGAAACCGCCGATCGATCCGTTTTTCCTGCTAGATGCCCTGTTGTGGGGTGGATGCGGGACGGCGCTGTTGCTGCTCGGCGGCCGAGGGGTTGCCATCGCCGGATTCTCATGTGAATTTCAGGTGATAGTGCGCGCAGATGCTATAGAGTATGAGAGAGATTATTTCGACGTTTTCAGGTTTGAGGCTGAGGGCAGCTTCCCGCTCGCTCGTCGGGCAGTCGGTTCGTCTTGGTCATGAGGAGAGATTTCAGTGAGCACCGTCAGTGACAGCGCATGAACGCAACTCCCGAAGATGCTTCAGTGATCGCACAGCGACTGCACCTCGCCGCCGGCTTCCACTCGTCCGAACGCGACTGGGTCGTGGATCGCCTGGCCGCGCTCGGTTCCCGTCTGCGGTCGTACCGCGACGACGAGATCGAACTGGAGATCAGCCTCAAGGACCGCAAGGGCGTCGAGCAGCGCGTCATGCTGCAGTGCTGGATCAACCACGGCCATCGGTTGCACCTCGTCGCCACCTCGTCCCAGCGAGAGCTTCCCGCAGCGCTCAACGAGGTCCGCGACGAACTGATCCGTCAGGTCGGCGAGACCAAGACCCGCACCGAGCCGCGCAGCAACCGCGCGCTGCGCTCCGTCCCGACACCACCCGAACTCGGCTAGCGGCACAGGCATCGGTCGGTCCGGCAACGCCCCGACATGTGCCATTCAAGTGTCCGTGAGCCGAGTAGGCACCTTCCGCAACATGACAGCGTCGGTGGACGAACTCGATTTGATCCCTGCTCGCGATCCCGGTCGTGCTCGTACTCGGCTTCGCGGCTTCGTCCGCTGGGGTTCTCCACTGCCGATCCATAATGGACGATGCGGAAGAGGCGGCATGCCATGAGGTCGCGAGGCCGTCCTCACGAACCGGAGGAGCTGCCCGCCGATGATCGCTCCAAGGGGCGTCAGGGCGCGCAGGAGATGACACGCACACGCTGATCCCTGCTGCCATTGTTGCCCTTCGCCACGGCGTTGACATTCGACCCCGCAGCTGGAGCAGCGTAGGATGGGGTTACCGAAGGCATGTCGTAGCACCGGCGGTCAAGCTGGTGCCGCCTTGGGCGCATCAGGAAGCCCGGCTGGTTCAGCTGGAGGCGGGAGCGCCGAGATGACCTCGGATCTGCTCTGCACTACTGCGGCGTTGACCGTGCAACACGGTCTGAGGCTGCCATTGAAACCAGACGCGATGTCCGACAGGCACTTTTCCGGCGGCTGGCGACCGTTGTCGACCGACCCGGCCATCGATGTCCCTGCGCTCGTCGCTCCGGCCAAGCGACCCTGGTGACACCGGAGTCGTGCTCAAGACCGGCTCCCGGCTTGTAGGGGGCAGCCCGGTGGCGGACGTCCTGGGCGCGCTGTCGGTCCGCATCCATGGGCAACTACTCGTCCACCGTCAGTATCACCGTCGCCCGGTCACACGCGCCACCTTCGCCTCCGTGGCCGGGGCCCGCAGGCCGATCGCCAGCACCGTCATACCTGAGCAGCTACTGCGCTGCGGGCAGGTGGCGAATCAGGCCAGGACGGCGACGCGCTGTGCGGTCGAACAGCTCGAGATCTGCGAGATGCGGCGTGTGGTGTCGGCGGGATTGGGTTCGTCGGATGTACAGGTCGCGGAGTTCTGGGTATTCCCGGGTGTGCAGTCGTCAGTTCGATGATCGGGGCGAGCTCGATGCGGTCGAGCCTGAACGTACACATGGAGACGGTGCGCGACATGCGGGCGATGGCGTGGGAGTCAGTGCAAGCGCGGAGCCGTGCCCAGCGTTTGCAACGAAGGGCGGACGACCTCAGTAGCGAAGCGACGCACTGACTTCAGTCTCGGGGCGTCCTGCGGCCGCCGTTCAGGCTTCGAGTGTGAACGGCGGTGTGCGGCGACTTCTGCTCCCACTACACCGATCCCACGTGCGCTCGCCACTGCGGCCGGATCGACATCTCCGCATGACTGGTCTGGGGCTTCGGGAACCTCCCGAACGACTTCGCTTGTCCCGCAAGGGAGGTGCCACAGAGGATTCGTGCGACCAGGATGAGGTGTAGGGTTGCGCCTGTGGGGCAGATGCGCTTTCGCACTTCCCAATCCCTCGCGCCGTGTAGTCACTTCGGCTTCAGCACGGGACGCGAAGAAAGCCGGAACCATGAGAAACCAGAACATGTCGCGTCCCGAACCGGTGGACGAGCTGTTCAGTCACCCCGAAGAACACCACTCACTCGCAAAATCCGGTTCCCCCGACGAGCAGCTGTCCTGCGTGAACCTGTTCCTCGAACCTGTGCAGGCACCGCGGAGTACAACCTGAAACGCCGGTAAGTCATTGCCCGGCAACAGAGGCGCACACTCCACAAAGGATCGGAAGGCGCATGCCCGACACTCGTGAAGGCGTGGCAATCGTCGCCCAGCGCCTACACCTCGCCACCGGATTTCTCTCATCCGAACGCGGCTGGGTCTCGGAACGCCTGGCTGCGCTCGGCCTGAGGTTGCGGTCATTCCGCAACGACGAGGTCGATCTGGAAATCAGCCTGAAGGACCGTCAGGGCGCAGAGCAGCGAGTCACCCTGGAATGCTGGATCAACTGCCGGCTCCGCCTGCACTTCATCGCCACGTCCTCGTCGCGCGATCTGTCCGCGGCGCTGGGCGAGGTTCGCAACGAGCTGATCCGGCAGGTCGACGAGGCCGAGAAGCGCACTGATCCACGCAGCAACCGCACACTGAGGTTGGTGCCCGGATTGCCCGACAGCGACTAGGGCCACGCGGCCGGCACGGATGCTCAGACGGTTGACGTCCGGACGTGCTGAGCGGGGCGGCGCAGGCACCCTGCGGCTGGCTGCGCATTCAAGCGTCGTCACCGCCAGGCCGGGGCGCAGTCCTTGCCTGCGGTCGTACCGCGACGACCAGATGCGCTGTGGTCGGTCCCTGCACCGCTCGAACTCGGCTAGAGGCGTGCTGGCGCGTGGTGCGGCTGTGTGCGGAGTAGCGTTGGAATCATCGATGGACCTGCAGGCGCAGAAGAACACCCCGTGACGGGTTCTGCTCGGGTCGGTGGGAGGATCCGAGCGGGCGCCGCCGTGGTGTCGGCCGTTCTCGTGCTGCTCGCGGCCGTCCTGGCGATACTGCTCGGTGTCTCAGAGGCTGGCGTGGCGCTGCTGGGTGTTCTCGCGTGGCTGGTCGCACTGGCGGCGCGACTGCCGGCGCTCGCCTCGGTTGGCAGGCTCCGAGATCCCGAACGCAGCCGCACGATCCTCGCGGCAACCTCAGCGGTCACGGACGAAGGCGTCCGGCTCGCGTTCGTGCTGGTCGTCGTCAGTGGATCCGCTTCCGCGCTTTGGGCGGGCTTCGGTTGGGCGCTGGCAGAGCTCGTTTTCGTCGTCGCCACGCAGCTGGCGCAGTTCAGCTGGCCCATCGGACGCCAAGCGGCGGAACAGCTGAGGTCGCAGGGCGGGTTCATCAGCACTCATCCCGCACATGGTGGTGTCCGCGGCATCACGGCGACCTCGTTCCACCTCGGCGCCACGCTGCTGCTGGCCGCGGGACCGTGGTGGGTGTTGGTCACCGCCTCCGCACACGCCGCGGTGAACCTGGTGTTCGCCCGATGGGCTCGCCGGCGACTGGTGTCAGTCGAACTCTTCAGCGTGGTGGTGAGCGCGGCCTTGTTGGCCGCCGGGCTGGCAGCTGCTGACTTGCCCTGAACGTGCGGAGAACGCACAACTGCCTCGCGAGACAGCTCCTTTGAGGCACAGAGGAACAGTTCACCTCCAGGAAACTCGCGCAACCGGTACCTACGGTTACGTAGGCGTAGGTTGGGGTGCGTCCAGGCCTGCGTGCCGGCAGCGGCCGGCGCGGTCGAGATCGACCTGTAGGAGCAGCGCATGACGACGACCGAACGGCTGACCGAGTGCGACATCGACGAGTTCGGCCGTGAGCTGGACCGGATCCGCGACGAGGTGATAGCCGCCCGCGGTGAGAACGACGCGCGGTACATCCGGCGGGTGATCGCCGTCCAGAGGGGCTTGGAGGCCGGCGGGCGGGCGTTGCTGCTCGTGTCGATCCTGCCGCCGGCCTGGCTCGCGGGCACTGCGGCACTGGCCACCGCCAAGATCCTGGAGAACATGGAGATCGGCCACAACGTGTTGCACGGTCAGTGGGACTGGATGTGTGATCCCAAGATCCACTCCACCACCTGGGAATGGGACTTCGCGACACCGGCGAAGGCGTGGCAGCACTCGCACAACTTCGTGCACCATACGTACACCAACGTGCTCGGCAAGGATCGCGACATCGGCTACAGCGCATTGCGCATCCACCCGGAGCAGCCGTGGCACCCCGTGTATCTCGCGCAGCCGTTCTACAACGTCGCGCTCGCGATGTTCTTCGAGTGGGGCATCACCATCTACGACGTCGAGCTCGAACGTGCTTGGCGTGGCGAGAAGAGCTGGCGCGAGGCGCTGACCCAGTTGCGCGGTGTTCTCGGCAAGGCCAGCCGGCAGGTGATCAAGGACTACGTCGCGTTCCCGTTGTTGTCAGGGCCGTCGTTCCTGCCGACGCTGCTCGCGAACCTGACCGCGAACACGATCCGCAACGTGTGGACGCACACGATCATCTTCTGCGGCCACTTCCCTGACGGCACAGTGGTTTTCACCGAGGACCAGCTCGACGGCGAGAGCCGCGGCGAGTGGTACCTGCGCCAACTCGCGGGCTCGGCGAACATCGACGGCGGCGCGCTGTTCCACCTCATGACGGGCAACCTCAGTCACCAGATCGAGCATCACCTGTTCCCGGACCTGCCGAGCAACCGGTACGCCGAGATCGCGCCGCGGGTGCGCGCGCTCTGCGAACGCTTCGGTCTGCCGTACACGACCGGGCCGTTGCTACAACAGGCCACCAGCGTGTGGAAGCGCGTGCTGAGGCTGGCTTTCCCCGGTCAGGGCAGCCGTCAAGCCGCGCAGTGACGTGGTCGCCAGGCCGATGGAGGCGTCGCTCGCGCCGTAGGGAATCACCAACGTGTCGTCGTACAGCAGGGCGCCGCAGGAGTAGACGACGTTGGGCACGTAGCCGTCGCGTTCTGCGGCGGTGGGCAGCAGCAGCGGTTCAGGCAGGGTCGCCAGCACCCGTTCGGGGTGGTCGAGGTCGAGCAGGATCGCGCCCATCGAGTAGACCCGCATGGGGCCGACGCCGTGGGTCAGCACGAGCCAGCCCTCGGGAGTCTCGATGGGCGAGCCGCAGTTGCCGACCTGGACGAGGTCCCATGCTCGGCCGGGTACCTGCACGGGCAAGGTCGCGTTCCAGGTCCTGATGTCGTCGGAGGTCACCACGGCCGAGCTCTCGCCGTCGCCGCGCGTCAACGCCGCGAACCGGCCTCCGATCTTTCTGGGGAACAGGGCCATGCCCTTGTTGCGAGCGGCCGAGCCAGTCGTCTGCGTGATGTGGAACGTGCGGAAGTCCTTGGTCTGCAACAGCTGTGGCGCGACATCGACACCGTCGTAGGCGGTGTAGGTGGCGTAGTAGGTCTGTTCGCCGTCGTCGTCGGTGAAGCGCACGAATCTGGCGTCCTCCATGCCGTGGCGTTCAGACGGGCCGGTCGGCCAGAGGACCCGCCCGCTGATGACGGTGTCGTCCGGGAACTGCGAGGTGTAGTTGCACGCGGCGATCCACCGGATCAGCTCGACTGTTCGGTGGGCTTCCTGGCGGGCGACCAGGGTCGGGTGCAGGTCCGCCAGCACCATGTCCAGTTCGGCGCCGGTGAACCGTGCGGGCAGCCACCGGTTCAGCACGGCGGAGACCTCGTCGTCGTGGCCGAACTCGGCGAGCTTGCCCTGGAAGAGGCTCTTTTCGTACACCGCCTGCTGGTGCAGACCGGTGGTGACGACGTTCGGTGGCGGGTCGACGGTGAGCGCACCGCCCGGAGCGAGGACTCCGGTGCGGAAGCCGATCGAGGACAGGTGGCCCTCGCCGATGCCGCGCACACTGAGCACGAACCTCAGCTGTCCCGATGCCATCCCGCTCTGGTCGGGGTGCGCGACCATGGAGGGGTTGCACAGTGCGGCGCCCTCGATGGCGTACTCGTGGGTGAAGTAGGCGCCGATGAGCAGCCGGCGGGACTCGGACAGCTCGACCCCCGCGGCCAGGCGGTGGCTGACGCTCGCGAAGTGGTCGGCGAAGATCGCCCGGACGTCCCGGTGCCTGCCCGCGAACATGAGGACCGTGCGATCCAGCGCGGCGCACACCGTCGTCTCGTCCAGTGCCATCACCCGCCGGATCACGGCCGCGGATCGCGACTCGTGTTCGGGTCGCTCCTCTCCCGGCACGAACAGCTTGGCGATGACGCGGCGCGGATCCGGTTGCAGCCGCAGCGCGGTGCGAGTGATGCCGGCGTTCATCCGGTGCTCCCCAGCAGAGTGCGGCCGTGTTGCAGGGTGGAGATCAGCGCCAGCGTCGACTCGGCGCCCTGGTTGCGGTTGGGGCCGTCGTGAGTGAGTCCGTCGTAGCCGCCGCCGGTCTCCTCGTCGCGCATCCGCATGCCGAGGTCGTTGTCGCCGTCGAACCACGCGACCGCGTGGCGGACACCGGCCTGCCACCTCAGGTCGCCGGTGACCTGGTGGGCGCGGGCACAGGCGTCGGCGAGCGCTGCGACCTCGAGGGGTTGCTGGTCGAACGCCGGGCGAGGTTCGCCGATGCACCAGCCACCTGCCGGGGTGGGTGAGAGGTGGACCTCGTGGGACTCGACGGTCAACAGCCAGTCGAGCAGTCGCAGGCCGTCATCGCGGACCTGGGGATCGTCGAGGAGCTGGCCCGCGGCGATCAGCGCCTCGGGCAGCACGGCATTGGCGTAGTACAACCGGTGCTCGGGCCACGGCCATTCAGGGACCGCGCGCGGTTCGCCGACGTGTGCGGCGACGTCACCGAGGAGCTTGGCGGCGAGAGCGTGGTCGGGAACCGCACCCAGCACCTCGGCGGCGCCAAGCGCCGCGAAGGACATCGACCGCACCGATGACGGCCGGCGATGGGCACTTCTTTCGAAGGCGGCCAGCGCTGCCTGGCGGATCCAGGGCACCGGGCAGCGGGCGGCCGCGGTGCCCAGCCCCCACAACGCGCGTCCCCACCAGTCACCCAACCCCGGCTCGTCCCGCCAGCCGCGGTCGGCACCAAGTCGGTTGTGGAACTGTCCGTTGTTGGCTTGCGCGTGAGCGGTGAAGGCGAGATAGCGCTCAACCAGGACGACCAGCTCGGCGGACAGCTCCGGCTCGCGGCACAGGACGACCAGGCCGCGGGCGACGTCGTCCAGGCAGTAGCCGTGTTCCCGGCGGGGCAGCGGACCGTCGGCGTGCTCGTACAGGCCCGTGTCGTCACTGAGCCGGAGCAGGTGGGCGAAACTCGGGCCGGTCACGTGGTCACGACGACTCGCGCGGCGAGCAGACGCTCTGCCAGACGGCGATACCGGTTCGCGACCGCCGACCAGCTCAGTGCCGGGGCGAGACTCGCCGAACGGTCGCTCATCCCTGCCGCGAGTCCTGGTTCGGTCAGCACCCGCCGCAACGCCGCGGTGATGGCGGCAGGATCGCGGTGGGGCACCAGCAGCCCGGCCCCGTCCGCCAGCAGCTCGACGGCGTGCGGGAACTCGGTCGCGACCACCGGTTTGCCCGCGGCCAGGGCCTCGATGAGCACGCCGGACGTGACCTGCTCGGACGAGTCGTAGGGCAGCAGGACGACATCGGCCTGGCCGACCAGTTCCGCCAGCGCGTCGACCTCGCGGTAGGTCGGGTCGAACTCGACCAGGTCCGCGACGCCGAACGCGGCCGCGCGGTTGCGCAGGTTCCTGCGGTAGGCCTCGCCCTCGTGCGCCAGCACCTTGGGGTGGGTCTGACCGGCCACCAGGTAGCGCGGCTTCAGGTCACGCAGCGGGCCCAGTGCCGAGATGCCCCACTCGATGCCCTTGCCGCGTCCCAGCAGACCCCAGGTGAGGATCATCGGTCGATCGGCGGACAGATCGTGAGCGGGTGGCTCGACGGGAAGCGCACCATGTGGAATCACGACGACCTCATCGGGACGCTCGACGGCGTAGCCGTCCACGAGCCGCCGCCGCGCGGCTTCGGACATGGTCACCACGGCGTCGGCGTACCCGACGACCTCTTCGAGCACCTGCCGCTGGCCGGGGGTGGGCGTGGTGAGCACCGTGTGCAGGACGATGATGACCGGGACCCGCAGCCGGGCGAGCACGCCGAGCACGTCCTCGCCGTCGCGGCCGGCGTAGATGCCGTACTCGTGCTGCACCACGACCATGTCGCAGCGGTTGAGCGCCTCGGCCGCGGCCTCGACCGCGCCGGGGGTCATCTGGTGCACCACTGGTGTTCCCGCTGCGGCGGCGGGTTCGTGATCCGGCTCTGTGAGAACACGGACCACCTTGCCCTTGCTGCCCGGCGTCACCGCGGTCAGATGATGCAGCAAGGCGGCGGTGAACGTGGCGAGTCCGCATTGCGTGGGTGGATACGTGCTCAGGAAACCGTACGTGCGAAGCACAAAGGCCCTTCCGGGTCGGCTGGAACGTGGGACGCGCCGGTCGGCGATCAGCGGACGTGCTCCGGGATGTGGTCCAACGCGCCCAGCACGTGCACGGCCAGACCCTGTGCCTCTTTCGCGCTGAGTTCGGTGTGCGCGGCCAGCACTTCTTGGACCAGCTTGACTCTGCGCTCGTACAAGGACAGGTAGGTCGATGTCGTCATGGTGTGTGCTTCCTCTTCTGCTCCGGGATTCGACCGCCGTCTGCTTCCCAGCCCGCAAGAGCGATCCGGGTCAGGTCGGTCGTGCGTTGCGTCGACGCGGTCACGCTGACGCCCGCGGCGAGCAGGTCGTCGACGGTCTGGGTGTTGCCGCGCTCCGCGGTGATCATCATGGTCTGGTGCGCGGCGGCCGGGTCGGTGTTCGACGGCACGACGAGCAGCGTGAGCCGGTGCCTGTCCGCCGTGACCACGTCCACGGTGTGTGAGGGCCTGGAGATGAACCCGTCGAGCCGGATCTGGCGGCCGTCGCCGATGATGCGGCGCGGCGCGGAGTTCCACTCGGTGATGTTGTAGCTCACCCGCAGGATGTCGCCCAGGCGAGCTCCCAGCGCTGCGAGCAACGAGGGCAGCTCGGCGGCGAGGTCCCGGGAACGTGGCCACCAGGCCCCGTCGACGTGTCCCGTCGTGGGCGCCTTCGGCCGCAGCCGCAGTCGTTGCGAGAGCTGAGACTGCTCGGGGATCGCAGTGGCAGGTGGGGCTTCGGGAAGGTGGGGTGCTGACCTCATGTCAGGACTCCCGTCCCCGGCCGGAAAACAGCCGGTCTAGGTTCGCCGAGCACGGCATGAACTCGAATGCCCATATACGCGCTGTTCTCGGCAACTTGATTCTACACCGATTCAGTCATGATCGACCCAATGTCGCCAAAATTCTGGATCACACACCCGCTCGCCTGATCGGAGTGCGGAAAATGCCTTCCGCTACCCCAAAAGCCCAGGTCAATACTCACAGCTGACTCTCAGGAAGACGTGCGCCAGATTTTTCTGATCACCCAGGGCTCGACCACCTGCGCCAGTTGTGCGTGTAGCATGGAGACAAAAGCGCCGCTCTTTCAACGGCCCCCTCGATCCTTCCCGAAATGGCCTGACGATCCATATCGGACCATTTGCTCGAACATCACCCGGTCAGCTCACGCAGCCGGGGGACGGAGTACCGATATGAGCACGTCGACCTGGACCACCCACGCGTTGACCACGGAACGGCTGACTCTGCGGCCCTGGCTGGTCGACGACGCACGGGCCGCCCTGGACGTCTACGGCCATGCCGAGGTGACACGCTGGCTCAGCCCCGACATGGACCGGGTGCCCGACCTGGCGGCCATGCGGTCGCTGTTGCAGCAGTGGAAAGCCGAGAGTGCTCGGCTACCGGCCCCGGCCGGCCGATGGGCCATCCAACGCAACACCGACGATCGCGTGATCGGCGGCGCCATCCTGCTCCCGCTGCCACCGGGCAACGAGGATCTGGAGATCGGCTGGCAGCTGCGTCCCGACGCCTGGGGCAACGGCTACGCCACCGAGACCACCCACGCGCTGGCCGCCTGGGCGTTCAGCCAGGACGTCCAGGAGATCTTCGCCGTCGTCCGGCCCGGCAACGTCCGCGCCGCGGCCACCGTCCGGAACAACGGCATGCACTGGGTCGGCGAGACCACCAAGTACTTCGGCATCGAGCTGCAGGTGTACCGCCTCCGTGCGGCTGACCTCGATCGGGCCGCACCCGCGGCGCTGCAGCCACCCAACCTGAGTGGCGACTGACCTCGCCGCGCGGTCGCCATCACGGACAGGACACACGTGGATCAGCTCAGCCTCGGAGTCATCGCACGGTCCCGCAAGGAGAACGAGCTCCGGCTTCCCATCCACCCGCTGCACCTGAACCGGATCGACGCGGACCTTCGTGACCGGATCTACCTCGAACACGGCTACGGCCAACGCTTCGGCGTCTCCGACGAGCAACTCGCGGCCTCCGTGGCGGGATTGCGCTCGCGCGAGGAGCTCATCGCGGAATGCGATGTCATCCTCCTGCCGAAACCACTCGCTGAGGACGTCGCGGAGCTGAGGGAAGGACAGGTGTTGTGGGGCTGGCCGCACTGTGTCCAGGATGAGAAGCTCACCCAGCTCGCCGTTGAACGGCGGCTGACGCTCATCGCCTTCGAGGCGATGAACCACTGGGCCTCCGACGGTTCGTTCAACCTGCACGTCTTCCACAAGAACAACGAGCTCGCCGGCTACTGCTCGGTCCTGCACGCCCTGCAGCTGACCGGCTCAACCGGCGACTACGGGCGGCGGCTGCGCGCCGCCGTGATCGGCTTCGGCGCGACCGCGCGAGGCGCGGTGACGGCGCTCAACGCGCACGGGGTGCACGAGGTCGACATTCTCACCAACCGGGGCGTCGCGGCCGTCAGCTCGCCGATCCACTCCGCGCGGATCATCCACTTCGACCACGACGACGCCAATCCGCGGCGCAGCCACGCCTTCACCGACGGCGGCCGAGTGCCGCTGGCCGGATTCCTCGCGGAACACGACATCATCGTCAACTGCGTGCTTCAGGACACCGACGCGCCGCTGACCTTCCTCATCAACGACGATCTGTCCACTTTGGCCTCGGGAACACTGGTCGTCGACGTCTCCTGCGACGAGGGCATGGGCTTCGAATGGGCGCGCCCCACCTCGTTCGCACAGCCGGACTTCCTGGTGGGAGACCACGTGCGCTACTACGGCGTGGACCACAGCCCGTCCTACCTGTGGAACTCGGCGACCTGGGAGATCAGCGAAGCGTTGCTCCCGCACCTGCGTTCGGTGCTCACCGGCGCCTGGGACTCCAGCGAGATCATCCGGCGTGCCATCGAGATCCGCGCGGGAACCATCCTCAACCCCCGCATCCTCTCGTTCCAGCATCGATCATCGGAGTACCCGCATGCCCGCGTCTGAGCAGCAAACCGCCGTACTGGCCGACCACGCCGGCGCCTGTGTCGTGTGCCCGCACCCGTGGCCCGAACACGACCCGACCGGCGTGCGCTTCTGCACCGCGACCGCGGCTGCCGCGCTGTCCCGAGGCTGCATCTGCCGGTGACGTGCGACACCTGATGTCGTTACGGGAACTAATTCGGCCGCGGCGGTGTTGTACGGAGTGGTCGTAGAGTTTTGTGTTCGTGGTTCATCACGCTCGCGGAAACGATGTTGCGGGCGCTTCTTTCTTTTTCTTGCAGGACAAGCTGGAGAAGTCGCCGTCTGAAGCCCGGCCTGGGAACCGCATCCCGCGGTGCCCACACCCAGCCTCCAGCAAGGAGAAAGACAATGACACAGGGAACCGTGAAGTGGTTCAACGCGGAGAAGGGCTTCGGCTTCCTCTCCCGCGAGAACGGGCCTGACGTCTTCGTGCACTACTCGGAGATCGACGGCCACGGCTACCGCAGCCTCGAGGACAACCAGCGCGTCGAGTTCGAGGTGACCCAGGGCCCCAAGGGCCCGCAGGCCACCTCCGTCCGCGCCGTCTGACCTCACACCGTGCTCCTACCAGCTGACACACGCTGACGGAGACACCGACCCGGTGCCCCTCGACCATCCCCCGATCGAGGGGCACCGGCCTCACAACACCGGTTTGCCACCGCCACGCCACGGGTATCCGCAGTCTGGCGACCTGACGCGGGTCGCTGACGCGTGACGCGCACCCGCCAAATCCCACACCGATCGCCCCTGCCTGGGCGCTGTCCGCAGGGATTGTTCGACTTCCTGCTGGGCATGGACCGATGGGCGTTGCGTGTCGCCGATCGCCCCCGACCCGGTCTGACGCATCGGCCTTTTACCGCTGGTGTCTCCCGGCCCCGTCCCCCTAGCAGTCGTCCTCGGAACTGTCGCCGCGGGCGATGAGTTCGTTGCGCAACACTTCGAGGGCGCGATGCTGCCTGATGTGCACGGCTTCCGGGCTGCAACCCAGCAGCGTCGCCACCTGCTCGGCGGAGAGCCCTGCGACGACGCGCAGCCGCAGAACCTCGCGCTCCGCGTCCGACAGCACCGACAGCACCGGCCGCGGCGGCGGGCTGTTCACGAGAGCAGCCTGACCGGAACGGCAATGCCGGCAGCGATGCGCGCCGACAGTTCCCGCGCCCCGGCGTGGAAGCCGTGCCGTCCCGCGAGCAGGCCGAGCGGGTGGAGATGATCACGGAGGCGAGCTGATCCGATGTCCTCGGCGGACACCAGCGCGCGGAATCCGATGCCCACCGCACGGTCGAAGTCTCCCTCGATGAGGTGGTTGGTCGCCAGGAGGACGAGACTGAACGCGCGGCTGCGGGCCATCGCGTCGCCGTAGCCGTCGATCGCTCTGGTCAGCAGCGGAACGGCGATGCGGGTGTGGCGCGGGTTCGCGGTGCGGGCCAGATCGGTGTGGACGGCACCGGTCAGTGCTGACAGGTCGTTTTCGGTGAAGAACTTCGCCCACTCGGGCACGGGGCTGTCGCCGACAGCGGCGAAGTGGTCGTTGCCGCGGTTGAGCAGGACGTGCGCCATGTCCTCGTCACCCTGCTTGGCGTGTGCCCACGCCGCGTTCATGGACAGGATGCTGGCACCGATCTCGTCGCCGGGGCCCGTCGCGTCACGTTGCCCCAGCTCGAAGTACTCCAGCGCGTCGTCGACGCTCCCCTGATGCAGGCACATGCGGCCGAGCCGATAGCAGATGTTGGTGATCAGCCTGTTGTGCCGGCCGCGGCCCGCCAGCACCAGGGCGTGGTCGAAATGGCGGCGAGCCCTCTCGGTCAGACCTGCGTCGAAGCACACCCATCCGGCGAGGTTGTGCAGATCGGCCAGAGCGATGTGCCACCGTTGGCGCATCACCGGGGTCGCGGAGGCTTCGGTCATTCCCTTGCACTCGCGCACTCGGAGGAGGACGGCGTCGAGGCAGGCCTCGCCGCCGTGACGGTGGTCCAGTGCACGCAGAGCGCGCGTGTCCGCCTCCAACCGTGTGATGTCGGAGGCGCCGATCGATCGAGGCGCGGGAAGAAGATCCGGAGCGGCCACGGCGACTCTCCTGGCATGCGGACGGGAGAACTGGGCACCGCCGGGGTCCAGAGCGGTCGAGCGACCACCCGGCTGACGACTCAGGGGGCCGCCGAGCCGGGAATTCCGATCACCACAGATGGTAGACCCCTCCTTGGCCTGGTGGGCGCTGCCGCCGGGTTCGCACTTGCCGTACAACAACATCGGCATCCGCACCGTCTGCCGGGCAATCTCCTCCGCTGATTCCCGGCCGATGCGCCCATGTTCGTTCACCCGTCCGCTGCCGCCCCGTTCGGTGGCAGCGATCGCCGATGAGCTCAGCTATGTTGACGGTGGTCGAGTCATGTCGACGAGTTTTGCTTCCGCCCTGGACCCCGGCGGCGCCCACTTCTTCGGTACCGGCTGTCAGGAGTGCCGCCATGGCGACCCCGGATTTCTTTCCTGGCGCGAAAAGTGCACCGAGCACGATCGGATTGCCCGACGTGGAGCGGTTGGAGGCGGACACGGCTGCCCTGCGCCTGGTGGACCACCGCCGAGGCGGGGATGCCTGCCTCGATGCGGCCCGCACCCTGATCGGAGACGGGCGGCTGATGCTCGAGGCGTCCGGCGCCGAATACGTGCAACGGCGGCTGCACGTGGCGCTGGGTGACCTGTACAACCTCACCGGCTGGGTGTCTTTCGACGTCGGTCTGGTCGGCAGCGCCCGCGTGCACTTCGCCGAGGCGCTGGCGCTTGCGGGATGGGGCCGGAACAACAGCCTGGTCGCCAACATCTGTTACCGGCTCGGACGCGTGTGCTTGCACCACGAGAGTCTCGACGAGGCGTTGGACTACTTCGAGCTGGGTCTGCTCGCCGCAGCCGGGCCGGGCGACGGGATCGCGGCCGGCATCCTGTCGGTGAACTCGGCGTGGGCCCACGCGCGCAGAGGAGACAGCGCTCAGGCACTCGCCGGGCTCAACCGCGGCCGGGGCCATTTCGCGGCCGCCGACCACACCGATGTGCCTGCGTGGGCCAGATTCTTCACCGAGACCGATCTGTCAGCCGTGATCGGCGCCGTCCACACCGATCTGGCCCTCACCGTGAACGCTCACCACACCCAGGACGCGGTTCCGCCGCTCACCGAAGCTGTCGACGGCTACGGCGACGACTGGGCCCGCAGCCGCGCGTTCAGCCTCATCCTGCTGTCGATCAACCACCTGATCGACAGGGACCTCGATCATGGCGTTGCCGTCGGATTCCAGGCGCTGGCATCCGCCGAACAGCTGGCCTCGGCGCGCGTCCGTGACCGCATTCGCCCGCTCGGCAAGCACGCGGAGCACCACCGCAGGCACGCAGGCGCGCGGGAACTCGCCGCGCGCATCGCCGCTTATGCCGGCACACCGCTGCGGCAATCCTGACACTTGCCGCCGTCGGAGCTGCCCGCGCTGAACTATCACCAGTGTGTGAGGGGCTAAGGTCGTCCGCACGAGATCACGATGGCGAGGAGTGACCGACATGGGCACGAATCGGCACCTCGACATACTTCTGGTGATCAATGAGATCGCCGCGGCAGACCAGGAGCCCGTCGGTGTCCGCCACGTCTGCCTTGCTTGCCGGATCGGTCTCGACGCGGTCGGCGTCGCGGTTTACCTGGTCGGTGCCGCTCAACCACTCGAGGTCGTCGGAACTGCGGGTGACGACATGGCCGAGCTGCAGGTGACGATGGGCGAGGGGCCCGTGGCGGAGGCCGTGCGGCAGAACCGTCCTGTGTTCGTATCCGACCTGGCCGGCGGGTGGAGTACGCAACGGTGGCCCATGTTCGCACCGGCCGCGGTCGCGGCCGGGGTGGCGGCGGTCTTCGTGATCCCCCTGACGCTGGGGGCGATCGCGCTGGGCGCCCTGGAGATCTGCCGGGACGTCGCCGACCCGTTGTCCGCGGACGAGCTCGCGGACGCGCTGCTGTTCGCGGACACGGCGACAACGCTGCTGCTCGGCAGGTCCGCGACATTGCCCGCGCTGGAAGCCGCCGACCTGCCGCATTCCGAGCCAGATCGACGATGGGCGGTGGTGCACCAGGCCACGGGCATGGTGTCGGTGCAGCTGGACACCGATCTCGGTGAGGCGTTCCTCCGGTTGCGGGCGCACGCCTACCTCAGCGGAAGTCGTCTGTCGGAGGTGGCAGCCGATGTGGTTGCGCGCAGACTGAGATTCACCCCGGATACCAACCATGAGAAACAGAGGTGAGTCACGTGTTGGACCGGCGGATCGCTCGAACCTTCGTCGAGCTGGCGGACACGCTGGTGCTGGGGTTCGACGCCATCGACTTCCTGCACACCCTGACCGAACGCTGCGTCGAACTGCTGGAGGTCGACGCGGTCGGGATCCTCTTGGCCGACCAGCGGGGTGCGCTGAACCTGGTGGCCGCGTCCACGGAGCAGGCCCGGCTGCTGGAGCTGTTCCAGCTGCAGGACGAGGAGGGACCGTGCCTGGACTGCTTCCACACCGGGCAGCCGGTGGCGTGCCCCGACCTGAGCGAAGAGCCGCAGCGCTGGCCCCGGTTCGCCGTCGCGGCGCGCGAACAGGGGTTCTCCGCCATCCACGCGGTGCCGATGCGACTGCGCGAGCAGGTCATCGGCGCGCTGAACCTGTTCCGGACCTCGCCAGGGGGCATCCCGGCGGACGCGGTCGAGCTGGCCCAGTCCTTCGCCAACGTCGCGACCATCAGCATCCTCCAGTTCCGTGCGCTCCGGCACAGCGAGATGGTCACCGAACAACTGCAGAACGCGCTCAACAGCCGCGTCACCATCGAGCAGGCGAAGGGCATCCTGGCCGAACGCCTCCAGATCGATGTCGCGGACGCGTTCTCCCTGATGCGGAACTACGCTCGCAACAGCGACCGACTGCTGTCGGACGTCGCAGAACAAGTGATCGCGCGGTCACCTGAGGTCGCCGAACTGACGAGGATCAACGAACCCCGGTAACTCCAGTGGAGAGGCACTGGCACGATGTGGAGTCGGCACACCCACAGGATTCCGCAGTGGACAGTCATCAGCGTGCACATCCACAGAGGACTGTGCCTCATGATGCTCGTTCTGCGCCTGGCTGACCACGATCATGTGATCAGTGTTGGTGACGAACCGGGGCCCGCGTAGCTTCTCTGAACGCCGTCATCGTCAAGCGATACATCGATGTTCTGCACGGCAACGTCATCCGGGCGCAGCTGGGCATGGGCGATGTCGGGGATGATGTCGAACACCTCGTCCAGCCCGGTGATCACAAGTGGCCGCAGCACCACGCGTGTGCCTGCCACCAGACACAGCCTGACGGCGGCTGCCTCTGCCGCTTCTCTGACCATCACCAGGACGGTGAGACCGGCAGCTCCGAAGAAGCTCACCTCGGTGAGGTCCACCACCAGTTGCGGGCAGGCGGGCCGCACGTGCTCGAGGAGACGATCACGCAGCAGCGGGCTTGTGCACGAGTCCACCTCGCCACGCACCGCGATCACGACCGCATCGGGCTGGGCCGGGGACACCGCAACGGTTGGAACCTCCAGACCTGGCCGGGATTCTGGCTGGACAGCGGCCGTGTGTGCGGGATGGTCCGTCGGCGCGCGTTGGAGGAGGGGCATCACGGGGCATCTCCTTGATCAGGACAGCGTTGCGCCCGGCCGGTTGGTCGAGCGACTTGCCCATCGACACAGACCGACAAGTTCGCAGACGTAGCAGTCACGTGACTGTCCCATCAGGACTTGCTGGAAGGACTTCCGCTGGATACCTGATGGCGAGCGCGCGGATCCGGTCGATCATCAGGTCGGCTTCGGCCGCGCTGAACAGGCCCAGCCCGGCAGCACGCAGGATGGCTGCTGCCGTGCTCTGATGGGGTTCCGCAATCCCCGCGACCGGCGCGGGAACGGGAAACTGATCGAGATGCGCCATGGAAGTGCCCCCTCGGTCGGATACCGTCATGCCGGGGTCCAGGGCACTTTCCTGAAACAGTACTCGCTTGTCCGAACAACGTTCGATCATCGCGCCTCAGGTCGGCCGCTCGCACGATCAAACGGCGAGGCCGTGTCCCATGACAGGTGGTGTTGGAGTCGTGACCAGCGCCGCCCTGGGGTTCTCGGCGTAGGCTGAGGACACCAGAGGCGAACGAGTGCCGCAGTGTCGTTGGCGCCGCCTCGGGCGCACGATCAATCCCCGGCACCACTCATCGGGTGGGCCGGAGGCAGGAGCGCCGAGATGATCTCGGATCAGCTCAGTCCTGCACGCACAGCACCGACAGACCGGCGCGGCCGTGGGGTGCGTCTGCAGATGAAACCGGCCGGAGCGGTACACGGGACCATCGCCGGAGGCTGGTGGCCCTGGTCGGACGACCCAGCAGCCGAGTTCCCCGAGCTGGTCGCCGCGCTCGCCGCGTGGGTCGGTCCGGTCAACCGCATCTCCTACCACCTCGACACCTGGGGCGCGGCCGCCCGGAAATCACCCGTCGACGGCCGCGTGGTCCGGTTCGAAGGCTTCCGATCGATCGACCCGCACACCGTCGTGGTGATCGGATCCGACCGCCGGCGGGTCAGCCTGCTCGTCGTGCCGCCCGGCGTCCCGGCAGGTGCGGCGCGCGCGGCACTGCGATCGGCCGCTGACCGCGAGTCGACCGCGAGCGTCGCGGACATCCTGGCCGCCAACGGCGTGCCGTTGGAAACCGGCCACTTCAGCCCTGTGTTCATTCCCAGCGCCCGCCCGGCCGAGCCGGCTGAAGAACGCTGGGAGACCGAAGGCGGCCACATCTGATGATCCGAAGCGTCCGCTCGGGCCCGCACCGCCTGCTCGCCGACCGGGCTGCCCGCGGCATCGGCCTCCGCACCGGAGCGTGCGGCTGACGTCGTGCACGTCGGCAACGGACTGCGCGCTCAGCTCTCCGACGCAGATGCCTGCACCAGGTGGGTAGGAGCAGTGAGACTGTGGAGATGGACCAGGGCATGATCACCATCGCGCAAGAGCTCGTCGAGATCACCCGCCTGGTGGAGGACGACTTCAGCGCCACGTTGGACCGATTCGTCAGCGTTGGTGGTCACGCCGAGCCGGGGCGACCAGGTTGATCGGGCCGAGGGCGAGGTGATGCCGGTGTGCCGCTCTACTGGACCCGTACGGGCTCCGGCTGCGGCCGAACAGCGGCGGAGCGTGCACGCTGACCGCACTAGGCTGTGTGGTGTGCCTGGCTCGGCCAGGTGACGGTTCGGCCGCTCCGGTCCCGGCGGTGCCCACTTCCACCACCAGCTCCGGTCAGGAGTGCTGCCTGCCATGATCGGTCTTTCCGACGTCACGCGCCTGGAAGAGGACACCCGCGCCCTCCGCGAGTCCGACTACCGATCCGGCGGTGAGTCTTGTCTCGACGGCGTTCGGCACCGGATCCGTGAAAGCGTTCCGCTGCTCGCCGTGCCGGTGCCGGAGCAGGTGCGGCGACGGCTTCACGTCGCTGTGGCCGACCTGCGGAATCTGGCGGGCTGGGTCTGCTTCGACGCCGGTCTGGTCAGCAGCGCCCACAACCACTTCTCTCACGCTCTGGTGTTGGCCGGGCTGGCCCGCGATGACAGGCTGACCGCCAACGTCTGTTACCGGCTCGGCCGCGTTCACCTGCACCACGGGCACCCCGACGAGGCGTTGCGGTACTTCGACCTCGGCCAGCTGGCGGCGTGCCGGTCCGGCGACCAGCTCGACGCCAGCATCCTGTCGGTGAACTCGGCGTGGGCGTACGCCAAGAAGGGCGCCGAGCACGAGGCCCGCACGCTGCTCGACCGCGGTCAGGAACAGTTCGCCGCCGCGGACCACACCAGCACGGCCGGCTGGGCGGCGTTCTTCACCGCCGGCGACCTGTCGGCGCTGGCCGGGGCGGTCTACACGGACCTGGCCGACACCGCGGGACCACGTCACGCGCGGACCGCTGTTCCACTGCTCACCACTGCGATCGATGACTACAGCGACGACATGGCCCGCAGCCGCACCTTCAGCCTCATTCTGCTGTCGACCAGTCACCTGATCTCAGGGGACACTGACGCTGGTGTGAACACCGGAATGCGGGCGCTGATGTCAGCCGGAGCCGTCGGCTCGGCACGCGTGCGCGATCGCTTGCGCCCGCTCGCCTCGCACGCGCGCAAGCACCGTACCCACGCCGGTGCACGGGATCTCGCCAAGCAGATCGACGGCGGTAACACGACGGCTTCGTCGGAAGCCTCGTGAGCGAGCCGCTTCAGCCTGACCCTCGCCGCCCGGCCCTGCTGCGGGCGGCGCTCCCGGACGGCCGACGTGACACCTTGAGGCCCAGCATCGTCCATCGTCTGTCCGCAGAACAGGCGGCGCTGGTGTTGGGCTCCACCCCTGCAGAGGTACGGAGCGATTCGGCCAGAAGCGTTCGAGGTGCTGCACGATGCCCTCACCGTCCAGGGCAGGGTTTCCCAGCGTGATCCGCCCCCGCGACGCAGGCAGAAGGTTGATAGCGGATGTTGCACAGCTGCTCTCGAACAACCCCGACAACGCCGTATGACGTCAGTGCGCAGACGCATCGGTGACCGCTCATTGCCTGCACGTCGCTACGCTCCTCGCGGCCGGACGGCACGACCAAGTCGCCCGAGACCGCCGGGCAGGTTTGCGAGGAGGTGCCGGCCGGCACCTCCTCCATGCTCGACGCCTTGCGCTGCAGGGTGCAGATGTCAGTGCGGTCGACGGACCACGTGATAGCGGTGGAGGCGGGCGTGGCACTGAACGCGGCAAGACCGAGCTGCCGTCTCGGTTGTGCTCCACCAGCGCCACAACAGTCATCGCCGATCGATCACTCCGGCACGGATGGAGAACCTTCATGGCGGCGGAGTCGCGCCACCTGCGGGAGCTGCCTGAGCTGAAGTCGATGAACCTGCTCGCCAGCACGTCGTTCGGTCGTCTGGTGTTCTCACAGCACGCGCTGCCGGCGATCCGGCTCGTCAACCACATCGTCGACGACGGCGCTGTGATCATCCGTACGCAGCTGGCAGCAACGGTGCTGGCGCCAACGGGCACGGTGGTCACCTACGAGGCGGACGCGATCGACCCACACACGCATCTGGGGTGGAGCGTGATCATCACGGGTCTCGCGGAGTGGGTCACCGATGCTCGCGACGTCGTGCGCTACGAGCGCGTGCTGCGGCCATGGGGTATCGGTGACCAGGACCAGGTGATCAGGATCCGTCCGCACTTGATCGCCGGGTTCGAGCTCGCCGAGCATGCCAGCAACTGAACGTTGCGGCCGGAGTCATCGAAGACGGCGCACGGTGTCGGACAGGTCGGCGGTGCCGTCGACGATCGCCTGGGCGGTGTCGATCAGGTGCACGTCGTGCAGGTCGGAGTGCGTGTTCATGACGCTCTGCGCTGCGTCGACGGGTAGGCCGTGGCGTTCGGCGAGAACCCCTTTGGCCTGGTCGACAACGGCGTGGTCGACCAGCGTGGTGCGAATTTGTTCCGCGAGCGAATCGCGCTGACGCAGCACCCCGTCACAGGTGATGGCGAAGGCTGCGAAGTCGGCCACCCCCTCGGCGAGTTGAACTTCGCCGGCAGAAGGCTCGTGTGCGGAGACGCTGAACAAGGCCAAGGCACCCAGCGGCGTGCCGGCGAAAGAAAGTGGCAGGGTGTGGACGGCCTGGAAACCCGCAGTCCGTGCCCGTGTGGTGAACAGCGGCCAGCGGCTCGTTGCCGCCAGGTCGGCAACGGTCACGGGTTGCCCGGTGTTGCAGGTGTCGTGACTCGGCCCTTCGTGCAGCTGGCACAGCTCCCGCGCTGTGGCCGCATCCTGGCCTGCCGCAGCCACGTCCTGGCCGGTGAGAACGATCGCCGCCGCGTCGACGTCCAGCAGTCCCGCACAATGCCGCGTCAGCGTGTGCAGGTAGTGGGCGAGATCGATACCACCCGGCAGCGCGATCAGCGCGTCGATCGTGGGCGCTGCTCGCGCCAATGCGAGTCGTGCGCCGGTCTGGTGGATCGTGCTGATGGTGTCGTCGAGCCTGGTGATGACGGCCTGTACCCGATCTTCGGCGAGCCGTCGGTGGCGGTGGAGCAGGCCGAGCACGGTGTGCAGGTCAAGGCCTGCGGCGTACAGCTCGTGCACCACGTGGCTGAGGACCTCATCGATCCGGCGCTCGGAGGGTGCGCCGTGCGGGTGGGGTTCAGGTTGGTTCAGCGGGACGGGCCCGGCCGGTCGAGATACCGGGACAGGCACTTGCTGGGGCATGGTGGTGGATCCCTTGGCCTCGGCTTCCGAGGCGCGGGTGAGGCCGCCAGGGTCCAGGGCAGCGTCCGGGCACCGCGCAACGTGGGTGATGGACGACTACGATGCTGCTCCTTGCGGGCTGCGCGGACAACCTGCCGGTCGGGCGATGCCGGGAAGGCCCGGTCATTCCGTCGGGTGGCGCCCGCCGCGGAGACAGCGGCGATCGCGGCCACATCGGCCGCACCGCTGACCACGTCGACTGTCGCATCGGCCAGCTCCGCTGCGGTGCAGGACCGCCTAAGAGTGAAGAACTACAAGGCCGACACCGCGAACCCAGGTCGTCGGTCGCGATGAGGTCCCCCCTTGATGTGGTGTCCGACAGGGGGCTTCACGCCTGGTTTGGAGCAGGCGTCGAGCCGATGGGCGCGGCTACGCTGCCCAGCTGGATCCGCTTCGTCTTTGTTCGACCTTTACGGTTCGGCGACGAGTTCGAACTCGGTGTCCAGCAGCCGTCGTGCGTCGAGATCGCCCCACGAGGCGGCTTTTTCCAGTACGTCGGCGGCTTCGTCCTCGTCGCCGTGATCGAGCAGGAACGCGCCGAGGTGGTAGCCGGCCGCAGGCTCGCCCAGTTCTGCGGCGAGCCGGTACTCGCGTTCGGCGGCCACGAGGTCGTTGCGGTGGCGGTGCAGGAACTCGGCGTAGTCGATGTGCGCCTGCTGGGCGTCCAGGTCGATGGCCGTGCGCAGCAACTGCTCGGCTTCATCCAGGCGCCCGAGTTCGGCGTAGACCTCGGCGAGTGCGCAGTAGGTCGTCGGCCTGGCCGTGTCGAGGTGCTGCTCGGCGACGGCGAGCGCGCTGACGACGTCGCGCCGGTCGTGCAGATGCGTACGGGCCAGATTGGCCGGGGCCAGCGTGTCGCCCAGCTCCACGGCACGTTCGAACATCTCCACCGCCTCGTCGAAGCGGCTCTGCTCGGCCAGGAACAACGCGAAGTTGTTCATCGCCTTGCTGTCACCCGCGGCGACGGCCACCAGGTACGCGCTCTCCGCGTCCTCGGTCAGGCCGAGGTCGGCCAGCACGTCGGCCAGCACATCAGCGAGATCGTCACGTCCAGCCGCGACCAGAGGAGCGAGCAGCTCCTGCGCCTCGATCAGCCGGCCCTGGTCGAGATACCCGCGGGCCAGCAACCGGGCGGCAGCGGGTTCCCCTGCCGCGACAGCCTGTTCGAGCACTTCGATCGCCCGCTCGTGCGGCGCCTGGTCGGTGCTGTTGTCGAGCAACTCAGAGCCATGACGGCTCAACGGGCCTAAGTCAGGCTCACTCATCTGGTCACCCTCAATCTGTGCGAAGGCTAGCCCACGTGCGATGGTCCGCGCCCCGCAGGGACGCTGAACGGCCAGGTCAGCACGCCTGTGTCTCTTGATCGAGAAAATCTGTACTGGCTGAAGTAGACATTCGTCCCTGTCGGTGTGTAGTGTTCTCTCTGTCGAGAGATAGAGAACGTCACATCGGCACGGGAGATGACGAACTACCCGTGAGCTGGTGCAAGACGGCCGACCGCGCCGGAACCGGTCAGCAGTTGGGGGTTCCGGTGGGTGGCCAAGGACGGCCGGCAACGCAGTACCGGAAGCACGAACGCAGTACGCGCCATCCGGAGCCGGCAGTCGCGTGAGATGGCAAGTGCAAGTCGCAGTACCCAGCAAGTGCAAGACGGCCAGGCGTTACCGGCGGTGCAAGAGAGCCGGTGTCGGCGGTCGAGCTGGAAGCAGGAAACAGTCAGTACAGAGGAGAAGGGAAGGGTTGCACGCCATCGGATCGCCCGCCTCCGGCTGAAGTTCGCCGGGCGGGTACCGCAGTTCCATCGAGATTGGCAGGTGGTCTTCGGTTAAGCACAAGCAACGATCCCCGCAGGTCTCGTCTCCAGAGCGGGTCACGCGGATGAAGAAGACCGGCTTCACAGCCGGTTGATGGAAGTGAAACCCACAACCCTTGGGGCCCCGGTGCTACTACGCATCGGGGCCCCTCGTGATGCGGAGGCGCGATGACCCCTGAAACACCCCAGTCAGAACCCACCCAGCCGCACACCGCGGCCGAGAACCTCGACGACGACCACTACCCGGCCTACACGATGGGCCGCGCCGCGGAGATGCTCGGCACCACCGCGGCCTTTCTGCGCAGCCTCGACGAGCAGAAGCTGATCGAGCCCCAGCGCTCCGCCGGCGGGCATCGCCGCTACTCCCGCGTCCAGCTGCGCCTGGCCGCCCGAGTCCGCGCACTGGTCGACGAGGGCATCGGCCTGGACGCCGCCTGCCGCATCGTCACCCTGGAAGACCAGCTCGACGAAGCCAGGAATCTCAACACCCAGGCATCGCAGCCCTCGCACAATCCCGACGAGCCGTACCCACCTCTGCGAGGTGTGTGACCGGGCAGGCAAGGCCGCTACAACTGGAGCGGCCGGACGCTGGCCACGAAGATGAGGGGCAGAGCTGGTGCGGCGCTGCGAGCGCTGTCGATCGCTCTGGCTCGCCCTTCCGGCGCGCCGTCGTGTCATTGGCGGTCCTGGTGCTGTGCGGCTTCGTGGATCAGCTGGTCGCACCGGGAGCTCTACGATTCGCCTGTCACATCGCCGCCTCATCAGTGAGGCCGACAGAAGGCAGCGGGCATGGAGCGATCCGAGGCGCGGAGTGCTGACGACGAGCAGGACAGACCCGACAACGGGCGTCCGGACCCGGTGGAGCGGCTCGACGAGGCCGCCGACGCACTGGAGGCCCTGCGTGAGGTCTTCACTCTCGCGGAGCCGCTCGACGAGGTGCTCAACCGGCTGGCCGACAGCGCCATGCGCGCCATCGCCGACGCAGACGGGGTCACCATCACCGTGGTGACCGAAGACGGTGTCTACACCGCGGCGGCGACCGAGGACCGCCTCATCGAGGCCGACCAGGTGCAGTACGGCGCCGATCGCGGTCCCTGCCTGCAGGCCGCGACCGAGCGGCAGGCCGTCCGCGCGGTGGTGGGCCAGCACCACGACGCCTGGCCGGAGTTCGAGGACACGGCCCGCCGACTGGACATCTCGGCCTACCTGTCCGTGCCGCTGCTGGTGACCAGCGCTGACGGTGACAAGCTGGTCGGGTCGTTGAACCTCTACAGCGTCACCGACACTGCCTTCGACCCGTTCGACGAGAGCTTGATGCGGTTGTTCACCACCGCTGTGTCTACCGCGATCACCAGTTCCCAGTTGTGGCAGAACACCCGCAACAGGTTGACGCAGCTGGAAACCGCGCTGCACTCCCGCGCCGAGATCGACCAGGCCAAGGGCATGTTGATGGCCGTGCACGGGTGCAGCGCCGACGAGGCATTCGCAATGCTGGTCGAGCGCTCACAGACCCAGAACATCAAGCTGCGCGAGATCGTGCGGAGCATGCTCGCCTCGGTGAGGAAAAGCTGAACTGGCTGTGGTGGGCGCGGTGCGAGCCGCCAGGGGGCGGTCCCGCACCGCGCTACCGGACCCGCGCGGCCGCTGGCTGCTCAACGACAACGCTCAGCCTGCCAGATCATTCGCGCGGTCCTGGCCGCGTCCAGCAGTGGTCGAGGACCTCGCGCTGGATGCTGCCGATGATGCGTTCGCAGTGGGCGTTCATCTGAGGCGTTTGCGGCGCGCGCTCTTGATCACGCGCAGGTCCTCGGCCTGGAACACGGCTTCGAACGTCTTGCCGTATTTGGCATCGCGGTCGCGTAGCAGGAAGCGCAGGGACTCCATCCGCGTTCCGAGGTCGGCGGCGAGATTTCTCGCCTTCATCGTCACCTTTGTTGTAACGATAATCATTGTCGATCTAGTATCGCCTCCTGATGACTTCGGGAGGCGTGGTGGAAGAACTGGCCCGGCGTGCCGCGGCGGCCGGTGAGGCAGCGGTGGCGGGGGCGGACCTCGCCTCGCTCGGCGATCTCGCCGACCTGCTCGATCAGGCGGCCTTGCTCGCGATCGCGTACACCCTGCGGCGGCACGGGCTGTTCGAGGCGCCCGGCGCGGTGCACGATCTCCGCGAGATCCGCGACGCGATGAAGGTCGCGCCCCGGCACGTGCGGATCGTGCGCCGGTGGCTCGACGCGCTCGAGCGCGAGGGCATGATCGAGCGGGACGGCGAGGGGTGGTACCGGAATCTGCGCCGGGTGGAGGCTGCGGAGGTCGAGGGTGCGCGTGGCCGCCTCGACTTGGTGGCGCGGGGGTTCGCGCACGGGCCGGGGCTGACGCGGTTCTTCCAGCAGGCGGTGTCCTACCTGCCGGAGTTGCTGCGGGACGAGATCTCGTTGCAGGCGTTGCTGTTCGCCGACGGTGACCTCGATGTGGCCGACGACGTGTACCGGCGCAACCTGGCGAGCAGGTACACCAACAGCGCCGCCGCGGCGGTGATGCGGGAGTTCGCCGAGCGGCGCGACGCAACGGTGCGCGTGCTGGAGATCGGGGCCGGTGTGGGCGGGACGACCGCGGAGGTGCTGCCGGAGTTGGTGGGGCTGGACGTCGACTACTTGTTCACGGACGTGACGAGGTTCTTCCTGGTGGCGGCCAAGGAGCGGTTCGCGTCGTGGCCGTGGGTGCGCTACGGCCTGTTCGACCTCAATCGCGGCGCCGTCGAGCAGGGATGCGCGCCGGGATCGGTGGATCTCGTGCTGGCGGCCAACGTGCTGCACAACGCGCGGCACGCAGGGCGGGTGTTGCGGGGGATCCGCGAACTGCTCTCGCCGGACGGGCGGCTGGTGTTCATCGAGACGTGCCGGGATCACTATCAGCTCATGACGTCGATGCAGTTCCTGATGTCGCCGCCGGCTGGTGACGCGGAGGCGGACTTCGCGGACTTCCGGGCGGGCACGGACCGGATCTTCCCGACGCGGCAGGAGTGGCTCGACGAGCTCGCCGCAGCCGGATTCCGGGATCTTCTGTGCGTGCCGGGCCCCGATCACCCGTTGAGCCGCATCGGGCAGCACGTGTTTTCCGCAGAACGCTAATTGACAACGATTGTCGTTTCCGTAAGGCTGAGGCAGCCGTCACCTGTCCGGGTGACGGCTGTCGTCGCCTGGGAGTGAGTTCGTGAGCGAGTCCATCGCTGTCGTCGGGTTCTCCTGTCGTTTTCCCGGAGCTGGTGACGCCGAGGAGTTCTGGCAGCTGCTCGTCGACGGCAGGGAATCGCTGACCCGCTTCACCGACGAGGAACTGGCCCAGCGCGGAGTGTCCGCCGGGCTGCGGCGCAACCCGGCCTACGTGCCGGTGGGTGGCCTGCTGTCCGACCAGGACCGGTTCGACCCGGCGCCGTTCGGCATCGGGCGCGCCGAGGCGGAGTTGCTGGATCCGCAGCAACGGGTGTTCCTGGAGTGCGCTTGGCACGCGCTCGAGCACGCCGGGCTGGGGTCGGGTGCCGGCGTGACGGGTGTGTTCGCGGGTGCCGCGCTCTCGGCCTACCTGATGACCAACCTCGGGCACCGCTTCGACCCGCTCGGCGGTGCGGACCCCGCGGGCAACCTCGGGCTGCACACCGGCAACGTGGCCGACTACCTGCCGCTGCGGACGGCGCACCGGCTCGGTCTCGAAGGGCCCGCGGTCGCGGTCGGCGCCACGTGCGCCACCTCGCTCGTCGCCGTGCACGTGGCGGCGCAGGCGCTGCTCGCGGGGGAGTGCGACACCGCGCTGGCGGGCGGGGTGTCGTTGCGGGTGCCGCAGGGGCTGGGCCACCTGCACGTGCCGGACGGGCCGTTCTCCGCCGACGGCCACACCCGGCCCTACTCGGCGCAGGCCAGGGGCACGGTCTTCACCCAGGGCGCCGGTGTCGTAGTGCTGCGCAGGCTTTCCGACGCGCTGGCCGACGGCGACCACGTGCACGCCGTGGTTCTCGGATCCGCCGTGGGCAACGACGGCGCGGACCGGGCGGGCTTCACCGCCCCGTCACCGGTGGGGCAGGCGCGCACGATCGCCGAGGCGCTGGCGGTCGGTGACGTCGACCCTCGCTCCGTGTCCTATGTGGAGGGACATGGGACGGGGACGATTTTGGGGGATCCCATCGAGGTGCGGGCGTTGCGCCGGGTCTTCGGCGACGCCGAGCGCCCGTGGTGCGGTCTCGGTTCGGTCAAGGGCAACATCGGGCACGCGGACTCGGCGGCGGGCATCGCCGGGTTCCTCAAGGTGGTCCAGGCGTTGCGGCACCGCACGCTGCCGGCGTCGCTGCACGGGCATCCGGTGAACCCCGCGCTGGAACTGGAGGGCTCGGCGTTCCGGCTCGTCGGCAGCACCGAACCGTGGGAAGGCGTCCCGGTGCGGCGCGCGGGAGTCAGCTCGTTCGGCATCGGTGGCGCCAACTGTCACGTCGTGCTCGAGGAGGCTCCGGTGGCGCCGGAGCCGGACCGCGACGAACGCGCTCAGGTGCTCGTGGTCTCCGCGGCGACCGCACAGGCCTGCCGTGCCACCGCTCGATCACTCGCGGACGCCGTGACATCGGCGCCCGCCGCCGACGTCGCGCACACGCTGGCCGGCCGGCGGCAGCTGGCCGTCAGGTCCGCGGTGGCGGTCGCGCCCGGCCAGGACGCCGCCGTGGCACTGCGCCGGGCCGTGGTCGTGGAGGCGGCGGGCACCCCGCCGCGCGTGGTGTTCGCCTTCCCCGGTGGCGGTGCCCAGTACGCCGGGATGGCCGCCGGTCTCTACCGCGACGAACCGGTCTTCACGTCCACAGTGGACGAGATGGCGGCGTTCCTGCTGCCGTTGTCCGGCGCGGACGTGCGTGAGGTGCTGCTCGATCCGGCAGCCGCCGCACGGAACCCGCGTCTCGGTCTGCCCGCGTTGTTCACCGCGTCGCTCGCCACCGCGCGTCTGCTGGAGTCCTGGGGTGTGCGGCCGGACGCGGTGCTGGGGCACAGCGTCGGTGAGTACGCGGCCGCCGTGGTCGCGGGTGTGCTGTCGTGGCAGGACGCGGCGCGGCTGGTGGCCGAGCGGTCGCGGCTGATGGGGGAGTTGCCGCAGGGCGCCATGCTGTCGGTGCCGCTGGGCGAGGCGGACGTGCGGGACCTGCTGACCGCGCATCCCGCACTCGACCTCGCCGCGATCAACGCCTCCGACTCGTGTGCCGTGTCCGGTCCCAGTGATGCCATCGACGTCCTGCGCGACGCGCTCACCGCGCGCGGGGTCGAGTCACATGTCGTCGGTGTCGACGTCGCCGCCCATTCCCGGCTGGTCGAGCCCGCGATGCCCGCGTTGCGAGCGGTCGCCGCACGACTGACCTCCGCGCCCGCGGTGACCCCGCTGATCACCACGCTGACCGGCGCCGTGGTCGAGAACGTGGATCCCGAGCACTGGGTGCGGCACCTGCGTGGCACGGTTCGTTTCGCTGACGCGCTGGACACCGCTCTGGGTGAGAGCGACGCGGTCCTGGTGCAGGTCGGTCCCGGCGGCATGATCGCCTCGCTCGCCGCGCGCAGCGAGTCCGTCCGCGCGGCGGTGACCACGTTCCCGCGTGCCGGTGAGGACGCCGATGGTCGTGCGGCGCTGCTCGACGCGGCCGGAACCCTGTGGGCACACGGTGTCGCGGTGGACCTGGCCGCCACGCACCGCGGCCGCAGGGCGCGGGTTCCGTTGCCGGGCTACGCCTTCCAGCGCGAACGGTTCTGGGTCGAGCCCCAGCGCGCCCGCACCGGTTCGGTGGTCGGCCCGGTCGTGGCCGAGCCTGATGCGGCGGAACCGCTGCAGGTCCCGTCGTGGCGCAGGCTCGCACCGCTGGCGCCCGTCACCGCGGACCGGCGGTGGGCCGTCGTGGGGGACGGGCCGTGGGCGGAAGCGTTGCGTGCCGTCCTGCCTGCTGTCGAGGGCGACCCGGACGCGGTGATCGCGGTCCACTCCGGCGGGTCGCTGCACGACGCCGTGCTGGCGTGCGGCCGGCTCGACGGCACACCGTTGGTGCAGCTCACGGTCCGTGGCGAACGAGTGATCGGTGACGAGGTCGTGGACCCGGTCGCCGCCGGTGTGCGGGGGCTGCCCAGGGTGCTCGCCCAGGAGGTGCCCGGTCTGCGCTGGCGCACCGTCGACCTGCCGCACGACGAGCCCGACGCCGCGACCGTCGCCGCCGTGCTGGCCGAGACCGCGGATCTGCTCGCCAGTCCCGGCCCAGGATCGTGGGAACTCGCGCTGCGCGCGGGACAACGGTGGATCCGGCAATGGGAGCCGTGGCAGCCGGCTGACACCGCCGGACTGCCCGTGGACCCGGTCGTCGTCGTCACCGGTGGCTCCGGCAACGTGGCTCGCGCGCTGGCCGATGCGTTGCGTGCCCGCGGACCGGCGGAGGTCGTGCTCGCCTCCCGCAGCACCAGTCCGTCGGTCGACGTCACCGATGCCGGCCAGGTGCGCGCACTGCTCGCGAACGTGGCCGAGCAGCACGGCAGGATCGACCTCGTCGTACACGCCCCGGTCGTGATCGAGCTGGCCGCACTGTCCGAAATGGATGAAGAGGTCGTGGCGCGTGCCCTGGCGCCCAAGGTGACCGGTGCGCTCAACCTGCGTGCGGCGGTGGAGGCTCTGCCACCGCACGCGCGACCCCGCGCGGTCGTGCTGATGTCCTCGGTGGCGGGCACGATCGGCGGCTTCGGACTCGGTGCCTACGTGGCGGCGAGCCGGTTCCTCGACGGGCTCGCCGCCGGCACGACCGGGTGGGTCTCCGTCGACTGGGACCGCTGGCGGTTCGGCACCGCCCAGGAACGTGAAGCCGCTGCCGAGATCACCATGCGGCACGCGCTCGACGCGCAGGACGCGGTGCGTGCCCTGCTCCGGGTGGCGGGCCTCGCCCTGGCGGGGACCGTGCCGCACCAGGTGGCCGTCTCACCGGCGGAGCTCAACACCCGCTCGCTGGCCATCGCGCAGCGGCAGACCCGTGTCGAGTCCGGTGGTGCGGCACCGGCCACCGCCGAGGAGCGACTGGTCGCCGGGGTGCTCGGCGAGGCGCTGGGCCGTCCGGTGACGAGCCGCGACGACGACTTCTTCGCGCTGGGCGGCCACTCCCTGCTCGCCACCCGCGTGCTCGCCCGGCTGCGTGACGACCACGGCGTCGAGCTGCGGTTGCGCGACCTGCTGGCTCGGCCGACCGTCGCGGGACTCGCGGAGCTCATCACGACGAGCGAGCCGGTCACCCCGAAGGCCGTCGAGGTCGTCGCGGCCGGTCCAGCGGAACCGTTCCCGCTCACACGGGTGCAGCACGCCTACTGGGTCGGCCGGTCCGCCGCGTTCGCGCTCGGCGAGGTCGGATGCCACTTCTACCTGGAACACGACTGCTCGGAACTGGACCACGAGCGTTACCAGAACGCGTGGAACCGGCTGATCGAACGCCACGAGATGTTGCGATGCGTGGTCGGCGCGGACGGCCACAACGTCGTGCTGACCGAGGTGCCCCGCTACCGCGTGCCGGTGCACGAACTGTCCGATGTGGACGAGCTGGAGGTGTTGCGGGCCCGGTTGTCGCACCGCGTTGCCGATCCCGGCCGCTGGCCGCTGATCGAGGCCCACGTCGTGCGGATGCCCGGCGGCCGGCACCGGGTGCTCGTGTCGGTGGACGTGCTCGTGTGCGACTCCGCGAGCTACCTCATCCTCGACCGCGAACTGCGCG
The DNA here is from genome assembly GCF_042649515.1 of Lentzea rhizosphaerae. NCBI lineage: Bacteria > Bacillati > Actinomycetota > Actinomycetes > Pseudonocardiales > Pseudonocardiaceae > Lentzea > Lentzea rhizosphaerae. The sequence goes on along the minus strand of NZ_JBHRZI010000010.1, from coordinate 198,945 downwards.
TGCTGTACGAGAACCCGCAGGCCGAACTGCCGCCGATCGGCACGACCTTCGCCGAGTGCGCGCGGGCGATCGACCGCCGTCGGGGTGACGCCGAGCACCGGCGGGCGGCCGAGTACTGGCGCAGTCGCGTCGACACGCTCCCGGTGGCGCCGCCGCTACCGGTGCGCGACAGCGAAGGCGCACCCCGGTTCGCCCGGCGCAGCGCCACTCTGGCCGCGCCACTGTGGGACCGGGTGCGCGAGCAGGCCGCGCAGGCCGGTGTGACGCCGACCGCCGTGCTGCTCACCGCCTACGCCGACGTGCTGGCCGCGTGGTCGAGCACGGACCACTTCTGTCTCACGCTCACCGTGTTCGACCGGCCGGACGTGCATCCCGACGTGGACAAGGTGGTCGGAGAGTTCTCGTCACTGCTGTTGTTCGAGGCGGATCACCGCGGGCTCGCGACGTTCGCCCAGCGGGCGAAAGCCGCGCAGCACCGGCTGTTCGACGACCTGGACCACCGGTCGTTCTCCGGTCTCGAGGTGCTCGCCGAGCAGGCTCGCCGCACCGGCAGGCAGCAGAACGTGCCGGTCGTGTTCACCGGAATGCTGGGCCTGGACCGGCTCGGTGGTGAGCCGCACGACCACGAGTGGCTCGGGCCGGTCGAGTTCGGTGTGAGCCAGACCCCGCAGGTGTGGCTCGACCACCAGGTCTACGAGCACCGGGGCGCACTCGTGCTGCAGTGGGACGTGGCCGAGACGTCCCTGTCCGCCGCTGACGCCGACGCCGCCTTCACGGGCTACGTCAGGTGGCTGACCGCGCTGGCCGAGTCCGGTGACGCCTGGACCGCCGATGGCGAAGGGCCGGTGCTGGAAGGGCAGGTCGCGTCGTTCTCGTTCGACGACGACGGCATGGCCGACGTTCCGGCCGCGCCCGGCCAGAAGCCCGAGGGAGACGACGTGCTCCAGGTGCTCACCGGCATCTGGGCGGAACTGCTCGACCTCGAACGTGACGCGATTCCCGCGGACGTCTCGTTCCTCGGGCTCGGTGGTGACTCACTGCTCGTCGTCCGGATGGCCTCGGTCATCCGGCAACGGCTCGACGTGGTGCTCGCGCTGACCGAGATCCGGGCCGAGCTGACGTTGTCCGATGTGGCGGAGGTGGTGCGTGCGCGAGGCGAGGGCGGCACTACCCGCAGGACGCTCGACGTGTCGGTGCGCAGGCGGTTCGAACAGGGCGAGCCCTTCGGCCTGCTTCCGTTGCAGCAGGCCTACTTCGTCGGCCAGCAGGGGGAATGGGAGCTGTCCTACTCCTCCGCGCACGTGTGCACCGACGTCCCGCTGTCCGATGTGGACGCCCAGAACGCTCCGGCGGCGCTGGCCGACGCGCTGAACCGGGTGATCGCGCACCAGCCGATGCTGCGGATGCGGATCACGCCGGACGGCACTCAGCGCATCCTCGCCGCCGGCGATCCTCGGACCGAGGTCGTGCCCGTGGTGTACGACCTGCGCGACGAGGACGAGGACGGCGTCGCCGCCGGGCTCGGGCGCGTCCGGGCCGAGATGAGCGAGCGCGGACCCGATCCCGCCACGGGGCCTCCGCTGGACATGCGGCTCACCCTGCTGCCGGGCGGGCGGGCGCGGCTGCACACGGCGTTCAGCCTCCTCGCCGTCGACGGGTGGTCGGGCGGCCTGTTCGATCGGGAGCTGCTGACCTACGTGGCGGACCCGAACGCCGTGCTGCCCCCGCTGCTGATCGACTTCGGCGACTACGTCACCGCGCTGCACGAGGTGCGCGGGACCCAGCAGTGGCAGGCCGATCACGAGTGGTGGTCGGGACGCCTGCCGCAGCTTCCCCAGGCACCCGCGCTGCCGATGATCGCCGACCCAGACGGGCTGGACGTGACCGCGATGGCCACCAGGGAGACGCGGCTGGCGGCCGCGGACTGGGTGGCGTTGCGAGAACGCTGTGCCGCGAACGAGGTCACCCCGACCGCGGCCGTGCTGACGGCCTACGCCATCGCGCTCTCCCGGCTCGCAGGAGGCAGGCGGTTCCTGCTGAACAGCCTGCAGGCCAACCGGTTGCCGCTGCACCCGGACGTGGACCGGATGATCGGTGCGTTCTCCTCGACCGCGCTGCTGTCGATCGATCTCCCGGCCGGCGGACGGTTCGCCGACCTGGCCGCCGCCGTGCGCGACGAGATCACCGAGTCGCTGGCGCACAACCTGGTCGGCGGCGTCGAGGTGTCACGTGAACTGGCGCGGCTGCGCGGCACGCGGCGGCCGGTCGCACCGGTGGTGTTCCAGAGCACCATCGGCATGGACGCGGCACTGGGCGGCGATCGGCCGCTGACCGCCGGGCCGCTCGGCAGCATCGACATCTCCGGCTACGTGCAGCACATCCGCACGCCGCAGGTGTTCCTGGAGCTGCGGGTGTTCGAGCTGCGCGGTGAGCTGGTGCTGAACTTCGCCGTGGTCGAGGAGCTCTTCGGCGCCGACCTGGTCGACCGGCTGTTCGGCGAAGTGGTGGGCACGGTCCGGGAACTCGCCGCCGGACTGGGCTGGGACGAGGTCGTCGACCTGCCCGACGGCGCCGAAGTGGTGCAGGAGCGGGCCACCGAGCACGGCATGGTCGAGCCCGGCGCGCCCCGTGACGAGCTGGAGCGGCGGATCGCGGCGCTGTGGGCCGAGATGCTCGGTGTGTCCGAAGTGGACAGAGCTGACGACTTCTTCGCGCTGGGAGGCGATTCGCTGCTCGCCGTGCGGATGCTCGGCAGGCTCGCCCGCGAGCACGGCGGCAGCGCGCCACCCCGTGCTTTCCTCGCCGCACCCACGCCCGCCGGGCTCGCCGCCGCGATGCGTGCGGACGAGCCGGTTCCGGTGGACGACATCGCGGTGCCGTTGCGCGACGGTGAGGGGCCGCCGTTGTTCCTGCTGCACCCGTCGGGTGGCGACGTGCTGTGCTACGCCGACCTCGTCCGGCGTCTCAGCGCCGCGAACCCGGTGATCGCGCTGGCCGATCCGGGGTTGTCAGGGCGCGGCGGACCCGAGTCGATCGCCGACATGGTCGAGCAGTATCTCGCGGTGGTGCGCGCTCATCAGCCGCACGGGCCGTACCTGTTGGGCGGTTGGTCGATGGGTGGCACCGTCGCGCACGAGCTGGCGTGTGCGCTGCGCGGCCGCGGCGAGCAGGTGGCTCTGCTGGTGATGATCGACTCCAACAGCCCCGAGCGGATCGTCGCGATCGAAGGGCTGGACCGGCAGCGCACCGACGACGAGGTCCGGTTGCGGTACCTGCGGTCGCTGGAGGCGTACCTCGGCCTCGACTGCGCCGCCGACGCAGGCGGGCTGGAGCAGGCGCTGGGCGAACGCGGGATCAGCGTGCCACCCGCGCGCTACGAGGTGTTCGGGCGGCACCTGCGCGGCCTGGCCGCCCACCACGCGAGCCGGTTGGCCGCCGGGACGCCGGTGTTGTTGCTGCGGGCCGGACGCACGTCACCGCGCAACGCCCGCATCGGCATGGGCGTGGACGACTCGTTCGACGAGCACGACCTCGGCTGGAGCGACCACGTGACAGGCGAGTTCCGCGTGGTCGAGGTCGACGCCCACCACTACTCGATCCTCGGTGACCCGGCCGTGCAACACGTCGCCGGCGAGATCTCCTCGGCGCTGTCCCGAATCGCGCAGGAGTGCTGATGCTGCCCAACTGGCTCTACACCCAGAACGTGCTGCCGGTCGAGCTGGCCGCGCAGGCGGCCGACCCGGCCGCCGACCGCGCCGAGGTGCTCGCCGGGCTGACCGCGAGCCCGCTCGCCGACCTCGGCCGCCGAGGCTGGGAACAGGCCGGGCGTGGACTGGCCGCGCTCGGCACGGCGTCACCCGGCATCGGCGCGGAGTTCGCCGAGCAGCTCGCGCAGCGCTACCGCGGTGACGCGCCCCGGCCGTACCTGGTGCGGGCCGCTCTCCTCGTTTCCGTCGCGGTCGGTGTGGCCACCGATCTCGTCCGCCGTGCGGCAGCGTGCCAGAGCCGGGAAGTAGGTGAGGCGGCCACCGCGGTGCTCACCGCCCAGGCCGCGTTGCTGCGGGTGCTGAGCATGCTCGACGTGTTCGCGGCGACCGGCCGAGAGCCCGACGCGACCGTGTCGGCAGGTTTCCACACCGTGGTCCGCGGGGCCGCGCAGACGTTGGTCCGCGCCACGGAACTGCTGCCCCGTGAGGGCATTTCCGCCGATCTCGCCGAACACGTCCGCCGGGTGTCGTCGGACGACGTGATCGGTGATCCCGAGTGGTCCACCAAGGTCGCTCAGTCGCTTGTGGGGAACTGGTCTTCTTTCGAAGGGTGCGTGTGATGTTCGGAATGTCCCGCAGGACAGCCGTCGGTGCTGTTCTCCTCCTGGCGCTCGGTGGCTGCGCCGCCGGGGGAGCGGCGCCTCCCGGTGGTGATGCCGGGGCACCGGTGGACGGTGGAACTCTCCGCTACGGCGCTGTCGCCGCGGGCGGTGGCGCCGCCGTGACGGATCCGCACGGCAGTCTGTTCAACGAGTCGGACTGGGTGCGCCTGGGCGCCCTGTACGACGTGCTGACGGTGCCAGGCGACAACGGAACGGTGCAGCCGCGGCTCGCTCGTTCGTGGTCGTCGTCGGACAACGCGACGCGATGGCGGTTCGAGCTGCGCCCGGACGCGGTGTTCAGCGACGGCAAGCCGGTGCGTGCCGCGGACGTGCTGTACTCGTTGCGCCGCATCGGGGCCAAGGCCGCGCAGAACGGTGGCAGGCTCGGCACCGTCGACATCGGTCAGTCCACTGCGGACGGTGACCTCGCGGTGGTGCTGCGGACGACGCAGCCCGACGCGGACCTGCCCAGGACGCTGGCGGGTGTGACGTTCGTGGTGCCCGACGGCGCCGAGAAGTTCGACCAGCCGGTCGGCTCCGGTCCGTTCACCTTGTCCACAATGGATGGACAGACCGCCGTGCTGGTGCGCAACGACAAGTGGTGGGGCCACCGGCCACACCTGGACAAGCTGGAGATCCGCGGCTTCGCCGACCCGCAGGCGCTGGCCGCCGCGGTGACCTCCGGTGAGGTGGACGTGGCCGCGAACGTGAGCCCGGCCGCGGCCAGGACCGCCGAGCGCACCGGTGGCCTCGTGGTGTCGCGGCGTCCTGGTGCGACCACCTATCCGATGCTGATGCGCCTGGACAAGGCGCCGTTCGACCGGCCGGAGGTGCGCCGCGCCGTGAAGCTCGCGGTCGACCGGAACGCGCTCGTGGGTGGCGTCCTGCTCGGTTACGGCACCGTCGGTGGTGACGTGCCCGGCGGCACCGACGTGCCGGCGCCCGCGCGTGATCTGGCGGAGGCACGCCGCGTGCTCTCCTCGGTGGGCGGCGTCGTGCTGAACACCACGACCGCGTATCCGGGGATGGTGAGCGCGGCGACGCTGCTCGCCACGCAGCTCGGTGAGGCGGGGCTGAAGGTCGAGGTGCGCCAGCACCCGCCGGAGACGTACTGGTCGCAGGTCTACACGGTCGAGCCGCTGGCGATGGGCTACTACACCGACGTCCCGTTCCCGGTGTGGGTGCGCCAGACCGCGCTGAGCACGTCGGCGTTCAACGAGACCGGCTGGAAGAAGCCGGACTTCGACACCGAGTTCGCCGCGGCGATGGCCGTGGTGGACCAGGGACAGCGCGAGGCCGCGCTGAAGAAGCTGCGCGAGCGGATGGCCGCCGACGGTGGCTGGCTCGTGTGGGGCTTCGGCGACGGGCTCGACGTGTCCTCGCCCGCGGTGCAGGGCCTTCCCGTGAGCACCGGCTTCGCCCGGATCTTCCTGGACGGTGTGTGGCTGCGGCGCTGACGGTCGCGCGTGCCGCGCTGACCTTGTTGCTGGTGTGCCTGCTGGTCTTCCTCATCACCACGGCGCTGCCCGGTGACGCGGCCGTGATCGCCGCCGGGCAGCACGCGACACCCGAGCGGATCGCGGAGCTGCGCGTGGCACTCGGGCTCGACCAGCCGGTCTGGACCCGGTTCGCCGGGTGGCTGTCCGGTGCCGTGCGCGGTGACCTCGGTCTGTCTCTTGTGGATGGACGTCCGGTCGCTCCGCTGCTGTGGTCGCGCTTCACCGCGACGCTGTTCATCGCGGTGCCGGTCTGGGTGCTGGCTCTGGCCCTCGGCACCCCGCTCGCGTTGCTGCTCGGCTGGCGTGCCGACCGGGCGGGTTCGGCGCTGCTCGCCGCGATCGCCGGACTGCCGGAGGTGGTGCTGGCCGGTGGGCTGGTCGTGGTCTTCGCGACCTGGCTCGGCTGGCTGCCCGCGGTGTCGCTGGTGCCCGCGGGTGGCACCGCGGCGGACCGGCCGGAGGTGCTCGTCCTGCCCGTGCTCGCACTCGCGCTGCCCGCGATCGCGTGGACCGCGCGCCTGCTGCGTGGACCGGTCACCGACGTGGTGGGCAGGCGGTTCGTCACCGATGCGCTCCTGCGGGGCGTACCGGTGCCGGTGGTGGCCGCGCGGCACGTGGTGCCACACCTCGCGCCGCCGCTGGCGCAGGCGGCGGCCGTGCTGGCCGGTGGGGTCCTCACCGCGACGACCGTGGTGGAGGCGGTGTTCGCCTATCCCGGCATGGGACAGCTGCTGGCCACTGCCGTCGGCACGCGCGACGCACCGGTGTTGCAGGGGCTCGCGGCACTCGTGGCGGCCGTGGTGCTGGTGGCGGTGCTGGCGGCCGATGCGGTGAGTGCGGTGCTGGCACGGAGGGTGGGTGCGCGGTGAGGGCGTGGTTGCCCGCGTTCGGCTTGCTCGCGGTGACGGTGACCGTCCTTTGTGGTGGGTGGTTCGCCCCGCACGACGTCACCGAGGTCGTCGGCGTGCCGTGGTCGGACGAGGTGCCGCCGGGCACCGACGTACTCGGCCGCGACGTGCTGTCCCGCCTGCTCGCCGGAGGTGCGGGGCTGCTGGCGACCGCTCTGCCCGCCGGGCTCGCCGCGAGCCTGCTCGGCACCGTCGCGGGACTGACCGCGGCGTGGACTCCGTGGGTCGAACGCCTGGTGCTGCGGACGAGTGCCGGCATGTTGGCCGTGCCGGGTCTGCTCGTGGTGCTCACCTGCGCGGTGGCATTGCCTTCCTGGGCCGCGGTGCTGGCGGGCATGGTGTTGCTCGGCACACCGCTTTCCGCGCGAGTGGTGCACGCGGCCGCGACACCGTTGCGCCGTGCGGGTTTCGTGCTGGCCGCTGTCGTGCGAGGAGAACGTCCGCGCGCGGTACTGGCGCGCGAGCTGTTGCCTGTAGTGGGTGCGACGGTGTTGTCTGACGCCGGTCTGCGTGTGGTGGCCGCGATGCAGCTGACGGTCGCCGTGCACGCGCTCGGCCTCGGGCCACAGCCTCCGGCGCCGGACTGGGCCGTCATGATCCGGGAGAACCTGCCCGGCGTCGCGTTGAACCCGTGGTCGGTGCTCGCTCCCGCCGCGGCGATCGCCGCGCTGACCACCGTGCTCCTGCTCGGGCTCGACCTGCTCGGCCACCGCATCGTCCCGATGCCTGTGCCACGCGGGTACGCGCCGCCACCGGCCGGTCCGACGCGCCGGTCCGCCGGCGTGGTCGAACTGCGCGAAGTGACAGTGGAGTCGCTGTTCGCGGGGCTCGACCTGACCGTCGCGCAGGGGGAGATCGTCGGCATCGTCGGCCCGACCGGTACGGGAAAGACGACCCTGCTGCGCTTGCTGCTCGGCGACGTCCGGCCGGGTGTGCGGATGACCGCGGGACAGCTGCTGTGGCACGGAGAACCCGTGGCGCTCGGCAGCCGGGCGGCGCGCCGGTGGCGGCGCCGCCACGTCGGTCTGGTGCCGCAGGATCCGGCGACGACACTGGATCCGTTGCGCCGCATCGGTTCGGTGGCTCCGGCCGACGTGCTCGCCAGGCTGGGGCTGCCGGCCGACGTCGCCCGCCGCCGTCCACACGCCCTGTCGGGAGGGCAGGCGCAACGGGTGGTGCTCGCCAGGGCGCTGGCCGCCGATCCCGAGCTCCTGCTGCTCGACGAACCGACCAGCGGGCTGGACGCCCAGACCCGGCACCTGGTGACCGAGGAGCTCACGAGCAGGCGCCCCAGCACCGTGATCGTCACCCACGACCTGCGCTGGGCGGTGTCGGTGTGCGATCGCGTGGTCGAGCTGCGGCACGGCGTGCTGGTCCCCGCTGGGCAGACGCCCACGAGGCCGCGGCCCGCTGTCGTCGAGTTGGGCGAGCCCGTGCTGAGGCTGGACGACGTCGCCGTGGAGCGGCGCGGCCGGGAGCTCGTGCACGGCGTCGGTCTGGAGCTGGCGCGAGGTGAGTTCCTCGCGCTGGTCGGTCCTTCCGGGGCCGGCAAGAGCACATTGCTGCACGGCGTGGCGGGGCTGCACCCGGTGACCGGGCGCGTCGACGTGCGCGGCTCCGTGGCGCTGCTGGGCCAGGACCCCGTGGCAGAGCTGAATCCCGCGCACTCGCTGGGATCCTCGGTCGCGCGGCCGCTGCGTCTCGCCGGTGTGCGACGTCGTGCGGCGCGGGACCGGGTGGTCGAGCTGCTGGCGGAAGTGGGGCTGGGGCCGGAGTTCGCCGTTCGCCGTCCGGGTGAGTGTTCGGGTGGGCAGCGGCAACGTGCCGCGCTCGCGAGAGCGCTGGCGGGCGATCCGGACGTGCTGCTCGCGGACGAGGCCACCTCGGCGCTGGACGCGGCGACCGCGGACGCGGTCCTGGAGGTGCTGGACCGCCGCCGGGCAGCCGGTCTCGCGGTGCTCTTCGTGACCCACGACGACGACGTGGCGGCGAGAGCGAATCGGGTTTTCGTGTTGGTGGGCGGCCGGTGTGTGGAAAGGGTGTCGACGTGAGGTTCGACGACGTGTGGGTCACCGGAACCGGTGGCGTGCTCGGGGAGCTGCTGCCCGTGCGGCAGGCCGTGGCCGACGGCAGGTACGCCGCAGCAGATGCGGCGGAGGCCGGCATGACCTCGGTGTCGGTGTCGGCGGTGTCCCCGCCGGAGATGGCGGTGCGCGCCGGGCGGCTCGCCCTCGGCACCGCCACGCCGGGACTGCACCTGCACGGCGCGGCAGGCTTCCAGGGCATCGACCTGTGGTCGGCGTCGTGCTGGATCGCGCACCAGCTGCTGCACGGACCGTTGCCAGGACTGTCCATGCAGGTCAACGCCCTGTGCAACAGCGGACTCGCGGCGCTGGAGGTCGCCGCGACGGTGCTCACCGCCCGACAGGACCTCCACGAGGCACTGGTCACGGTGGCCGACTGGTTCCCCGAGTCCGCGGTCGACCGGTGGAACCTCGACTCGGGCGTGCTGCTGGGTGACGGCGGGGCCGCCGCGGTGCTCGGACGTGGTGGTGGAGCGCTGAAGCTGCTGTCGTGCGTCTCCTGGGCCGATCCGTCCCTGGAGGGTCTGCAACGGGGCGAGGAACCGTTCCACGCCGCCTCGCCGGCCGCGCTGAAACCATTGGTGCTGCGCCGGTCGGCTCGCGAGTTCTACGCGGTGAGCGGACGGTCGCCCGCCTCGGTGGTCGCCGCCCACGTCACCGGCGTGCGAACCGTGGTGGCACAGGCACTCGCGGAGGCGGACACGACGATCGCCGAGGCGCGCTGGGCGGTGCCGCCGTTCGTGGGCCGCACCTCGTTCCGCTTCGGCTACGCCGATCCGCTGGGGCTCGATCCGGCGTGCACACTGCTCGATCTGGGACTGAGCACCGGACACATGGGCGGCGCCGACCACCTCTACGCGCTGGACCACCTGCGGCGTGCGGATCTGCTCGCACCGGGGGACAAGGTCGTGCTCATAGGCGTCGGCGGCGGGTTCACCTTCTCCTGCGCGGTCCTGCAGGCCACGTGACGAACGGCGTGGGCGCTCCCTCGGCGTGTCGCCGGCGCTTGTTTGGCGCGAAAAGCACGTTCGGGCCGATAGATGGCCCGGACGTGCTTTTCGCGCCAAACGCGAGATCGGCGAGACAGGGGTGTCAGCCGGGGATCGGCACGTTAACGGACGAGCGGAACAGGTCCTGCTCCAGCCAGATCGCGGCCTTCGCGCCGTCGGCCGCCGCGGTGATCACGAACGGTGTCGGGCCGACCAGGTCGGGCAGCCGCGCGGTGTCACCCGCGGCGTAGACGCCCGCGACCGTGGTCTGCTGCATGGCGTTGACCCGCACGCAACCGTCCGGCAGCAGCTCGCAGCCCAGCCCGGCGGCCAGGTCGGACCGCTGCCGCGACACCGGCCGGTGGTAGATCGCCCCGCGCTCCAGTGGCGCACCCGATCCGAAGTGGACGGTCAGCGACTCCTGCTCGCCGCCGATGCGGGTCACCGGCTCCTCGCGGACGTCGATGCCCTTCTCCTTCAACGCGGCACGCAGCTCGTCGGACACCTCCAGCGGCCCACCGGCGCAGAGCACGACGTCGTCGCTGAACCGGTCCGCCACGTACAGCGCCAGCATCGCGTGCGAGAAGTCGCCGCCGAGCACTGCGAGCGGCTTGCCCGCGGTTTCGAAGCCGTGGCAGAACGGGCAGTGGTAGACACCCTTGCCGAACCGCTCCGCCACGCCGTCGACCTCCGGCAACACGTCGGCCTGGCCGCTCGCCAGCAGCAGCCGCCGGGCGTGTTCGGACGGCCCGCTCGCCAGGTCGACGGTGAAGTCGCCGGCTGCTCCGGTCGCCGTCACGACGAGGTCCTCGCGGATCTCGACGGTCGGGTAGTGCGTCAGCTCCTCGCGGCCCAGCCGCCGCAGCTCGGCGGGCGGGAAGCCGTCGCGGGAGAGGAACATGTGCATTTCCTGCGCCGGCTCGTTGCGGTAGGTGCCGCTGTCGACGAGCAGTACTTTCCTGCGCTGCCGGCCGAGGGTGAGTGCGGCGCCCAGACCCGCGGGCCCACCGCCGACGATGATCACGTCGAACACGTTCGTCCTCTCGTTCACTTCTGTCCCGTGGCGATGCGCCAGCCCTGTGCGTTCTCCCGCTGGGCGACGAAGCCGGCGTACCGGCCACCGCGCGCCAGCAACTCCTCGTGCGTGCCGGTGTCCACGACCCGGCCGCCGTCGAGCACCACGATCTGGTCCGCGTTGACCACAGTGGACAGACGATGGGCGATCACGAGCAAGGTCCGTCCTCGCGCGAGCGTCGCCAGCGCGGTCGTCACGGCCGCCTCGTTCTCCGCGTCCAACGCGGCCGTCGCCTCGTCCAGCAGCACGATCGGGGCGTCCTTGAGCAGTGCCCTGGCGATCGCCACGCGCTGCCGCTCACCACCGGACAGCCTGGTGCCGCCTTCACCGACACGGGTCTGCCAGCCGTCCGGCAGGCGGCGGACGATCTCGGTGACCCCGGCCAGCCGTGCCGCCTCGTGCACCTGGTCCTCGGTGGCGTCCGGCCTGCCGACGCGGATGTTGTCCTCGAGCGTCGTGTCGAACAGGTAGGTGTCCTGGAAGACCGGCGCGATGAGGCCGAGCAGGTCGGCCGTGCGCAACGAGCGGACGTCCGCCCCCGCCACCCGCACCGCTCCGGCGCCGACGTCGAAGAACCGCGCCACCAGGCGGACCACCGTGCTCTTGCCCGCGCCGGAAACGCCGACGAGCGCCGTGGTGGTGCCGGGTGCGACGGTGAAGGTCACGTCGTCGAGCACCGGGCGGTCGTCGTAGCCGAAGCGGACCCGGTCGAACTCGATCGCGGGCGGCCCGGTCGGCGCGGACCGTTCGGGCTCCGGCAGCGCCCGATCAGCGAACACCGCCTCCACCCGGTCGAGCGAGCCAGAGGCCATGCGCAGTGCCGCACCCAGTTCCGCGGCGCTCAGCAGTGGTTCGGTGAACCGGACCGCGAGCACCAGCGCCACCACGATCGCGGGTACGTCGACGGTCGCGCCGGCCGCGAGCGTCGCGCCGAGCACCAGCAGCGCGGTGAACGCGGTCTGCACCGCCAGGACGAAGCCTGCGAGTCCCGGCAGCGCGGTGCGCAGCATCCGCCGCGCGGCGTCCCGCGAGGAGACCAGCGCGTCGTCGAGGAGAGCGAACCCGTGTGCGGAACGGCCGAACGCGCGCAGCACCGGCTGGTTGCGGGCGAACTCGACGACCTGGCCGCCTGCCTCGGCGGCGGCCGCGTCGGCGGCCTGGTCGGTGCGCTGCACCAGCTTGCCGGTCCAGCGATGGGCCGCGATCACGACGGGCGCGGCGACGAGAGCGCCGACCGCCATGCGCCAGTCGGTGAACAGCAGCACGGCGACGACGGCCGCGGGCGTGACCACCGCGTGCGCGAGCGGATCGAGCAGGTGCCCTGGAACACCCATGACGCTCATGACGTTCTGCGTGGCGACCCGGCCCAGCGAACCGACCCGCGTGGTGGTGAACCAGCCGAGCGGCAGCGTGACGACATGGTCGCCGAGCCGCTCGTGCAGCACGCCGCCGAGCGCGTAGCCCGCCCGCCTACCCGCCACGACGCCTCGGTTGTGCAGCAGGGCGTACGCGGCAACGGCGACCGCGAGCACCGCGAGCCAGGGCCACACCCGCCGCGGCTCGCCCGAGACGAGCGCGCGCAGCACCGGGAGCAGTACGCCGAACGCCGCTCCCTGCACGGCGGCGGCCGCACCCAGGCACCACACGGCACGGCGCAGCTGCGTCCCCTGCTCGCCACCGGTCAGCGACAGCAACCGGCGGATCACGCGTGCACCGCCCACAGCGCCGCGTACCTGCCGCCCGCCGCGACCAGCTCGTCGTGCCTGCCCTTTTCCACCACAACTCCCTCGTCCAGCACCACGATCTGGTCGGCATCGACCACAGTGGACAACCGGTGCGCGATCACCAGCACGGTCCGGCCCCGCGCCAGCTCGCTGATCGCGTCCTGGATCGCCGCCTCCGACTCCGCGTCCGCGAACGCGGTCGCCTCGTCGAGCACCAGCACCGGGGTGTCCGCGAGCAACGCCCGCGCGATCGACACCCGCTGCGCCTCACCGCCGGAGAGCCGCACGTCGTCGCCGAGAACCGTGAGATAGCCGTCGGACAGTTCGGTGATCCGGTCGTGGATGCGCGCGGCGCGTGCCACCCGCACGACCTCGTCGAGATCGGCGTCCGGCCGGGCCAGGCGGATGTTGTCCAGCACGGTGGTGCGCAGCAGCCGCACGTCCTGCAGCACGAAGCCGACCCAGCGGTACAGCTCGGCGCCCGGCAGGTTGCGCAGGTCGACGCCGTTGATCCGCACCGCCCCCGCCGTCACGTCGTGGAACCGCGCCACGAGCGCCGCCAGCGTCGACTTGCCTGATCCCGACGGCCCGACGAGCGCGGTGACGGTCCCGGGTTCGAGCACCACGTCGATGCCGTGCAGCACTTCGGTTTCGTCGTCGTAGCCGAACCGGACCGAGTCCAGCTCGACGCGGGCGGGACCGAACGGCAGCTCCGGCGCGTGCGCGGGTTCCGGCAGCGGTGGCGTCGCGAGCAGTTCCTCGATGCGGCCCAGCGCCGCCCGGCCGGCCCGCACGTCCTGGACGCTGTAGCTGATCGCCAGTGCGGGCGCGCTCAAACCGATGCCCAGCACCACGAACGGAATCAGGTCGACCGTCGTGAGCAGCCCGGTGCCGATGAGCGTCGTGCCCGCTGTCAGTACGACGAGCAGTGCGACCAGCGGTGCCTGGGCGAGCTGGCTGCGGGTGAGCGAGGGCGTCACCTGTTCGGCCCACCCGGTCACGAATGCGCCGTACTCGCGTGCGGCGTCACTGAACCGCTTGTGCGCCTTTCCGGTCTGCCCGAACGCCTTCACCACCGTGATCCCGTGCACGAACTCGACCACGGCGTTGTCCAGCCGTTGGGTCGCCTGGTGGTACTCGGCCATGCGCGCGGTCACGTCGCGCATGGCACGGGCGTGCAGCAGCAACCCGGCTCCCAGCGGAAGCAGCGTGATCAACGTCATCAGCGGGTCGATCGTGAACAGGTAGAGCGTCGCGACCACCGGCACGACGACCGCGGTGACGAGGTCGAGCAACGAATGCGCCACCAGGTGGTGCAACGCGCCGACGTCGTCGTGCACCGCACGCTTCACCGCGCCCGAACCGCGGCCGGAGAACCAGCCCAGCGGCAGCCGGCCGAGGTGGGCGGCGAGCCGGCGGCGCAGGTGCAGCTGCAGGTCGTTGTCCGCGAGGTGGGTGAGCGTCGTCGCGGCAGTGAGCAACGCCACCCGTACGGGCAGGGCGAGTGCCCCGAGCATCACGTGCTGCCACCACGGACCGCCGCTCAGCAGCACTCGGCCGACTTCGGCAACAGCGATGAACGGTGCGACACCGGCCACTGCGGCCAAGGCCTGGCAACAGATTCCGAGAAACAACCGGCCGCGCACCGGCCGCAGGAGGAACATGGGGCCACCCTAGTTGACAATAGTTATCAATGTCGACAAGGGTGAAGTGACGCCCGATCGGGTGAGCAGGTCGTTCACTGTCTGGAGTTGGAATGGTCGCCACCGAGGCACTGGTCCGCGAAGCCGTCGCCGAACTGGTCGGCCTGCCGCCGCACGAGGTCGATCTCACCCGCCGGTTCGCCGAACTGGGCGTGGAGTCGTTGGGAGCGCTGCGGTTGCGCAGGCTCGTCGCGGTGCGCACCGGAGTCGAGCTGCCGCTGACGTGCTTCCTGGGCGACCGTCCGGCGTGCGACGTGGTCGCGGAGCTCGCGAACGCTCCGGTCACCGCCGCACGCACCGTCGCGGAACTGCCGTCGGTACAGGCGGGCGAGCCGGTGCCGCTCACCCCCGTGCAGGCGGCCTACTGGGCGGGCCGCGGTCACGACTTCGCGCTCGGTGGCGTGGCGACGTTCTGGTACCACGAGTACGACCTCGCGCCCGATGTCGATCTCGACGGGCTGGAAGCCGCCTGGAACAGGCTCGTCGCGCACCACCCGATGCTGCGCACGACCATCGGCAGGGACGGCAGGCAACGTGAGCTGGCCGCGGTACCGCACTACCGCATCGGCCGGACCCGGTTGCGCGACGCAGCCGAGGCGGACCGGCTGCGGGAGGAGCGTTCGCACCAGGTGCGGCCCGCACACGAGTGGCCGTTGTTCGACCTGCACGCGGCGCAGTTCCCGGACGGCCGTACCCGCCTGCTCGTGGGTTTCGACGTGCTGGTGCTGGACTTCGCGAGCTGGCGCCTGCTGATGCGCCAGTGGGGTGAGCTGCTCGCCGACGCGAACACACAGCTGCCCGTCGCGTCCGCCGAGTTCCTCGACATCGTGGCGCACCGCGAGGCCGATCCCGCCCACCACGAGCGGCGATCGCGCGACCGCGCTCACTGGCTGGCGAAGCTGGACGAGCTCGCGGACGGACCGCGGCTGCCGGTCGTCGAGTTCACCGGCGCGCCGCGCTTCCGCAGGCGGTCACACCGGCTCACCGAGCAGGAGTGGACCGGCCTGCGCGCGCGAGCGGCAGAGCACGGTGTGAGTCCGACCGCGGTGCTGCTGGCCGCGTTCGGCCTCGTGCTGTCCTGCTGGGGCGCCGGTGAGAGGTTCAGTCTCAACGCGACGCTCTTCGACCGGCCGGAGGACGTGCCCGGCGTGGAGCACCTCGTCGGTGACTTCACCACCACGGCGTTGGTCGGGCTGGATCCGGTGTGCCGGACCGGATTCACGGCGTTCGCCAAGCAGGTCAACGCCGAACTGTGGACGGCGATCGACCACCGCGCGTTCGCGGGGGTGGAGGTGCTGCGCGAACTCGCCGCCCGGCGGGACGACGTGCTGGCGGCCGGCACTCATCCGGTGGTGTTCACCTCCGGTGTGGGCATCGGTACCGGCGCACCACCCGCCGCCTGGCTCGGTACCGAGGTCTTCGGTGTCTCGCAGACGCCTCAGGTGCTGCTCGACCACCTCGTCTGGGAGGAGGGCGGCACGCTGCGGCTGGTGTGGGACGCGGTCGAGGCCGCGTTCCCTGCCGGTTTCCTCGACGGGCTGGCCGAAGCGCAGTGCGCGCTGTTGCGTTCGCTGGCCGCCGACTCGTCGTTGTGGACACGGGTCGATCTCGGCTGGGACCCGTCGTTCCTGCGTCCCGAACCACTGGACGCGACGCCGTTCGGTGACTGCGGCCCGCTGCTCGACGACCCGCTGCGGCAGGCGGCGCTGCACGTGCCGGGAGCACCCGCGTTGCTGTCCACCGCGGGAGTGACGAGCCATGCCGAGCTCGCCGACCGCGCCTGCGTGCTCGGCGGGCACCTCACCGCGTCCGGTGTCCTGGCCGGTGATCTGGTGCTGGTCGCGTTGCCCAAGAGTCCCGCGCAGCTCGTCGCCGTGCTCGGTGTGCACCGCTGCGGGGCCGGGTACGTTCCGGTGGACCCGAGCTGGCCCGCAGCCCGCATCCAGGCGGTCTGCGAGCGCGCCGGGATCAGGCACGCCGTCGTGGCCGCTGGTCGGTGCCCCGAGCTCCCCGACGGCATCCAGATGTCCGAAGTGGACGATCGCGGTGCCCCGGTCGCGCTCGCGACGGGGGAGGCGCGGCCCGGCACGGCCGGCCCTGCGGACCTGGCGTACGTCATCTTCACGTCGGGTTCCACCGGTGTGCCGAAGGGGGTGGCGATCGAGCACCGCCAGGCCCGCACGACCGTCGACGACATCACCGACCGGTTCACGATCACCGGCGCGGACCGGGTGCTCGCGTTGTCCGCACTGAGCTTCGACCTCTCCGTCTACGACGTCTTCGGCGTGCTCGGTGCCGGTGGCGCCGTGGTCCTGCCGGACTCCGCACGGCAGCGCGACCCCCAGCACTGGTGCGAGCTGATCGGCGCCCACCGGGTGACCGTGTGGAACACCGCGCCGGCGTTGCTGGAGATCCTCGTCGAGTACGCGGAGGCGGATCCGGCCGCGGCCGCGCAGCTCTCCTCCCTGCGTCTCGCGATGCTGTCCGGAGACTGGATTCCGGTGAGCCTGCCCGACCGGTTGCGTGCGCTCGTACCCGGTGTCGAGGTGATGAGCCTCGGCGGGGCGACGGAGGCGTCGATCTGGTCCATCACGTTCCCGATCGGTGAGGTCGACCCGGAATGGCCGAGCATCCCCTACGGCAGGGCGTTGCGGGACCAGAGCTTCCACGTGCTGGACGACGAGGGACGGCCGTGTCCGGTCGGCGAGCCGGGCGAGCTGTTCATCGGCGGCGCGGGGGTGGCGCGCGGCTACCTCGGCGACGAGGCGCAGACCGCCGCGCGGTTCGCCGTCCACCCGGTGCTCGGCGAGCGCCTCTACCGGACCGGCGACCTCGGCAAGTGGCGCTACGACGGCACGATCCAGTTCCTCGGCCGCACCGACCGCCAGGTGAAGGTGCGTGGCCACCGCATCGAGCTGGGCGACATCGAGTCGGCGCTCGACCGGCTGCCACAGGTTCGCCAGGCTGTCGCCGCCGCGGTGCCGGGACCGGACGACCGGCCGCGCCTGATCGCGCACGTGGCGCTGGCAGAGCCGTTGCCGGACGCTGATCGCGTCCTGGCCGGGGAGTTGGGCAAGCGTTTGCCCGACTACATGGTGCCGACCCGGTTCGTGTGGCACGACGCCCTGCCGGTCACCGAGAACGGGAAGGTGGACCACAAGGCGTTGCCCAACCCCTTCCGGTCCTCGCCTCGGCTCGCACCGCCGCCCGCGACACCGAGCCATCCGATCGAGGCGGTGCTGCGCGACGTGCTCGGCCCCGCTGCCGACTTCTCCGCGGGACTGGTGGCCGCGGGCGCGACGTCACTGGACGTGGTGCGCATCGCGAACGCCGTCGAGGACATGACCGGCGTCCGTCCGTCCTTCCGCGACCTGGTCGGGCACGCGTCGATCGACGCACTGGTCGGCTCCCTGTCGGGCTCGGCCGAACCCGAACCCGAACCCGTCGTTCTCGCTCCGGCGGCGCCGTTCCCCGTGCCGGACGCCGCCCTGCACCTCGCGGACGCGCTCACCGAGGCCGCACGGTGGCTGCGCGAACTGCACGGCTGGGCGCGGCAGGTCCGCCACAGCGCACCGCCGGAACCGTTCCGCCTCACCGAGATGCAGCTCGCCTACCTCGTCGGGCGCGCCGACACGTGGCTCGGCGACGCCGTGGCACCGCACTACTACACCGAGGTCGACGTCGACGACCTCGACGCAGACCGGCTCGCCGGGGCATTGCGGATCGTCGTGGCCCGCCATCCCATGTTGCGTGCGACAGTGACTCCCGACACGCTGCAGCAGGTGCACGCCGAGGTGACGCTGCCGCGGATCGACGTTCTCGACCTGCGGTCGTACGACGAGGCCGGCCGCGAGCAGGCGTTGTCGCGACTGCGCGAGGAGCGTTCGCACCAGGTGCTCGACGCGACCCTGTGCCCGATGCTGCACGTTGCGGTGAGCAGGTTGACCGACCGGACCTGGCGTGTCCACTTCGGACTGGACTTGCTCTTCTGCGACGCGCAGAGCGCGGTGGTGTTCGCGCGGGAGCTGGTCACGGCCTACCGCGACCCCGCGCTGTTGCCCGCCGCCCCGGCCGTGACGTTCGAGCAGTGGGTCACCGCACGACGTCCGGCCGGCGAGCAGTCGCTGCGGTACTGGCGCGACGCCGCTGCCGAGATGGCCGACGGCCCCGCGCTGCCGGCACAACCGCCAGGCCCCGGCGCGGTGCGGTTCACCCGCCGCCGCACCGTGCTGGACGAGCGCAGCTGGACCGCGTTGCGCGAGCACGCCCGCTCCCGCGGCCTCACTCCGACGGGGCTGCTCGTCACCGCGCTGGGCGACGTCCTGCGTGCCGGTGGCGGTGGCGATCGCTTCACCCTGGTGATGACGGCGTTCGACCGCCCGGCGGAGCACACGGGCGTCATCGGGGACTACACCTCGACACTCCTGCTGGATGTCCGGGCCGGCGCGGGCGCGTTCGCCGATCGCGCCCAGGCACTGCAGCAGCGACTCTGGACGGATCTCGACCACAGCGCCGGTGTGCACGGCAACGAGGTGCTGCGCGAGCTGGCCGCCCGCCGCGGCAAGCAGGTTCTGTTGCCGGTGGTGTTCTCGAGCGGTCTCGGCAGCACGTCAGCCGATGCCTCGGAACTGCTGGAAGGCTTCGGCCGGACCGTCCACGCGATCAGTCAGACCCCGCACGTGCTGCTGGACTGTCAGGTCTTCGAGCAGGACGGCACGCTGCGGATCAACTGGGACTGCGTGGACGCCGCCTTCCCCGACGGCTACCTCGACCGGCTCTTCGCCGCCTACACGGACCTGGTGACCGCGCTCGCCGACACCGCGGCCTGGCGGGCCGCCGATCCGGCCGGCCTGGCAGGACGACGCCTGACCGTGCGGGCCCCGGCGCCACGTCAGCCGACGCCCGCACGACCAGGGCAGCTCGGCGACCCGGCAGTCGAAGCAGCGGTGGCGGAGGTGCTCGGCGGACTGCTCGGGGTGCCCGCGGAAGGACTGGACCGGACCCGGACGTTCTTCGAGCTGGGTGCGACGTCGCTGCTCCTGGTCCGCGCACACCGCGAGCTGCGCACGACCTGCGCGCCGGCGCTGACCGTGCTCGATCTGTTCGCGCACCCGTCGATTCGCGCAGTGGCGGCGCACATCAGCGGCAGGGATTCAGCGAAGTCCGTCGTGGACACCGCGGCTGCACTCGGCACGGACCCGGTCGTGCTCGCCGCCACGCAACGGGGCCGCAGGCGGGCCGGCAGGCTGACTCGTCGCGGCGCGGACGTTGGTGCGACGAACTGACTCGCCGCGCACCGAGGATCTGCGATGAACGGCGATGGTTCGCTCCACAGGCGAGCGGCACTGTGGGGAATCATGGCGGCCATTCGCAGGGTGGCACGACGCCGTCCGGTGGTGTCATGACCTGACCCGCGCACGGCAGTCGGTTCGCGGCCGCGGACGGTGCGGTGAAGGAGGGCCCGCCGCGTCGGCCTCCCGCGATCCCGGTGAAGCGCGATGGTGACCAGGTGGTGCCGGCCTGACCGGGAGTCCGCCCTCAGCGGTCAGTTCCACGATCGGGAGTTGCGCCGCTCGTTTTGCAGTCCTGCCAGATCGTGCGATAGCTCGAATATAGTCCAAGTATCAGATACCGGAGAACAGTGACTTCACTGTTTTCTGTCGGAATCGGCCCTGCCGGTCGGTGTAACGAAGGGTATCTGTCCGGATGGAAGACCACAGGATCTCCAACGTCGTCGTTCTTGGTGGTGGCACCGCAGGCTGGATGACTGCCAGTTATCTGGGCAAGGCGCTCGGCAGGTATGCGACGATCACCGTGCTGGAAGCGCCGTCCATTCCGAAGATCGGTGTCGGTGAGGCCACTGTCCCGAACCTGCACAAGACGTTCTTCGACTTCTTGGGCATTCCCGAGGAGGAGTGGATGCGGGAGTGCAACGCGAGTTTCAAGATGGCGGTGAAATTCGTCAACTGGCGCACGCCGGGTGAAGGTGAGGCGGTGGGCAGGCAGCTGCGCGGCAGGCCCGACCACTACTACCACCTGTTCGGCCTGCTGCCGACGCACCAGAACCTGCCGCTGTCGCACTACTGGGCCGCCAAGAGCCTTGGCGGGCAGACCACCGAGCAGTTCGACTACGCGTGCTACCGCGAGTCGCCGATCATCGACGCCCGGCTGTCGCCGCGGTTCGCCGACGGCACCAAGTGGACGAACTACGCCTGGCACTTCGATGCCCATCTGGTCGCGGACTTCCTCAAGCGGTTCGCCATCCAGAAGCAGGGTGTCGTGCACGTCCAGGACGAGATGACCGACGCGACGATCGACCAGCGCGGCCACATCACGTCGCTCAAGACCAAGGAGGGGCGCACGATCGAGGGTGACCTCTTCGTCGACTGCTCCGGCTTCCGCGGGTTGCTCATCAACAAGGTGATGCGCGAGCCGTTCCTCGACATGAGCGATCACCTGCTCAACGACAGCGCCGTCGCCACCGCCGTGCCGCACGACGACGAGGCGCACGGCGTCGAGCCCGCCACGTCCGCGATCGCGATGAAGTCCGGCTGGACGTGGAAGATCCCCATGCTCGACCGGTTCGGCACCGGGTACGTCTACTCCAGCAGGTTCGCCGACGCCGACG
Organism: Lentzea rhizosphaerae; assembly: GCF_042649515.1. Classification (NCBI taxonomy): domain Bacteria; kingdom Bacillati; phylum Actinomycetota; class Actinomycetes; order Pseudonocardiales; family Pseudonocardiaceae; genus Lentzea; species Lentzea rhizosphaerae. Next base: position 177,966 of record NZ_JBHRZI010000010.1, on the reverse strand, counting down.
AGGCCGCCAAGGACCTGTGCGCGCTGTGGAACCTCGACCCCGAGGAGCAGCCGCTCAACCACGTCAAGTTCCGCGTCGGCCGGAACCGGCGCACGTGGGTGCGCAACTGCGTCAGCATCGGCCTGTCGTCGTGCTTTCTGGAGCCGCTCGAGTCGACCGGCATCTACTTCATCACCGCCGCGCTGTACCAGCTGGGCAAGCACTTCCCGGACAAGCGGTTCGACCCGGTGCTGATCGAGTCGTTCAACCGCGAGATCGAGACGATGTTCGACGACTCGCGGGACTTCCTGCAGGCGCACTTCACGCTGGCGCCACGCACGGACACGCCGTTCTGGCGTGCCTGCAAGGATCTTGTGCTGCCCGACGACATCCAGCACAAGATCGCGCAGTACCGGGCGGGGCTCGCGATCAACATGCCGGTCACCGACGAGGCCACCTACTACGAGAACTTCGAGGCGGAGTTCCGCAACTTCTGGACCAACAGCAGCTACTACTGCATCTTCGCCGGTCTGGACGTGCTGCCCGACCACCCGTTGCCCGCGCTGGCTTTCCGGCCGGACGCGATGGAGGGCGCCGAACCGGTGTTCGCGCAGATCAAGCAGAAGCAGGCCGAGCTGCTGAAGACGTTGCCGTCCACCTACGAGTACCTGCGCGAGCTGCACGGACGGTGATCAACTGATCACCCGCACGGCGGCATGCAATCCTGGCGCGGCACCTGCTAAGTTTCTTTTGCGGGTGCCGCCCAGGATCGGCCCCCGCGACGAGGGGATCCCCGAAGCCGGAAGGGCTGTCTCCCCGGGCCCGGGGAGACAGCCCTTCCGGTGACTGTGCTCAGGTGAGCGACAGCGCGGCCGACAGTCCTTCGGCCAGAGCGATCTCCTTCGCGACGAGCCTGGCCAGCGGGTGGAAGCGGTAGGCCTGCCTGCCGTCCGGCTCGATGCCCGCGAGCTCCAGCAGGTGCATGTCGAGCAGGTGCTCGGTGATCTGCTCGCCCGAGGCGTCGGGCAGTCCCAGCAACGAACTCGTCGTCGAGTGCGGGAACGACGGGACGTCCAGCAACGACAGGCGCAGCAGTGCGGTGCGGGACAACGGATCGAGGGACTGGCACCCGTCCCGGAGTCGTTCCTGGACGTCCAGGTCGCCGAGACGCAGCTCGTCCAGCAGCCGGTCGGGGTCGGCGAGCCTGGCCGCGAGGCGTGCCAGCGGCCAGTGCAGCTTGGCCGCGGCCCGCGCTCCCGCAATCCGCACCGCCAGCGGCAAACCGTGGCAGAGCCCGACGATCCGCGAAGCCGCACTCGTCTCGGCGCCCACGCGTTCCGGGCCCACGATCGCGGTGAACAACGACAACGCCTCGGCGCTGCCGAGAGGGGAGAGGTTGAGCGTGTACTGGCCTCCCAACGTGGTCAGCATGCGCCGGGTCGTGATGATCGTGCGGACGTGGGGAGCGCCGGTGAGCAGCGGACGGACCTGCCGGTCGGTCGCCGCGTCGTCCAGCACCACGATCATCCGCCGGTCGGTCAGCAGGCTCCGGTACAGGTGTGCCCGCTGTTCGAGGCTCGCCGGCAGCGACGACCCGCTGACGCCCAGCCCGCCGAGCAACGTGCCCAGAGCCTCGCCGGGCGACAGGGGAGTGCCGCCGCTGCCGCGCAGGTCGGCGAAGAGCTGCCCGTCGGGGAACTCGGCGCGGAGCTGGTCCGTCACGTGCAGCGCGAACACGGTCTTGCCGACACCCGGCATGCCGGTCACCGTCACCAGTGACGATCTGTGCCGCAACCGGTCGGTCGCGACGTCCAGCTCTGCCTCGCGGCCGGTGAAGTCGGGGGTGTCGGCGGCGAGCACGGCGGGTCTCGACGTCGTGGCGACGGAGGACCGCTGCACGGGAAAGGCCGGCCGCACGTCGTTGGTGAGGATCGCCTGGTACGCGCTCTTGAGCGTGGGTCCGGGGTCGACGCCGAGCTCGTCGGAGAGAAGTCTGCTGCCCTCCTGGAACGTCGCGAACGCCTCGGCCTGCCGGTCGCCCTGGTACAGCGCGATCATCAGCTGCGCTCTCGTCCGCTCGCGCAACGGGTTCGCGTTGACCAGGCCCACCAGCTCGGAGATGAGCTCGTGATGTCTGCCGAGTGCCAGTTCGGCGTCGATCCTGCTCTCGAGGGTCTTCATCCTGACCTCCTCGATCCCGGGACGTTCGGTCTCGGCGAGCAGGTCGGTGACGTCGGTGAGCGTCGGGCCGCGCCACAGGTCCAGCGCACCGCGCAACAGTTCGGAAGCCTGGTCGAACCGTCCCGCCCGCAACGCCTCGCGCCCGGAGCGGGAAAGGGTCTCGAACTCGTGGTAGTCGAACCGGGCGGTGCCGATCCGCATGAAGTAGCCCGGTCCCTGCCGGATCAGCGCCATGCTCCCCTGCAGATGCCGGCGCAGTCGTGATGCGTAGGTGTAGATCTGTGCCTGATAAGTCGCCGGCGGGTTCTTGCCCCAGAGCACCTCGCCGAGTTGTGCGTCGGACAGCACTTTTTCCCGTGCCAGGAGCAGTGCAGCCAGGATCGTGCGCTGCTTGGAGCCTTTCAGTGGAAGTTCAGCACCATTCAGCCACAAGCCGACTGGCCCCAGGATTCGGAACTCCAACGGTTGTTTCCCCCATTCGAGGTTGCACCTTTCTGTGCGGCGTTCAGGTAGGTGTGCACTCTGAAGGCGCGAATGTTGTGCGGTGGCGTCCGGACCAGGATTCACGCCGTCGTTCACCCCAGTCGGCGTGTGCCCGGACGCTCGCCCGGCGATGTCGCACGGGCGAAGAAACCAGTTTGCACGGTATGTCGTTGGTTAATATCCAAACTATGGTCAACGTACCGAGGTTCCACGAGGCCGTCAACTGTGGTTTGCGGTTCTTGACTGTTCCATTCACCGTGGTTGACGAGTGGTATGGTCGCCGCGGCCTGGGGGGCCTGTCGAACAGGAGGTGCGATGGCCGATGTGGCATCACTGCCGGAGGGGTCCCTCGCGGCGAAGGTCGACCACCTGTTCCGCACCGTGCACTCACGCGCTGGGCGGGAGTACACGTTCGAAGAGGTGGCTGAGGCGATCAGGCTCCGAGGCGGCCCTACGATCTCCGCCACCTACGTCTGGCAGCTGCGCCGCGGCCTGCGGGACAACCCGACGAAGCGGCACCTCGAGGCACTGGCCGGTTTCTTCGGCGTCCCGCCCGCGTACTTCTTCGACGACGCGGTGACCGAGCAGATCGACTCGGAGCTCGCGCTGCTGACCGCGCTGCGGGACAGCTCCGTGCGCCGGATGGCGTTGCGGGCGTCGGGTTTGTCTCCCAAGAGCCTCGGCGCGCTCACCGCTATGGTGGAGCGAGCGCGCGAACTCGAGGGCCTGCCTGACAGCCCCGACGAGGAAGCGGGTTCGTGACACGTCGGACGGGGGCGATGTGATCGGTCGGGGCACGGACATGAAGCGGCTGCGCCGCCGATGTGACGCCATGGTGCGAGAACTGCCGATGCCCGCGCCGTTCGACGTGCGAGCGCTCTGCGATCTGGTTGCCGGGCAACGGAAGCGGCCCATCGAGCTGACGCCGATGACGGCGCAGCCCGGTGTGCTGGGCGTGTGGGTCGCGACCGATGAGCTGGACCTGATCTTCTACGAGGAGTCGACGACACCTCCGCATCGGGACCACATCATCCTGCACGAGCTCTGTCACCTGTTGTGCGACCACTACTCGGCCCCGCTGACCGGCGCCGACCTGGCCCGGCTGCTGATGCCGAACCTCGACCCGGACATGGTGCGTTCCGTGCTGGAACGCACCGAGTACTCGGCCGTCGAGGAGCAGGAGGCCGAGCTGCTCGCGTCCCTGATCCTGCAGAAGGCGGCGCCGGCGCGGGCGGGTCATCACGGCGAAGGACTGGCCGACCGCATAGAGGACGCACTGAACTGGCCCGATCCGCGCTGACCTGAACCAGATCGGCAGGGAGTTCGCCCGTGCTGGACGCGCTGCGGTTCTACGCGCCGCCTTTGCTGGTCGGCTGTTTCTTCGTGACGATGCTGGTGAACGGCAACCATCGGCCGCGCACCGATGCGCAACGCGCGGTCCGGCTGGGCCTGGCAGGCCTCGGTCTCTCGCTGATCGTGCTGACCCCCGTCGGCTACTCGCTGATCGGCCGGGCGGGCATCCCCAACCTCGCCCGCTTGCTGGGACACGGCTTCATGCTGGTCGTGGCGTGGGCGGGACTGGCGTTCGTCGCCCACCTGACCATGCGGCCGCAGGAGGCGAGCCGCCGCTCGGTCCGCGTCGCCTGGTGGTTCGCGGCCGGGTTCGTGCTGCTCGCGGTCCTCTTCGCGCTGGCGCCGATCGACGTGGACGACGTGCGGTTCGCGGGCCGGTACGCGGGCACGGCGTGGGTGCTGGAGTACTGGGTCGTCTACGCCGGCTGCCTGACCCCGGCGTTCGCGGTCGTGGCCCGCGAGTCCTGGCGGTTCGCGCGGATCACGTCGGACCTGGTGCTGAGCCTCGGCCTGCGGCTCATCGCGGCCGGTGCGGTGTGCGCCCTGACCTATCACGTCCACAAAGGACTGTACTTCGCCTCGGTCCGGTTCGGCCTCGGGTATCCGGTGGTGCCGGCACTGGACAAGTACCTCCCGCTCGCCGCGAACGTGCTGGTGTTCGTCGGCAGCACGGTCCGCTGGTGGGCACCGAGGGTCGGCTTGAGCGCGCTCGTCGCGTGGATCGGGCGGTACCGGACCTACCTGGGGTTGCGTCCGCTCTGGCTCGGGCTCTACGAGGCGAGTCCGCACATCGCGCTCGAACCCCCGCGCTCGGCGCTCGCCGACCTCCTGCCCGGCGACCTGGGTCTGCGGCTGTACCGCCGGGTGATCGAGATCAGGGACGGCAGGATCGCGCTGCGGCCGTACCTCGATCCGGAGGTCGCCGCCTCGGCGCGCAGGAACGCCGCACGGGTCGGGTTGAGCGGCCAGGAACTGGACGCGTTCGTCGAGGCGACCGTGCTGGCCGACGCGCTGCGGGCTCGCTCGCTTGGGGTGCGGACTCCCGCGCCGGACGCGCCCGTCGGTGTGCCCGGTGGCGGCGACATGGGCAGTGACACGGCGTTTCTCACCGACGTGGCGCGTGCGTACCGCAGGGTCTCCCGGTCGGACAACGTTGAGCGGCTCGCCTAGCACCTGCTAACATTTGTTGGCATGTGCAGGGTTCAGTTGTGACCGGGGATGAGCTGGTGCGCATCCTCGCGACGCTGGCCAACCCACACCGGTTGCGGGTGTTGGCAGCGCTCACGCGAGAGCGCAACTACGTGAGCGCGCTTGCTCGCGAGCTGGGGATCAGCCGTGCGTTGCTGCAGGTTCATCTGCGCAAGCTCGAGGCGGCGGGACTGGTGCGCGCGCACCTCGAGCTGTCCGAGGACGGCAAGGCGATGAAGTTCTACGAGATCGAACCGTTCGCCGTCGAGCTGTCGCCGGAGTCGGTGGCCGACGCCGTGCAGACCCTCACGAGCACGGAAATCAGTACGGAGAAGGGATCGCAGGCATGAGCCCCTACGGCTGGCAGGAGATCATCGGCGTCGTCGGGGTGTTCGTCCTGATCACATCCGTCGCCACGGTCAGCATCTGGCAGCTCGCCGCGACGTGGCGGGCGAAGGCTGCGCTGACCAGGGAGAGCGAGTACCGCGCGCTGGCCGAGCGGGCCGTCGCGGCGCAGGAAGGTGCCGAACGCAGGCTCGGCGAGCTGGGGGAGCGGTTCGCGGAGATGCAGGCCCGGATGCAGTCCGTCGAAAGGATTCTCAAAGAGGTCGAGTAGCAAGTGCTGGGCCGACGAGCGGCAACTCGGCGGCCCAGCGAAGAAGTACCTCTCGCCCGAGGGCGAGTTCTCTGCAGGAAACTCCTTCGAGGAAGGACCTTAGTCGATGCTGCGCGCACGCAGGTCGAATGCCGCTCTGGTGGAGCGGGTGGCCGGGTGGTCGGTCCGGCACCGCGTCCTGGCGGTGACCGGATGGTTGATGTTGGTGCTGGTGGCGGTGCTGGCCGGTGCGCTGGGAGGGGACGGGGCGTCGGCGCGAGATCCCGGTGAGACCGGCCGGGCGACCGAAGTGCTGGACCGGCAACGGACTTACGCGCCGGTGCGGGAGAACGTGCTGGTCGAGGGAGCCGCACGGGAGGCGGCGACCGACGACCTCGTGTCGGCGTTGCGCGGCACGAACGCCGTCACCGACCTGAGCCGGCGGGTGTCGGGGAGCTCCGTGCTCGTCACGTTCCACGTCGCCGGGCCGAACGAGCAGATCAAGGCGCACTACGACACCGTCGTGCGGACGGTGTCGGACACCTCGGCCCGTCATCCCGGCGCGCGGCTCGCGCAGGCAGGGGACCGGAGCCTCGCGAAGGCCGTCGACCAGGCGGTGAAGGACGACTTCCAGCGCTCGGAGCTCATCTCGCTGCCGATCACCGCGCTGATCCTGCTGGTGGTGTTCGGTTCGCTGGTCGCGGCCTCGGTTCCGTTGCTGCTGGCCGGAACCACGGTGGCCGCCGCGTTCGGCCTCATCGCGCTGATCGGCGACTGGATCCCGGTCAACAGCGCGACGTCGTCGATGATCCTGCTCATCGGGATCGCGGTCGGGATCGACTACGCGCTGTTCTACCTGCGCCGCGAACGCGAGGAGCGCGCCGCCGGCAGGACCGTGGCGGAGGCGTTGCGGATCACCGCGCGCACGTCCGGACGGGTCGTCGCGGTGTCCGGGCTGACGGTGATCCTCTGCGTGGCGGGGCTGCTGTTCACCGGGCTGGACAACTTCCGCGGGCTCACGGTCGGCACGGTCCTGATCGTCGGGCTCGCCGTGCTCGGTTCGGTGACCGCGCTGCCCGCGCTGCTGTCCCTGCTGGGGCCGTGGATCGACAAGCTGCGGGTGAGCCGTCACCGGACGACGGTGCGAGAGTCGCGGGTGTGGTCGGCGGTGGCCCGTGTGGTGGTGCGGCGACCGTGGTTGTGGGGTGGTCTCGCCGCGCTCGGGCTCGTGGTGATGGCCTTGCCCGCGGTGGACATGCGGCTGCAGGACGCCGCGGCGGTGAACAGCCTGCCCAGGTCAGTGGCGGCCGTCGACGGCGCGATCCGGATGCAGCAGGCGTTCCCCGGTGCACCCACTCCCGCACAGGTCGTGGTGTGGGGCGACGTGGACGGGGCGCGGGCGGCGGCCGACGGCCTGCACCAGCAGATCGCCGCCAGCGGTGGCCTGTTGCACGAGCCGATGTCCACGGCACAGGTGGACGACGCGCTGGTGATCCGGGTGCCGCTGGCCGGATCGGGCACCGACGAGGAGTCCAACCGGGCGTTGGAACACCTGAGGACCACGGCGTTGCCGGCGGCGTTCGGACACGTCGACGGTGTCGAGTTCGCGGTCGCGGGCAAGACGGCGTTCGCCCACGACTTCACCGACCAGGTGCGCAGGACGACGCCGATCGTGTTCGCCTTCGTCCTGGCGCTGGCGTTCGTGCTGCTCGTCGTGGCGTTCCGGGCGCTCGCGATCCCGCTGATCTCGATCGGTCTCAACCTGTTGTCGATCGGCGCGGCGTACGGCGTGCTCACCTGGGTGTTCCAGGACGGGCACCTGAGCGCACCGCTGGGCTTCACGTCCTACGGCGGCGTGGTCGGCTGGTTGCCGTTGTTCATGTTCGTGCTGCTCTTCGGCCTGAGCATGGACTACCACATCTTCATCCTCAGCCGGATCAGGGAACGCTGGTCCGGCGGCGCGGACGCCCGGTCCGCGATCGTGGGCGGCGTCGGCAGCAGCGCGGGCGTCGTCACCAGCGCTGCGGTGATCATGACGGCGGTGTTCGCCGTGTTCGTCACGCTCAGCGCCATCGAGTACAAGATGCTCGGGGTCGGCATGGCCGTGGCGATCATGATCGACGCGACGATCGTGCGCGGTGTGCTGTTGCCCGCCGCCATGGCGTTGCTGGGTGAACGGGCCTGGGTGCTGCCAGGAGGCCTCGGCCGGTTCTCACACGTGCCACGGCTTTCCGACCGGGAAAGCGCGCCCGGCCAGCGGATAGTTCGGGTATAGACCCAGTATTGGCCCCACGAGAACTCTTCAGGCGACCAACCGATCGCGTGAGGAGTTCTCGTGGCAGAGGAACAGGACGACAAGCAGACCTACCTCGTCGTCGTGAACGACGAGGAGCAGTACTCGATCTGGCCTGCCGACCGGGACCTGCCCGCCGGATGGCGTGCGGACGGCACCGAGGGGACTCGGGCCGACTGCCTCGCGCACATCGGTGAGGTGTGGACGGACATGCGCCCGCTCAGCCTGCGCCGCCGCATGGCGGAAGCAGCGGCGGAGTAACGCGCTCACGGCAGCGAACACGGCGTTCGGGGATGTACCCGAGTGCGCCTTTCGCTGCGGCGTCGACATCTTGGGCACGTCCGGGCACGGGAGGAACGAGGCAGATGAGCACCGGCGAGATCGAGCAGACTGGCACCGCCGCCCTCAGGGACGAACTCCTGCGCCGCCGGCTCAGCGGTGGGGTGCGCGGCAGGCGGCAGGGCATCGGTCGAGCCGACCGGTCCCTGCCGCTGCCGCTGTCCCACGGGCAGCAGCAGATGTGGTTCCTCAACCGGCTGGAACCCGACAGCGCCGAGTACCTGGTGCCGTTGGCGTTCCGCCTGCGCGGGACCCTGGACGCCTGGTCGCTCGAGCGGGCGTGGTCCGATCTCGTCGCCCGGCACGAGATCCTGCGCACCCGGTACGTGCTCGACGGCACCGAACCCGTCCAGGTGATCGACCCGCCGGTGCCGCTGGGGCTGCCGGTGGTCGAAGTGTCCGGTGTGGACGCTGCCGACGCCGTCGTCGCCGGCGAGGCGACCACGCCGTTCGACCTGGAGCACGACTGGCCGGTCCGCGCGAGGTTGTTGCGGCTCGCCGACGACGACCACGTCCTGACCCTCGTGTTCCACCACGTCGCGTTCGACGCCTGGTCCACCCGGATCGTCGGGGACGAGCTCAGTGCGCTGTACACGGCTTTCCTGGACGGGGAACCGTCGCCGTTGCCCCCGTTGTCGTCGCAGTACGCGGACTACGCGGCGTGGCAACGCGACGATGCCGCGTTGTCCCGGCAACTCGGCTACTGGCACCGGCAGCTCGCCGGTGTGGAGCCCACGGACCTGCCCGCCGACTTCGCACGTCCCCCGGTGCGCGACTCGTCGGGTGACGCGGTCTCGTTCGAGCTGCCCGCCGACCTGGCCGTGCGGATCAGGGAGGTGGGCCGGCGTCACGACGCGACGCCGTTCGTCGTGCTGCTCGCCGCGTTCCAAGCCCTCGTCGCCCGCTACACCGGGCAGACGGACGTGCCGGTCGGCACGACGGTCTCCGGCAGGACGCGCCCGGAGTTGCAGGGTCTCATCGGGTACGGCATCAACAACCTCGTGCTGCGCACGCGCTGGGACGGCGACCCGGCGTTCGGCGACCTGGTGGAGCAGGTCCGCGGCACGCTCGTCGACGCCTACGACCACCAGGCCGTCCCGTTCGCCCGGCTGGTCGACGACCTGCGGCCCGAACGGGACATGTCCCGCACCCCGCTGTACCAGATCGCGTTCACCATGCACGAGCGCGCGGGCGCGCCGTTCGCGATGCCCGGCCTCTCGGTGGAACCGCGCGAGGCAACCGGCCGTGTCGCGAAGTGCGACCTCGAGCTGCAGGTCAACGACCTCCCGGACGGCTCGTTCGCCGGTCAGTTCGTGTACGCGACGTCGTTGTTCGGCGAGGAGACCGTCCGGCGCATGGCGGGCCATCTGGTGCGGCTGCTGGAGTCCGCGCTGGCCGACGACACGACTCCGTTGTCCCGCTTGGAGATCCTCGACGCCGACGAGCTCGCGTTCGTCATCGGCTCGGGTGCGGTGGAGCCCGTGACCGACCGCGTGCACGCGTTGTTCGAGGCGCAGGTCGAGCGGACCCCGGACGCGGTCGCCGTCGTCGCCGGCGGCGTGTCGCTGACCTACGCGGAGCTCAACGCGCGCGCCAACCGTCTCGCGCACCACCTGCAGGGACTGGGCGTCGGTCCGGAGTCGCTCGTCGGTGTCTGCCTGGAACGCGGCGCGGACCTGCTGCCCGCACTGCTGGGCGTGCTGAAGTCCGGTGCGGGCTACGTGCCGCTGGACCCGGTGAACCCGGCTGACCGGCTGGGCTACGTGCTCGCCGACGCCGGTGTGCGGATCGTGGTGACCGACGCGTCGTCGCGCTCTCTGGTCGAAGGCGTGCACGACGGCGTGCTGGTCGACCTGGACTCGACGGCGTCGTGCCCGGTGACGAACCCCGAGTCGTCGTCCACTTCGGACAGCGTCATCTACGTGATCTACACGTCCGGGTCGACGGGCAAGCCCAAGGGCTGCGTGCTGACCCACGCGAACGTCGTGCGCCTCATGCGCACCGCTCAGGAGCACTACGAGTTCAGCGAGTCCGACGTGTGGTCGATGTTCCACTCGTACGCGTTCGACGTTTCGGTGTTCGAGATGTGGGGCGCGCTGCTGTTCGGCGGAACGCTGGTGGTGGTGCCGCGCGAGGTGACCCGCTCGCCGGAGGACTTCCTGGACCTGTTGGTGGACAACGAGGTCACCGTGCTGAGCCAGACGCCCTCGGCGTTCCGCTCGCTGGTCTCCGCCGCCGCCGACGGTGACGAGCGGATCGACCGGCTCGCGGTGCAGGTGGTCATCTTCGCCGGCGAGAAGCTGGAGATGCCGGAGCTGCGGCCGTGGGTGGCCCGCCGCGGTCTGCGGAGTCCCGTGCTCGCCAACATGTACGGCATCACCGAGACCACCGTGCACACGACGTACTACGAGGTCCAGGAGGGCGACCTCGCGGTCTCGGCGGGCAACCCCGTCGGGCGGCCGCTCAGCGACCTGCGCGTCCACCTGCTCGACCCGTTCGGCAACCCCGTGCCGATCGGTGTGCCGGGCGAGATCCACGTCGGTGGTCCGGGTGTGGCGCGTGGGTACCTGAACCGGCCGCAGCTCACGGCCGAACGGTTCGTGCCGGACCCGTTCGGCGCGCCGGGTTCTCGCCTCTACCGCAGTGGTGACCTGGCTCGCCGCCGGGCGGACGGCAGCCTCGACTTCCTCGGCCGCCTCGACCACCAGGTGAAGATCCGCGGCTACCGGATCGAGCTGGGGGAGATCGAGGTCGCGCTCGCCGCGCACCCCGGTGTCCGGGACGCGGTCGTGATCGCCCGTGACGAACGGCTCGTCGCGTACGTGGTGCCGTCCGGTGACGAGACTCCTGCCGACCTGCGTGAGGTGCTGGGACGCGACCTGCCGGAGTACATGGTGCCGGCCGCGTTCGTCACGCTCGGCGCGTTTCCCCTGACGCCCAACGGAAAGCTGGACCGGCGTGCCCTGCCCTCGCCGGACCTCGACGCGTTCGCCCGCGCGGAGTACGTCGCGCCGCGGACACCCGTCGAGGAACAGGTCGCCGGGGTGTGGGCCACCGCGCTGGAGGTCGAACGGGTCGGCGTGCACGACAGCTTCTTCGACCTCGGCGGCGACTCGATCCGCGCCGTCGCGCTCGTGGGTGCGCTGCGGGCGGAGGGTTTCGACCTCGCGGTGCGCGACGTGTTCGACCGCCGGACCGTGGCCGAGCTGTGCGAGCTGATCACCGGACGTACGGCGTTGTCCGCCGCGGACCAGGCCCTGGTGCAGCCGTTCTCGCTGATCTCCGAGTCCGACCGCGCGGCACTGCCGGACGGTGTCGTCGACGCGTACCCGTTGTCGCAGATCCAGACCGGCATGGTCATCGAGATGCTGGCCGACGACACCTCGAACAACTACCACAACTGCTCGTGCTTCCGGATCCTCGACGACAGGCCGTTCTCCTGGGAGGCGTTCGAGCGCGCCGCCGAGATCGTCGTGCAGCGGCACGACATGCTGCGCACCTCGGTGCACCTCACCGACTACTCGGTGCCGCTGCAGCTGGTGCACGCCACCGCGACGATGCCGGTCGGGCAGCGCGACATCAGCCACCTCGACGCCGACGGGCAGATGGCGTCGTTGCAGGACTTCGTGCGGGAACAACGGGCCACGCCGTTCGACCTCACCGCACCGACGCTGATGCGCTTCCACGCGCACCTCACCGGCACCGACAACTGGTGGATCTCCATCACCGAGTGCCACCCGGTGATGGAGGGGTGGAGCTACCACTCGTTGCTGATGGAGCTGCTCCGGCTCTACCGCGCCCTGCGCGACGGCGTCGAACCCGAGCCGTACGACCGGCCGGACGTCCGGTTCGCCGACTCCGTCGCCGCCGAGCTGGAGTCGCTCGCGTCCGGTGTGGACGGTGCCTACTGGCGTGACGTCGTCACCCGGTACCCGAAGGTCACGCTGCCCACCGGCTGGGGCGACGACCCGGACACCCCGCGCACCACTCACCACGTGCGGATCCCGTGGGACGACCTGGAGACCGGGCTGCGCTCGCTCGCCGCGACCGCCAAGGCCTCGCTGAAGAGCGTCATGCTGTCGGCCTACCTGAAGGTGATGAGCCAGCTGACCGACGCACCGTCGTTCCACGGCGGGCTGGTCTACGACGTGCGGCCGGAGGTGCTCGGCGCGGACCGGGTGTTCGGCATGTACCTCAACACGCTCCCGCTGCCGTTCGACCGCGGTGCGAGCACGTGGCTCGACCTGGTGCGGCAGGTGTTCGCGCAGGAGGTCGAGTCGTGGGCACACCGCAGGTACCCCTTGCCGGCGGTGCAACGCGAGCTCGGTGACGCGCAACGCCTGATCGACGTCTTCTTCAACTACCAGGACTTCCGCCAGGTCGACACGGACCTCGTGGACGCGGCCGTCGGCATCGACGACAGCCCCACCGAGTTCCCCCTCACGATCTCCTCGCGCAACAAGCACATCTTCCTCACCGCGAGCTCGCTGTCGCTGAGCCTCGCGAACACCGAGCGCATCGCGGCGATGTTCCGGGCGGTGCTCGCGGACATGGCCGCCGATCCGTTGCGGGACGCGCAGAAGACGTTCATCGGCGACGAGGAACGCGCGCTGACGCTCGGCGAGTGGGCGGTGAACCCGGTGCCGCCGGTGCAGCTGTGCACCTACGAGCTCTTCGAACAGCAGGTCGTCCGCACGCCGGACGCGATCGCGGTCGTCGCAGGCGACCGGCGGCTGACCTACGTGGAGCTGGACGTGCTGGCCAACCAGTACGCGCACCAGCTGCGGGCGATGGGCGTCGGCACGGAGTCGGTCGTCGGTGTCCTGCTCGACCGCGGGGTCGAGCTGCTCGCGTGCCTGCTGGGCGTGTGGAAGGCGGGTGGCGCGTACCTGCCGATGGACCCGTCGTTCCCGTCCGGTCGCGTCACCGGCATGCTCGCCGACGCCGATGCCGCCGTGCTCGTCACGCAGTCGGCGCACCTCGGCGACTTCGACGGCCGGACACTGGTCGTGGACGTCGACGACGTCTCGGACCTGCCGACGAGCCCGCCCGAGCGGGTCGCGGACCTCGACCGGCTCGCGTACGTGATCTACACGTCCGGCTCGACCGGGCGGCCCAAGGGCGTCCAGGTGCCGCACCGCGGCCTGGTGAACCACGTGCGCTGGGCCGTGGAAGAGCTCGCGTCGCAGGGAACCGGTGGCGCGCCGCTGTTCTCGTCCATCGCGTTCGACCTGGTGGTGCCGAACCTGTGGGCTCCGGTTCTCGCGGGGCAGGCGGTGCACATGGTGCCGCAGGACACCGACCTCGGGGCGTTGGGCGCGTACCTGGCGCGAACCGTGCCGTACAGCTTCATCAAGCTCACGCCCGCTCACCTGGAGGTGCTGACGCACCAGCTCACACCGGAGCAGGCGAACGGGCTCGCCTCCGTGCTGGTCGTCGCGGGCGAGGCGTTGACGCGCCGCGTGGTGACGGCGTGGCAGGAGCTCGCCCCGGACGTCCGGCTGGTCAACGAGTACGGGCCCACCGAGACGTCGGTCGGCACGTGCATCCACCCGGTCGAAGGGCCGGTCACCGCGGAGATCCAGCCCATCGGGCGGCCTCTGCCGAACGTGACGATGTACGTGCTGGACCGGCGGCTGGAGCCGGTACCGGTCGGTGTGCCGGGTGAGCTGTACGTCGGTGGCGCCGGTGTCGCGCGCGGGTACGCCGACCGGCCGGAGCTCACCGCCGAGCGCTTCCTGCCCGACCCCTACGGTCCTCCCGGTGCGCGGCTGTACCGCAGCGGTGACGTCGTGCGGGTGCTGCCGTCCGGTGACGTCGACTTCCTCGGTCGCGGCGACGGCCAGGTCAAGATTCGCGGCTACCGGGTCGAGCTCGGCGAGATCGAGGCCAGGATCGCCGAGGACCCGCGCATCACGGACGTGCGGGTCGTGCTGCGCGAGGACAACCCCGGCGAGAAGCAGCTCGTCGCCTACCTGGTCGCCGAGCAGACTCCCGACCCCGTCGAGCTGCGGGCCCGGCTCGAGCCCGTGCTGCCCGCGTACATGGTGCCGTCCGCCTTCGTGCCGCTCGACGCCATCCCGTTGAACGCCAACGGAAAGCTCGACCGCACCGCACTGCCCGCGCCAGGTGAGGACGCGTTCGCGCGAGCCACCGTCGTGGCGCCGCGCACTCCGCTCGAGGAGCGGGTCGCGGCGGTGTGGTCCGACGTCCTGGGATCGGACGTCCTGGGCGTGCACGACGACTTCTTCGAGCTCGGCGGCGACTCGATCCGCGCCGTGGCGTTGATCGGTGCCCTGCGCGGGGCCGGCCTCGACGTGTCGGTGAAGGACGTCTTCGAACACCGCACGATCGCCGCGCTGTGCGCACAGCTGTCCGGACGGGACGCGGCCGCGGCGGAGGAGTTCGTCCCGCCGTACGCCCTGATCTCGGACACCGACCGGGCCGCCCTGCCCGCCGGAACCACCGACGCGTACCCCCTGTCGCAGGTGCAGACCGGCATGCTGGTCGAGATGCTGGCCGACACCGGCCGCAGCAACTACCACAACGTCAACGTGTACGTGGTGCACGACGACCGGCCGTTCGACTTCTCGGCGTTCGAACGGGCCGTGGAGATCGTCGTCGCCCGGCACGACGTGTTGCGCACCTCGGTGCACCTCACCGACTTCTCGGTGCCGATGCAGCTCGTGCACGCCGGCGCCGCGACGCCGACGGGCTGGCGCGACCTGCGCTCGCTGGAGGTGCGGCAACGCCGGGCAGAGGTGTCGGACTTCGTGGCCGCCGAGCGGGCCGACGTGTTCGACCTGTCCGCCGGATCACCGCTGCTGCGGGTCTTCGCGCACGTCATGGCCGACGACGAGTGGCTGTGCTCGTTCACCCAGAACCACGCGGTGATGGACGGCTGGAGCAACCAGCTCTTCCTGATGGAGCTGGTGGAGTGCTACCGCCGCGTGCGGGACGACCTGGACGCCGAACGCCACGAGCCCGTGCCCGTGCGGTACGCGGACTTCGTCGCAGCCGAGCTGGCCGCGCTGGAGTCCGAAGAGGACGGTGCGTACTGGCGGCAGTTGGTCGACGAGCACGCCAAGTTCACGATTCCGGCCGGCTGGCACGGCGACCTGACGCAGCCGCGCGAGACCGTGCGTGCCGGAATCGACTTCGGCGACCTCGCGGACGGGCTGCGCACGCTGGCCGCCTCGGCCAAGGTGTCGATGAAGAGCGTGCTGGTGGCCGCGTACCTCAAGGTGATGAGCCAGCTGACCGACGAGCCCGCGTTCCACGTCGGGCTGGTCACGCACTCCCGGCCGGAGGCGTCCGGCGCCGACCGGTTGTACGGCAACTTCCTCAACACGCTGCCGTTCCCCGCGGATCGCACGGCGCGCACGTGGCGGGAGCTCGTGCGTCAGGTGTCCGATCGCGAGATCGAGGCCTGGGCGCACCGGCACTACCCGATGCCCGCCATCCGCAGGGGTGCCGACCGGCTCGTCGACGTGTTCTTCGGGTTCCTCGACTTCCACCGGCTCGACTCCGGCGTCGCCGAGGACGGCTGGGGCTTCAACGACGCCCCCAACGAGTTCGCGCTGGCCATCACCTCGCTGGGCGGCCTGCTGAGCATCAGCACCAACTCGCACGTGCTCAGCCAGGCCAACGCCGACCGCGTCGCCACGATGTTCCGGGTGGTGCTGGAGGCCATGGCGTCCGATGTGGACGGTGATGCGCTGGAGGTCTACCTGCCCGCGGCCGAACGGACGTGGCTGCGTGAACTGGGCGAGACGAGCCCGGTGCCCGTGACGGCGTGTGTGCACGAGCTGTTCGAGGCGCAGGTCGAGCGCACTCCGGACGCGGTCGCGGTCGTCGCGGGTGACGTGTCGCTGACGTACGCGGAGCTGAACGCGCGGGCGAACCGGTTGGCGCATCACCTGCGCGGGCTCGGTGTCGGTCCCGAGTCACTGGTCGGTGTGTCCCTGGAACGCGGCCCCGACCTGCTGCCGGCGCTGCTGGGCGTGCTGAAGTCCGGTGCGGGCTACGTGCCGTTGGATCCGGTGAACCCGCCGGAGCGGTTGCGGTACGTGCAGGACGATGCCGGAGTTTCCGTCGTCGTGACGTCGTCCACGTTGAGCGAACTGTCCGAGGGACCGGACACGAACCCGTCGCGGATCTCCGTGCCGGACAACGCCATCTACACGATCTACACGTCCGGGTCGACGGGCAAACCCAAGGGTGTGTGCCTCACGCACGCCAACGTCGTGCGGTTGATGGAGACCGCGCAGGAGCACTACGCGTTCGACGAGTCGGACGTGTGGTCGATGTTCCACTCGTACGCGTTCGACGTGTCGGTGTTCGAGATGTGGGGCGCGTTGCTGCACGGCGGAACGCTCGTGGTGGTGCCACGGGAGGTCACCCGCTCGCCGGAGGACTTCCTCGACCTGTTGGTGGACAACGGGGTCACCGTGCTCAGCCAGACTCCGTCGGCGTTCCGCTCGATCGTCACCAACGCGGACGACCCGAGGATCGACCGGCTCGCGGTGCGGGCGGTGATCTTCGCGGGTGAGAAGCTCGAGATGGCCGAGCTGCGGCCGTGGATCGACCGCGTGGGACTCGAACGGGTCGCGCTGGTCAACATGTACGGCATCACCGAGACCACGGTGCACACGACCTACCACCGGGTCACCGAGGCGGATCTGGTGTCGGGCAACGCGATCGGCAGGCCGTTGCACGACCTGTCGGTGCACCTGCTCGACAGTTCCGGTCATCTCGTGCCGATCGGTGTGCCGGGCGAGATCCACGTCGGTGGTCCGGGTGTGGCGCGTGGGTACCTGAACCGGCCGGAGCTGACGGCCGAACGGTTCGTGCCGGATCCGTTCGGCGCGCCGGGTTCCCGTCTGTACCGCAGCGGTGACCTGGCTCGCCGCCGGGCGGACGGCAGCCTCGACTTCCTCGGCCGCCTCGACCACCAGGTGAAGATCCGCGGCTACCGGATCGAGTTGGGGGAGATCGAGGTCGCGCTCGCCGCGCACCCCGGTGTCCGGGACGCGGTGGTGATCGCCCGCGACGAACGGCTCGTCGCGTACGTGGTGCCCGAGGCTCCGGACGACCTGCGTGAGACGCTCGCCAGCGCCCTGCCGGACTACATGGTGCCGTCGGCGTTCGTCGCGATCGAGTCGATTCCGCTGACCGCCAACGGGAAGCTCGACCAGCGCGCGTTGCCCGACCCCGACCAGGACGCGTTCGCCCGCACGGACTACGTGGCACCGCGCAACCCCGTCGAGGAGCGGATCAGCTCGGTCTGGCGTGACGTGCTCGGCGTGGACCGGGTGGGTGTGCACGACGGCTTCTTCGAGCTGGGCGGCGACTCGATCCGTGCGGTGCGGCTGGTCGGCGCACTGCGGGCGGGCGGCCTGGACGTCTCGGTGCCCGAGGTCTTCGAACACCGCACGGTGAGCGGCCTGGCTGCGGTGCTGGCCGGCAGGGACGGTCTCACCGGCACGCGCGGTCCGGTCGAGCCGTTCGAGCTGATCGGTGCCGCGGACCGGGAGAAGCTGCCGGACGGTGTCGTCGACGCCTACCCGATGTCGCTGGTGCAGACCGGCATGGTGGTCGAGATGCTGACCGGCGTCGACACCTACCGCAGCTTCGTGTCGTACCGGATCACCGACGACGGGCCGTTCTCCGCGGACGCGCTGCGGGAAGCGACGCGGATCGTCGTGTCACGGCACGACATGCTGCGGACGTCGTTCGACCTGTACACGTACTCGGTGCCGATGCAGGTCGTGCGTGGCGTCGTGGACGTCCCGGTGACGGTCCACGACCTGCACGGCCGCGACGACGACGCGTTGATGGAATCGCTGGTCCAGCAACGGAACTCGCGCTTCGAGCTGGACAGGGCGCCGCTGCTGCGGGTCGCCGCCCACGTCACGGACGACGAGGGCTGGTGGCTGTCGCTCTGCCGCCCGCACGCGGTCACCGAGGGCTGGAGCCACAACTGGCTGCTGGCCGAGCTGATCGACTGCTACCGGCGGCTGCGTTCGGGTGTCGCGCCCGCGCCGTACACCGCGCCCGAGGTCCGGTACGCCGACTACATCGCCGCCGAGCTGGCGTCACTGGAGTCCGAAGAGGACATCTCCTACTGGCGTGACGTCGTGAACACGCACACCCCGGTGTCGCTGCCCGAGTCGTGGCGTGGCGAGGAACCGGGCGAGAGCTACGACGTGCGCGTGCCGCTCGACGACATCGAGGCCTGCCTCACCGCCCTGGCGACCGAGCTGCACGTCTCGGTGAAGAGCATCCTGCTGGCGGCGCACGTCAAGGTGATGGGCCAGCTGACGGAGGCGCCGGCGTACCACGTCGGTCTGGTGTGCGACGCGCGGCCTGAGCTGCTCGGTGCGGACCGGGTGTACGGCATGCACCTCAACACCGTGCCGTTCGCGGCGGACCGCTCCGCGCGGACGTGGCGCGAGCTCGTGCTGGGGGTGTTCGACCGCGAGGTGGGACTGTGGCCGCACCGCCGGTACCCGATGCCCGCGATCCAGCGCGAGTGGCGTGGCGGACGGCTGGTGGACGTGGCGTTCAACTACGTGGACCTGCAGAAGGAGGAGTCGGCGGGACCGGACGTCGAGTCCCGGTACACGTTGTCGCAGACCGAGTTCGACCTGACGCTGCACTGCCGTCCGAACCGGTTGAACCTGACCACGAACACGCAGGTGCTGTCCCGTGAGGACGGTCAGCGGCTCGCCGAGATGTACCGGGCGGTGCTCGACGCGATGGTCGCCGACCCCGACGGCGACGCCCGCGTGACCTACCTGCCCTCCGGTGAGCGGAGGCGGTTGCTCATCGAGGCGTCCTCGACCGAGCGCGAACCGGTGGACCTGTGCGTGACGCACGAGTTCGAACGCTGGGCCGCGCTCACCCCGGACGAGATCGCCCTGACCGCCGACGACCGCGCCACGACCTACGGCGACCTCAACGCCGAGGTGAACCGGCTGTCCCGGCACCTCACCGAACTGGGCGTGGGCCCCGAGGTGCTGGTCGGGATCTGCCTCGAACGGTCCCCCGAGCTGATCACCGCCGTGCTCGCCGTGCTCAAGGCGGGCGGCGCCTACCTGCCGCTCGACCCGGAGACCCCGTCCGCGCGACTGGGTTTCATGCTCGCCGACGCGGACGCGAGGCTGCTGATCACGCGGAAGCCGTTGCTGGACACCGTGTCGCACGAGCGCACGGTGCTGGTCGACGAGGCAGGGGAGTGGTCTGCCCAGTCCTCGGACAACCCGGTCGCGCGGGCGACGCCGGACAACCTGGCGTACGTCATCTACACGTCCGGCTCGACCGGCCGTCCCAAGGGCGTGATGGTCCGGCGCGGCGGGATGGGCAACCACCTGCTCGCCAAGATCGAGGACCTCGGTCTCACCGCGGCCGACAGCGTGGTGCAGAACGCCTCGCCCACGTTCGACATCTCGGTGTGGCAGATGCTGGCGCCGCTGGTCGTCGGTGGCGTGGTGCGGGTGGTCGACGCGCACACCGCGCTCGACCCGGACGCGCTGTTCGGCGTGACCGCGCGCGAGCGGATCTCTGTGCTGGAGGTCGTGCCGTCCCTGCTGCGCACCGCTTTGCAGGCCAGGTCCACGCCCGCCCTGCCGCACCTGCGGTGGCTGATGGTCACCGGCGAGGCGCTGCCGCGGGAGCTGTGCACGCAGTGGTTCGAGAGGTTCCCGCGCATCCCGCTGGTCAACGCCTACGGCCCGACCGAGTGCTCGGACGACGTGACGCACGCGTTCCTGTCCGGTGAGCTGCGCGGGCACAGGGTCCCGATCGGCGAGTCCATCCGCAACACCCGGCTGTACGTGCTGGACGCCCGGCTGGAGCCGGTGCCGGCCGGTGTCGCCGGTGAGCTGTTCGTCGGCGGCCTCGGTGTCGGTCGCGGCTACCTGAACCGGCCCGGCCTCACGGCAGAGCGGTTCGTCCCGGACCCCTTCGGGCCTGCGGGAACGCGGCTCTACCGCACCGGCGACCTGGTGAGCTGGCGGCCCGACGGTGCGCTGGACTTCCTCGGCAGGATCGACGACCAGGTCAAGGTGCGCGGGCACCGGATCGAGCTCGGCGAGATCGAGGCCGAACTGGCCGCGGCCGACGAGGTCGGACAGGCGCTGGTGATGGTGCGCGACGACCGGCTCGTCGCCTACTACACGGCGGTCGCCGAGGTGTCCCGCGAGACGCTGCGCGACCGGCTCGCCGCCACGCTGCCCGACTACATGGTGCCCGCGGCGTTCGTGCTGATGGACGAGTTCCCGTTGACGCCCAACGGGAAGCAGGACCGCAAGGCGCTGCCCGCTCCCGGTGACGACGCGTTCGCCCGTGGTGAGTACCTCGCGCCGCGCACACCGGTGGAGGCGCGCGTCGCCGAGATCTGGCGCACGTCGCTCGGGCTGGAACGGGTCGGCGTGCGAGACGGGTTCTTCGACCTCGGCGGTGACTCGATCCGTGCCGTCGCACTGGTCGGCGCGTTGCGTGCGGACGGGTTCGACGTCGCCGTGCGCGACGTCTTCGAGGCACGCACGGTGGAGAGCCTGTGCCGGATGATCTCCGGCCGTGACGTGGCGAGCGAGGACGTGTTCGTCGCACCGTTCGAGCTGATCTCCGCCGACGACCGGGCCGCGTTGCCCGAGGACGTGGTGGACGCCTACCCGGTGGGCCGCACGCAGCTCGGCATGATCATCGAGATGCTGGCCGACGACGGCCGCCACCCGTACCACATCATCAACACGTTCCGGGTCACCGAACCCGAGCCGCTCGTGCCCGCCGCGCTGGAGGCGGCGGCCCGGGTTCTCGCCGACCGGCACGAGGTGCTGCGGACGTCGTTCCGGCTCACGGGTTTCTCCGTGCCGCTGCAGCTGGTGCACCGGGCGGTGGACCTCCCCGTCGAGCTCAGGGACGTGCGCGGACTGTCCGAAGAGGACCTGGGCCGCGTCCGGCAGGAGCTCGCCGCGGAACAGCGTGCCGCCCTGTTCGACGTGGCACGGGCGCCGCTCATGCGGATCATCGCGCACGTCGAGAGCGACGACGCGTGGTGGGTGACGTTCACCCAGTCGCACGCGATCACCGAGGGCTGGAGCTACCACCTGCTCCTGATGGAGCTGCTGGACGTCTACCGGGCGATCCGCGACGGCCAGGAACCCGCGCCGTACGACCGGCCGCGGGTGCGCTTCGCCGACACCATCGCGGGAGAGCTGGCCGCGCTGCGGTCCGACGCCGACCGCGCGTACTGGCGGGACGTCACGACCTCGCAGGTCCCGGTTTCGATGCCGCCGGAGTGGGCGGGCGACTCCGACGAGCGCGTGTACGTCGAGGTGCCGTTCGAGGACCTCGGCGAGTCGCTGCGATCGCTCGCGGCAACGGCCGGCGTGTCGATGAAGAGCGTGCTGCTGGCCGCGCACCTGAAGGTGATGGGGCAGGTCACCGACGAACCCGCGTACCACACGGGCCTGGTGTGCGACGTGCGTCCGGAGACGGTCGGTGCGGACCGGGTGCCCGGCATGTACCTCAACACGTTGCCGATGGGTGTCGACCGCAGCGCGCGGACGTGGCGCGAGCTCGTCACGCAGGTGTTCTCGCGTGAGGTCGAACTGTGGGCGCACCGGCGTTACCCGATGCCCGCGGTGCAGCACGAGTGGGGCGGCGGACGCCTGATCAACGTGCTGTTCAACTACCTCGACTTCCACCAGGTCGACACCGACAGGGTGGCCACCGGGACGCGGATGAACATCGGTCCCAACGAGTTCGACCTGTCGATCTTCAACCGGGGCGACCGGCTCTGGGTGAACTCGCACGAGCGGGTCCTCAGCCGCGCCAACACCGAACGCCTCGCCGGGATGTACCGCTCGGTGCTGGAGGCCATGGCGTCCGATGTGGACGGTGACGCCCGCGCGGTGCACCTGCCGCACGGAGAGCGCGAGCGGTTGCTGGAGCAGGCGACGAGGGGCACGGCGTCCGCCGGGCTCGTCACGTCCTGCGTGCACGAGCTGTTCGAGGCGCAGGTCGAGCGCACTCCGGACGCGGTCGCGGTCGTCGCGGGTGACGTGTCGCTGACGTACGCGGAGCTGAACGCGCGGGCGAACCGGTTGGCGCATCATCTGCGCGGGCTCGGTGCCGGCCCGGAGCAGCTGGTCGGTGTGTGCCTGGAGCGTGGTCCGGATCTGTTGCCGGCGCTGCTGGGCGTGTTGAAGTCCGGTGCGGGTTACCTGCCGTTGGATCCGGTGAACCCGCCGGAGCGGTTGCGGTACGTGCAGGACGATGCCGGAGTCTCCGTCGTCGTGACCTCGTCGATGTTGAGCGAGCTGCCCGACGGGCCAGAGACCAATCCTGTTCGCGTGTCGGTGCCGGACAACCTCATCTACACGATCTACACGTCCGGGTCGACGGGCAAACCCAAGGGCGTGTGCCTCACGCACGCCAACGTCGTGCGGTTGATGGAGACCGCGCAGGAGCACTACGCGTTCGACGAGTCCGACGTGTGGTCGATGTTCCACTCGTACGCGTTCGACGTGTCGGTGTTCGAGATGTGGGGCGCTCTGCTGCACGGCGGAACGCTCGTGGTGGTGCCACGGGAGGTCACCCGCTCGCCCGAAGACTTCCTCGACCTGTTGGTGGACAACAGGGTCACCGTGCTCAGCCAGACTCCCTCGGCGTTCCGCTCGATCGTGGCGGCCGCCGCCGACGGTGACGAGCGCATCGGCAGGCTGGCCCTGCGGGCCGTGGTCTTCGCCGGTGAGAAGCTCGAGATCGCCGAGCTGCGACCGTGGATCGAGCGCGTCGGTCTCGGCAGGGTCGCGCTGGTCAACATGTACGGCATCACCGAGACGACGGTGCACACCACGTACCACCGGCTGGCCAAGCGCGACACCGTGCCCGGCGCGGGGAACCCGATCGGCAGGCCGTTGAGCGACCTGACCGTGCACCTGCTGGACGCGTACGGCAACCTCGTGCCGGTCGGGACGCGCGGCGAGATCCACGTCGGCGGTCCCGGTGTGGCACGGGGTTACCTGAACCGGCCGGAGCTCACGGCCGAACGGTTCGTGCCGGATCCCTTCGGCGCGCCCGGTTCCCGCCTGTACCGCAGCGGTGACCTGGCCGTGCGCCGGCCGGACGGCAGCCTGGAGTTCGCCGGGCGTGCCGACGACCAGATCAAGATCCGCGGTTACCGGGTCGAGCTGGGTGAGATCGAGACGGCGCTGCTCGGGCACCCGAGTGTGCGTGAGGCGGTGGTCGTCCTGCGGGACGAGAGCCTCGTCGGCTACGTCGTCCCCGCCGGTGAGCTGGATCCCGGCGAGCTGCGGGCGTGGCTCGGGCAGTCGTTGCCCGACTACATGATCCCCGCCGCGTACCCCGTGATCGACCGCATTCCGCTCACGCCCAACGGGAAGCTGGACAAGCGGGCGTTGCCGGCTCCTGACCGGGGCGCGTTCGCGGGCGCGGACTTCGTCGCTCCCGTGACACCGCTCGAGGAACGGGTCGCCGCGATCTGGCGCCAGGTGCTCGGGGTCGACCGGGTCGGTCTGGCCGACGGGTTCTTCGACCTCGGCGGCGACTCGATCCGCGCGGTGATGATCGTGGGCGACATGCGGGCGGCCGGTGTGCTGGTGACCGCGCTCGACGTGTTGCGGCACCAGACGATCTCGGCGCTGCTCGCCCGCTCGTCCGGAACCGCCGCGGTGGAGCCGGTTGCGCCGTTCTCACTGCTGTCCGCCGCCGACCGCGAGCTGGTGCCGTCCGGTCTCGTCGACGCCTACCCGTTGACCCAGACGCAGACCGGCATGCTCGCCGAGATGCTGTCCGGGGACGGCCCGCGCAGCTACCACCGGGTGGCGTCGGTGCGGATCGGCGCGGAGGAGCCGTTCTCGCGGGACGCGCTGCACCGGACGCTGGAAATCCTGGTCGCACGGCACGACGCGCTGCGGACGTCGGTGGACACCGAACGGTTCTCCGTGCCGATGCAGCTCGTGCACGCATCCGCCGAGGTGCCGTTGAAGGTCGTCGACCTGACCACGGCCGCTGATGCGGACGCCGTTGTCCGCGCGGCGTTGCGTGCCGAGAGCGAGACCCTGATCCCACACGCCCAGGCGCCTTTGCTGAGGGTGTGCGTGCACCGGCTGGCGGGTGGGGAGTGGCAGCTCACGATCACCCAGTCGCACGTGGTCATCGACGGCTGGACGTTCAACACGCTGCGCTCCGAACTGCTGGAGACCTACCGAGCGTTGCGCGACGGTGCCGACCTGCCCGCCTTCACCCCTCCGGTGCTGCGGTACGCCGACACCGTCGCCGCCGAGCTGCGCGCTCTGGAGTCCACTGAGGACCGTGCGTACTGGCGGGGCGTCGTCGACGGGTACGAGCGGTTCACGCTGCCGGACGGCTGGGGTGAGGCCGGAGACGGCTACCAGCTCCGGGTGCCGCTCGACGACCTGCCCGTCAGGGAGGCCGCGTCCAGGATCGGTGTGTCGGTCAAGAGCGTGTTGCTGGCCGCGCACCTCAAGGTGCTGAGCCGACTGACGTCCGCGCGGCGGTTCTGCTCGGGGCTCGTGACCCACTGCCGTCCCGACGGCGGCGACCGGGTGTACGGCACCCACCTCAACACCGTGCCGTTCCCGGTGGAGCTGTCCGCGCCCACGTGGGCCGGTCTCGTCCGGCAGGTGTTCGACCGTGAACTGGAAGCGTGGCCGCACCGGCACTTCCCGATGCCCGCGATCCAGCACGACCTCGCCGGCGGTGGCCGTCTCGTGCAGGTGTACTTCAGCTACGAGGACTTCGGCACGCTCGACGTCGCGGGTGACCCGACCGAGGGCTTCAGCCGCGACGAGTTCCCACTGGCCGTCACCGCGTCCGACGCCTGCCTGTTCCTCGCCTGCGACTCGGCCTTCGTCAGCAGGGCGAACGGCGAACGGCTGGCGGAGATGTACCGGGCGGTGCTGGAGGCGATCGTCGCGGACGTCGACGGCGACGCGCGACAGGCGCTCCTGCCCGCCGGTTCACTCGCGCTGCCGGCCGGACCGGCCTCGTCGATGACCAGCTGCGCTCTCGACAGGTTCGAGGAACACGTTGCTGCCACGCCAGATGCGCCGGCGGTGATCTACGACGGCACCGCGGTGTCCTACGCGGCGCTCGATGCGCGGGCGAACCGCATCGCGCACCGGTTGCGCGCGGCGGGAGTGGGCACAGAGTCGGTCGTCGGCGTGCTCGTCGGCAGGGGCGTGGATCTCGTGGCGTCGCTGCTGGGGGTGTGGAAGACGGGCGCGGCCTACGTCCCGCTCGACCCTTCGTTCCCGCCGGTGCGGCTGACCGAGATGCTGCGCGACTGCGCCGCGCTGGTCACCGAGTCGGTGTGGGCGGTGGACTTCGGCGGACACCGGCTGGTGGTCGACGTCGAGCCGCTCGACGACCTCCCGGCCGACGCACCCGTGCGCAGCACCGACCTCGACCGGCTGGCGTACGTCATCTACACGTCCGGGTCGACCGGCCGTCCCAAGGGCGTGCAGGTCACGCACCGGGGCCTGGCCAACTTCCTGTCGTACGTGGGTTCGGAGTACCTGGTCGACCGGGGCGCACCGCTGTTCGCCTCGATCGCGTACGACATGGTCGTGTCCAATGTGTACGGACCGCTGACCTCGGGGCTGCCGTTGTCCGTGGCACCACGGGACCTGGACCTCGACGCGCTGGGCTCGTGGCTCGCGGAGCACGGACCGTTCGACTTCATCGAGCTGACGCGCAGCCACCTCGAGCTGGTCACCGG
This sequence comes from Lentzea rhizosphaerae, assembly GCF_042649515.1. Lineage (NCBI taxonomy): Bacteria > Bacillati > Actinomycetota > Actinomycetes > Pseudonocardiales > Pseudonocardiaceae > Lentzea > Lentzea rhizosphaerae. The sequence continues at coordinate 151,782 of NZ_JBHRZI010000010.1, read as the reverse complement.
TCAGGTGAGCGGCGTGCTGGCGAGGGACCTGGTGGTCGGTGGCGAGGCCGTTTCCGGTCACGTGGTCGCCGAGGCCCGCGCGCTGGTCGACGGCCGGGTGGTGAACTCCTACGGGCCCACCGAGATCACGGTGACGTCCAACGAGTTCACGGTTCCGCCCGGCCACGACGGCGGCGTGGTGCCGATCGGCACGCCGTTGCCCGGCGTGACCAGCTACGTGCTGGATTCCTGGCTGGAGCCGGTGCTTCCCGGCGTGCCGGGTGAGCTGTACGTCGGTGGAACCGGTGTGGCCCGCGGTTATCTGGGTCAGCCGGAGATGACGGCCGATCGGTTCGTCCCGGATCCCTTCGGTGCTCCCGGCTCCCGGCTGTACCGCACCGGTGACCTGGCGCGGGTGCTGCCGTCCGGCGATCTCGACTTCCTGGGCCGCGGCGACGGGCAGGTGAAGATCCGCGGGTTCCGGGTGGAGCTCGGCGAGATCGAGGCACTGCTCGCCCAGCGGGTCGACGACGTGCGCGTCGTCCTCGACGGGCAACGGCTGATCGCCTACGTCGTGGGCGAACAGCAGGAGCTGCGCGGGTGGTCGTCCGAACGGCTGCCCGCGCACATGGTCCCGGCCGCGTTCGTGTGGATCGACCAGATCCCGCTGACCGCCAACGGAAAGCTCGATCGGCGCGCGTTGCCCGCACCGGACGGCGAGTCGTTCGCGCTGCGGCCCTACCAGGAACCGATCACGGACACCGAGCAGTGGCTGGCGGACCTCTGGAGCGAGCTGCTCGGCGTCGAACGGGTCGGTGGCCTGGACCGGTTCTTCGAGTTGGGCGGGCATTCGATCCTGGTGTTCGGGGTGATCGCCGCCGCCCGGCGCACGGGCAGGACGTTGTCGCTGCTGACGATGTACCAGGACGACAGCCTCGCCGCCGTGGCGTCCGCGATCGACCGCGCCAGGCCCGCCCGGATCGAGGTACCGGGCGATGTGCCCGGTGCGAGCATCGCGGTCATCAGGAACGGTGCGCTGGCCGAGGTGCGGATCAGGGGCGAGGTGACCACGGACACGATCTTCCAGGTCGGTTCGCTGAGCAAGCCGGTGACCGCGTTCGCCGTGTTGCGCCTGGTGGAGCAGGGAGTTCTTGACCTCGACGAGGACGTCAACGGCTACCTGACCGGGTGGTCCGCGCCCGCGTCCATGACGTTGCGGCACCTGCTCAGCCACATGTCCGGGCTGGAGCCGACACCGAGTACCGGACATCCCCGTGGCAAGGAGGTGCCGGCGCTCGTCGAGTTGCTGGCGGCGACCAGGCTGGGGGTGCCACCGGGAACCCTGTTCCGCAAGGCCAACATCCACTACTCGGTGGTGCAGCAACTGCTCGTCGACGTCACCGGGCGATCGTTCGCCGAGCTGATGCGCGACCTGGTGTTCACCCCGCTCGGCATGACGAACAGCGGGTTCGGCCACACGTTCCCGGACGGCAGGGACGTGGCGCCCGGACACGACGAGGAAGGCCGCCCGATCGACGGCGGCTGGCTGTTGTGGCCCGACGAGGCCGCGGCCGGTCTCTGGACGACCTCGACCGATCTGGCCGTGTTCCTGCTGGAGATCCGGAAGTCGTACCTCGGCGAACCAGGCGGATTGCTGCCACGGGAGCTGGCCCGGGAGATGCTGACGCCGCAACACAGGCACACCGCTTACGGCCTCGGTGTCGTCGTCGACGACTTCGGCACGGACGTCCAGTTCGGGCACGGTGGCACGGGCGGCGGCTACCACGCGATGGCCATGTGCCGCATCGGTCAGGGCACCGGCTTCGTGGCGCTGACGAACTCGGACGCGGGTGCGAGCGTGATCAAGAAGTACACCTCGCTGCTCGACGGTGATCTGTGAGCGTCACGGAGACGCGGCCGCTGCGGCACAACCGGGACTTCCGGCTGCTGTGGGCGGGCGCGGGGATCTCCGCGCTGGGCGGCACGATCACCAGCGTCACGTATCCGTTGCTGATGATCTGGTACGGCGGATCGCCCGTCCAGGCCGGGCTCGTCGGCTTCGCGGCGCTGCTGCCGATGCTGCTGCTCCAGCTGCCCGCCGGGGTGTTCGTCGACCGCTGGGACCGGCGCCGCGTGATGATCGTCTGCGACGCCGTGTCGTTCGTGTCGATCGGCAGCGTGGCGATCTCGTTGCTGTTCGGGACGTTGTGGTTGCCGCACCTGCTCGTCGTCGCGTTCCTGGAGGGCAGCGCGCAGATCTTCTACCGCCTCTCCGAACGCGCGGCGGTGCGCAACGTCGTGCGTCCCGAGCACCTGCCGGCCGCGCTGTCCCAGAACGAGGCACGCAGCCGTGCCGCGGGCCTGCTCGGCCAGCCGCTCGGCAGTGCGCTGTTCGCGTTGGTGCGCTGGGCACCGTTCGTCTTCACCGCGATCGGTCACCTCATCGCGTTGGTCACCTTGCTGTTGATCCGCAAGGAGTTCCAGACCACGCGCGAGAGCGGGCGGCGCGATGTGCGGGCCGAGATCGCCGAGGGCGTCGGATGGCTGCTGCGGCAACGGTTCCTGCGGTCCGCCGTGCTGCTGGTGGGCTGCACCAACATCCTGTTCCAGATCCTGTCGCTGAGCCTCGCCGTGACGATCAAGAACCACGGCGGCTCTCCCGCCGTGATCGGTGTCATCGGCGCGGCGTCCGGTGTCGGTGGCGTGCTCGGCGCGATGAGCGGGTCCTGGTTCGTGCGCAGGCTCCGGCCCGGCGTGGTGATCATCGTCGTGTTCGCCGTGTGGGCGGCGTTCATGCCGTTGATCGCGCTGACCGCGAACCCGGTGCTGCTCGGCGCGGTGTTCGCGGGAATGTCGTTCGCCGGTGCGCTGATCAACGTGATGGCGGGCGTGTACCAGGTGCAGGTCACCCCCGACGAGATGCAGGGCAGGGTCGGCAGCGTGGCCGGACTGCTCAGCTCGGGCGCGAACTCGTTCGGCGCGCTGACCGCCGGATTCCTGCTGGCCTCGCTGAGCGTCGGCAGCACCGTGCTCGGTGTGAGCGCCGTGATGGCCCTGTTGGCCGTGACCGCCTGGCTCACGCCCGTCATCCGCACCACGCAGTACCGCGAAGGAGTGAGCACGTGACGAAGTCGATCGAGACGCCGAGCCTGTTCAGCCAGTACGGGCAAACCGACCCGTACCCGCTCTACCGGCGGCTGCGCGAGCTCGGTCCGGTGCACTGGGACGAGTGGATGCGCACCTGGATCGTGCTGGGCCACCAGGAGATCACCCAGCTGTCCAAGGACCCGCGGCTGTCCGGTGCGCGGATCGAGTCGTTCTACGAGCAGCTCCCCGCCAGCGCCCGCACCGGGCTGGCGACGCTGAAGGACGCCCTGGCGCCCATGATGCTGTTCAACGAACCGCCCCGGCACACCCGGCTGCGGCAGCTGTTGCGTCCCGGCCTGACACCGCGGTTCATCAAGGAGATCCGCTCCGTGATCACCGCGCGGGTCGACGAGCTGCTCGACGAGGCCGCGGAGCGCGGCGGGATGGACGTGATCGCGGACTTCTCCGAACCGCTGACCCGTGACGTGATCACCCAGCTCGCGGGCGTTCCCGAACGCGGCGCGCACCTGCTGGAGAGCTGGCAGGGACTGCTGCACGAGTTCTTCACCCAGTCCCGCAGGGAGGTGCCGCGGATCGCCGCACTGCGCGGGCTGTTCGACGAGGGCGCCCAAGCCCGCCGCGACGGCACCGGCACCGACCTGTTCACGAAGATGGTCTCCGGTCAGCTCGCACGCGACGAGTACACGGAGGACGAGATCTTCGCGAACTTCCTGCTGCTCATCGACGCGGGCCAGGCGACGACCACACACCTGATCGGCAACGCCGTGCTCGCCCTGGTCGAGCACCCGGACCAGCAGACCCTGTTGCGCGACCAGCCGTCGCTCGCCGCCAACGCCGCGCACGAGTTCATGCGCTACGACAGCTCCGTGCAGTTCACCAGCCGCGTCGCCCTGGAGGACGTCGAGATCGCCGGGCACCGGATCGAACGCGACCAGTCCGTCGCGCTGGTGCTCGGCGCCGGCAACCGCGACCCGCTGCGGTACGAGTCTCCCGACCTGCTGGACGTGACCCGGAAAGCACACGACCACCTGTCGTTCGGGCACGGCATCCACTACTGCCTCGGTGCTTCGCTCGCCCTGGCCGAGATCGAGATCGCGATCTCCCGTCTGTTGCAACGGTTCTCTTCGCTGACGCTGGTGGACTCCTCACCCGCGTGGCTGGAGAGCATCAACTTCCGGTTCCTCAAGCGCCTGCCCATCACCGTGGAGGAGCAGTGAAGTCCTTCCGCTCCTTCCTGCCCCGGCCGCAGGCACCACGCCAGCTGGTGTGCTTCCCCCACGCGGGCGGCGCGGCGAGTGCGTTCCGCGGCTGGGCCGAGCTCGTCGGCCCCACCACCGAGGTCGTGGCCGTGCAGTACCCGGGACGTCAGGACCGGTTCGGCGACCCGCTGCCGGAGAACATCCCCTCGCTCGCCAGGTGGATCGCGGACGAGATCGAACCTCGGCTGATCCGGCCGACCGCGTTCTTCGGGCACAGCATGGGTGCCACCGTGGCGTTCGAGGTGGCCAGACGTCTTCAGCCCAGGTTCCCGTCCCGGCTGGCGAGGCTGTACGTCTCGGCCTGCGACGCACCACCGGCACACCACAGGCGCACCACCGACTTCGCCGACGAGGAGATCCGCGACTACGTCCGTTCCCTCGGTGGCGCCGGCGCGGCGCTCCTGGAGGACGACGACCTGTGGCAACTCTCGCTTCCGGCACTGCGCAACGACTTCCGGATGATCGAGACCTACCGGTACCTCGCCGCCGCACCGCTGACCTGTCCGGTCACCGCGATCGCCGGGGACACCGACGCCTCGGTGTCGCTCGCCGACGTCCAGCGGTGGCAGGAGCTCACCATCGGCCCGTTCGACGCGGTCGTCCAACCCGGCGGCCACTTCTACTTCGACGACTCGGCCGCAGGGCTGGCCGAGCTCTTCCGCGACGACTCCCGCTGGCCCGTTCCCGCTCGGATAGTCGAAGTATAGGTCGAGTATCGGGGACGCCGGGAAGTTCGAGCGTGGCAACCCGTCCACCTGCGACTGCCCGCCCGGAGGGTCCGTTGAGGTCTTGCACCGGCTCCACAGACCGGCACCGCTGGTGCGGCGTGGCCTGTGGACGCCGTGTCGCCCCCGGGGCGACACAACTGTTCCTGCCCTGCCCCGCAAGGGTCCGGTTCCTCCCCGCGCCGAAGGACGGGGTTTCCTCGGAGGACTTCAAATGAACGGCGTAGCGCATTCGACCGTGTCCCACGAACTGATCGCGCGGCGGGCGGCGTCGTCACCGGACGCGGTCGCGCTGGTCGACGGCACCCGCGAAGTGTCCTATCGGGAGCTCGACCGGCTGGCGAACCAGCTCGCACACCTGGTGCTGGCCAAGGGAGTCCGTCCCGCGGACCGGGTCGCGGTCCGGCTGCCGCGCGGTGTGGACCTCGTCGTCGCGCTGCTCGCCGTGTGGAAGGCGGGCGCGGCCTACGTGCCGCTCGACCCCGCACATCCCGCCGAACGAATCGCGACCGTGCTCGCGGATGCCCGGCCGCGTCTGGTGATCGACGCGGACGTCGTGGCTGAAGCGGCGGGAGACGTCAGTGCGCCGGACGTGCCGGTGTCCGGCGATCACCCGGCGTACGTGCTCTACACCTCCGGGTCCACCGGAACGCCCAAGGGCGTGCTCATCAGTCACGCCGGCATCGGCAACCAGCTGAGGTGGCTCGCTCGCACGCACGGTCTCGCAGCGGGGGACCGGGTGCTGCAGAAGACCGCGCTCACGTTCGACGCCGCAGGTTGGGAGATCTGGGCGCCGCTGATCAGCGGGGCGACCGTCGTGCTCGCGCCGGTCGGTGCGGAACGGGACGCGGCCGCCCTCACGCGGGCGGTTGTCGAGCACGGGATCACCGTGCTGCAGGTGGTGCCCTCGGTGTTGCGCGCCCTCGTCGAAGAACCGGGCTGGGCGGACTGCACGACGTTGCGGGTGTTGTCGTCCGGCGGCGAGCAGCTGCACGCGGAGCTCGTGCAGCGGTTCCTGAACGCCGCGGTGAACTGTGACGTCACGGTCTGGAACACCTACGGGCCAACGGAATGCTCGATCGACACGACCGCGCACGAGGTCGACTCGCTGCAGCGGTCGGGGCCGGTGCCGATCGGGGTCCCGATCGACGGCATGCGTGTGGTGATCGACCCGGACGGTGAGCTGCTCATCGGCGGACCCGGTGTGGCGCACGGATATCTCGGCAGCCCCGCGCTGACGGCGGAACGGTTCGTGCCCGATCCCGACGGGCCGCCCGGCTCCCGGTTGTACCGCAGCGGCGATCTCGCGCGGATGCGCGCCGACGGGTCCTTCGAGTACCTCGGCCGGATCGACCACCAGGTCAAGGTCAACGGCGTGCGGATCGAACCGGGTGAGATCGAGACGGTGCTGGCCGCGCACCCGGCGGTGCTGCAGGCCGTGGTCGCGCCGTTCAGCGCTGCCAACGGTGCGACCCGCCTCGCCACGTACGTGCGGCTGCGCGAGAAAACGGATCTGGCGGCATACCTCGCTGCGCGGTTGCCGGAAACCCACGTGCCCGCCGCGTTCGTGGAGCTCGACGAGTTCCCCAGGACGTCGAGCGGCAAGGTGGACCGGCTCGCCCTGCCGGTGCCGGGCGCCACCACCGGCGCCGCTGTCAGCACCGAGGCCGAACAGCTCGTCGCCGGTGTGTGGCGGGAGCTGTTGAACGTCGGCCAGGTCGGCGCGCACGACGACTTCTTCCGGCTCGGCGGCTCGTCGCTGCAGCTGACCAGGCTCGGCAACAAACTGCGCGCGGCCACGGGTGTCGAGATTCCGCTGGCGGCGCTGCTGACCGCGACCACGGTCACCGCGCAGGCGCGGCTGATCGACCCCGGGCCGGCCTCGTCGGTACCGGTCACGCGGGTGCCGCGCACCGGTGCGTTGCCCTTGTCCTTCGGCCAGCAGCGGCTCTGGCTGCTCGACCGGATCCATCCCCGCTCGCGCGAGTGGGTGTCCGGGCTCTTCCTGCGGACCGGCGCCGGCCAGGCCGACGTCCAGCGGGCACTGGACGCGCTCGTGGCACGGCACGAGTCGTTGCGCACGCGGTTCGACGCCGACGAACCCAGGCAGCTGATCGATCCGCCTCATTCGATGGAGTTGCGGGTCATTACCGGCACCACGCCGGACGAGGTCGCCGAGATCCTCGACGAGGGCGCCCGCCGCGGCTTCGACCTCGCCGGCGGCCCGGTCGTGCGGGCGTTGCTCTTCCCGGAACTGCAGCGGCTGGTCGTGCTGATGCATCACATCGTGTGCGACGGCTGGTCGTCCGCCGTGCTCGAGCGGGAGTTCCACGAGCTGCTGGCAGGTCGCGAGCTTCCCGCGGCGGACGTCCAGTACGCCGACTACGCGGTGTGGCAACGGGAACGGCTCACCGACGACGTGCTGGAGGGCGAGCTGACGCATTGGCGGCAGGTGCTGGAGGGGGCGGCCCCGCTGGCTCTGCGCACCGACCGGCCGAGGCCCGCCGCCCGCGACGCACGGGGTGCGGTGGTGAGCTTCACGATCCCGGCGCAGGTCACCGAAGCGCTGGCCGAGCTGGGCAGGCGCAGCGACGCCACGCCGTTCATGACGATGCTCACCGCGTACGCGACCGTGCTCGCCCGCTACACCGCGCAGTGGGACGTGGTGGTCGGTACGCCGGTCGCGGGACGGGACCGGCCCGAGGTCGAGAACGTCGTCGGGTTCTTCCTCAACAGCCTGGTGCTGCGGTGCCGGCTCGCCGGGAACATGACGTTCGAGCAGGCGCTCGAGACCGTGCGCAACACGTGCAAGGAGGCGTTCGCGCACCAGGAGCTCCCGTTCGAGCAGCTCGTCGCCGAGCTGGCGCCCGAACGGGACCTGTCCCGCACGCCGCTCTACCAGGTCGCGTTCGACTTCCACGGCGACGAGCTGACCGGCGCGCCGGAGGACGACGAGGAACTGTCCACTTTGGTCGCTGCCTCGCGGGTCGCGAAGACGGACCTGACGCTGTACCTGCGCAAGCAGTCCGACGGGTCGATGACCGGCATGCTGGAGTACGCGACCGCGTTGTTCGACCACTCGACGATCGAACGGATGTCGCGGCACTTCCAGCACATGCTCCGGTCTCTGGCGGTGAGCCCGCGCGCGCGATTGGACACAGTGGACCTGCTGACCGCCGAAGAGCGGCAGGTCGTGCGGGAGTGGAACAGCAACCCGGTCGAACCGGTCGTCACGTCGGTGCTCGACGAGTTCGAACGGCAGGCCGCCGCGACCCCGGACGCGGTCGCGCTGGTGGCGGAGGGCACGAGCGTGACGTACGCCGGGCTCGACGCGCACGCCAACCGTCTCGCGCACCGGTTGAGGAACGCCGGTGTCGGTCCCGAGTCCGTGGTCGGTGTGCTGCTCGATCGCGGTGCCGATCTTCCCGCCGCGTTCCTCGCGGTGTGGAAGGCGGGCGCCGCCTACGTGCCGCTCGATCCGGACTTCCCCGCCGACCGCGTCGGGTACGTGCTGGCGGACGCGAAGGCGGACGTCCTGATCACCGCGGAGGCCTACCGCGACCGGTTCGGCGGACGGGTGGTCCTGGCGGCCGTCGACGAGGGCGACGCGAGTCCGTTGCCCCGGCGAACCGACCTGGACTCCCTCGCCTACGTGATCTACACGTCCGGCTCGACCGGCAGGCCCAAGGGCGTGCAGGTGCCGCACCGCGGCCTCGCGAACCACGTCCGCTGGGCGGTGGAGAAGCTCGCGAAGACCGGTGGTGCACCGGTGTTCTCGTCGGTCGCGTTCGACCTCGTCGTGCCGAACGTGTGGGCGCCGCTGCTGGCCGGCCACACGACGCACCTGCTGCCGCAGGACCTCGACCTCTCCGAACTCGGCTCGAAGCTGCGCGAGGCCGCGCCGTTCGGGTTCATCAAGCTCACGCCTGGCCACCTCGACGTGCTGTCGCATCAGCTGACGCCCGAGGAGCGGGCGGGACTGGCCGACGTGATCGTCGTCGCGGGCGAGGCGTTGCCGCCCAGGCTCGCGCAGCAGTGGGTGCACTGCGACCTGGTCAACGAGTACGGCCCGACCGAGGCCTCGGTCGGCACGTGCGTCCATCCGGTGCGCGAGCCGATCGGTGACTCCGTGCCGATCGGGAAACCGCTGCCGGGCGTGACGATGCACGTGCTCGACGACCTGCTGCGGCCCGTGCCGGTCGGCGTGGTCGGCGAGGTGTTCGTGGGTGGCGCCGGTCTCGCCCGTGGCTACGCGAACCGGCCGGGCCTGACGGCGGAGCGCTTCCTGCCAGACCCGTACGGGCCACCCGGTGCGCGGCTCTACCGGACCGGTGACCTGGCGCGGTTGCTGCCGAGCGGTGACGTGGACTTCCTCGGCAGGCGCGACCACCAGGTCAAGATCCGGGGCTACCGGATCGAGCTCGGCGAGATCGCCGCCGTGATCAGCGAACACCCCGACGTGCGCGACGCCGTCGTGGTGGCACGGGACGGCGTGCTGGCCGCGTACTACGTCCCGGTCGCGGGTGATGTGCCGCTGACCGGCTGGTGCGAGGAGAAGCTGCCCGCGTACATGGTGCCGGGCACGTTCACCGCGCTCGACGCGTTCCCGTTGAACGCCAACGGAAAGCTCGACCACGCCGCACTCCCCGTCACCGACGTGGCCGACGAGGGCCTCGTGGCACCGCGCGGCGTCGTCGAGGAACGCGTCGCGGAGATCTTCACCGACCTGCTCGGTGTGCCCGCGGGTGCCCTCAGCCACTTCTTCTCGAGCGGTGGCAACTCGATCCTCGCGATCCAGCTGATCGCGACGATCCAGTCCGAGTTCGAGGTGACCGTGCCGATGCGCGCGGTCTTCGAGGGCGGCACCGTCGCCGACCTCGCCGAGGTGGTCGAGGAGCAGGTGCGGGCCGAACTCGACCAGATGTCCGACGAAGAACTGGCCGCGGAATCACTGCTGCTGGACGAAAGTGGGATGGGATGACCGAGGAAAACTACACGTCCGCGCTCCTCGCCTTCGTGAGGCGGGAGTTCCTGGCGGACAGCGGCGACGAGGCGCTCACGGCCACGACGCCGTTGATCGAGTCTGGCATCCTCGACTCGCTGCGGATCGCGGTGCTGATGGCGTTCATCCGCGATGAGCTCGCCGTGCAGGTGCCGCTGGCCAAGATCGACGCGAAGAACTTCGCGGACATCCGCACGATCGCCGCGATGCTGCACGAGGAATCCGTCGTCGAGGCGGGTCGCGCATGAGCCCCGACTACGACGTCGCGATCATCGGCGGCGGCCCCGCCGGTTCCACGATGGCGTCCTACCTGGCCAGGGCCGGCATGTCCGTGGTGGTCTTCGAGAGCGAGACGTTCCCGCGCGAGCACGTCGGCGAGTCGCTCGTGCCCGCCACGACGCCGGTGCTCGCCGAGATCGGCGCGCTGGAGAAGATCGACGAGGCGAACTTCCCGAAGAAGTACGGCGCCTCCTGGACCTCCGCCGAGTCGCGGGACATCCCGAAGATGGGGTACAGCGGCCTGAGCCACGGCTGGACCGCGGACATCGCGTTCGTGGAACGCAACCAGCCCGGCGTCGACCGCGACTACACGTTCCACGTCGACCGGGGCCGGTTCGACGCGATCCTGCTCAAGCACGCGCAGGAGCAGGGTGCCACCGTGTTCAACGGCGTGCGGGTGCGCGACGTCGACTTCTCCGACCCGGAACTGGTGCGGCTGACGTGCCGGTTCGGGCCTCGTGACGTCCCGTTCACCGCACGCATGGTGGTCGACGCGTCCGGCCGGCAGACCTTGCTCGGCAAGCAGCTCAAGGTGAAGGTCAACGACCCGGTGTTCGACCAGTACGCGGTGCACACCTGGTTCGAAGGGCTCGACAGGGAGGCGTTCGCGGGCGACTCCTCGCAGGCCGACCACATCTTCGTGCACTTCCTGCCCATCAAGGACACCTGGGTCTGGCAGATCCCGATCACCGACACGATCACGTCGATCGGCGTGGTGACGCAGAAGAAGCGGTTCCGCGAAGGCTCCGGCGACCGCGAGGAGTTCTTCTGGGACTTCGTATCGAGCCGCCCGGAGCTGTTCGACGCGCTCAAGAACTCGCAGCGGCTGCGTCGGTTCAAGGTCGAGGGCGACTACAGCTACGCGATGAAGCAGATCTGCGGCGACCGGTTCATCCTGATCGGCGACGCGGCGCGGTTCGTCGACCCGATCTTCTCGAGCGGTGTGAGCGTCGCGTTGAACAGCGCCCGCATCGCCTCCCAGGACATCATCGCCGCGCACGCGGCGGGCTCCTACGACAAGGATCGCTTCGCCACGTACGAGAACAAGCTGCGGCGCGCGGTGAAGTACTGGTACGAGTTCATCTCCATCTACTACCGGCTCAACGTGCTCTTCACCGCGTTCGTGCAGGACCACCGCTACCGGGTGGACGTGCTCAAGATGCTCCAGGGCGACGTCTACGACGGGGAGGAACCCAAGGCGCTCAAGGCGATGAAGGAGGTCGTCGCCGCCGTGGAGGCCAACCCCGACCACCTCTGGCACCCCTACCTCGGCACGCTTCGGGCTCCTACCTCGGCGCCCGGCTTCTGACACCGGACCGAAAGCGGGCCGGCTCCTCCGGGAGCCGGCCCGCTTTTGTGCACCACGCAGCAAAAAAAGGGGGAGCTTTCCCAGCGCTGGGAAAGCTCCCCCTCAGTGCGGTGTCAGACGAGCTCGTCGGCCAGGTGGTCGGCGATGGCGGAGACGCTGGGCTGGTGCCACAGCAGCGTGGACGGCAGCTTGCGGCCGAACCGCTTCTCCAGGCGCCGCCGCACGGCGATGGTCATCACCGAGTCGAGTCCCTGTTCCACCAACGACTTGCGCACGTCCAGGTCGGTGGCGGGCAGTCGCATCTCGCCCGCGATCTGCGCACCGACGATCTCGACCAGCTGAGCCTTCAGCTGGTCGTGCGGGAGGCCGCCGAAGTCGTCCTCGGTGGCGGCGGGAGCGGACTCGACGACGTCGGTCAGCTCGCTCAGCAACGGCGGGCGTTCCACGTCCTGCGCGGAGACGGTGCGCAGCACGGGGTAGTGGCCCGGACCCCGGACAGCGGCGAAGTCCCACGCCCGGAACGCTTCCGCGGCCGAGATGTCCGTGACGCCCCGTGCGCTGAGCTGCCGGTCGACGGTGTCGTTGACCGCCATGCCCTGGCCGCGCCACGACGTCCAGCCGAAGCTCGTGACGTCGTCGCGGTGGGAGGCGAGCGCGTCGAGGAACGCGTTCGCGGCACCGTAGGTCGCCTGGCCGGGCAGGCCGAGCAGCTGGCCGCACGACGAGAAGAGCACGAAGAAGTCGAGGCTGCCGGGCGGGAAGAGGGTGTGGAGGTTCCACGCGCCCCGCACCTTCGGGGCCAGCACCGCGTGCAACGAAGCCTCGTCCACGTTGGCTGCCAGCCGGTTGTCGAGCACACCGGCGGCGTGCACGACGCCCCTGACGGGTGGCAGGTCGAGGTTCGTGAGCTGGGCCGCGTCGGAGAGGTCGGTGATGTCGAGAGCGACGGTGCGGACCGTCACGCCCGCCTCCTCCAGCTTGCGGATGCCCTCGATCTGCCGCTGGTCGGGGTGCGTGTCCCAGTCCGCGCGTGCGGGGAACGGTCGCCGCCCGGCCAGCACGAGCCTCCTGGCACCGCGTTCGGCGAGCCACTGCGCGACCTCGAGGCCGAGCACGCCGAGGCCGCCCGTGATGAGGTACGTGCTGTCGGGACGGCACGTCACGGGCTGGTGCGTAACGTTCTTCGTGGTCCTGACCAGCCTGGCGGCCTCGACCTGGTCGCGGATCGCGATCACGTCCTGTGCCGGAGCGGCACCGATCACGTCGGCGAGCCGGTCGGTCCGTCCGTCGGCGGGCAGGTCGACGATCCCTCCCCAGAACTCCTCGTACTCACCGGCCAGCACCCTGCCCAGACCCCACAGCGACGACTGCGCAAGCGCTTGCGGTGTCTCGCTTTCCCGCACGCCCCGCGTCACGCACCACAGCTTGGGCGGATTGTCCATCATGGACAGCTGCTGCGCGGTGCTCAGCAGCGACGAGGAGGCCGCGGCCGCGGAGTCCGGGACGTCGCCGGACGGTTCCGGCGCCATGACGAGCACGTCCGTCGCGGTGCTGAGGTCCTCGCCGGCTCGCACGATGTTCCTCGTCGTGCCGGACGGGGTCAGTTCCAGCGGACGCCACACGATGTCGTGCACCAGGTCCGCAGGTGTCGCCTGGGACGTCATCCCGCCGTACCGCAGGCTCCCGAGCCTCGCCTGCACGGTTCCCGAGGTGTCCGCGACCAGGACGTCCACCGTGTCGTCGGACGTGACCGTCACCTGAACGTCCACAGTGGACGGCGCTTCTCCGTGCACCTCGACCGAGCCGATGTGCGCGACCATGCGCAGTGTGGCCGGCCCGGGGAACGCGGCAGGCGCGATGGACAGCGCGGCGTCGAGCACACCCGGCCAGCCGTCGGAGACGAGCACGCGGGCCCTGAGCGTGGTCTCGGTGCGGAGCAGTTCCTCGACGGTCCACTCGAACGCCATGTCCGGGACGCCGACCTCGCGGAGGTGGTCGCGGACGTGGCCTGGGGAGGCTGGTTTCGCACCGGTTGGCAGCTTCGGCAGCTTCGGCGGAAGAGCGGTGGGCTCCGCGGTGGTGGCGGTGGTGTTGGTCAGCCAGGTGTCCGTCGCCTTCGTCGAGATCCTCAGCGCCGCGCCGTCCCGCACGACCTGGATCTCGCCGGTGACGACCGGCAGCCGCAGGTCCACGTCGGTGAGTGCGGACACCCCCGCGGCGCCGAAGAACGTGTTGACGAGCACCGCCGCCGGCACGATCTCGGTCCCGTGAATGGTGTGGCTGCCGGGATACGGCCGGTTCGAGTCGTCGAGCGTGGTGCGCCACAACGTCATCCCGGCCTGCCCGGCCACCTCGACCTCGGCGCCGAGGAGCGTGTGCGACGCCGGGTCGTGCTGCGCGGGGGCGCCGCTGACCGACGACTCGTGCCAGTGCGGTGTGCGTTGCCACGCGACCGCGGGCAGGTCGGCGAGCCGCCGGACGGGCTGCAGCCGCGTCCAGTCGACGTCGATGCCCGCGCAGAACGCGGTCCCGAGCGCGGTCAGCACGGAGATCGCCTCGGGCTTGTTGCGCCGCAACGTGATCCCGACGAACGCGTCCTCGATGCCCTGGTCGGTCAGCGTCTCGGTGATCGAGTGCGCGACGACCGGGTGGGCGGAGATCTCCAGGAACCGCCGGTAGCCGTCCTCGGCGGCCGCCTGCGTGGCGGACGCGAGCCGCACGGGGTTGCGCAGGTTGCCCGCCCAGTACTTGCCGTCGAGGGGCTCGGCCGACCGCGGGTCGGAGGATGCCGTGGAGTACATCGGAATCTCGGGCACGCGTGGCGTCAGATCACCGGCGGCCTCCGCGAGGTCGGCGGTGAGCGCGTCCATCTGCGGGCTGTGGAACGCCACGTCGGACGCCACCCGCCGCACCTGGACGTCCTGTGCGCCCCACTCCTCGACCAGCGCGTCGATCGCCTCGGGGGACCCGGAGATCACCGTCGAACCGGGGGACGCGGAGATGCCGGGCACCACGTCCGTGCGCCCGGCCAGCCGTTCGCCCGCCTCGGCGAACGACAGACTGGTCATGGCCATCGCGCCCTGTCCCGCGACGCGCCGCAGCAACGCCGACCGGCGGCAGCTCAGCCGGGCGCCGTCCTGCGGGCTCAGCGCACCGCACGCGACGGCGGCGGCGATCTCGCCGACGGAGTGACCGATCACGGCGTCCGGCACGACGCCGTACGAGCGCCACGTCGCTGCCAGCCCGACCTGCACCACGAAGATCATCGTCTGGATGCGGTCGATGGTGTCGAAGTCACCGTCGCGCAGGACCTGCGTGGGGGAGAAGCCGATCTCCTCCGCGAACACGGGTTCCAGCTCGGCGACCGCCGCGGCGAACGCGGGCTCGCTGTCGAGCAGTTCCCTGCCCATGCCGTGCCACTGGGCGCCGTGCCCGGAGAACACCCACACCAGCCCGGTGCCGGGGTTCGACGGCACCGCACCGGTCACGATCTCCTGCGACTGCCCGCCCGAGGCCACCAGCCGGAGTCCGTCCGCCAGGCCGCCGGCGTCCGACGCGATCACCGCCGCCCGGTGCGCGAGGTGCGAGCGCCGGGACGCGAGCGTGTGCCCCACCGCATCGAGGTCCGGGACCTGGTCCGAGGCAAGGCTTTCCGCGGACGCGCGCAACGCCGTCTCCGACGCCGCCGTCACCGGGAACAACCGCGGGCCGTATCCGCTCGCCGCCACGGGAACGGTGGCGGGAGCCTCCTCCAGGACCACGTGCCCGATCGTTCCGCCGTAGCCGAACCCGGACACACCGGCCCGCCGGACGCGTTCGCCACGGGGCCACGGCGTCCGGGAGGTGGCGACCCGCAGGCCGGAACCTGCCCAGTCGATCGCCGGGTTGGGCTTGTGGCAGTTGAGGCTCGGCGGAATCTCGCCGTGGTGCAGTGCCAGCGAGGCCTTGATCAGGCTGGCCACCCCGGCCCCCGCCTCGAGGTGCCCGATGTTCGGCTTGACCGACCCGATCAGGCACGGCTCGTCCCTGCCCGCTCCGTACACGGCGCTCATCGCGCCCGCTTCGAGCGGATCACCCAGGCGCGTGCCGGTGCCGTGGGCCTCGAGGTAGTCCACAGTGGATGGTTCGATGCCCGCGCGCGAGCAGGCCTCGGCGAGCAGGGACTGCTGTGCGGCACCGGAAGGCGCCATGATCCCGTTCGTGCGGCCGTCCTGGTGCACGGCCGAACCGCGGATCACCGAGAGGATCCGGTCGCCGTCGCGCTGCGCGTGCTCGAGGAGCTTCAGCACCAGCACCCCGCCGCCCTCGCCGCGCCCGTACCCGTCGGCGTCGGCGTCGAACGGCTTGCACCGGCCGTCCGGGGCGGTCGCACCGGCGGCGTCGAGCGTCAGCGTCAGTCCCGGTCCGATGATCAGGTTCACGCCGCCGACCAGCGCGATGCCGCACTCCGCGGCCGCCAGCGCCTGGCACGCCAGGTGGGTCGCGACGAGCGAGGCCGAACAGGCCGTGTCCACGGCCATGCTCGGGCCGTGCAGGTCGAGCGCGTAGGAGATCCGGTTGGCGGCGGCGCACAGGGCGCTGCCGATCCCGGTCCACGCCTCGATCGTCGGCAGGTCCTCGAGCATCCGCCGCCCGTAGTCGTCGGACCCGACACCGACGAACACACCGGTGTCGCCGCCCGCCAGGGACCGGGGTGCGATCCCGGCGTGCTCCAGGGCCTCCCACGCGACCTCCAGCAACAACCGTTGCTGCGGGTCCATCAGCTCGGCCTCGCGCGGGGTGAGCCCGAAGAACGCGGAGTCGAAACCCTCGATGTCGCCGAGGAAACCGCCGGGCACCGCCGCCGCGCGACGCAGCTCGGCGGGGAACGATCCGTCGTAGGCGCGCCACCGGCCTTCCGGCAGGTCGCCGATGCCGTCACGGCCGGACACCAGCATGTCCCAGAACGCGGCCGGGGTGTCGGCGCCGCCCGCGAACCTGCAGCCGACGCCGATGACCGCCACCGGTGGTGTGTTCATCTCTCTCCTCAACTCGAGCTCTGCCAGGGTGCGGGGTGCAGGATCTGGACCACGGCGGCGGACAGCGTCACTCCCGGTCCGACGCCGAGCATCAGCAGGTGGTCGCCGGGCCCCAGCTCACCCGTGGACACCAGGTGGTCGAGCGAGACGATCTGGTCGCTCGCGCCGAGGTGGCCGACGGTGCGCCCGAACTCCCAGGTGGAGCGCGACATTCCCAGTCCGAGCGCGGCCATGCAGCGTTGCTCGACGATCTCCCGCGAGTAGTTCATGTACGCGACGCGCGTGACGTCGCCGAGGCCGATGCCCGCCTCGTCCAGCACACGCTCCACAATGGACAAGGTTTGCTGGTGAATGCGGATCAGCGCGCCGGTGCCCTCGCCGGACCCGGTCACCTGCTTCTTGAACGCGGCGTTGCGCGAGACGAAGTCCAGCGCTCGCCCGACCGTCGGGCCCGGCGGGAACAACGGCTCGTCACCGCGGTGCATCTGCTCCGCTTCGGGAACGGCCACCGAACGCACGGCGAGCAGCCGCGCGAAGCCGGGCTCGGTAGACAGGATCACGGCGGAGGCGGCGTCCCCGGCGACATAACCCGGCCCCATGCGCCAGCGGTCCATCATGGGCGTGCCGAAGTTGTCGGACGCCACCAGCAGCGCGCTTCGCCTGCCACCGGACGACAGGTAGCCGGCGCCGAGCTCCAGCGCGCCGAACATGCCGTTGCAGCCCTGACGCACCTCGACCGCCAGCACGTCCCCGCCCAGCAGGTGCCGCTGCAGGTAGTACTGCGGCTGCCAGCCGTCCGGTCCCTGGTGCCAGGAGTCCGCGTACAGCAGGACGTCCACGTCGTCCGGGCTGTGCCCGGTGCGCTTGAACGCCTGCTGAGCCGCCAGCAGCGCCATCTCCGGCGCGGGCACGTCCCCGGCGACGGCCGCGCCCGCGAGCTGGTGCAGCTCGACTTCCTCAGCGGGGTAGAGCCCTTGTGCCACAGCTGATTCGATGCTCACCACCGGGGGCAGGTGGACGCCGAGTCCTTTGACGTACACGTCTGGCGTGCGCACGATGCCTCCTCAGTGGCCGAAGGTGCCGAGTACCTGGACCAGACGGTCGAGCAACCGTCGTGCCTCGGCCGGGCGGAACAGGTCGGGCCGGTACCCGAGCCGCAGGTGCAGCCGTTCGCCGGGCACGGCCGCCAGTCGCAGGGGGTAGTGGGTCTCGTCCTCGACCTCGAACGCAGTCAGCCGCAGCTCCGGCAGGAGCTCCGCCCACTCGGCCCGGTCGAAGGAGTAGTTGACGAACATGATCGCGGTGTCGAAGAGCTCGCGGCCGCGCTGGACGTCCGACAGCCCGACGTGGTGGTGCGGTATCAGCGCCGCCTGTTCGGCCTGCACCCGTGCCAGCAGGTCCGGCGCCGGCTCGCCCGCCCGCAACCGGACCCGCACCGGGATCGTGTTCGTCAGCAGCCCGACCATGCGCTCGATGCCGGGCAGGTGCGGTGGCCTGCCCGAGACGGAACATCCGAACGCCACGTCGTCGCGCCCGGTCACCTGGCTCAGCACGGTCGCCCACGCCGCCTGCACGACGGTGTTCAGCGTGACGCCGGGGATCCGGTCGAGTGCGGCGGTCAGGTCCGCGTCGAGATCGACCCTGACCTGTTCCTGCCGACGGGCCGAGGCCCGAGCGCCGGGTGCCACGAGCGTCGGTGTGTCGAACCCGTCCATCGCCTCGGCCCACGCGGCCCTGGAGGCGTCGAGGTCCTGCTCTGCCAGCCAGCGCAGGTAGTCCGAGTAGGGAGGACCGGCCGGCGGCTCACCGTCCGATGTGTACCGTGCGAACAGCTCGCGGACCAGCAGCGAGGTCGACCACCCGTCCCACAGCACGTGGTGCGCGGTCAGGAGCAGGCGATGACTCTCGTCGCCGAGCTTCAGCACGTGCATCCGGATCAACGGCGGCGCGGTGAGGTCGAAGCCCTGCGACCGTTCGTCGGCCGCCACGCGTCCGGCGTCCGCGGGACGATCGGTGAGATCCGTTTCCTCCCAAGGCATCCTCGCGCCCGAACACACCACCTGCACCGGCCGCGCGAGCTCGTCGTGGTGGAAGGCCACCCGCAGGTTCGGGTGGCGCAGCAACGACTCCGCGGCCGTGCGCATCCGGGCTGCGTCGAACGGTCCTTCGAGGTCGAACCGCAGCTGCGAGACGTAGGAGTCGGTGTGCTGCCCGGACATGGCGTGCAGGAACAGGAAACCCTCCTGCAGTGGCGACACCGGCAGGATGTCGGTCAGGTCCGGGTGCGCGGCGGTCAACGTGTCGATCTCGGCCTGGGTGAGCCCGGTCAGCGGCACGTCCGACGGCGTCAACACCACAGGGCCGGGCGAGGCACCGAGCTCGTCCAGGTCGGCCAGCGCCGCACTCCACTGGGCGGCGAACTCCTGTACGTCGTCCGCCGAGAACACGGCCGGGTTCCACGCCATCTGCACGCGCAGTTCCCCGTCTGAGGACCTGGAGGTGCACGCGAGCGCGTACCCGGGATCGGGCGTGCAGGAGAAGGTGTCCGGCAGCACCCCGAGGTCCCGGAACGCGATGCGGGGGAACGCTTCCGCCCCCGCGCCACGGCGTTGTTCCTTCACCCGTTTCAGCGCCTTCGCGGCCGACTCCCAGCCGCAGTGCACCGGGACGCGCGGTGAGATCCGTCCGACCGTCCGCACGGACCGCGGCGCCTCGGCGAAGCACGGTTCGGCGACCGCCAGCGCCAGTCCGGTGAGCAGGACGTCGGTCCGGTCCACGCGGAACCGCCGCGCCAGCGAGGCCCAGTCGGGCTCCGGCAACGTGATCTCCATCGTGCTCACCGTCCCGGACACCGTCACGGGTACGACGTCCGCGGCGAACACGTTGTCCCGCAGCGCAACGACGGCGGGCAGGTCGGTGGAGCCGGACCAGAGCTCGTCCAGCAGGATCCGCCAGGACTCGCCGTCTGCCAGGAGGTGGTGCACGACCAGCAGCAGCTGTCCGGGATGGGAGGGGCCCGCGTCGAAGAACACCGCCTGGAACATCCGCCCGGTGCCGGGGGACAGGCGGGACACGGCGGCCTCCCGTTCGGCCTCGACCACCTCTCGCGCGGGATCGCCGACCAGCAGCACCCGGCTCACGTGGTCGTCCAGCGCGTCGACGACCTCCCAGGTGCCGTCCGCGAGCACCCGCATGCGCAGCGCTTCGTGGCGGGAGACGAGGGTTTCCAGCGCGGAGGTGACGGTGTTCATCCGCGTGCCCAGCGGCACCGGCACGACGACGGACTGGTACAGCCCGTCCAGCGCGGTCCCGAGGCGGGCGAGCTCGGGCGTCGGCGGGAACGGCCCGGTGCCCGACGGCGCGTCCGACACGTCCCTGGCGACCTTCGCGAGCCGGGCCGCCGTCGGGTGCTGGAACACCTCCCGTGCGGTGAACTCGAGCCCGGCTTCCAGAGCGCCCGACACGAGCGGGAACACCATGATGCTGTCGCCGCCGAGATCGAAGAACGATTCGTGCGGGCCGATCCGCGCGACACCGAGCGCGTCCGCGAAGAGCTTGCACAGCAACGCTTCCCGCGAGCCTTCGGGTGCGGCGTCGTCGTCCGAGGAGGAGAAGTCCGGTGCGACCAGCAGCCGCCGGTCGACCTTGCCGTTCGGCGTCACCGGCAGCTCGTCCAGCAGCACGACGGCGGCGGGCACCACGAAGTCCGGCAGCACCCGAGCCGCGTGCCTGCGCAGCTGTGCGGGCGTGACCCGGCCGTCCGTCACCACGTACGCGACGAGCCGCTTGCGTCCCTCGTCCTCGCGCGCCACGGCCACCGCGGACCGCACCGAGGGATGGCCGAGCAACACGGTCTCGAGCTCACCGAGCTCGACCCGGAACCCCCGGATCTTGACCTGGTCATCGGCCCGTCCCCGGTACTCGAGGTTGCCGTCCGGCCGCCACCGCACGAGGTCGCCGGTGCGGTACATCCGCGCGCCCGGCGTCCCGAACGGGCACGGCACGAACCGCTCGGCGGTCAGCGCAGCCCGGTGCAGGTACCCGCGGGCCAGCCCGTCGCCCGCGATGAACAGCTCACCGACCGCGCCCGGCAGCGCGGGCTCCAGCCGTGAGTCGAGCACGTACACCTGCGAGTTGGCGATGGGCTTGCCGATGGGAACGCCGTCGCCCGCTGTCAGCGGCGGGCTCGTCGTGCTCGCCACGGCCGCCTCGGTGACGCCGTAGACGTTCACCATCCTGCGGCCGGGCGCCCATCGCCGCACCACGTCGGGATGTGGCGGCTCGCCACCGGTGATCAGCAACCGCAGGTCCGGCAGTCCTTCGGAGTCCAGCTGCGCCAGCATCACCGGCGGAATCGCGGCGTGCGTGATCCGTTCGTAGCGCAGCAGGTCCGTCAGCACGGGCTGGTCCTCCGGGGCGAGCACGAGCCGTCCACCGGACACGAGCACCGGCCAGATGTCCCCGGTGGCCACGTCGAAGCTCGGCGACACGAACTGCAGCACCCTGCTCTGAGCGCAGATCCCGAACCGGTCGGCGTGGTCCAGCACGAAGTTGCGCAGTGCGTGGTGCGGTACCACGACACCCTTGGGCGCACCGGTCGACCCGGACGTGTAGATCACGTACGCCGCGGTCGCCGGGTTGATCGCCCGGCGTGCCACCGTGCCGGGTCGTGCGTCGTCCACCAGCAGGACGGGGGTGCCGGACGGCAGTCCTGCCGCGACGTCCGCGGACGTCAGCACGTACCGCGGCGCCAGGTCGTCGAGCATGTACGCGACGCGTTCGGCCGGATAGGCGGGATCGACGGGGACGTACGCCGCGCCGGCCTTGAGCACGGCCAGCATCGACACGATCAGCTCCGGCGAGCGGGGGAGCGCGATCGCGACGAAGTCCTCCGCGCCCAGACCGCGTCCGAGGAGGTCCGCGGCCAGCCCGGACGCCCTCGCGTCCAGCTCGGCGTAGGTGAGCGCACGGCCGCCGGACACGAGCGCCGTCGCGTCCGGTGTGCGCGCGGCCTGCCGGGCGAGGAGTTCGGGCACCGTCTCGTCCGGCATGTCCCTGGCGGTGGCGTTGCGCTCCACCAGCAGGTCCAGCTGCTCCACAGTGGACAGAAGCGAGAACTGGCCGATCGGCCGCTCCGGCTGTGCCGCCACCGCCTTGAGGAACGCGAGCAGCCGGTCGCGGTGCGCCAGGAAGCCGCTGAGCCCGTGGTACTCCGGGTTCGCCTCCAGCACGAGCGACATCTCGCCGCTGGTCTGGCCGCGCACGCCCAGCGAGAGGTCCACGATCGGACCGGACGCGAGGTTGTGCGTCGTGGCTGTCGCCGTGCCGAACCGCAGCGACCTGTCGTAGGGCATGAAGTTCACCATCGGCCCGATGAACGCCTGGTCGCTGCCTTCCAGCCCGAGGTCGCGGCGCAGGTCCTCGGCGCGGTACCGCTCGTGCTTCAGCGCCGCGCGCACCTCCTCGCCCATCCGGGGAACGAGGTGCGTCAGGCTCTCCGACGCCGAGACGTCCATCCGCAGCGCCACGGAGTTGGTCGCCATGCCCGGCGCACGCCGTGACACCACGCTCCGGCGTCCGGCGACCGGCATTCCGATGATCACGTCGCGCCGATCGGTCACCCGGTGCACGTAGGCCGCGACGGCGGCCAGCACCACCACCTGCCAGGTCGATCCTGTCGTCGCCGCCGCCTGCTGCAGCCGTGCCACGTCGCCGGGTTCCAGGGCCGCCACCCGGCTGAGGCGCAACGGCAACGACGCGGGATCGGCGTCCGGCGGCACGTCACCCGGCACCCGCATGACCGCGGGCTGGTCGCCGAACCGCTTCATCCAGTACTCGCGGTCCTGCTCGAACCGCACGGACGACCGATAGGCGAGATCCTCGTCGAGGATCGACTCGAACGACGTGCAGGCCGCCCCTTCGTCCACATCGGACACCAGCGACGTGTAGATCTCCGCGAGCCTGGTGCCGATCAGCTGCACCCCGTACCCGTCGACAACGGCGTGGTGCATCCGGTAGTAGAAGAAGAACCGCGCTGTGGACACCCGGAAGAGCACGAACGCCGAGATCGGTGGTGCGGCGAGGTCGACCGGACGGGCCACGTCCTCGCGCATCCACCGCAGGGCGTCGCCCTCGGGGTCGGCGTGCCCGCTGTAGTCGAGGAACGGCAGTTCTGCGTCACGGGCGGGCGCGACGACCTGCCACAGCTCACCGTCGGCGCGTTCGAGCGCGTCGATCCGCAGGGCGTCGGCCTCGCCGCGCAACCTGTTCCACGCGGCCGTGAACACGTCCACGTCCACCGGGCCGTCGATGGCGAGGTACTCCGCGCAGTTGAACTTCTGCCCGGACGGGTCGAGCTGGTGCGCGAACCAGACGCCCCGCTGCGCCGCGGACAAGGACAGTCGCTTGCTCATGCCAGACTCCTCAGCCGTAGCGCTTCAGCTCGTCGAAGAAGCCTTCGACGACCTGCCCGCCACCGTCGCGGGTCACCTGCTCGTGGACGTGCGCTCCCACCGCGAGGTCCAGCACGCCGAGACCGAACGGTGAGAAGACCACCGGCCGGTCGGAAGGCACGTCGATCTCGCCGGCCAGCAACGCCCGCATGTCGCCGGCCACGAAGTCCCTGCCGCCGGTGAGCTGCTCGGTCAGGTGCAACGACGTGTTGGCCTTCATGCAGTGCTCGACGTCGTCGGTCACGTTGCAGGAAGCCAGGATCACGTCGGTGGACAGATCGCGCAGCGAGACGTGCAGCACCAACGGGTTGTGCGAGAACCACGCCGGGTCGTGGACGTGCGGCTCACCGGCGACGGTCGCGAAGACGACCAGGTCGGACGAGCGGATCAGGTCTTCGGCGTTGTCGTGCACGGTGATCCGGCCGGCCTCGGTCCGCGCCAGGTAGCCGGTGAACCCCTCGGCGTGCGCCGGTGCCAGGTCGAACACGCCGAGCTCGTCGAACGTGAACCCGTTGGCCGCCAGGTAGGTGTGCACGTACCGCGCGATCAGACCCGTGCCGACGAACCCGACGCGGGACGGCCGGACGCCGCGCCGGGTGCTCAGCTGCACCGCCGCCAGCGCGGCGGACGCGGCGGTGCGAGCCGCGCTGATGATCGACGCTTCCACGCAGGCGAACGGAAAGCCGGTCTCGGCGTCGTTGAGGATCAGCACCGCGGAGGCGCGGGGGATGCCGCCCGCGACGTTCTCCGGGAAGCTGGAGATCCACTTCAGGCCGTGCACGCTGCCCAGCGACGCGGGCAACGCGATGATCCGCGACGACGGCAGGTCGGGGAACCGCAGGAAGTACGAGTCCGGGTTCACCGTCCGGCCTTCGCCGTGCAGCCGGTACGCGGCCTCGACCACCTCGGTGACCTGTTTTTCTTGTCCTTGCAGGACTTCGCGCACCTGCGCGCCGGAGATGACGGTGAAAGGGGGAGGCAGCACGGGATTCCTTCCTCAGGCGTGGTCGACGGCGGGCTGCTGCCGCGACGGGGACTCGTACTCGCTCAGCCGGAGCCGTTCGCCGGCGGTCACCTCGATGCGTGCGGCCGCCATGCGCAGGATGGGAGGGCTCATCAGCGACGTGACGATCGCGATCAGCACGACGATGGTGTACATCTCGGTGCTGAGCACGCCGAGCCGCAGCCCGACCATCGCGACCACCACCTCGACGACGCCCCGCGCGTTCATGCCTGCGCCGATCGCCAGCGCCTCCCAGCGGTTCAGGCCGCTGGCCCACGCGCCGAGGAACGCTCCCGCGAACTTGCCGACGATCGCGATCAGCAGCAGCACCACCGCCGCGAGCAGCACGGTCGGCTGGGCGAGCGCGGACAGGTCCATGCGTAGCCCGGCCATCGCGAAGAACACCGGCGCCAGCACCGTCATCACCAGGGTGCGCAACGGTGTCAGCCGCTCCAACACGCCGTGACCGGCGTTGCGGATCAGCATGCCCGCGACCAGCGCGCCGAACACCGCCTCGAGCCCGAGCAGGTGACTGATGGCGCTGGTCAGCAACACGATCACCACCGCCACCGAAATGGTCGGCCCGAACTCCGCTGACTTCGCGGTGACGCGGACGGCCGCACGCACCAGGGGACGTCCGATCACGAACGCGACCACCAGGAACAACGCGAGGAACCCGACCGAACGGGCGATGCCACCCGCCTGCACGCCGGTCGTGGCCATGGCGGTCACGATCGACAGGCCCAGCCAGCCGAAGATGTCGTCGACCGTGCCGGAGATCAGGATGAGCTGACCCACGTTGCGGTGCAGCAGCTTCAGGTCGATCAGGGTCTTCGCGATCACCGGGATGGCGCTGACGCACATCGCGATGCCGAGGAAGACCGCGAACACCGTGCGGTGGGAGTTTTCGGCCAGAAGTGCCTGTGGCACCAGGAAACCCGCGGCGACGCCGAGTGCGAGCGGGATGACCAGCCCCGGCAGGCTGACCTTCGCCGCCGTGCCGCCGCGTTTGCGGATCAGCTTGAGGTCCAGCGACAGCCCGGTCATCCCGACCAGGAGCAGCACACCGATCTGACCGAACGCGTCGAGCAGGTGGAACTGCTCGGTCTGGGGCGGGAACAGCCAGACGAACCAGTCCGGTGCCACGTTGCCGAGCAGTGAGGGGCCGAGCACGATGCCGGTGAGCAGCTCCCCGACGATGGGCGGCAGCGACACCCGTGCCGCGAGCCTGCCCATCAGCAGTGCCAGCAACAACAACAGCGCCACCTGGAGCAGGAAGAGGAACAGGGAGTGCCCGCCGATGGGCGGTACCGGCCCTGACGCGAAAGTCATCGCTGGGAGCTCCTGTCAGCTGAACTTGCCGTCGAGGAAGATCAGTGGCGGGTGCTCTTCGCTGAGCACCTCGCTCTCCACCACCGAGCCGACGATGAGATCGTGGTCTCCGACGGGATGGGTGTGCTCGAACCGGCAGACGAAGTACGCGACGCAGCCCGGCACGATCGGCGCCGGCAGCGTGTCGGGGGTGTGCAGTCCGAGGTGCTGCGGGGCACCGCCACGGCCACGGCTCGCGTAGTGCCGCGCGTAGTCCCCCTGCTCGGCGTTGAGCACGCTGATGCCGAAGTACCGGGTCTTCTCGGCGAGCTGCCGCATCCGGCCACCGGACGTCACCGACACACCGATCAACGCCGGGTGCAGCGACAGCGTGATGAACGAGTTGGCGGTCAGCGCGTGGTCGCCGCCGTCGTGGCGCACCGCGACCACCGTGACCCCTGTCGCGAACCGGCGCGCCGCGCGCCGCAACGAGTCCGCTCTGTGCTGTTCGTGGATCTGGGCGCTCACCAGGAATCCCTCAGTCCGACATCGCGACCAGGATCCGGCGCGGCCCGGTGAACGACCGCCTGCCGTGCCCGACCGCCACGTTGTCGATCAGCAACAGGTCGCCGGTGCGCCAGTCGACGTTCACCGCTTCGGACAGGCCGCGGTCCCGGATCTGCGTGACGTGCTCGGCGGGAATGGGGGAGCCGTCGGCGAACGTCACGGACTGGGGCAGGTCCTCCTCGGGCATGATCTGGTGCAGCGCCGCCGCGGTCTCGTCGCCGAGCCCGGTCACGTGCCACTGGTCGGCCTGGTTGAACCACACCTCGTCCCCGGTCACGGGGTGGCGGGTGGTCGAGGGACGCACCTGGCTCACCCGCAGCCCGCCGTCGGGCTTCCAGGTGAACTCGCTGCCCGACTTCGACAGGAACTCCTCGACCTGGTCGCGTTCCGCGGTCTCGAACGTGTCCTGCCAGCTCTTGCCGAAACCCCTGCCGCCGTGCAGGTTCTGCGTGTAGCGCACACCCTGCTGGAACGCCTCGCGCACCTCGGGATCGAGCGAGTCGAGCCAGCGCACACCGTCGACGACCGGCGTCGCGCCGCCGGTTTCCGGTGCCACGGCGCAGAAGAACAGCAGTCGTGCGGGCCACTGATGCGCGTACGACATCTCGTTGTGCATCGAGATGTCGTACTGCGGAGGGTACTCGGTGGAGGTGTAGACGTTCTGGCCCACCTTGGTGCGCGGTGAGTTGCCGTGCACGTACGCCAGCCTGTTGGGCAGCAGCAGGTCCATCACGTCACCCAGCTCCTCCGGGGTGACGTGGAAACCGCGGAACACCAACGCCTTGTGCTTGACGAGGAGATCGCCGAGGTCGGTCGCGGCACGCAGATGGTCGATCAGTCCCTGCGGTCCTGGCTCTGCCCCGACGCTGGCCGGGTCGAGCTCGAGTGGAGCCCAGTGTTCCATCCGCCTTCTCCCTCCGGTGGGTCGTAATGCGGATCGTGGGGACGCCACCTATATTTCGTCGGTATCCCGCCTATCGCCGTCCATATAGCGGAAATATCGGCTCGCTGGAAAGGATTCGAGCGCGGCCGGTCGGCGACGAGATGGGATTTCGGTGTGGCAGCAGTCATCGTGAGTCCTCTGGAATTCAACGTTTCGGACTTGTACGTGGATCTGCGGCAGATCGTCGGACGGCGGCTGCTGCTCAAGTGCGAGGGCTTCAACTTCGCGGGTTCCATCAAGCTCAAGGCGGCCACCGAGATGGTCGACGCGATGGAACGCGCGGGTGAGCTCGTGCCCGGTGCCACCATCGTCGAGTCGTCGTCGGGCAACATGGGCATCGCGCTCAGCATGGTCGCGGCGAGCAAGGGATACCGGTTCATCTGCGTCACCGACGTCCGGTGCACCCGTGCGGCCCGGCGGATGATGGAGACGCTCGGCAGCGAGGTGCACGTCGTGTCGTCGCCGGACTCCTCCGGCGCTTTCCTGGGCACGCGGATTGCTCACGTGAAGTCGTTGTGCCGCACCAACCCGGGCTTCGTGTGGCTCAACCAGTACGCGAACCCCGGCAACTGGACGGGCCACTACCGCTCGACCGGCCCGGAGATCGACAAGGCCTTCCCCGAGCTGGACGTGCTGTTCGTCGGCGCGGGCACCACGGGAACGCTGATGGGCTGCGCGAGGTACTTCCGCGAGAACCGGCCCTCCGTGCGGATCGTCGCGATCGACAGCGTCGGTTCCGTCACCTTCGGCACACCCTCACGCACCCGTCTCATCCCGGGCCTGGGCACGAGCGTCCGCCCGCAGATCCTGGACGAGTCCTTTGTGGACGACGTGGTGCACGTCGAGGAGAGCGACACCGTGCGGATGTGCCACCAGTTGGTGCGCCACGGGTACCTGTTCGGCGGGTCGACCGGCACCGTGGTGAGCGGAGCCCTCCAGTGGCTTTCGTCCGCGGAGGCGGGCGACGACCTGACGTGTGTGGCGATCGCGCCCGACCTCGGCAGCAACTACCTCGACTCGCTCTACCACGACGAGTGGTTGGAGAACGCCTTTCCGGTGGCGGACTGAGGGCCTTTCCGCCTTTTGCGGAGAAGATCCGGCCACCGGCACGGCGGGACGATCCCGTTGATCAGGCCGGCGGGCTCGGAATCGCCGGCAGCCGCGGTCTTCGACCACCCGTGAAGTTCTTTCCGCACGGGGTGTGGCGCGCCCTCGGCGATCCCGCAGGGAAGGTTCAGACCTGCATGCAGATCTTGTGCTCCCGTGTCCACGCCGAGCGCGGCGTCGCGCCGTGCCCGCTGACCCTTGAGGTGGTTGAGACCGCGGTCTGCCACCGGCAGTTCGGGGCCGGAAGAGCAGCGGGCGTGCTGTGATCACGGGTCCGCGGTGTCGGCGTCGGAATCCGGTGGCGGCAGGTAGTAGAACCGCCGGCGGCTCAGCAGCAGCGAGTCGTCGGAGAGGGTGAAGAAGTCGGCGAAATCGAATTCGCCCAGTTCGTGGCGGGGTGCGGTGTAGCGGCCGACCGCCACCACGCAATGGCCGTCGCCGATCACCTTGAACAGCTCGTGCGTGCCCCTGGTGGTGACCGCGAGGCGCAGCGCGTCGTCCCTGCCGCGGGCCGGTGGCCCGCCCGGTGTGCGGACCTGCATGTCCTCGTGCAGCAGGGATGCGTAGGCGTCCAGGTCGCCCTCGTCCAGGTACGCGTAGGACAGGCGGACGTGGTCCACGCCGGCGGCCAGTACCGCCGCGCTGGGCGGCGTGCGCCGGCCGTCTCCCGTCATGGCGAACTCCTTCTGAGTGCTCAGAATGCAATACCCAGACTTTCAGCTGCCGATAACCTCCGCCTATCACGGCGCTTTCACGGCGCTGTTCTGCCGGGCAGTGCTTCCGAATGCCGGGACGATCGAGCATCCGCCGGATGTACAAGTACATACCGCCGTGCATAGGTTGAAGACGTCGGTCGCTGGGGGATGCTTGAGGGAGGGGCGACGGACGTGAGTGCTGTGCTGCGCAGGTCCGGTGATTCGGTGTTGCGGATTCTCGGGCCCATCGAGGTAGAGGGGCCGTCGGGGCCGGTGTGGGTGACCCCAGGCCGCCAGCAGGTGGTGCTCGCCCTGCTGCTGATGGAGGCCAACCAGGTCGTCAGCACGGACCAGATCGTCGACACGCTGTGGCACCAGCTCCCGCCGGACACCGCCCGCACCCAGGTTCAGATCTGCGTGTCCCGGCTGCGCAAGAAACTGGCCGACGCGGGCGTGGACCTGCCGATCGTCACTCGGATGCCGGGCTACCAGCTGTTGCTGGGCGAGAACACGCTCGACATGCACGTCTTCTCCGGCAAGCTCGCCGAGGGCCGGGTGCTCGTCAAGGAGGGCCGCGCGGCCGAGGCGGTGACGTTGCTGCGGTCCGCCGTCGCGCTGTGGCGCGGTCCCTGCCTGAGCGGGCTGTCGAACCCCGCGTTGCGCAGCCGGGCGGCACGGCTGGACGAGGACCTGCTGACCGCCACCGAGGACTACCTCGAGCTGGAGCTCGAACTCGGCCGCCACCACCAGATCGTCGGCGAGGTCACCCGCCTCGTCCACGAACACCCGATGCGCGAACGGTTGCGCGCCGTGCTGATGCTCGCGCTGCACCGCGCGGGCAGGCAGGCCGAGGCGCTGGAGGCGTACCGGACGGGACGGCACCTGCTGGTCGAGGAACTCGGTCTCGAACCGGGGGAACGGTTGCGGCTGCTGGAATCGGCGATCCTCTCCGGCGACGTCGCCCTGGCGCAGGCCGAACCGAGCCGGTCGGCCGCCCCGCTCGTGCCGACCTTCGAACGTCCACGCCAGCTGCCCGCCGACACCGCCGACTTCATCGGCAACGAGGCCCTGATCCGCACCGCCGAGGCGGTACTGGTCGGCGGCGACCGAAGAGCCGTGGGCGTCGTGGTGATGATCGGCAGACCGGGCAGCGGCAAGACCACCGTCGCCGCCCACATCGGCCACCGCGTCGCCGACCGGTTCCCCGACGGCCAGCTCTACTGCGACCTGCGCGGCACGCGCGAGGAACCGACCGCCGCGGCCGACGTGCTGGGGCGGTTCCTGCTCGCACTGGGCATCCCCGGCCCGGTCATCCCGGTGGGCCTGGACGAACGCGTCGAGATGTACCGGACGCTCATGGCCGAACGGCGCACGCTCGTGGTGCTCGACGACGCGTCCACCGAGAGCCAGGTGATCCCGTTGCTGCCGGGCAGCAACACGTGCGCCGTGCTGGTGACGAGCCGGTCGCGGCTCACGGGCGTGCCGGGCGCGCGCCAGGTCGAGGTCGAGGTGTTCGACCAGAGCCAGTCACTGGACCTGCTGGGCCGGATCATCGGCGCGGAACGGGTGTCGCGTGAACTCGAAGCGGCCGTCGCGCTCGTGCGCACGGTCGGCGGGCTGCCGCTGGCGTTGCGCATCATCGCGGCCCGGCTCGCCGCGCGGCCGCACTGGTCGCTCGCCTCGATGGTGCACCGCCTCGCGAGCGAACGGCACCGGCTCGACGAGCTCGCGCACGGCGAGATGACCATCCGCGCGAGCCTTTCGCTGACCCACAACGGAATGGACCAGCGGTCGCGGACCCTCTTCGGCCTGCTCGGCCTCGCCGAGGGCCCGGACCTGCCGGGCTGGGTCGCGGGCGCGGTGCTCGACGACGACTCCCGCTACCCGTCGGATCTGCTGGAACCGTTGGTGGACGTGCAGATGCTCGACGTGACCACGGTCGAGCGCAGCGGCGAGTTCCGCTACCGCTACCAGGACATCGTGCGGCTCTTCGCGCTGGAGAAGCTGAACGCGGAGGTGCCGCCGAACGTGCGGCGGCGTGCCGTGGAACGCGTCCTCGGTGGGTGGCTGGCGCTCGCGGAGCTGGCCCACCGCTCGGTGTACGGCGGTGACTACGCCGTGCTGCACGGCACCGCGCTGCGCTGGCTGCCGCCGTCGACGTACGTCGAGCAGGTGGCGGCCGACCCGCTGGAGTGGCTCGACGGCGAGCAGGCCAACCTGTGCGAGGCCATCAGCCAGGCCGCCGAGGCCGGGTTCGACGAGGCGTGCTGGGACCTGGCCGTCACCGCCGTGACGCTGTTCGAGTCGCACGGCTACCTGGACGACTGGGAGAAGACGCACGAAAAGGCCTTGCAGGCCACCAAAGCCGCCGGGAACGTCCGCGGCACGGCGGCGGTGCTGAGCTCACTGGGCACGTTGCACATCAACCGGGGCCAGACCGGCCGCGCGCACGAGGCGCTGTCGGCGGCACTGGCGACGTTCGAGGAACTGGACGACCCCCGCGGCCTCGCGCTCTGCCGCCGCGACCTCGGCCTGCTCGCGCGCTGGGAGGGCGACGACGACGGGGCGCTCGCCCTCTACGCCGCCGCGATGCGCGACCTCGACCGGGCCAAGGACATCGTCGGCAGGGGCATCGTGCTGACCCACCAGACCGAAGTGCTGTGCCGGCGCGGCCTCGTCGACGAGGCCACGGCCCAGCTGCAGGAAGCGATCATGATCTTCGAGGGGGTCGGTTACCGCAACGGCATCCCGCACGCACTGCGGCGGATCGGCCAGGTTCAGGTGCGGGCGGGACGGCACGACGACGCGCTGGCCACGTTCACGCGGGTGCTCGGCATGGTGCGGGAGAGCCGCGACGTGATCGGGGAGGGGCACCTGCTGCGCAACCTCGGCGAGGTGAGCGCCCTGCTGGGCCACGACGGCGATGCGCGGGTGTACTTCGAGCAGGCGCTGGCGGCACGGGAACGGATCATGGACCACGTCGGCGCGGCGGCGATCCGGGTGGACCTGGCGCCGGTGCTCGCCCGTCTCGGCGAGTCGAACCGGGCGTCGGAGCTCGTGTCGCACGCGGCGCGGATCTTCGGCGACCGCGGGATGGAGCGGGAGCGGGTGGCGGCGGAGCAGACGCTGACAGGTCTCGGGGCGGGGCGTTAGGGCACGCAGATCACCTTACCTACCAACAACTCCGTGACCACGCGCGTGCGCGGGCCTGCTCGACTCGCAGCAGATCGACAAGCCTGAGCACGGAAACGTCCACGTCGTTCCTCGGCGCACCCTCAGTTCCAGGGGTTGCTGGAGGCGGGGGCACCGTTCCACGGGTTGCTGTCGGAGGGCGTGCCGTTCCACGGGTTGCTGTCGTCCTGGGCACCGTTCCAGGGGTTGCTGTCGACCTGCACCGAGTTCCACGGGTTGCTGTCCGCCACGACGCGCTCCGGAGCAGCCTGCGCGACCGCCGCGCCCAGTCCGAACACGAGGGCGGTACCGGCGACGGTGGTGGCGATCCGGGTGAGTGCGGCGTGCGTCATGACGATCTCCTTGCGCTTCGAGGCGGGGATTTCAGCGGCTGTTTCCGGCTGATGTGAAAAACGCTATTGACTGCGGTAATCCCGTCCCTATCCCGCTGACAATCCCGCCGCTATCTCGGCCGCCGGTTCCGCTCCCGCCGAGATAGCGGACGAGACAACCGCAGGTCATGACGGTCGATTCGTGGTGGTCGAGCGCGTTCCCGGCGCAATGTTGCGAGTGGATTGCTCTGGGATGCCGCCGAGATAGCGGCCTGTCCGAGATTGGTGCTGTCCCGCCAACGACAGCCCGGAAAACCGCCTCGGAGGAATGATGTCCGCCAGCAGTCGTCGACCGCCCGTGCCCGCCGGGACCCTCCGGTGACCGCGGTGCCCCAGGTGGAAGGCCCCGCCGCGCCGGCCGAGGCCCCGAAGACCCTGTGGCGCGACCGTCGCGCGCTGGGCTGGGCGTTCGCCACCGGTGTCTCGTCGGTCGGCGACGAGATCTGGTACGTCGCCCTCGCGTTCACCGCCGCGCAGCTCGGCAACGCCGGACTGGCCGGACTGGTCCTCGCCTGCGCCACCATTCCGCGCGCCCTGCTGACGATCGTCGGTGGCGCGCTCACCGACCGCTTCGACGCGCGCCGCATGATGATCGGCGCCGACGCGGCCAGGATCGTCGTGCTGGCCGGAGCGTTGACCGCGCTCGCCGCGACCGGCGTCTCCGCGGGCCTGCTGATGGTCGTGGGTCTGCTGTTCGGGGTGGCGGACGCGTTCTACGGGCCGGCGGCCGGGGCGTTTCCCCGGCAGCTGGTGCGCAGGACCGAACTGGTGCGGCTGTCGGCGTTGCGGCAGCTGCTCGACCGGCTCGCGGGGGTGCTCGGCGCGCCGCTGGGCGGCCTCGTGCTGGTGGGGTGGGGCCTGGGCGGCGCGATGCTGCTCGACCTCGTGTCGTTCGCGGTCGTGCTCGTGGTGCTGGTCGCGGTCCGGCCGCGGTGGGCGCTGGCGCGCTCGACCGGCGGCACGGTGCGCGCCGACATCGGCGACGGGCTGGCGTACCTGAGGCACACGCCGAAGGTGCGGGACCTCGTGATCACGTTGTCGGGTCTCAACGTCTTCGTCGGCCCGGTGGTCGCGGTCGGGCTCGCCCTGCACGCCGTGCAACGGGGCTGGGGCGGGGTTGGGCTCGGCTGGCTGACCGCTGCGATGGGCGGTGGTGCCGCGATAGGCACCCTCATCGCGTTGAAGTGGCGCCCCGGACGGCCGCTGCGCGCCGCCGTGCTGCTGCTGTTCGTCCAGGCCGCGTCGCTCGGTCTCGTCGGGAACGCGGGTTACGCGGCGACGCTCGGCGGGATGACCGCGGTCGGCATCGTCGCGGGCCTGGCGTCGCCGATGCTCTCCGGCGCGTTCCAGGCCGTGGTCGACGAGGAGTACATCGGCCGGGTCGGCTCCGTGCTCACGCTCACCGACGACGCGCTGACACCGGTGACGATGGTCGGTTTCGGCTTCCTGGCCCAGGTTCTCGGCCTCGGCACCGCCGCCCTGCTCTTCGCCGGCGGCTTCCTCGCCCTGCTGCTCTACGCCATCTCCCGCCCACACGTGCGGGACCTGCGGATCCCGGACGAAAGGAACTCCTGATGACCACGCAGCTGAGCTCGCCCGTCACCGGCAACCCCGGCCACGGCGACGCTTTCACCGACCACATGGTCAGCCTCTCCTGGAACCCCGTCGACGGCTGGCACGACCGCCGCGTCGGCCCGCTGGAGCCGTTGCCGCTGCACCCCGCGACGATCGGCCTGCACTACGCCCAGGTGATCTTCGAGGGCCTCAAGGCCCACCGCGGCCCCGACGGCTCGGTGTCGGTGTTCCGCCCCGACCGCAACGCCCTGCGGTTCCAGAGCTCCGCCCGCAGGCTCGCGATGCCGGAGCTGCCGGTCGAGGACTTCCTGTCCGCGATCGACGACCTGGTGCTGCTCGACGGCACCGGGCTGCCGGACGACCCGTCGATCAGCCTCTACCTGCGGCCGTTGATGTTCGCGACGGACCCGAACCTGATGTTGCGCCCGTCCGACGAGTACCGGTTCCTGCTGATGGCGTTCGTGGCCGGCGGCTTCTTCGGCGACCAGGCACTGGCGCCGGTGTCGGTGCTGGTCAGCCGCGAGCACAGCCGCGCGGTGCTCGGCGGCACCGGCGACGTCAAGTGCGCCGCGAACTACGGGCCGTCGTTCGTCGCGCAGAACCTCGCCCGCCAGGCCGGGTGTCAGCAGGTCGTGTGGCTCGACGCCGCCGAGCACCGCTGGGTCGAGGAGATGGGCGGCATGAACCTGTTCTTCGTGCGCCGCACGGCTTCCGGCACCGAGGTCGTCACGCCGGGACTGACCGGGACGCTGCTGCCCGGCGTCACCCGCGAGTCGCTGCTCGTGCTGGCGGACCGCCTCGGTCACACGGCCCGCGAGGAGCGGATCTCCGTCGACCAGTGGCGCGAGGAGTGCGCGGCGGGGCTCATCACCGAGGTCTTCGCCTGCGGCACGGCGGCCGTGGTCACGCCCGTCGGCACCGTGAAGGACCGCGACGGCGACTGGGTGATCGGCGACGGCACCGCCGGACCGGTCACCCGCGAGCTGCGCCAGGCGCTGGTCGACACCCAGCGCGGCGTCCTGCCCGACCCCGGCGGCTGGCGACGCGTGATCGTCCCCGCGTCCGGCCGCTGACCGACCCGACCGACCGAAGACCAAGGGTGGGAAAGAGAACATGGAACACGCAACGAGCGTCGTGATCGAGCAGGCCGCCCGCAGGACGCCGCCCCCGCTGTCCGAGCACCTGAGCTCGGACACCACCAGGGCCGCGATGCGCATCCAGCAGGAGGTGCTCGGCGCCGCGCGGACCTTCCTGCGCGGCGAGGGTTTCGTCGAACTGCTGCCGCCCGTGATCGGCCCGGTGACCGACCCCGGCGCACGGGGGTCCAAGCAGCTCGACGTCGACTACTACGGCCACAAGTACAAGGTCATGACGAGCGGCATCCTGTACAAGCAGGCGTCGCTGCTGGCGTTCGACAAGATCTTCTACATCGCGCCGAACGTGCGCGCCGAACCGGTCGAGACCTGCAACACCCGCCGCCACCTCGCGGAGTTCCACCAGATCGACGTGGAGATCGCGCACGGCACCCGCGCCGACGCGATGGGGGTGGCGGAACGGCTGCTGACCCACGTCGTGCGGCACGCGCTGACGGCGGTGCCCGAGCAGTTCGAGCTCCTCGCCCGGGACCCGCTGGCGTTCGCCTGGCTGCTGTCCGGCCCGTTCGACGTGCTGACCCACCGCGAGGCGGTCGACGCGCTGCACGGGCTCGACTACGCGCAGAGCCCGGACGCGGAGATCGAGTGGACGGGCGAGGAACTGCTGTCCTCCAAGAAGGATCGCCCGTTCTTCGTCACCGACTACCCGAAGGGCTCTCGCGGGTTCTACGACAGGGAGAGCACCACCGAACCGGGCCGGCTGCGCAACTTCGACCTGCTCGCGCCCGAGGGCTACGGCGAACTGGTGAGCGGCAGCGAGCGCGAGTCCGACTACGCCACGATCGTGACGCGGATGCGCGAGACGGGGGAGAACCCCGCGAAGTACCGCTGGTACCTCGACGTCATGCGCCAGGGCGTGCCGCGCAGCGCCGGGTTCGGCATGGGCCTCGAGCGGCTCACCCGCTTCCTCACCGGCCTGGACGCGGTGTGGCAGGTCAACGCCTACCCGAAGGTGCCCGGCGAGGTGGCGCCGTGAGAGCGGGCGGTTTCCCCGAGAAGCAGGTGCGCGCGAGGGCACTGGGTGGTGCCGCGGAGGCGTTCCCGCCCGTGGAGACCTACGGCCACGAGGTGTTCGGCCAGGACACCTCCGGCCCGGACCCGCGGGGAGACGAGCTCGACGCGGCCAGGCTGGTGCCGCCGGTGTTCATGCCGCTGCGGCTGGAGAAGCTCATCGACCTCGGCCGCGAGCCGCTGCAGTCCGATGTGGACCTGAGGACCACGATCGGCGGGTTCTCCTCGGCGCTGCCGGTGTTCCTGTCCGCGTTCGGGTCCACCCGGATCGGCAGCTCCGAGGTGTCGGTCGCGGCGAGCAGGCAGGCGGGTGCGCTGGGCATCCCGATGGTGATCGGCGAGAACGTCGTACCCGTCACCGGGTACCGGCGCGACCCGTCCGCCACCACCGGCATGCTGGCCCGCCTCCGCGCCTACCTCGACGCGGCGGACCCGTCGCTGGGTGGCGTCGTGGTGCAGCAGAGCACCGAGGACGCCGACGCCGAGGTGTGGAACCTCGTCTACAGCGACCCGGCCGCGGAACCGCTGCTGGCGGGCGGAAGGCTCGGGTTCGAGCTCAAGGTGGGCCAGGGCGCGAAACCCGGACTGGGCGGCCTGACCGTGCTCGACCGCGCGACGGCGGCACGGGTGTCCGAGCAGTTCGCCCTCGACGACCTGTGGTCGCAGGGGCCGGGAGTGCTGCGCTCCGGCAGTCCCGGCACGTTCACCGACGAGATCCTGCGCCAGCAGATCCGGTTCATGCGCAACAACTTCCCGCGGGCGCGGATCTGGGTGAAGCTGCACCCCGGCCGCGACGTGGCGCAGGCCGCGGCCTGCGCCTGGGAGGCGGGTGCGGACGCGGTGACCGTGGACGGCGCCGAGGGCGGCACCGGGTGGGCGCCGCGCGCGTTCCTCGACCACGTCGGCCTGCCGCTCGCGGAGTGCCTGCGGCGCATCGGTTCCCCGGCGGGCTGCCTGCTCGCCACGGGACGCGTCTGGGAGGGCGTGCGCGCGGTCAAGGCACTTGCGCTCGGCGCCACCGCCGTCGGGCTCGGGCGCGCCGCGCTCACCGCCGTGGACGCCGACCCCGAGCACGGCCTGCGCCGGCTCGTCGAGTGCCTCGCCTTCGAGGTCCAGCTGCTCACGAGCGCACTGGGCAAGTACACGCCCGCCGCGCTGAGCGGCGAGGACGTCTGGTTCCCCGGCGCCGCCGACACCGTTCCCCGTCTTCGAGAAAGCCTGACATGAACAACCTCGTCCTGCTGTCCGGCACCGCGTCGGACTCGCACACCTGGAACCTCGTCTACCTGCAGCTGCTGCTGGAGGAGGCCGGGTACCGGGTGGTCAACCTCGGGGCGTGCGTGCCGCCCGTGCTGCTCGCCGACGAGTGCGAGGCCGAACAGCCCGACCTCGTCGTCCTCAGCACGGTCAACGGCCACGGCTACCAGGACGGGCCGCGCGCACTCGCGGAGCTGAGGAGCCGGCCGGGCCTCGCCGCCGTGCCGGTCGTGATCGGCGGCAAGCTCGGCATCGGTGGCCCCGAGGCCGCCCAGGCCGACGCCCTGCGGGCAGCGGGGTTCGCCGAGGTCTTCGACGACGACACGGCCATCACGCGGTTCCGTGAGTTCGTCGCCTCCCACGCCTTGTGCCGAACAGCGGGAACAGCGTCATGACCGGGTTCGCGGCCTTTGTCGGGCGGGCCGCCGCGGAGGGCCGGCTGGTGGTGCAGCCCCGGATGGGGATGGCGTCACCGAGGGAGATGCGTGCCGGGCTGCTCGCGGTGCTCGCTGCCCGCGCCACCACGGTCGGCACCCTCACCGTCGACAGCTACACCAGGGTCGGCGACCACCGGGCGGCGCTGACCGCGTTGCGCGACGGCGCCCTGCTCAACGGCTACCCGATCGTCTCGCACCACCCGGACACCACGCGGGCCGTGCTGGACGGGCTCGCAGGGTTCCCCGTGCAGGTGCGGCACGGCTCAGCGGACCCGCGCGCCATCTTCGGCGCGCTGGCCGCGGCGGGGCTGGACGCGACCGAGGGCGGCCCGGTGTCGTACTGCCTGCCTTACAGCCGCAAGCCGCTGCGGGACTCGGTCGAGCACTGGACCGAGGCCTGCGAGGGGTTCTCCGGCCACCTGGAGACGTTCGGCGGCTGCATGATGGGCCAGCTGTGCCCGCCGAGCCTGCTGGTGGCGCTCAGCGTGCTGGAGGCGGTGTTCTTCCGCCACCACGGCGTGCGGAGCGTCTCGCTGAGCTACGCCCAGCAGACCAACTCCGACCAGGACGCCGAGGCGATCCGCGCCCTGCGCGTGCTCGCCGGCCGGTTCCTGTCCGATGTGGACTGGCACGTCGTGGTCTACGCCTACATGGGCGTGTACCCGCGCACACCGTCCGGGGCACGGCTGCTGAACGACAACGCGGCGCGGCTCGCCGTCCGCGCGGGTGCCGAGCGGCTGATCGTCAAGACCGTGGCCGAGGCGCACCGCATCCCGACCGTCGCCGAGAACGTGGACGCACTGGAAAGTGCCGCCGCGGCGGCGGAGGCGGCCGGGTTCGGCGAGTCCACAGAGGACACGGGAGTGCTCGCCGAGGCCACGGCCCTCGTCGAGGCGGTGCTCGACCTGCCCGGCGAACCGGGCGCGGCCTTGCTCGCCGCGTTCCGGCGGGGCCTGCTCGACGTGCCGTACTGCCTGCACCCCGACAACGCGGGCCACGCCCGCTGCCACATCGACGACGCCGGCCGCCTGCGCTGGTCGTCCGTCGGCGCCATGCCGATCCCGCGGTCCGTCGTGGACCGCGACAGCCCTTCCGACTCGGCGAGCCTGCTCGCCGCCCTGCACCGCGTCGCGCACCTGCACGACGCCTGAACCCATCAGAGGAGACGAGCCATGTCCACCAACCCGTTCGAGGACGCCGACGGCGTGTACCTGGTGCTGGTCAACGAGGAGAACCAGCACTCCCTGTGGCCGCAGCGCATTCCCGTGCCCGAGGGCTGGACGCGGACCTTCGGCCCGGACGGCCGCGACGCCTGCCTCGCGTACGTGGAGGAGCACTGGACGGACCTGCGTCCGGCCAGCCTCATCGCCTCGCTGTCCTGACCTCTCTCCGACCTGCCCAGGGGGTGCCACCGTGCTCGACGATCTCCAGACCCTGCCGTCCGCGGTAGACCGGGCCGTGCGCTCGGCACCGGACGCTCCCGCCGTCGAGTGCGACGGCGCGGTGCTGACGTACGCCGAGCTCGACGCCAGGGCCGGCCGCCTGGCCGCCGCCCTGACCGGCAGGGGTGTCGGGCCGGAGGACGTGGTGGCGGTCGCGCTGCCGCGCTCGGCCGAACTGGTCGTCGCGCTGCTCGCGATCGTCCGGGCGGGGGCGGCGTACCTGCCGCTCGATCCCGACTACCCGGCCGAGCGGACCGCGCACGTGGTCGAGGTGGCGCGCCCGTCGCTCACGCTCGGCCTCGACGAGGTGGCGCTGTGGTCGGCGGAGGGGGACGGCCCGGCTGCTCTCACGCCCCCGCTGCCCGACCACCCCGCCTACGTCATGTTCACCTCGGGCACCACCAACAAGCCCAAGGGCGTGGTGATCACCCACCGCGGCATCCTGCGGCGGATGACCGACGTCCAGGCCCGCTACCGCCTGGCGCCGGGTGACCGCGTGCTGCAGAAGACGCCGTCGGGGTTCGACCCGTCCGTCATCGAGGTCTTCCTGACCCTGGCCGCCGGGGCGACGCTCGTCATGGCCCGTCCCGGTGGCCACCGGGACCCCGCGTACCTCGCGAGGACCGTGCGCGCCGAGCGGATCACGATGATCCGGTTCGTCGCGTCGATGATCCCGTTGTTCCTGGACGAGTACCTGCGCGACGGCGCCGACGGCCCGTTGCGGCTCGTGGCATCGGAGGGCGAGGGGCTGCCGATCGCGGTCGCGGACCGCTTCCGGGAGAGCCTCGACGTGGTGCTCTACAACGAGTACGGGCCGACCGAGGTCTCCGTGGGCGTCACGTGCCTGCCGTGCCGGGAGGTCGAGGGCGGCGGGCTCGTGCCGATCGGCCGTCCCACCGCCGGCGCGGGCATCCGGGTGCTGGACGCGCGGTTGCGGCCGGTGCCGGACGGAGAGGTCGGTGAGCTGTACCTGACCGGCGTCCAGCTCGCCCGCGGCTACCTCGGGCGGCCGGGAGAGACGGCGGTGCGGTTCGTCGCCGACCCCTTCGGGGCGCCGGGCGAGCGCATGTACCGCACCGGTGACCTGGGCCGCGTGCGACCGGACGGGGACCTGGACTTCGCCGGGCGCACCGACGACCAGGTGAAGATCCGCGGCTTTCGGATCGAACCCGCCGAGGTGGCGGGCGCCGTCGCGGCGCACCCGCGGATCGGGCAGGCTGCGGTGACCGTCCTGACCACCCCGGCGGGGGAGAAGACGCTGGTGGCGTACGCGGTGGCGGACGGTCCGGCGCCGGCGGAGGCCGAGGTGCGCGAGCACTGCGCGTCGATCCTGCCCGCCTACATGGTGCCGTCGGACGTGGTGTTCCTCGACGCGTTGCCGTTGACCCCCAACGGGAAGCTCGATCGACGAGCGTTGCCGGCGCCGGTGCGCGAACGCGTGCCGCTGGGCGGGCCGCCGCGAGATCCGGCGGAGGAGATCGTCTGCGCGTTGTTCGCCGAGGTGCTCGGGGTCTCGCCGATCGGGGTGGACGACGACTTCTTCGCGCTGGGCGGGCACTCTCTCGCGGCGGCACGGCTGGTCGGCAGGCTGCGGGCGGTCGCGGGGGTCGAGGTGCCCGCGCCGGCGGTGTTCGAGGCGTCCACGCCGTCCGCGCTCGCGGCCGTCGCGGCGACGGCCGGTGCCGCGCGATCCGGTCCGCTTCCGGTGGCGCATCCCGCACGTCCCGCGCTCTCGGCGGCACAGCGGCGGATGTGGTTCGTGCAGCAGTCCGATCGCGGTCCCGCCTACAACGTGCCG
Source organism: Lentzea rhizosphaerae (assembly GCF_042649515.1). Lineage (NCBI taxonomy): Bacteria > Bacillati > Actinomycetota > Actinomycetes > Pseudonocardiales > Pseudonocardiaceae > Lentzea > Lentzea rhizosphaerae. Next base: position 110,788 of record NZ_JBHRZI010000010.1, on the reverse strand, counting down.
ATGGCCCTGCGTCTGCGTGGCCCGCTGGACGTCCGTGCGTTGACGGCGGCGCTGAACGACGTCGTCGCGCGGCACGAGCCGTTGCGCACGATCTTCCCGGTTCTCGACGACGAGCCGTACCAACGAGTTCTCGACGCGGTCGACGTTCGACTGTCCACACCGGACGTCACGCGGCCGTTCGACCTGGAGACCGAGATCCCCGTCCGGGCGGGGCTGGTCGCCGAGGGTGAGGACGAGCACCTGCTGGTCCTGGTCGTGCACCACATCGCGGTGGACGGGTGGTCGATCACGCCGCTGTGGCGCGATCTGGCCCACGCCTACGCCGCGCGGGTCTCCGGCCGTGCGCCGCGGTGGGCCTCGTTGCCGGTGCGGTACCTCGACTTCACGGCCTGGCACCGGGACCTGCTGGTCCCGCAGGACGACCTGCTGGCGTTCTGGAAGGCCGAGCTCGCGGGCATGCCCGAGGAGATCGCGCTGCCCGCGGACCGGTCCGTGCGGTCGGCAGGTGTCCGCGAGGCGGGCGCGATCGACTTCCACGTGGACTCGGCGGCGCACGGTGCGCTGACGGCCCTGGCCCGCGAGTCGAGGGCGACGGTGTTCATGGTGCTGCGCGCCGCGCTCGCCGGGCTGCTGTCGCGGCTCGGGGCGGGCGAGGACGTGCCGGTCGGCGGAATCGTCGCCGGGCGCGGGCACGAGTCGCTGGCGGACCTGGTCGGGTGTTTCGTGAACACCCTGGTGCTGCGGACCGACGTGTCGGGTGAGCCCACGTTCCGGGAGCTGCTGGCCAGGGTGCGGGAACAGGACGGCCGCGTGCACCTGCACGGCGAGCTGCCGTTCGACCGGCTGGTGGAGGAGGTGCAGCCGGCGAGGGCCCAGGGACTGCACCCGCTGTGCCAGACGTTGCTCGTGCTCCAGCCGCCCTCGGTCGTGCCGGACTTCCCCGGACTGTCCTGTGAGGACGTGCCGGTGCAGGTCGACGCGGCCAAGGCGGACCTGGTGTTCGACCTCACCGAGGACGACGGGCTGCGCGGCACCCTCAAGTACGCCAAGGACCTGTTCGACGACACCACGGCCCGTGCACTGGCAGGCCGGATGGTTCGTCTCCTGGAGGCGGTCGCGGTTGCTCCGGACACGCCCGTGGCGGAGATCGACCTGCTGCTGCCCGGTGAGGGCGCGGCCGGATCCACTCCGCATCCGTGTGCGGCGGCGACCCTGCACGACGTCATCGCCCAGAACGCCGCCCGTGCGCCACACGCCACCGCGCTGGTCTGTGGAGAGTCCACACTGGACTACGCGGAGCTCGACCGGTGGGCCAACCACGTCGCCCACCGGCTGGTCGCGGAGGGCGTCCGGCGCGGTGACGTGGTCGGTGTCCGCCTCGAACGCGGCATTCCGCTCGTCGTGGCGATCCTGGCGGTGCTCAAGGCCGGGGCCGCCTACACGGTCCTCGACGTCGCGTTCCCCGCCGCCCGGCTGGAGGCCGTGACCGCGCTCGCCGGCGTCCGCACGGTCGTCACGACGGTGCCGGAGGGATCGGCCGACGCCCCGCCCGAGGTGACGGTGACACCGGCGGACTCGGCGTGCGTGATGTTCACGTCCGGCTCGACCGGCCGGCCCAAGGGCGTGCTGACCCCGCACGGCGCGTTGACCGGCACCCTGACCGGGCAGGACTACGTCTCGTTCGGTGCGGACGAGATCTGGCTGCAGTGCTCGCCCGTGTCGTGGGACGCGTTCGCGCTGGAACTGTTCGGCGCCCTGCTGTCCGGTGCGACCTGCGTGCTGCAGCCCGGCCAGTCACCGGAGCCCGAACGGATCGCGGAGCTGATCGCCGCACAGGGCATCACGACCGTGCACGTGTCGGCGAGCCTGCTGAACTACCTGCTCGACGAGCACCCGGACGCGTTCACCGGCGTGCGGCAGGTGATGACCGGCGGCGAGGCGGCTTCCCCGGCACACGTGCGGAAGGCGTTGATCCGCCACCCGGACCTGCGCCTGGTCAACGGCTACTCGCCGGTCGAGAACACGATTTTCACGCTCTGCCACAGGATCGCCGTCTCCGACACCGGGCTGCGCAGCGTCCCGGTGGGCCGGGTGCTGGCGGGCAAGCAGGTGCACGTGCTGGACCGGTGGTTGCGGCCGGTGCCACCGGGTACGCCCGGTGAGCTCTACATGGCAGGCGACGGGCTGGCGCACGGCTACCTCGGGCAGGGCGGCGCGACGGCCCAGCGGTTCGTCGCGAACCCGTTCGGCGGCGGGCGGATGTACCGCACGGGCGACCTGGTGCGCCAGGGCGCGGACGGGGTCGTCGAGTTCCTCGGCCGCGCGGACGACCAGGTGAAGATCCGCGGCTTCCGGGTCGAACCGGGCGAGGTGCGGGCGGTGCTCGCGGACCACCCGGACGTCCGGCAGGTGGAGGTCGTGGTGCGGGAGGACCGGCCCGGCGACAAGCGGCTCGTCGCGTACGTGGTCGGTAGTGCCCGCGGTGTGCGCGACCACGCCCGTGCGCGGCTGCCCGAGCACCTCGTGCCGTCGGCCATCGTGGTGCTGGACGCGTTGCCCCGCACCGACACCGGCAAGCTCGACCGCCGCGCGCTCCCCGCACCCGAGACCGTCGTCGTGGAGGGCCGTGCCCCGCGCACCGCGAACGAACGGGCGCTGTGCTCGCTGTTCGCCGAAGTCCTGGGCGTGCCGTCGGTGTCCATCGACGACGACTTCTTCCGGTTGGGCGGCCACTCGCTGCTGGTGATGCGGCTGCTCGGCCGGATTCGCCGGGAACTGCACGCCGAACTGTCCGTCGCGACCGTGTTCGACGGACCGACCGTGGCCGACCTGGCCGACCGACTCGTCCTCGCGAAGAAGGCCAGACCCGCTCTGCGGGCGCGGGCCAGGCAAAAGGAGACGTTGTGATCCCCCTGTCCTTCGCCCAGCGCCGGCTGTGGCTGCTGCACCGCCTCGACCCGGCGGGCGCGCTCTACAACGCCACGTACACGCTGTGCCTGCGCGGCCCGCTCGACGTGGACGCGCTGGAGTCCGCCCTGGCGGACGTGGCGTTCCGGCACGAGACGCTGCGCACCGTCTTCCCGGACGTCGACGGCGAGCCGCACCAGCTCGTGCTCGACACGGTTCCGGTGCTGCACAAGGTTTCCACGGCTGACGTGCAGGAAGCGATGGTCGAGGCCTCCGCCTGGGAGTTCGACCTCGCCGCCGAACACCCGTGGCGCCCCAGCCTGTTCCGGGTCTCCGACCAGGACCACGTGCTGCTCTTCGTGATGCACCACATCGCCACGGACGGCTGGTCGTGGGGACCGCTCACCCGTGACCTCGCCACCGCCTACGCCGCGCGTCTCGAAGGCCGGGAGCCGGACTGGGAGCCGCTGCCCGTCCAGTACGCCGACTACACGGTGTGGCAGCAGGAGGTGCTCGGCTCGGCCGACGACCCGGACAGCGAGCTCGCGGGCCAGCTCGCCTTCTGGCGCGACACCCTCGCCGGCCTCCCCGAGCAGATCACCCTGCCCACCGACCACCCCCGCCCGGCGGCGGCGACCCACCGCGGCGCGGCCGTCGAGGTCGTGGTGGACGCCGAGGTGAGCGCACGGCTCTCGGACCTGGCTTCGCGGACCGGCTCGACCCTGTTCATGGTGCTGCAGGCCGGTCTGACCGGACTGCTCTCGCGGCTCGGCGCGGGCACGGACATCCCGCTGGGCACGGCCGTCGCCGGCCGGACCGACGAGGCGCTGGACGACCTGGTGGGGTTCTTCGTGAACACCCTCGTCCTGCGCACCGACCTCACCGGCGACCCGACGTTCCGCGACCTCGTCGGGCGGGTCCGCACGACGGACCTCGCCGCCTACGCGAACCAGGATCTGCCCTTCGAACGACTCGTGGAGGAGCTCAACCCGGAGCGCTCGAGGTCGCGGCACCCGCTGTTCCAGACCATGCTCGTCCTGCAGAACGCCCCGGACGACGCGTCGCAGTTCGCGGGCCTGGCGGTGGAGACCGGCTCGGTCGAGTTGCACCCGGCCAAGTTCGACCTGACCTTCGACCTGACCGAGTCGGTCGATGGTGTGCGCGGCTGGCTCACCTACGCACTCGACCTGTGGGACGAACCGTCCGCCGCCCTGCTCGCACGCCGGTTCACAGCGCTGCTGAGCGCGTGGTCCGCGAGCCCTGACGTGCCGCTGTCGCAGGTGGGTGTGCTGCTCGACGAGGAGCTGGAGGCGTTGGCGCGGTGGAACGACACCGCCGTCGACTACCCGCGCTCGCGGACTTTGGTGGAGTTGTTCGAGGAGCGCGTCGACGCGGATCCCGCGTCCGTGGCGGTCGTGTTCGAGGGCGTGGAGGTGTGCGCGGGCGAACTGGATGCGCGGGCGAACCAGATCGCGCACCGGCTGATCGGGCGTGGGGTCGGCCGCGGGGACCTGGTCGGAGTGCTGGTGCGGCGGTCGCCCGAGTTCGTGGCGGCGATCCTCGGGGTGCTGAAGGCCGGGGCGGCCTATGTGCCGCTGGACCCCGGGCATCCGGACGACCGGATCGCTTCGGTGGCCGGGCAGGCGGGGCTGGACCTGGTGGTCACGGACGACCCGGAGCGGGTGGCCCGCGTGGCGCCGGGTGCCGAGTCGGCGGTGCGGACCAGCGTCGCTGCCGGTCCCGGCACCGAACCCACCACCCGTCCCTCCGTCCCCCTCACCGCCGACGACGTGGCCTGCGTGCTGTTCACCTCCGGCTCCTCGGGCGTGCCCAAGGGCGCCATGTCCTCCCACCGCGCCACGGTCCGCACGTTCTTCGGCCAGTCCTATGTGGACTTCGGCGGCACGTGGCTGCAGTCCGCCCCCGTCTCCTGGGACGGCCTGAGCCTCGAGATGTGGCCACCCCTGCTGCACGGCGGAACCTGCGTGCTCGCCCCCGGCCAGGTGCCCGACCCCGCGGTGATCGCGCGGCTCGTCGCCGAGCACGAGATCGGCACGCTGTGGATGTCGGCCGGGCTGTTCGCGGCCGTGCTCGACACGCACCCCGAGGTCTTCCAGGTCGTCCGGCAGGTGATGACCGGCGGCGAGAGCCCCTCGGTCGCGCACCTCGCCCGTGTGGTGCGGGAGTTCCCGGACGTGCGGCTGGTGCACGGGTACGGGCCGGTGGAGAGCATGGTGTTCGTCACCACGCACCAGGTCACCGAGGTCGACGGGCCGGTGCCGGTGGGCGCGCCGATCGCGAACACGTCCGTGCACCTGCTCGACGGTGACCTCGCCCCGGTGCCGCCCGGTGTGGCGGCGGAGATCTACCTCGGCGGGGACGGGCTCGCGCACGGGTACCTGAACCGCGCCGGCACCACGGCCGAGCGGTTCGTGGCGTGCGCCGGTGGGCAGCGGGTGTACCGCACCGGTGACGTGGGGCGGTGGCGGGCGGACGGGACCGTCGAGTTCCTCGGGCGAGCCGACGACCAGGTCAAGATCCGGGGCTACCGGGTCGAGCCCGGTGAGGTCGAGGCGGCTCTGCTGGGTCATCCCGGTGTCGAGCGGGCCGCGGTCGAGGTGCGGGCGGACGGGACCACCGGCAAGCGGCTCGTCGCCTACGTCGTGGGCGACGCGGACGGGCTGAGGGAGCACCTCGCGCAGCGGCTGCCCGACTACATGGTGCCGGCGGCCGTGGTGGTGCTGGACGCGTTCCCGTTGACGCCCAACGGGAAGCTCGACCGGCGTGCGCTGCCAGAGCCCGAACGCGCCCAGAGCCGCGGGCGGGCACCGCGGACCGCGCGGCAGGAGGTCCTCACCGGGATCTTCGCGGACCTCCTCGGCGTGCCGGAGGTCGCGCTGGACGACGACTTCTTCGCGCTCGGCGGGCACTCGCTGCTCGCGGCTCGGCTGGTCGCGAAGGCGCGCACCGCGTTCGGCGTGGAGATGGCGCTCCGGGACGTGTTCGACCGGCCGACGCCCGCGGCGCTCGACGCGTTGCTCGACTCGCTCGGCACCGCACGGGAAGCCGTGGCGCCGAGGACTCGCCCGCAACGGTTGCCGCTGTCCCACGCGCAACGCAGGCTGTGGCTGCTCGAGGACGTGCACGGCCCCAGCGCCGCCTACAACGTGCCGATCGCCCTGCGCATCAACGGAGAGCTGGACCGGGACGCGCTGCGCGTCGCCCTGGTCGACCTCGTGGAGCGCCACGAGCCGCTGCGCACGGTCTTCCCGGACCACGACGGCGAGCCGTACCAGGTCGCGCTGCCCGCGGACGTCGACCTCCTGCCGCTCGACCCCGCGAAGCTGGAGGAGGCCGCGACCCGGCCGTTCGACGTGCGCACCGAACCGCCGCTGCGCGCGTACCTCGCGGAGGAAGAGCCCGACCAGTACGTGCTGCTGCTCGTTCTGCACCACATCGCCGCGGACGGCTGGTCTGTCGCGCCACTGCTGCGTGACTTGTCCACGGCCTACGCGGCGCGACGAGAACACGCGGCGCCGCAGTGGAAAGCCCTGCCCGTCGAGTACGCCGACCACGTGCTGTGGCAGCACGACCAGGACTTCGGCGACCAGCTCGGCCACTGGTGCACGGCACTGGCCGGTCTGCCGGACGAGGCGAGCCTGCCCGCCGACCACCTGCGGCCCGCCACCCCCAGCCGGCGTGGAGGCGTGGTCACCGCGCGCGCCGGTGCTGACGTGGCCGGGCTCGCGCGGGCCGCCCAGGCGACGCAGGCGATGGTCGTGCAGGCCGCGTTCGCCGCGCTGCTGTCCCGCCTCGGCGCGGGCACCGACGTGCCGGTGGGCGTGCCCGTCGCGGGCCGCGGGGACGAGGCACTCGACGACCTCGTCGGGCTCTTCGTCAACACCGTGGTGCTGCGCAACGACGTTTCCGGCGACCCGACGTTCCGCGAGCTGCTCGACCGCGTGCGGGAGACGGGCCTGGCCGGGTACGCGAACGCCGACGTGCCGTTCGACCGCGTCGTCGAGGAGCTGAACCCGGCCCGCACGCTGGCGAGGCACCCGCTCTTCCAGGTCATGGTGGTGCTGCAGAACAACGCCGAGGGCGAGGTGGTCTTCCCCGGCTGCGCCACCGAGACCCTCGACGTGCAGCGGCACACCGCCAAGTTCGACCTGACGCTCACCCTGCACGAGACCGACGGCGGCCTGACCTGCCACCTGGAGTACGCGACCGACCTGTTCGATCACCGCACCGCAACCGCGCTGCTCGACCGCTACGTCCGCTTCCTCGACGCCGTGGCCGCGAACCCGGACGCCCGTCTGTCCGAAGTGGACCTGATGACGCTCGAGGAGCGGCGCAGGATCGCGGTCGAGTGGAACGACACCGGCACCACCGACACCGGCACCACCGACACCGGCGAGTGCCTGCACGAGATCTTCACCCGCCACGCCCGCGCGACCCCGGACGCGACCGCGCTGATCCACGAGACCGGCCGCACCACCTACGCGGAACTGGACGCCCACGCGAACCGGCTCGCCCGGCACGTCGACGCCGACGCGGGCGCGCTGGTGGCGATCTGCCTGCCACGGGGACCAGAGCTCGTCGCGGCCGTGCTCGCGGTGCTCAAACTCGGTGCCGCCTACGTGCTGCTCGATCCCGACCACCCCGTGGAGCGCCTCGCGACCCTGCTGGTCCAGGCGCGCCCCGCGGTGACGGTCGTGAACGGGCCGTCGCTGCTCGCCGAACGTCTGGCACGCCAGGCCGGTCCCGTCGTCGAAGGCCCGTCGTACCTGCCGAGCCGGCTGGTCGACATCGGCGGCGCCGCCCACCAGAGCGCGGAACCCCTGCACCGCCCGGTGCACCCGGACGCCGCCATGTGCGTGATGTTCACGTCGGGCTCGACCGGCAGGCCCAAGGGCGTGCAGACCTCGCACCGCGCCGTCGTCGCCACCCTCACCGGCCAGGACTACGTGGAGTTCGGCGCGGACGAGGTGTGGCTGCAGTGCGCACCGGTCTCCTGGGACGCCTTCGCGCTCGAACTGTTCGGCCCGCTGCTCTCGGGCGCGGCCTGCGTGCTGCAACCCGGCCAGTCACCGGAACCCGCGCGGATCGCCGAGCTGGTCACCGAGCACGCGATCACGACCGTGCACCTGTCCGCGAGCCTGCTCAACTTCGTGCTCGACGAGTACCCGGACGCGCTCGCCGGCGTCCGCCAGGTGATGACCGGCGGCGAGGCAGCTTCCAAGGAGCACGTGCGCACGTTGCTGGAACGCCACCCCGGCGTGCGGCTCGTCAACGGCTACTCGCCGCTCGAGAACACCATCTTCACGCTGTGCCACCGGATCCTGCCCGAGGACTCGGCACGCCGCAGCATCCCGGTCGGCCGCCCGCTGAAGGGCAAGCGGGTCCACGTGCTGGACGAGCACCTGCGGCTGGTCCCGCCGGGCACGCCCGGTGAGCTCTACATGGCGGGCGACGGCCTCGCACACGGCTACCTCGGCCAGGGCGCCGCCACCGCGGAACGGTTCGTGGCGTGCCCGTTCGGCGGCCGCATGTACCGCACCGGCGACCTGGTGCGCCAGGACGCCGACGGCGTCGTCGAGTTCCTCGGCCGCGCGGACGACCAGGTGAAGATCCGCGGCTTCCGGGTGGAGCCCGCCGAGGTCTCCGCCGTGCTGAACGCCCACGAGGACGTCCGGCAGGCCGAGGTCGTGGTGCTCGCCGGCCCGCGGCTCGTCGCCTACGTCGTGGGCGCCGCCGATCCGGCCGCACTGCGCGCCTTCGCCGCCACCAGGCTGCCCGAGCACCTCGTGCCCTCGGCGTTCGTGGTGCTCGACGAACTGCCTCGCACCGCGAACGGCAAGCTCGACCGGGCCGCGCTGCCCGTTCCCGAGATCACCACCGCTGCGGGCGCCGCCGCGAGGACGCCGCGCCAGCAGATCCTCTGCGGCATCTTCGCCGGCCTGCTGGGCCTGCCCGAGGTGTCGCCGGACGACGACTTCTTCGCGCTGGGCGGGCATTCGCTGCTGGTCGCACGGCTCGTCGGCAGGGTGCGGTCGGTGCTGGGCGTGGAGCTCGCGATGCGCGAGGTCTTCCGCACGCCGACCGTGCGCGGCCTGGACGCCCGCGTCGACTCCCTCGCGCAGGCACGCCCGTCCGTGCGGGCAGGGCAGCGACCGGCGCGGCTGCCGCTCTCGGCCGCCCAGCGGCGCCTGTGGTTCCTGAACCGCATGCAGGGCGAGGGAACGACCTACCACGTGCCGATCGCCCGGCGGCTGCGCGGACCGCTCGACACCGCCGCGTTGCAGGCGGCGCTCGGTGACGTGCTCGCCCGCCACGAGGTGCTGCGCACGGTCTTCCCGGACACCGGCGGCGTGCCCGAGCAGGTCGTGCTGCCCGACACCGAGGTGGCGCTGGACCTGATCCGCTGCGACACGGCCGAACTGGACGACCTGCTCGCGGCCGAGTCGGCCAGGGAGTTCGACCTCGCGACCGACCTGCCGTTGCGGGCCAACCTGTTCCGTCTGTCCGAAGAGGACAACGTCCTGCTGGTGGTCATGCACCACATCGTCACCGACGGCTGGTCGTGGGGACCGCTTCTGCGCGACCTCGGCCACGCCTACGACGCCCGCAGGGCCGGAGTGGAACCGGACCTGCCGCCGCTCGCCGTGCAGTACGCGGACTACGCGCTGTGGCAGCGGGACCTCGACATCAGCGGGCAGGTCGAGCACTGGCGCACGGCGCTCGCCGGCCTGCCGGAGGAGATCGCGCTGCCCGCCGACCGGCCGCGGCCGGAGACCCCGAGCCACCGCGGCGAACAGCTGGCCGTGCGGCTCGATGCCGAGGTGCACCGCCGCCTGCTCACCATCGCCCGAGAGTGCGACGCGACGTTGTTCATGGTCGTGCAGGCCGCGCTGGCGCTGATGCTGTCGCGGCTCGGCGCGGGCACGGACATCCCGCTGGGCACCGCGGTGGCGGGCCGCACCGACGAGGCGCTGGACGACCTGGTCGGGTTCTTCGTCAACACCCTGGTGCTGCGGACCGACCTGGCGGGCGATCCCACGTTCCGCGAGCTGGTCGGCCGGGTCCGCGAGACCGACCTGGCCGCGTACGCGAACCAGGACGTGCCCTTCGACCAGGTCGTCGAGGAACTGAACCCGGTCCGCTCCCCGGCGCGGCACCCGTTGTTCCAGGTGTTCGTCACGGTCGGGTCCGCGGCACCGGCCGCCGAACTGTCCGGACTGGACGGTGAGGAGGTGGACATCGCGGTCACCGCCGCGAAGTTCGACCTCGCGCTGATGCTGACCGAGACCGCGGACGACGACGGCCCGTCCGGCATCACCGGCACGCTGGAGTACGCGGCGGACCTGTTCGACCGCGCCACGGCCGAGACCCTGATCGAGCGGTTCGAACGAGTGGCCGCCGACCTCGACCCGGAGGTACGGGTCTCCCAGGCGGAGCTGCTGTCCGCCGGGGAACGCGAGGCCCTGACCCGGTGGAACCGCACGACCGCCGACTACCCGCGCGACCGGTCACTGGTCGGCCTCTTCGAGGAGCAGGCCGAACTCCAGCCCGACGCGGTGGCGCTCGTCTTCGGCGAGGAACGGGTCACGTTCGCCGGGCTCGACGCGTGGGCGAACCAGGTGGCGCACAAGGTCCTCGAACACGGCGTCGGCCGCGGCGACCTCGTCGGTGTGCTGGTCGAGCGGTCGCCGGCGTTCGTCGCCGCGCTGCTGGGCGTGCTCAAGACCGGCGCGGCCTACGTGCCGCTCGACCCGACGCACCCGGTGGCGCGCGTCGTCGACGAAGCAGGACTGGACCTGGTGGTCAGCCACCCGTCCGTCGCGGGCCTGCTGCCCGGCCACCTGGACGTGGTCCGCGTGGACGACGTCGAGGGCGAATCCACGACCAGGCCGGGATTCCCGGTCGGCGGCGACGACGTGGCGTGCGTGATGTTCACGTCCGGCTCGTCGGGCGTGCCGAAGGGCGTCGTCACGACCCACCGCGCGGCCGTGCGGATGTTCTTCGGGCAGGAGTTCGCCTCGCCAGGAGGGACCTGGCTGCAGGTGGCGCCCGTGGCGTGGGACGCGGCGGCGTACGAGCTGTGGCAGCCGCTGGTGCACGGCACGACGTGCGTGCTCGCTCCAGGGCAGGTGCCCGAGCCGGCGCTGATCGCAGAGCAGGTCGCCCGGCACGGCGTCACCAGGATGTTCCTGTCGGCGGGCCTGTTCGCCGCGCTGGTCGACACCCACCCCGAGGTGTTCGGGCACCTGCACGAGGTCAGCACCGGCGGCGACACCGCGTCGCTCGAGCACCTGGCCCGCGTCCGGCGCGACTGCCCGGACCTGCGGCTGGTGCACGCGTACGGTCCCGTGGAGAGCATGGTCTTCGCGACCACGCACCAGATCACCGAGTTGGACGGCCCGGTGCCCATCGGCGCGCCGATCAGCCACACCACCGTGCACGTCCTGGACGACGACCTGAACCCGGTACCGCCCGGTGTCGCGGGGGAGATCTACGTCGGGGGCGACGGGCTCGCCCTCGGCTACCTCGGCCGGCCGGGCGCGACCGCCGAACGGTTCGTCGCCTGTGCGGGCGGGCGCCTGTACCGGACCGGTGACCTCGGCCGGTGGACCGCGGACGGGGTCGTCGAGTTCCTCGGCCGCGCCGACGACCAGGTCAAGATCCGCGGCTACCGGGTCGAGCCCGGCGAGATCGAGGCGGCGCTGACGCGGCACGACCGGATCGCCCGCGCGGTCGTGGTCGTGCAGGACGAACCGGTGATCGGCAAGCGCCTCGTCGCGTACGTCGTGCCGGTGGCGGGGGAGCACGTCACCCCCGAGCAGGCCCGCGAGCACGTCGGCGCGTTGCTGCCCGCGTTCATGGTCCCCGCGGTCGTGACGGTGCTGGACGAGCTCCCGCTGACCCAGAACGGCAAGCTCGACCGCGGGGCGCTGCCCGCGCCGGTCGTGGCGGTGGGCGGTGGTGCGCCCCGCAACGCCCGCCAGGAGGTGCTCTGCGGGATCTTCGCCGACCTGCTCGGCACGCCGAAGGTGGGCGTGCACGACGACTTCTTCGCTCTCGGCGGGCACTCGCTGCTCGCCGCCCGGCTGGTGGCGCGCGTCCGCGTCGCGTTCGACACCGAGATCGCGCTGCGCGAGGTGTTCGACGCGCCGACCGTCGCCGCGCTGGAGGCCCGCCTCGACACCGGACGCCGTGCCAGGGAACGGGTCACGCCCGCCGAACGGCCGGTCGAGCTGCCCGTGTCCTCGGCGCAGCAACGGTTGTGGACGGTCGAACAGGTCCAGCAACCCGGCGCCGCCTACCACGTGCCGATCGCCCTGCGCCTGACCGGAGACCTCGACGTGCCCGCCCTGCGTGCCGCGTTCGACGACGTGGTGGGCCGGCACGAGGCTCTGCGCACGGTGTTCCGCCAGCGCGACGGCGTGGTGCACCAGGAGGTGCTGCCGGTGGCGGTCGACTTCGCCGAGTCGCTGGGCACCGTCGAGGAAGAGTCTCGACGGCCGTTCGACCTCGCCACGAGTCCCTTGCGGGTCAGGCTGTTCCGCACCGGCGATCGCGAGCACGTGCTCCTCGTCGTGGTGCACCACATCGCGGCCGACGGCTGGTCGATGCGGCCACTGCTGACCGGCCTCGCCGAGGCGTACGCGGCCCGCGTCGACCGTCAGGCTCCACAGTGGACGCCACTGCCGGTCCAGTACGCGGACTACGCCCTGTGGCAGCAGCGCAACCCCGGTGACGAGCAGCTCGCCCACTGGCGCGAGGCCCTCGCCGGGCTGCCGGAGGAGGCGACCCTGCCGACCGACCGGCCCCGTCCCGGCAGGCCCTCGCACCAGGGCGACGTCGTGCCGTTCACCGTCGGCGCGGACCTGCACCGCGACCTCACCGCGCTGGCCCGCACGTCCGGCGTCACCTCGTTCATGCTGCTGCGCGCCGCGTTCGCCGCCCTGCTCTCCCGGCTCGGTGCGGGCACGGACGTCCCGCTCGGCACGCCGGTCGCGGGGCGGTCCGACGAGGCGCTCGACGACCTGGTCGGGTTCTTCGTCAACACCCTGGTGCTGCGGACCGACCTGTCCGGCGACCCGACGTTCGCCGAACTGCTCGACCGGGTCCGCGAGCACGACCTCGCCGCCTACGACCACCAGGACCTGCCGTTCGAACGGCTGGTGGAGGAGCTGAACCCGGCCCGCACCACGGCCAGGCACCCGCTGTTCCAGGTGATGGTCGTGCTGCAGAACAACGCCGAGGGCGAGCTCACCCTGCCGGGCCTGGAGGTCGAGGCGCTGCGCACGGACACCGGTGCGGCGAAGTTCGACCTCACGCTCGGCCTGCGGGAGTCGTTCGCCGAGGACGGCACACCCGCCGGCCTGGTCGGTGAGCTGGAGTACGCCACCGAGCTGTACGAGCGCGCCACGGCCGAGGCGGTCGTGACCAGGCTGGTCCGGTTGCTGACCGCGGTCGCCGATGATCCCGGCACACCTCTGTCCACAGTGGACGTCATGGACGCGGACGAGCTCCACACCGTGACGATCGGCTGGAACTCGTCCGGCGAGAGCCCGCACCGCGACGCCACCCTGCCGCGGCTCATGACCGGACGGCCGGACGCCGTGGCACTGGTCGACGACCACGAGACCGTCACCTACGCCGAACTGCACGCCCGCGCGAACCGGCTCGCCCGGCGGCTGGTGGCGCAGGGCGCCGACATCGGGGACACGGTCGCGCTGTGCCTGCCGCGCGGCGTGGACCTCGTCGTCGCGATCCTCGCCGTGCTCAAGGCAGGCGCCGCGTACGTCCTGCTCGACCCGGACCACCCCGCCGACCGCAGGCAGGCGTTGCTCGACCAGGCAGGACCGGTGTTCGTGCTGGAGGACGCCGAGGGCGGCCACCACGCGTCCGACGACTTCGCCCGCGCGTTCACCGCGGACAGCCCGGCGTGCGTCATGTTCACCTCGGGCTCCACGGGACTGCCCAAGGGCGTCGTCGTGTCACACCGGGCGCTGGTCACGACGCTGACCGGCCAGGACTACGTGAGCTTCAGCCCGGACTCGGTCTGGCTGCAGTGCTCACCGGTGTCCTGGGACGCGTTCGCCCTGGAGCTCTTCGGCCCCCTGCTCTCCGGCGCGACCTGCGTGCTGCAACCCGGACAGACCCCGGAGCCGGCGCAGATCGCACGGCTGGTCGCACGGCACGGCGTCACCTCGCTGCACGTGTCGGCCAGCCTCCTCAACTTCCTCGTCGACGAGGCGCCCGAGGTGTTCGACGGCGTCCGCGAGGTGATGACGGGCGGCGAACCCGCCTCGATCCCGCACCTGCGGACGTTGCTCGACCGGCATCCCTTCCTGCGGGTCGTGAACGGCTACTCACCGCTCGAGAACACCATCTTCACGCTGTGCCACACCGTCGAGCTCCGCGACCTGGAGCGGGTGAGCGTGCCGGTGGGCCGGCCGATCACCGGCAAGCGGGTGTTCGTGCTCGACCGCCGGCTGCGGCCGGTTCCGCCGGGTACCCCCGGTGAGCTGTACATGGCGGGGGACGGTCTCGCGCACGGTTACCTGGGTCAGACTCCTGTCACGGCGCAACGGTTCGTCGCCAACCCGCACGGCGCACCGGGCGAGCGGATGTACCGCACGGGAGACCTGGTCCGCCAGGACCGCGACGGCGTGGTGCACTTCCTCGGTCGCGCCGACGAGCAGGTCAAGATCCGCGGCTTCCGGGTCGAGCCCGGCGAGGTGCGGGCCGTGCTCGCCGGTCATCCCGGCGTGCGGCAGGCCGAGGTGGTCGTCCGCGAGGACACCCCCGGAGACAAGCGGCTCGTCGCGTACGTGGTCGGTGAGGTGGACGGCCTGCGGGAGTTCGCCGCGCGGCAGCTGCCCGACTACCTCGTGCCGGCCGCGGTCGTCGCGCTGCAGTCGTTGCCGCGCACGCCGAACGGGAAGCTCGACCGCGCCGCGCTGCCCGCCCCGGACGTGCGGAGCGTCGCCGGTCGTGCGCCGCGCACCCCGCACGAAGAGGTGCTCTGCGGTCTGTTCGCCGAGCTGCTGAACGCGCCAGAGGTGACCGCCGACGACGACTTCTTCGCGCTGGGCGGCCATTCGATCCTGGTGATGCGCCTGGTGAGCCGCGTGCGGTCGGTCTTCGGCGCGGAACTGGCCGTGCGCACCGTGTTCGAGAACCCGACGGTCGCGGGCCTGGCCGCCCAGCTGCCGGTGGCCGCCTCCCGTCCCGCTCCGAGGCCCGTGCTGCGGGCCCGTCCGAGGTCCAAGGAGACGTTGTGATCCCCCTGTCGTTCGCCCAGCAACGGCTGTGGTTCCTCGATCGGCACGAGGGCACCGGCGCCGCCTACAACATCCCGATCGCCGTCCGCCTGCACGGCACGCTCGACACCGAGGCCCTGGAGCGCGCGCTCACCGACGTGGTCCTGCGGCACGAGGCGTTGCGCACCACGTTCCCGAGCCGGGACGGCCTGCCGCACCAGGAGATCCTGGACGACGCGAAGGTCGTGCTCGCCGCGCTCGAACCCGGCGATCCGGCCGCGCTGCGCCGGGCGGCGCGTGAGGCCTTCGACCTCGCCGCCGAGCCGCCGTTGCGCACCCACCTGCTCCGGGAGGGACCGCTCGACCACGTGCTGCTGCTGGTGATGCACCACATCGTCAGCGACGGCTGGTCGCTCGGGCCGTTGCTGCGCGACCTCGCGGCCGCGTACACGGCGCGGGTGGCGGGGGAGGAGCCGGACTGGGAGCCGTTGCCGGTCCAGTACGCGGACTACACGTTGTGGCAGCAGGACCTGCTCGGTTCCCCCGACGACCCGGCGAGTCTGATCAGCGCCCAGGTGGCGCACTGGCGGACGAGACTCACCGGGCTGCCGGAGGAGATCGCGTTGCCGATCGACCGTCCGCGTGACGCGGACACCGGCACCGCGGGCAGGGCGGTCAGCGCCGTGCTGGACGCCGGTACGGCACGAGGACTCGCCGCCCTGGCGGAGGAGTCCGGCGCGACGCTGTTCATGGTCGCCCAGGCCGCTTTCGCCGCGTTGCTCGCCCGCAGCGGTTCCGGTGAGGACGTCCCGATCGGCACGGTCGTCACCGGCAGGGGCGAGGAGGCACTGGAAGACCTGGTCGGGTTCTTCGTCAACACCCTGGTGCTGCGGGTGGACCTGTCCGGCGACCCGTCGTTCCGCGCGCTGCTCGCCAGGGTGCGCGAGGAGTCGCTGGACGCCTACGGGAACCAGGACGTGCCGTTCGACCGCCTGGTGGAGGAGCTGAACCCGGTGCGCGCACCGGGCAGGCACCCGCTGTTCCAGGTGATGGTGCTGGCCGGGTCCGACGACGCGGCGAGCCTCGCGCTGCCCGGCCTCACCGCCACCGTCGAGCCGATGGGGCAGGGCGAGGTGAAGTTCGACCTCACCCTGTCGCTGAACGAGGGCCGCGACGGCGTGAAGTGCTCGCTGGAGTACCTCACCGGCCTGTTCGACGACGCGACCGCCGAGATGCTGCTGGCACGCCTGGTCCGGCTGCTGGACCAGGCCGCCGCCGACCCGGACCGGTCGTTGTGGGACCTCGACGTGCTGTCCGCAGAGGAACGCGCGGCGGTGCTGTCGACGACGGAGACGCCGGCGCCCGCTCTGCCGGTGCACCGGCTGTTCAGCCGGCAGGCCGCGCGCACCCCGCACGCCGTGGCGCTCGTGTCGGGTGACGCGGAGGTGAGCTACGCGTCGCTGGACGCCGAGTCCGAGGCCCTCGCCGGTTTCCTGGTGTCGCAGGGAGTCCGGCGCGGCGACATCGTCGGAGTCCACATCGGACGCGGCGTGGACATGGCGACCGCGTTGCTCGCCGTGCTGAAGGCGGGCGGCGCCTACCTGATGCTCGACGTCGACTTCCCGGCCGCGCGGCTCGCGTCGATGGTCGCGTCGCTGCCGGTGCGGCTCGTGCTGACCGACCGGCCGTTCGACGCCGACGTGCCGGTGATCGAGCTGGACCACGTGCGGCCGATGCCGTTCCGGGCACCGGACACCGGCCCGGACGACCTGGCGTGCGTCATGTTCACCTCCGGCTCCACCGGTGCCGCGAAGGCCGCCGCCGCACCGCACCGAGCGCTGACCGGCACGCTCGTCGGCCAGCGGTACGCGGGGTTCGGTTCCGGCGAGGTGTGGCTGCAGTGCGCCTCGGTGTCGTGGGACGCCTTCGCCACCCAGCTGCTCGGGCCGTTGCTCGCGGGCGGGACGTCCGTGCTGTACCCCGGTCAGCGGCCGGAACCCGCCGTTGTCGCCCAGCTCGTGGTGCGCCACGGCGTGACCGTGCTGGACGCGTCGGCGAGCCTGTTCAACCACCTCTGGGACACCAGTCCGGAGATCTTCTCCGGACTGCGCTGGGCGCTGACCGGCGGCGAGGCGGCGTCCGCCGCCCACGTGCGGTCGGTGCTGGCCGCCGTGCCGGGCATCGGTGTGGTCAACGGCTACGGGCCGGTCGAGAGCATGGGGTTCACCACCTCGTTCACCGTGCCTTCCGGCTGGGACGGGGCCGTGGTGCCGATCGGAACCCCGTTGCAGGGCAAGAGCGCCCTGGTGCTGGACCACCGAATGGCGCTCGTGCCGGTCGGCGCGGTGGGGGAGTTGTACGTCGGCGGAGAAGGCCTGGCGCACGGCTACCTCGGGCGGCCGGGGCTGACCGCCGAACGGTTCGTGGCCTCGCCGTTCGCGGCCGGGGCCAGGCTGTACCGCACCGGAGACCTGGTCCGCCGCCGCGCCGACGGCACGTTGACCTACCTCGGCCGCGCCGACGACCAGGTGAAGATCCGCGGTTTCCGGGTGGAGCCCGCCGAGATCGAGGCGGTGCTCACCTCCCACCCGGACGTGACGGCTGCGGCGGTCGTGGCCCGTGAGGACGTGGACGGCAGGAGACTCGTCGCCTACGTCGTCGGTGCCGCCGGGAACCTCCGGGCGCACGTGGCGGAGCGGCTGCCCGACCACATGGTGCCCGCCGCGTTCGTGGAGCTCGACGAGTTCCCCCTGACTCCCAACGGGAAGCTGGACCGCCGCGCGTTGCCGGCGCCGACCTGGACCGCGGGTGGCTCGCAGCCCCGCACTCCCCGCCAGGAGATCCTGTGCGGGCTGTTCGCCAAGGTGCTCGGACTCCCGGCGGTCGGCCTCGACGACGGGTTCTTCGACCTCGGCGGGCACTCGCTGCTCGCGGCCAGGCTGCTCGCCTCGATCCGCACGGTGTTCGGCGTCGAGCTCGGCATCCGCGTGCTGTTCCGCGACCCCACGCCCCGCGGCCTCGACGGTCACCTGGACGGCGGGCCCGCGGTGCGTGCCGCGGTTCGTCCAGGACAACGGCCGGACCGGGTGCCGCTGTCCTCGGCCCAGCTCGGTGTCCGGCTCGCGATGGAGGTCGCGGACCACGCCTACACCGCGCCGCACGCGTTGCGGTTGCGGGGAGAACTCGACCTGGCGGCGCTGCGCGCCGCGCTGCTCGACGTGGTGGACCGGCACGAGGCGCTGCGGACGGTGTTCCCCGAGGACGACCAGGGCTGGCACCAGGTCGTGCGGCCGGCGGACGAGCTGGTGTTCGAGGTCGAGGACTGCACCGAGGCCTCGCTGGACGACACCCTGACCGCACTGGTGGCGCGGCCGTTCGACCTCGCGGCGGAGTTCCCGTTGCGCGTCCACGTGTTGCGCGTCGATGCCCGCGATCACGTGTTGCTGCTGGCGCTGCACCACATCGCCACGGACGGCTGGTCGACGGGCGTGCTGCTGCGCGACCTCGCTTCGGCCTACCGCGCCCGCGTCACCGGCACGGCACCGGACTGGCGGCCGTTGCCGATCCAGTACCCGGACCACACCCTGCGGCAGGAGACCTCGTTCGACGACTCGCTCGAGTTCTGGGCGTCCAGCCTGGAGGGCATCCCGGACGAGCTGCGCCTCCCCGTCGACCGCCCGCGTCCGGTGGTGTCGGAGAACATCGGCGACGAGGTCCGCGCGCACGTCGGACCGTCCACCCACCAGGGCCTGGTCGCGTTGGCACGCGCCAACAACGCGACGGTGTTCATGGCGCTGCACGCGGCCGTGGCCACGTTGCTCTCGAAGCTGGGCGCGGGCACGGACATCGTGCTCGGCACCGTCGTCGCCGGCCGCGGCCCCGAGGACCTGGACGACCTCGTCGGGCTCTTCGTGAACACGCTCGCGCTGCGCGTCGACCTGTCCGGCGATCCGGACTTCGCCACGGTCCTGCACCGCGTCCGCGAAGCCGACCTGGCCGCGTACGCGCACCAGGACGTGCCGTTCGACCGCGTCGTCGAGCGGGTCAACCCGGAGCGGTCGAGCGCCCGGCACCCGCTGTTCCAGGTGTCGCTCGCCCTGCAGGACGGTGTGGACGGCGTCGAGGACGACTCGCTCGGCCTGCCCGGCGTGGACGTGAGCACGGTCCGGACCACCACCGGCGGCGCGAAGCTCGACCTGTCGCTGGGCTTCGGGCAGAGCGACACCGGACTGCAGGTGGTCCTCGAGTACGCCGTCGACCTGTGGGACCGGGCCGGCGCCGAGACGCTGCTGGCCCGTCTCGTCCGTCTGATCGAGACGGTCGTCGCCGACCCCTCGGCGCCGTTGAGCCGGATCGAGGTGCTGACCGACGCCGAGCGGGACACCGTGCTGCACCGCTGGAACGACACGGCCGTCGACCACGACGTGACCCGGCCGGTGCACGAGCAGGTCGCCGAGGTCGCGCGCCGCACCCCGGACGCGCCCGCGGTCGTGGCGCACGACGGCGTGCTCACCTACCGGGAGCTGGACGAGCGGGCCAACCGGCTCGCACACCACCTGATCGCGCTCGGCGCTCGGCGCGGCACCGTGGTCGGCGTCTGCACGGACCGCGACAGCAGCAGCATCCTGGCGTTGCTGGCGGTGCTGAAGAGCGGGGCGGCGTACCTGCCGGTCGACACCACCTACCCGCCGGAACGGCTGCGCTACATGCTCGCCGACGCCGGGGCGCCCGTGGTGGTGACGCAGCGGCGGTTCGCGCACCTCGTGGAGTCGAGCGACGCGGCGAAGGTGGTGCTGGACGCGGAGGTTGTGGACGGCGGCCCGGTGAGCGCACCGGCCGTCACCACCCACCCCCGCGACGCCGCCTACGTCATCTACACCTCGGGCTCCACCGGCCGCCCCAAGGGCGTCGTCGTCGAGCACCGCGCCTTCGCCTACCAGACGGCCTGGCTCGTCCCCGCCCTCGGACTCGTCCCGTCCGACCGCTCCAGTCACCTGTCCGCCCAGGGCTTCGACGCGGCGGTGGCGGAGATCTGGCCCACCCTCGTCTCCGGTGCGGCTCTGCACCTGCCCGCCCAGCACGTGCTGGAGGACACCGAGGCGCTGGCCGAGTGGATCAGGGACAGCCGCATCACCGTCTCCTCCCTCGCCACACCGCGGCTGGAGGCGATGCTCGACGAGCCGGCGCTGGCCGCCTCCGAGGTGCGCGTCCTGCACACGGGCGGCGACGCGCTGCGCCGCCGCCCGTCCGCCGGCATGCCGTTCGAGCTGTACAACACCTACGGCCCAACGGAATGCACGGTGAACTCGACGTGCGGCCTGGTGTTGCCCGGTGCGGACGCCGACCTGCCCGACATCGGCACGCCGATCGACAACTACCGCGCCTACGTGCTCGACGACGACCTGCGGCCGGTGCCGCCCGGTGTGGTCGGCGAGCTCTACATCGGCGGCGAAGGACTGGCCCGCGGGTACCTGGGCAGGTCCGCGCTGACCGCGACCCGGTTCGTCGCCTCGCCGCGGGGCCGGATGTACCGGACCGGCGACCTGGTGCGCTGGCTGCCGGACGGCCGGCTCGCCTTCCACGGTCGTGCCGACCAGCAGGTGCAGCTGCGCGGCCTGCGCATCGAGACCGGTGAGATCGAGGCGGCGCTGTGCGCGCTGCCGGAGGTCGCGCAGGCGGCGGTGATCGTGCGGGACGAGCGGCTGGTCGCGTACCTCGTCGCGCCGGACGGCCTGGACGCGGCGGCGACCAAGCGGGCGCTCGCCGAGTTCCTGCCGCGGTACATGGTGCCCGAGGCGTTCGTCGTGCTGCCCGCGTTGCCGTTGACCCCCAACGAGAAGCTCGACCGCAGGGCCCTGCCGGCGCCGGAGGTCGTGACCGTCGAGGCACGTCCGCCCGCGACTGTGCTGGAGGCGACGCTCTGCGCGTTGTTCGCGGAGGTGCTCGGCCGCGACCAGGTCGGCCCGGACGACGGGTTCTTCGACCTCGGTGGCCACTCGCTGCTGGCGGCCAAACTGGTCAGCAGGATTCGCGCGGAACTGGGGGTGCGGCCGGACCTGCGGCTGCTCTTCGACGCCCCGAGCCCGGCGGCACTGGCCGAGCAGCTGGGCACGTCCGCGGCGGGTGATCCGCTGGGTGCGCTGATCCCGTTGCGCACCGGCGGCGACCTCGCACCGTTGTTCTGCGTCCACCCCGGCGCGGGCATCGGCTGGGAGTACTTCGGCCTGCTGCCGCACCTCGACCCGCGCCGCCCGGTGTACGCGCTGCAGGCGCGCGGCCTGACGGACCCGTCGTCCATGCCCGGCAGCGTCGCGGAGATGGCCGCCGACTACGCGGACCTGGTCAGGAGCGTCCAGCCGGACGGCCCCTACCACCTGCTCGGCTGGTCGTTCGGCGCGGTCGTCGCGCACGAGATGGCCGCACAGCTGGAGGACGTCGGTCTGCTGGCCCTGCTCGACGGCTACCCCGAGACCGGCGACCACCCGGAGGTCTCGCCGGACGACCCGGACCTGCTGACCCCGTTGCTCGCCTCCCTCGGCTACGAGGCCGAGGTCGCCTCCCGCGCGGAGTTCGACGAGGTGATCCGCGACCAGGCCGGTCCGCTCGCGGCCTTCAGCGGCGCCGCGCTGCCCGAGGTGTTCGCGGCCAACGTCAATCTCCACAACCGGCACGAGCCGTCACTGCTCACCGCCGACGCGCTCGTCTTCGAGGCCACGCAGGGCAAGTCCCCGTCCGACCCCACCCCGGCCTCGTGGCTGCCGCACCTCGGCGGCCACGTCGAGGTCCACCCCGTGCACAGCACCCACGGCGGCATGACCGCCCGGCAATCCCTGGCGTCCATCGGCGCCGTCCTGTCCGCTCACCTGTCCAGCGAGGAGTCCCGCCCATGACCGCCATCCTGAACACCGGCCACGTCACCTCCGTCCACCGCTACTACGAGCTCGTCGACGCGGGCGACGTGGCGGGCCTGGTCAACATGTTCAGCCCGGACGCCACCTACCGCCGCCCCGGTTACGCACCGATGGTCGGCCACGACGAGATGACCGCCTTCTACGGTGGCGCGCGCGTCATCCGCGAGGGCCGCCACACCATCGACAAGGTCGTGGAGAGCACGGAGGAGGTCGCGGTCTACGGCACGTTCGCCGGCGTCCTGCACGACGGCAGCAACGTGGATCTGAGGTTCTCCGACTTCTTCGAGTTCACCGACGACGGACGGTTCGCACGCCGCGACACGTTCTTCTTCGCTCCGCTGGTCTGAACTCCCCAGGCCGGAAACGCCGACGGCCCGCCTCGGCGGGCCGTCACGGGTCGCGAAGGAAGCCGGATTGGCGGTGAGTTGCCTGATCGAGCAGACATCCACCCAGTCGACAGATGAAGATCGCGTTTGCGACTGCTTCCGCTGCGTTCGTGGCCCATGGCTGTCGCCGCGTGCGGCGCCGATGCGACCGCAGTACTTGTGGCCAAGGTCAACTTGGGTTGTTCTGATCTTGTCGAGCCTGAACCGATCGCTGCCATCACTCAAGGGGGCTCTTCGAACTTGACCGGGCAGCGTGATCGCCGGTGGTCGTCTGCGCAGCTGGTTGGTTGTAGCTGGCGTGATCTGTAAACGGTTACGTCGGCAGTTTTCTACTACCAACTCGCGCTTCGGCGGCCGCCCACAAGTACGCGGCGTTACCCTGCGACTACGGTGCCCGGCCAAGTTTGAAGACCCCTCAGGGATTGACGGTGGGTTGTTCCTTCGCGGCTTGCGCGCGCACCTGCTCGCTCAGCTGACGCCGAGACCGCGTTGGCCCGATACCTCGCCCTGCGCGGCCCAGCGGTCGGCGACTGAGACCAGCCGATCGAGGTAGTTGAGCGGGTCGGGGTCGGCCAGCAGGCGGTCGGTGCGGGCCGGGCACGGGCAGCCGTCCCACGCCGTGGCCGGGGCCAGTGCGTCGGCCCTGGGGCGCAAGCGGAACGCCGACAGCGAATCGACCAGCACTGGGCGGCATCGCTCGCAGCTGTCCGGCCGGGACTGCACGACGTCGTCCAGTTCCGGGTTGTACCAGGAGATGTCGAGGTCGCCGTAGCCGTCCTGATCGGTGGCGTCGTCGGCGCACTCGGCGAGCAGCCGGACCAGCATCCACAGGGTCGGGGGGTCCCACAGTCCCTGGTCGTGGGCCCAGCCGAGCAGGGTGCCGGCCTTCGCGCTCAGCGGGAAGACCATCTGGGTGCGGTAGCCGGCCGCTCGCGCGCCGCGGACCCCGGCCAGCGTGTCCCGGTAGGCCTCCCCTGGGGACAGGCCCAGGCCGCCGAGGGTGATGTTGGCGATCGGGTCGAAGCCCAGGTCGAGCAGCGTGCTCGCGGTGTCCAGGTAGGCCTGCTGGCGGGTCGGCTTGAGGTGGCACAGGGAGCGCACCTGCGGATCCCACGACTCGACGCCGATCTGGCACACCAGCCGCGTGCCGGGGGCGAAGTGCTGGCGCAACTGGTCGAGCTTGTCGCGGTCGCAGACCTCGGGGCGGCTCTCGAACGCGAAGGTGGACGGTTTCCGCGCGGCCGCTGCGCGCAGCAGTCGGTCGCGCATCTCCGCGGGTACCTCCCGCTCGTCGAGCAGGCTCCCGGACGGCGACAGGTACAGGCAGGCGGCCTCGGGAACGGTGGCCAGTTTGCGCTCGACCGAGCGTGCTACGACTTCCGGGTCGATTTCCGGGCCGATGCCGTAGTTGCACATGCTGCACTGGCCGGCCCGGTCGTACGTGCAGCCTCGGGTGCGGAACCAGAACTGGTACATGTCGTACTCGGTCCGGGGGGCGCCGAAGGTCACCGGATAGGTGCGTAGGAACACGTTGTTGTACTCGGGGTAGAGCTTGCGTCCAGCGCGAATTGCCGTGTTCGCGCGAACCAGGGAATGCCGAAGGCCACGTTTTTCGGAATCATTCACAGAAATTGCTCCCGCGTCCGGTTGGTGGTTGTGCGCCGACCGCCCGGATACGAGGAATCGCCTTTGAGAATCCGCGGCCGGCGAGGATGCCGCTTCGAGCGAGTTTCCCGGGCAAGCCTCGAACCAATTGACTCGGTTCTTCTCGGGCCATGTTACGCAGCGCTGGTGAGATCACTCCTGGTCGTGCGGGGCGCACATTCGGGCGATGGTCCGGCGCGTCCGGCGGCCATACCCGATCAGCCGGGTCGGAAGTGCGCGCTTCCCGTCATTACCCCGGATCGCACTGGGTGCCTACGTTCGTCGATGTCATCCGGCAGCTTGAGCGCAGACGGGACGTGACACGTGGCGGAGACACCACCCGATTTCCTCGGACGAATTCGGTCCGCGCTCGGTGCGCCGGGGCCACTGGTGCTGCTCGGCAACTTCGAGGTCGAGGACCAGTGGGCCCGGGAACAGCCGGGCCTCCCGCGGTTCTCCTCGGCCGGCAGCCGAGCCGTGGTGAACCGGATGGACGAGTTCGCGTTGCTGCTCGGCGACGCGGGCGACACCGTGGTCCTCAAGGCGGCCCCGGATCCGGACTACCTGGCCTACCTGCACGAGCTCGAGCTCCCGGTGCCGCGGGTGCTGGCCTGCGGCACGCAGGACGCCCAGCAGACCGTCACCGAGGACGTGCTGGCCGATCCCGGGCTGGTCGACGAGCTGCGCCTGCTCGCCGCCGGTGGCGCCCGGCTGTGGCCGCACGGCGTCTCCGCGGTGGAGGAGAAGCTGGCCGAGGCCACCGGCCTGCCCTTGTGCACACCGGACGCCCGGCTGTGCATCCGGGTGAACAGCAAGATCTACAGTCGGCGCGTCGCCGACGAGCTCGGTCTGCGCCAGCCGTTGGGCTGGGCGTGTGACACGCTCGATGAGCTGGAGGAGGTCGCCGGCCCGGTCGCCGACCTGCTCGCCGCCGGCCGCCGGGTCGCGGTGAAGGACGCTCTCGGGGTGTCCGGGCGGGGCATCACCCTGGTGGAGAACGTCCACCGGTTCGAGCGGCTGTGCCGAATGATCCTGGCCCGCGAACGACGTGCCGGTTCCAGCCGGGCCGACGTCGTCGTCGAGGAGTGGGTGGCCAAGGAGACCGACCTCAACTACCAGGTGACGGTCGGTCGCGACGGCGCCGTGCACCTCGACTTCGTCAAAGAGGCGATCACCGAGGGCGGGATCCACAAGGGCCACCGCATCCCGGCCCGGTTGTCGGGCGCACAGGCCGCCGAGCTGGCCGAGGTCGCCGCCGCGGTCGGCGCGCGGCTGCACCGCGACGGGTACTTCGGCGTGGCCGGGATCGACGCCATGATCGATCCCGACGGCCGGCTCTACCCGCTGGTGGAGATCAACGCACGGAACAACATGTCCACCTACCAGGTGGGCATTCAGGAACGGCTGATCGAGCCGGACGCGATCGCGTTGGCCCGGCACTACCCGTTGCGGCTGCACCAGCCGGTGCCCTTCCACCGGCTGCGGTCGGTGCTGGGCGATCTGCAGTTCGAGCGCCGGACCGGCACAGGCTTCCTGGTGAACAACTTCGCCACCCTGAACGCAGCTGCCCCGTCACCCGGCGACGAGCACGACGAGGGGGCTCACCCGACGTTCGACGGCCGGCTCTACGGCCTGGTCATCGGCCGGTCGGCCGACGAGGTCGCCGAACTGGACCGGCGGGTGGGCGAGCGCGTCACCGAGTTGGTCGGAGGTGCGGCATGAGCGACACCATCGGTGGTCTGGCCGTTGCCGATCTGGCCCGCGAGTTCGGCACGCCGCTGTTCGTCTACGACGCCGACGTGCTGCGCGAGCGCTATCGGCAACTGCGCGAGGTGCTGCACCCCGACGTGGGGATCCTGTTCTCCCTCAAGGCGAACCCGAACGTGTCGATCTGCGCGGTCCTGCGGTCGGTCGGGGCCGGAGCCGAGGTCTCCTCGCTGGCCGAGCTGATGATCGCCGGCCGGGCCGGGGTCGCCCCGGAGGACACCATCTTCCTGGGGCCGGGCAAGTCCGTCGACGAGATCGACGCCTGCCTCGCCGCCGGAGTGCACGCCATCGTCTGCGAGTCGTGGGGCGAGCTGGCCGAGATCGACGCGCTCGCGGCCCGGCGCAACACCGTCGCCCCGGTCGTGTTGCGGATCAACCCGTCCTTCACCGTCAAGGGTTCGCGGCTCACGATGAGCGGCAAGCCACGCCAGTTCGGCATCGACGAGGAACAGGTGCTGGACGCCGGGGCGCGGGTGGCCGGGTTGCGCAACGTCCGGCTGACCGGCGTGCACGTCTACATGGGAACCCGCATCCTGGCCGAGGAGGTGGTCGCCGAGAACACCACCCGCATCCTCGACCTGGCCGAACGAGTCGCCGAACGGCTGGACTTCGAGCTGGAGACGGTGGACGTGGGCGGCGGCCTCGGCATCGCCTACTTCGACGGCGAACGCGACCTCGACCTGCGCCGGCTCGCAGACCTGGTCAACCCGGTGTTCGCGGACTTCAGGGCCCGGCACCCGCGGACCCGGCTGTTCACCGAGCTCGGCCGCTTCCTCACCGCCGAGTCGGGCACCTACGTGGTGCGGGTCCGCCAGGTCAAGGAGTCCATGGGCGAACGGTTCGCGGTGACCGACGGCGGGACCCACCACCACATGGCCGCGGTCGGCGTCGGTTCGTACGTCAAGCGAGACTTCCCGATCCGGCTGCTCGGCAGGGAGGCCACCGAACCGCCCGAGAACTGGCGGGTCACCGGCCTGTTGTGCACCCCGAACGACACTCTGAGCTCACACACCCCGCTGCCGCCGCTGCATCCCGGCGACCTGCTCGGGGTGCTGCGCTCGGGCGCCTACGGGCCCACCGCCTCACCGGTGCTGTTCCTCAGCCACGGCCATCCGGCCGAGGTGCTGGTCGACTCCGGCAGGCCTCACCTGATCAGGGATCGGGACCGGCCCGCCGACATCGTCGACCGCCAGCGCCTTCACGAGTGGGCGCCCGAGGTGCCCTCCGCCTCCATCCCTGAACTCTCTTCCGGAAAGGCACGGGCATGACGAACACCGAAGCCGCCCTGACGCAAGCGCACACCCGTGTGGTCGGCACGCTCTCGGAGCTGATTCGACGCGATGTCGGCGCGCTGAGCGCGGACAAGCGCATCGTCGACGACCTCGGTCTGGACTCGACGAACATCCTCGAGCTGCTGATGAAGCTGGAGGACGAGTTCGGGGTCGAGTTCGACCCGGACACGTTCGAGCCGCGTCACTTCGAGACGATCGGGACGCTCACCGAGTACGTGGCCGGCCAGGCCGAGGAGCAGGAGTAAAAATGGCCGACCGCAACGGTCTGGTTGCGGCCGACCGGGCCGGGACCCGACGCGCCATCGCCGGGCTGGCGCTGCCGATGACGATCGCCGACGTCGTGCTGTTCGTCGAGATCATCGGTGTGGTGGCGCTGCTCGGCCGGGTCAGCAACGAGGCGCTCTACATCCGGTCGTTGACCATGCCGATCCTGCTGTTGTTCGTCGCCATGAGCACGGCGTTCGCCATCACCTACCAGGTCATGGCGTCGATCAGCCGGGGCCGCGAACGACCGCAGGACCTGGTTCCGACCGCGGTGGCGCTGTTGCGGGTGTTCGTGGTCACCGGGGTCGTGTTGTGCGTGTTGCTCTACCTCGGTTCTCCAGCGCTGGGCGCTCTGCTCGACGTGCCGGCGGCCGAACGGGCCGAATTCGTCTGGTTCCTGCGCTGGACGTCGTTGGCCAGCCTGACCGTGGTGCTGCCGGCGTTGTGCTCTGCGGCGCTGCGCGGGTTCGGGCACGCCAGAGCGGCCGCGGTGGTCACCCTCACCAGCGCGGCGGTCGAGTTCACGCTCGTCGGCGTGCTCGGCTTCGGCGCCGGGCTGGGGCTGTCCAGCGTGCCGATCGCGACCGCGGTGGCGAGCGCGGCCGCGGCGGTGCCCGGGTTGTGGTTCATGCGTCGCCACCGGCTGTGGGGTCGTCTCACCGGAGTGCCGGTGCGCGGCGAGGTCATCGGCTTCCTGCGGGGCGTCGGAGTGCCGGTCGCCCTGTCCTACGTGCTGATTTCGCTGTTCAACGTGAGCATGCTCTGGGTGCTGACGCCCTTCGGTCCGGACACGATCTCGGGCTACGCCGCGGCGTCCACGCTCCAAGCGTTGATCATCATCCCGGGCATCCAGCTCGGCGGGGCAACCGCGATCGTGATCAATCAGCAGCGCGGCGCGGGCTCGGTGGACCGGGCGAGGGAAATCCTGCGCGCCGGGCTGGAGCTGGCCTTCGCCTTCTACGCGGTGGTGGCGGCGGTCATCTGGCTGCTGCGCGACGTGGTCGGGCGAATCTTCTCCGACGATCCGCGAGTGGTCGCCGCTGTCGGGCTCTACGTCGGCGTGGTCGCCCTGACCTACCTGGCACAGGGACCGGTGCTGGCCTCGCTGACCTTCCTGGAGCACGTCGGCAGCGGCACGCTCGCCGTGCTGCTCAACGTCATCTACTTCGCCGAGATCGTCGTCATCGGCGGGGTGCTGGCGCGGACCTTCGACGACCCGGCAGCGCTCTACGCGACCGCCGCCGTGGGGAACGTGGTCGGCCTGGTCGTCGTGGTGATCGCTGTTCGCAGGGTGCGCCGGATGCGCCCGGTGGCCGCGGTCGAAGGCGCGCTCCCCGGCGGTCCGCGATGACGTCGCTGGTGGCGGTGGCGAGCCACATCCCGAAGGCGACGGTGCCGGTGGCCGAGTTCCTGCGCGAGCACGGCATCCCCGAGCCACGGGTGCGGATGTACGAGCGGTTCTTCGGGTTCGACCGGATCCCGCTCGACCCCGCGGCCGGTCTGGCCGACCTGCTGGTCGCGGCGGCGAACGGACTGCCCGGCTTCGAGGCACTCCGGCCGCGGATCCGCTACGTGATCCAGGCGCGAACCATGCCGGTGGTCGCCCCGCACCCGGTCAACCCGCTCGCCGAGGCGTGCCGGCGGCTGGGACTGGAGGGAGCCACCGCGATCTGTCTCACCCAGCACGCCTGCGCCTCCGGGCTGCTGGCCGTCGAGGTGGCCGGCGAGCTGCTGGCCGCGGACCCCGATCCGCAGTCGCTGGCACTGCTGGTGGCAGGGGAGAAGGCGTTCACCACGGCGGGCAAGGTGTTGGCCGACACCGGTGTCATGGGCGAGGGCGCGGCCGCGGTCCTGGTCGCGGCCGGCGGTGATCGGGATCGGATGCTGTCCTACGCGACCCGCACCTGCGGGAAGTTCCACCGCGGCGCCTGGCTCGACGACGAACTGACCGCGGCGTTCCACGACGAGTACCCGGCACTGCTGGCCGAGGTGATCGACGCCGCGGTGCGCAGCGCCGGGCTCGACCTCGACGACATCGCGCTGATCCTGCCGCACAACGTCAACCGGATGTCGTGGCTGCGGGTGCTGCGGCTGCTCGGCGTGCGCGGCGCCGATCGGTTGTTCATGGAGAACCTGGCCGGCTGCGGGCACTGCTTCGGTGCCGACAGCTTCATCAACTACCGGACCGCGGTCGACGCCGGACGGCTGCTGCCCGGCGACCGCTACCTGATGACCTCGGTGGGGCTGGGGGCGACCTTCTCGGCCATGGTCCTCCAGCACTGAGCCCGGTTGCCGCCGCACCGACCCCGATCGAGCCCGCAGGAGGAGCCACCGGCATGTACATCACAGTTTCCCGACCGGCCGCCGACGGCCGGGCCGGGCCGGGGGAGCTGCGCCTGGCTGCGGTCACCCAGCGCGCCGGGATCGACCGACGCGAGTTCCGCCCGCACGACCACGACTACTTCCGCGACCTGTTCGGCACCTTCGGGCTGACGGCCGACCAGGAAGGGCTGGCGGCCGGGCGGGTGTCGTTCACCGACCTGGTCGCGGCCGTGCTGCCCGATCTGCTGGGCGGTGGCAACCGGTTCGACCTCGCCGTCATGGCCAGCACGGCGCCGGACGCCGAGCCCGGCTTCCCGATGTGCTTCCTCGACTCGGCCGTTCCGGATGCCGGACTGGTCTTCGGCATCGCCGACCTGGGCCTGGTCGGGGTGTTCACCGCGCTGTGGCTGGCCGAGAACCGCAGCCGGCTGGGCGCCCGCCGGATCCTGGTGTTCGCTCTGGACCAGGCCAGCGTGCTGCACACCGAACCGGTGCCGGCGCATCTGCGGGTCACCGAGGACGCGGTGACCGTGCTGACCCTGGACGTCGACGCAGCGCACCGGGTCGAGACGGCGCAACCGCAGCCCGTGCCGCGCGAGGAGGTAGCGGTCTGCTGGTCGGCGTTGCTGGCCGGGGAGCAACCCGGAGCGGTCACCGCGCTGGCCGGGCCCGGCTTGGTGGCCGTCTGCGGCGACCGGCTCCCGCCCGGCACCGTCGCGGTGCCCGCTGGACGCCCGGCCAGCGGCATCTGGTCCGTGCTCGCCGCCGAGTGGGATGGCTGGCGCCGCACGGGCCGACGGGTGCTGCTCGCCGACTACGACCCCGATCTGGGCCGGTTCGCGCACTGCGCGATCACCGTTGAGCCCGATCCCGCCGGTACGCACGTCGCCGACTCCGAGGAGCAGGAGAAACTGCCATGACCAGGACAGGCACGGCCCTTGGTGCGGCATGGCCGTCGATGCTCGCCGTCGCGCACACGAGCGGCTGGTCCGCCGCGCTGACCGCGCTGCACGCCGCCGCCGGTCCGGGGGTCGTGGTCCTCGGTCCGGCCGGTCACGCGCTGGTGCCGGACGAGGTGGCCGCGGACGCGGACCGGCTGCGCCAGGGCGAGTGGGAATGGGCCCCGGACGACACCGTCGAACACCTGAACACCGGCGTGCCCGGTCTGACCGCGTTGCGGGCCCGCCGGCCGGCGAACGCCGTCCGGGTGCCGGAAGCGCGGTCGTGGAACACCGCGCTGGCCGGGCTGCGCCTCGGCCTGTCCTATCGGCTGCTCGAGGGCGCGCTGCGCTACCTCGACCAGCGGCACACCGGCGACGTGGTTCTGCTGCAGCACAGCGTGGTGAAGAGCGCGGTCGCCGACGTCGTCATGGAGCAGTTGCAGGTGCGCTGCGCGCTCGAAGGCGCCGAGCCGGACGGACTCGACGCCGCGGCCGTCGCCGACCTGCACGCGCAGATCACCGCCATGGACCGGGCCGGGGTCCGGCTGCTCGGCGCACACGGCTACGTCGAGGGCGGTCCGGGCACCGCGGTGCACGTGTCCGAGTTGCTCGCCGACGCCTACCGAGCCGGGTCCGGATCGACACCAGGAGGGTTCGACGAATGACCGAGCTCGATCCGCGGCTTCGCCGACTGCAGGCTCAGGCCCGGGAATGGGCCGCAGAGATGCGCCCGTACGCCCTCGAGGTGGACGCCGACCCGGATGCGGTCACCCGAGTGGCGCACCTGCCGGCGCTGGCCAGGGTGGCCGCCCTGCAGATCCCGCCGGAGTTCAACCCGGAACCGTTGGTGCTCGGCGACCAGACCTACTACCTCATGAGCGCCTCCGAGCGGGTGGTGTTCTTCGAGGAAGGGGCCTGCGCCGACCTGGGCATGATGCTCGGATCGCCGGGCGGTCCGATGAGCGGCGTCGTGGTGGACGCGCTGGGCAGCCAAGAGCAGAAGGAGTGGTTCTTCGGTCGGCTGCTGGCCCGTCCGACCTGGACGTTCTTCGCCCTCTCCGAGCCCGAGCACGGCTCGGACGCGGTGAACATGGCGACCACGCTGACAGCGCCCTCCGATCCGGACGGCCCGGCCCGGCTCAACGGCGTCAAGCGCTACGTGGGCAACGCCGGCCGGGCCGAGTTCGGCGTCGTCTTCGCCCGGACCGGGCCCGGTCCGCTGGGGTTCGCGGCCGCGCTGGTCGACGCGTCCACCCCCGGATTCGCCACCACCCCGGTGCGGACCATCGGCGTACGCGGCGCCGGGCTCGGCGAGATCACCCTCAACGACGTCGAGCTGGCGCCCGATCGGGTGCTCGGCGCCCACCTGCGGCCCAGCCGGCGCGGGATGGCGGCCTGGCTGCGCACGTTCAACCTGCTGCGCCCCGCGGTGGCGGTCATGGGGGTCGGCGTCGCCCGCGCCGCCTACGAGTACGTGCTGGCCGAGCGCAGTTCGTTGCGGGCCACCGAACGGCTGCGCCTGGAGCGGATGGAGCGGGCCATCGCCACCACCCGCCGGATGCTGCGCGCCGCCGCCGCGGCGGTCGACCACGACCCGTCCGCCGGGCACTTCGCGTCGGCGGCGAAGGCCACCTCGGCCCGGCTGGCCGAACGCGTGACGCTGGCAGCCCTCGACTTCTTCGGCCCGGGGGCCCGGCTGGAACACCCGCTGCTAGACAAGCTGGTCCGCGACGCCGGTTCGGTGGAGTACATGGAGGGCACCAGCAACATCCAGCGGCTGGGCGTTTTCAGCGGCCTGCTGCGCGGCGCCTTCCCGCCGCTGCAAGCCACCCTTCTGCCGACCGAGAGCTGATCCGACCCGATGCCGACCGCGGAGGACAGGTGGGGACGTTGACCGACGACATCGGCGAGCTGATGTCGGTCGTCGCGCACACGATGGGCGACGTTCTGCTGCGTGCACCGCTGGCGCCGACCGAGGACTTCTTCGACTGCGGCGGCGACTCGATGCGGGCTGTCGAGGTGCTCTCCCGGCTGATCGAGCGGTACGGGCCGGTGGACGAGGAGGCTGTCGAGCGGCTCCGCTCAGAGCTCCTCACGGTGATCTTCGACGACGCCAGCCCCGCCGCGCTGGCGTCGGTCATCGTCGACCACAGCGGCATCGAGGTGGAGACGTGATGACGCGCCCGCAGAACGACGTGGCAGCCGTGACTGAACCCGTTGCGATCGACGAACTCGCCTTCTACGCCGGACAGAGCGCGGTCACCGACCCTGGACCGCTGGCCGCTCTCCTGGTCGACCTGCCGACCGACCCTCTGGCCGTGCGCACCGTGGTGCGCGGGCTGTTCACCCACTTCCGGTCCACCGACCTGGCCGCCCTCGGCATCCCGGCCGGTCGCCTGGGCGAGGTCGACCTGCGCTACTCCGAGGCGATGCTGCGGCGCATCATCGAGCTCGACGACCGGCCGATCGTCGAGGAGCGCCCACCCAACCGGCGGATGGTCGGCAGCTGCCGCGACTACGCCGTGCTCTACCTGACCCTGCTGCGCCACGCCGGCGTGCCGGCCAGGGCTCGCGCCGGCTTCGCCTCGTACATCATCCCGGGCTGCACCATCGACCACGAGCTGGTCGAGGTGTGGGACGACGTGCAGCGACGCTGGCGCCGGGTCGACGTCGAACTGCCCGACGTGCACGTCGACGAGACCGACGGGTTCAGCTTCAGCTCGTCGGACGTCCCGCCCGACCGCTTCATCGTCGCGGGCGACGCCTGGCTGCGCTGCCGGCGAGGGCTGGCCGACCCGATGTCGTTCGTCGTCGACCCCGACTTCGAGGACGGGCTGACGAAGGGCTGGCCGTTCCTGCGCCACAACCTGGTCGACGACCTGGCCGGGCTGAACAAGGTGGAGATGCTGCGCTGGGACTACTGGGGCATGACCCGCCACGGCGAGATCAGCGCCGAGGACGGCGCGCTGCTCGACCGGGTGGCCGCGGTGACCACGCCGGAGGTCCCGTTCGCCGAGGCCAGGCAGTTGTACGCGGGGGAGCCCGAGCTGCTCGCCGTGCCCCGGCGGGTGCTCAGCTACAGCCCGACGGCGCCGACCCCGGTCGAGGTGGACCTGGGGAACCAACATCGTCCATGAACGGCGCATTTGTGCACCTGAGGTCGACAGATGCGCCGTTCATGCCAGAGGCCGGGTTCCTGGGACGGCCGCTGTCGAGCTGTGGGACGGTGAACCTCAGTCGGCCTCAGCGAAGCGAATTCTGCCGCTGGGTGCCGGCCGGCTCAGTTTCCGGATGTACCGGATCGCGACGATCGGCACCGTGACACCGATCAGGTTGCACCAGGCCACCGTGTTGTAGAAGGCGGCGGCGCTGGGAACGAATGAGGTGACGACGTGTGCCGTCACCACGATCAGGGCGAAGTAGATGATGTTGAGAACGATCGCGAGGAAGCCGCCGCCGGTGTGCTCCATCACGGTGAGCGCGGCCAGCACCGGTCCCTGCACGACGTAGGTGAGCCCGATCGTCGTCAGGTAGGCCGCGGTGTGGTGCGCGATGGCGGCGTTGGAGTTCATGACGTCGGCGTACACCCCGCCGAGCAGCCAGACGCCCACCGCCACCACGAGGTAGAGGCTCGCCGCGATCTCCAGTCCGCTCCGCAGCGTGCGCCGGATGAGGTGCGACTCGCCGGCGCCGCGCTGCTGGTTGATCACGATGGCGGTCGCGGCGCCGAGCATGGTGCCGGGCAGGAAGATCAGGTTCTGGGCGGCGAGAGCGACGGAGAATCCCGCGATCGGATCCGGCCCGAACGGCCGGAGGACCTGGAGAACGGCCAGGTTGTAGAGCGCGATGAGGAGGAACGAAGCCGCCACCGGTGCACCGATGCGCCGCAGGTGGCCCAGCACCTCCGGCCGCCACGAGCGGAAGGCGGACGGCTGCCAGAGCTCGGTCCGCCGCAGGATGAGCAGCCCCGCGGCCAGCCCGATGAGACTGGACACGGCCAGCGAGATCGGGATGGCCGCGATGCCGATGCGGAAGACGAGCCCGAGCAGGGCCACGCCGCCGATGTTCGTCAGTGCCGCCGACATCGTCACCGCCAGCGCCTTGCGCACCATGCCGGCTCCGCGCAGGCTGGAGGCGGCGAGCGCCGGACCGATGGTGAGCAGCCCGGCGAAGACGGTCCAGCGCAGGAACTGCGCGAAGTCGGCACGAGCCGCCGGCTCGATCCGCAGCAGATCGGCCATCGCCGGCGCCGAGAACGCCAGCGCCGTGCAGACGACCAGTCCACCGCACAACCAGACACGCGCGATGCTGACCGCCGCGGCCAGCACGTCCTGCTCGCGGCCCATCCCCCGGCTGATGGCGGCGGACACCTGGTTGCTGACCGCGAACGCGACGCTGAGCGCGATCAGCACGTAGTCGATCGGCTGGTACAGCGCCCGCAGGTACAGCGCGGTGCCGCCCATCAAGCCCATGATGGCGACGATGCCGAGAAACACCAGGAATTCGACCGCCTCGGCGGCCATGAGCGGTAATGCCAGCCGTATCAGCGTCCGCCAGGTGTTTTTTCGCTTCGATGAATCAGTCACTGATCGGTCGCCGTTATTCCCGGCTTCAGGGCGCGCGACATCGCCGTTGGTCATGAATTTTCCCTCCGAGTGAACCTCGGAAAGGCTAACAATTTTTGTGGAAAAATTGCGACGCCCGCATCGTGGTCGGGACGACGTGGCCAAGCCGGCAGCGGCTGCCGAGGTGTGCGCCGTGGATGGCTCAGGTCAGGTCGAGGTCACGCAGCCGCGCCACCGGCACGTCGAGGTCTTCGACGGCCAGGTCGAGCATCCGCTCGACGTGCGCGATGTAGTCGCGCATGTGAGGTCCGGAGTAACGCCGCCGGTCCCACTTCACCTTGAGCAGCGCCTGGTCCATCAACGTGGAGGTGTTGAATTCCATGCCGACCCCGCCCGCCCCGGCCGGCATGACGGCCCACTCGTAGTGGTCTGCCTGCACCACGTGCTCGTCAACGGGCTTGCGGGCGGTGTCCCAGTCGGTGTCCGGCGACTCCCAGTGGCTGAAGGTGAACACCGGGCGCCCGCCGACGCCGGCGCGGTCGAACTCCTGCTCGGCCTGGCGCGGGTCGAACCTGCCGTGCCGCAGGCTCTGCGCCAGGCGCAGCGTCAGCCGGTCGCGCACGGTGCGCAGGGTGTCCTCGGGCCGCAGGCTTTCGGTGAGCGCACCCCACTGCATGGCCAGGCCGACGAAGGACTCCGCCTCGGGGGTGGCCCGGTTGCCGACGACGATGTTGACCCACGCGCCGTCGGTTCCGCGGACGCGGCAGAACGCGATCAACGCCAGGGACAGGGACAGGGCGGCGCGGGCCAGGCGGGAGTCCGGCTGGCTGCGGGCCAGGGCGCGCAGGAGCTTGCGACTGCGCAGCCGGCAGCCGTCCACGGTCTGCTCCGGGGCCGTCCCTCGTGGATCGCTCAGGCCGTGCTCCTCGGCCCGGCGCGCGGTGGAGACGAGGTAGCGGAGGTTGCGCGCGGAGAGCTCCGCGCCGCGCTCGCCGCGCTCGAACTCGAGGACGTCGTAGAAGGTCCGCTGAATCGGCGCGGACCGCTGACCGCGCAGGGTGGCCAGGAAGGCGGCGACCAGGGCACCGGCCCCGCTGGCGTCGACGAACGCGTGCGCGACCGAGATCTCGACGTCACCACCGGTGCCCGCGGGCGGCACCACGATCATCAGGTTCCCCGCGTCGGGGTCGGTCACGAACTGGTTGATCCGCCGGCCGGCGTCGAACAGCGCGTCGGTCACGAAGTCGAAGCACCACACCCCGAGCCGTTGCACCCCGTCCAGCACCACCGGGTCGTCGGGAGCCAGCACCTCCTGCCGCAGCTGCCCGTCGGCGCCGCGGCGCAGTCGCGACCGCAGCGGCGGGAAGCGGCGCACCAGTTCGCCGGCGATCGCCACCGCGTCGGGCACCGTGAGGCCGGGGCCGACCGGTACCGGCAGGCTGAGCTCGTAGCGCCAGGCGTCGTTCTCGTCCAGCGGCGGCGGGCCTGCCATCCACTGCTGCTGGGCCCAGGTCAGCGGGAACTCGCCGGTGTCGGCGTCCGATGGTGACATGTGGTTCGACCTCCTGCGTGGGTCGGTGGATCAGGACGGGCGATGCTGCGGATCGAGGAACTCGGTCAGCTCGGCGACGGTGCGCAGCGGCTGCAGCCGGGGCGAGGGCCGCAGCGGACCGGCGGCGGGCAGGTCGAGCACCAGCCCGGCCAGCCCGGCCAGCGGTGTGCCGGTCCACGACCGCTCGAACGCATCCGGGTGGGCTGCGGCCAGCCGGGCGGCGACGTCCACCGGCGGCGAGGCCTGGGACCGGTGCGCGGGCCGGTCCGCCCGCGGGGCCAGCGCCACCGCGACCGACAGCTGCTCGGCGCCCCATCGGCTGCTCGCGTAGACGAACGCGAGCCGGCGGGTGCCGCCACGACGGTCCGCGACGCCGCCGGCGGCGGCCGGCACCGCCAGCTGGTAGCGCCGCAGCGCGGTGTGCGCGTTCTCCGGGTCGGACTTGAACAGTGCCTCCTTCACCGTCCACAGCCGCAGCAGCTGTGCGGAACGGTCGGTGGGTGGCAGGGCATCGACGAAGGCGAGCTCGTCCGCGGTGCAGAAGTAGCGTGCGGCACGCCGCGGTAGCGGCCTGTCGGTTTCCAGATCGACCCCGACCCCGACGACCTCCGGGAGAACCGGGTCGTCGACCGCGGCCGCGCAGCCTCCGGCCGGACAGTGCGTCAACGAGACCGTCCGGTGGGGGAAGGTGTGGCCGGTGACCTGCGGCTCGAGCCCCAGCAGAACCAGCACCCGGCGCAGCGCCTCCCGCGACGCCGCCTGGTCGCGCCGGCGGGCGGCGGCCGGGGCGGTGCCGGTGGCCGGGCAGGGCTGCGCGGTGGTCCGGGCGATCAACACCCGCACCCGGCTCACCGCCGCGCCAGTCGGCCGGGCGGCCCGGCCGCAGTTCGTCGCGCCATCTGCCGGACGGTAGTCGGCGGTTCGGATTCAGGTCAGTGCGCGAACGGCCATGCCTGATTTCCCGGCTCATTTGTCATTCGGCCCCGGCGTGAGGCCGTGCACAATTCGCCGAGGCCCATGCCGAAGGGCGGGGAAACAGCCGGAAATGCGTCGGGCCTCGCGCACCGACTCGCCGCGGACCGAGCCGAGGTGTGATGGACGACGAGCTGTGCTGGTGGCCGGCCCGACAGGTGGCACGGGCGATCGCCGACGGGCAACTCTCCGCCCGGGAGTACCTGCGCGCACTGCTGGCCAGGATCGATCGCCACGACGGCGCACTCGGGCTCGTGGTGACCCGCAACGAACGCGCCGAGGCCGAGGCGCTCGCGGCCGACGAGGCGGTCGTGCGCGGTGACCCGCTGCCGCCACTGCACGGCGTGGCGATGACCGTCAAGGACAGCTTCGCCACCGCCGGGCTGCGCACCACCGGTGGTCTGCTGCCCGACTTCGTTCCGGACGAGGACGCGGCCGCTGTGGCCGGGGCCCGGCGAGCGGGCGCGATCATCCTCGGCAAGACCAACCTGCCCCGTGCCTCGCGCGACCTGCAGGCCTACAACGACCTGTTCGGCACCTCCCGCAACCCGTGGGACCCGACGCTGACCACCAGCGGCTCGTCCGGTGGTGCCGCGGGCGCGCTGGCGGCCGGGTTCACGCCGCTGGAGATCGGCTCGGACGTCGCCGGGTCCATTCGGATCCCGGCCGGGTTCTGCGGCGTCACCGGTCTCAAGCCGACCTACGGCACGGTCTCGATGTACGGCCACGTCCCGCCGATGCCGTTCAACCGGGCCCTGCCCGACATCGCCGTGGTCGGACCGCTGGCCAGGGACGTCGACGACCTGGAGATCCTGTTCGACGCGATCAGCGGCCCGGACCCCTGGGACCGGGACGTCTGGCGGCTGAGCCTGCCCCCGGCCGGCCGGCCGCGCCGGGTGGCGGCCTGGTTCGACGACCCGTACTGCCCGGTGGACGGCGAGGTGCGAGCGGCGGTGGAACACGCCGCCGACGCGCTCGCCCAGGCCGGAGTCGCGGTGCGGGCCACCAGCCCGCTGGGGATCCGGCTCGAGCAGAGCGACCAGATCTTTCGCAGGCTGATCGCGGGTACCGCCATCGACGACATCTCCGGCGAAGAGGCCGAGCTGATCGACACCGGCGTCCTGCCGCCCACCGGTGTGCTGGGCGGCGAGCACGTCCACCAACGCCATCGCGACTGGATCGTCGCCAACGAACTGCGCACCCGGATGGGCCTGCGCTGGCAAGCGTTCTTCAGTCGCTACGACGCCCTGCTGCTGCCGGTCGCGCCGAACACCGCGCCGGCCCACGACCACCGCCCGTTCGCCCAGCGCACCATCACCGTCGACGGCCGGCAGCGGCCGTACTGGGACCAGATGGTGTGGGCCGGAGTGACTGGCGTGTGCTACCTGCCGTCGGTCGTCGTCCCGGTCCGCCTGGACGCGCGCGGAGTGCCGATCGGGGTGGCGGTA
This sequence comes from Lentzea rhizosphaerae, assembly GCF_042649515.1. Taxonomy (NCBI): domain Bacteria; kingdom Bacillati; phylum Actinomycetota; class Actinomycetes; order Pseudonocardiales; family Pseudonocardiaceae; genus Lentzea; species Lentzea rhizosphaerae. The sequence continues at coordinate 71,545 of NZ_JBHRZI010000010.1, read as the reverse complement.
GCCGGTCCCCGCCTGGGGGACCGAACGGTGCTGGAGACCGCCAGGGTGCTGGCTCGGGCGCTGGGTCCGATCGGCCGTCCGGCGTTGGAGTCCGGACCGTCCGCGGTGCCGCCGGACGGTGTGCGCGCCGCGAGCTGACGACCGGCTGAGCCGCCGTCCCGTTCACCTGACCTCCGCCCCTCGAGGGGCCGGTTCGTCGTGCCCGTCGCGCGTCACGTCCGGCCGCAGCCGGTGTTCTGTCAAGGCCGGCCGGCCGGATCGGCGGCGCACCTTCGGCTATGGCTGGGATGTGCGGTTGTTGGCGCGGCCGGACGAGTATTTCGGGCCGGCCGAAGCCGATCGAAAATCGTGTTCGTGCCGAAGCTCGGAAGAACTGCCGACGATCGGTTGCGCCAATCGTCGCCGATTGTCCGGCCGACCCGATGAGTGGGAGTTGATGTGCGCGCAATCATCTTCGCCGGGGGCAAGGCGCAGCGCCTGCTGCCGCTCACCGAGGAGCGACCGAAAATCCTGATGGACATCGGGGGCCAGCCGCTGCTCGACATCCTCCTGCGGCAGTTGCGCGATTCCGGGGTCGAGCGGGTCACCCTCTGCGTGTCGCACCTGCAGACCGCCATCCGCGAGCACCTGTTCGAGGCGATCCCGGAGGGCCTGGTGGTCGACTTCTCGGTGGATGCCCAGCCCAGGGGCACCGCCGGCCCGTTGCTGCTGGTCGCGGACTGGGACGAGCCGACCCTGGTGCTCAACGGCGACGTGCTCACCGATCTGGACTTCGCCGACGTGCACCGGGTGCACCAGAGCAGCGGCTGCGCGATGACGATCGCCTGTCGGCAGACCGAGGTGACGATCGACTCCGGTGCCCTCGAGATCGTCGACGACCGGGTGTACCGGATGACCGAGAAGCCCCGTTTCCGGGCCGACGTCAGCATGGGCGTCTACGTCGTCGACCCGTCCGTGCGCTCGTTCATCCCCGCGGATTCGGTGGTCGACATGCCCGACCTGATCACCTCGCTGATCGGCGCGGGTCAGGCGGTCGGGGCCTACCGGTTCACCGGCAGCTGGCACGACATCGGCACCCCCGGCCGCTACGAGCGGGCGGTGGCCGAGTTCACCGACACCCCCGAGGTCTACCTGCCCGGCGTCGGCCGGGGCGGCTTCCGGATTTCACATGCCAACTGACCGGCACCCAGGGGCCGCGCCGCAGACCGACCACGACGCCGTCGCCGCGCTGCGGGAACGGCTGACGGCCCACGCCGACGAGCGTCCGGACGCCCCTGCCGTTCGCTGGCGCACCGCCGCCGGCTGGTCCGAGACGACCTGGCGGGAGCTGGCCGGGACCGCGCGGCGCGTGGCCGATCGCGCGACCGCCGAGCTGCCCGCCGGCCGCGCGGTCGTGGTGGCGACGGTGAACACCGGTGCGCACGTGGCCGTGCTGCTCGGCCTGCTGGCCGCCGGGTTCGACGTCGTCCTGGTCGAGCACGACAGCTCCTACCTGGCCGACCCGTTGTCCGCGGTGTACGCGGCCCGCCCGTGCGCGGTGGTCGCGGCGGTGGACGGCCCGCGGCCCGCGGTGACGGGGGAGCTGCGCCGGCTGGCCGTCGAGGACCTGGTCGCCGGCCCGGCGCCGGCGCAGTGGCCGGACCAGGCGCCCGGTTCGGCGACCGTGCTGCAGCTGACCTCCGGATCGACCGGCGAACCCCGAGCGGCCGCAGTCCCCCTGGGCTCGGCGTTGCGTGGGGGCGCGCTCTACCGCGACCTGTTCGACCTGGACGAGCGGGACACGATCCTGGCCGCGGTTCCGCTCGCGCACTCGTTCGGGTTCGTCGGGGCGTTGTGCGCCGCGGTGCTGTCCGGCGCCACACTCGCGCTGCTGGTGCGGTTCACCGGGCGCGGCCTGGTCGAGGGGCTCGACGCGGGCGTGACCGCGCTGCTGGCCACGCCGTTCGTGTACGGCCTGGTGCCGGACCTGCTGCACGGGCGACGCCCGCCAGACCGGCTGCGGGTCGCCCTCTGCTCGGGCGGATCGCTCACCACGGCGGCTGCCTCGGCTGCCGCCGGCCGTCTCGGCTGCCTGGTCCGTCAGATCTACGGCTCGACCGAGACCGGACTGATCGCCTGCCACTTCGGCCGGCCCCAGCCGTGGCCGGCCGAGGGGGTCGGCGGATTCGTCCCCGGTGTGCGGTGGCGGGTCGAACCGGTTCCGGACTGCGACGCCGGGCGTCTGCTGGTGCGGACGTCCACGATGTTCACCGGCTACGTCGGCCGGGGCCGGGCCGAGGCGCTGCGCCCGGACGGTTACTACGACACCGGCGATCTGGTCGACGTCAACGGCGCCGGGGACGTGACGATCGTCGGCCGCAAGGCGACCTTCATCAACGTCGGCGGCCGCAAGGTCAACCCGCGAAGGCTGGAACGGCTGATCGGTGAGCTGCCCGGCGTGCGAGCGGTGCACGTCTGGGGGCTACCGGACGCCCGCGGCAACGAGGAGATCCACGCCGTGGTCGAGCTGGCACCCGGCACCGATCCGGCAGCGGTGGTCGCCGGCTGCCGGCAGCGGCTGACCGCCTACGAGGTTCCACATCACGTCCACGCCGTCGACCGGCTGCCGCGCACCGCGCTCGGCAAGGTCTCCGCCGCCGCGCTGCGGGACCTGATCGCCGATCGGAGCGCCGGTGCGCCGGACGGCACCACAGCCACCAGGAGGGGTACCCGTACATGATCACTTCACCGCCAGAGGTCGCCGTCGTCGGACTCGGCTACGTCGGCCTGCCGCTCGCGGTCGCGCTGGCCCGCGCCGGAGTCCGCGTCGTCGGAGTGGACGTCAACCCCGACGTCCGGGACGCGGTGACGCGGGGCCGGCCGCCGTTCTTCGAACCGGGCCTGGCCGAGGCGCTGGTCGCGCTGGACGACGGCGCGCTCACCGTGGCCGACCGGCTACCCGATTCGGTGCCCGGCGCAGTGATCATCTGCGTGGGAACCGCGGTCGATCCGGCCACCGGTCGCTGCGACCTGGGCCCGCTGAGGGCCGCGGCCACCGCCGCGGCCGCGGCGATCACCCCGGACACGCTGGTCGTGGTGCGCAGCACCGTGCCCGTGGGTACCTGCCGCGACCTCGTCGAACCGGCCCTGCGGCAGGTCACGGCGTCGCCGCTGCTGGCCTTCTGCCCCGAGCGGATCATCCAGGGCTCGGCGATGGCCGAGCTGGCCTCGCTCCCGCAGATCGTCGGCGGCCTCGACGACGCCTCGGCCAAGCGGGCCGAGGCCCTGTTCGCGGCGGTCTGCCCGGACCGGGTCCTGGTGTCCTCGCTGGAGGCCGCCGAGATGATCAAGCTGATCTGCAACGCGCACACCGACCTGATCTACGGATTCGGCAACGAAGTGGCGCTGGCCGCCACGGCGCGCGGTCTGGACGCCACTGAGCTGATCACCGCCGCCAACCTCCGCTACCCCCGGCCCGACCTGTCCCGGCCCGGCTTCGTCGGCGGGAGCTGCCTGACGAAGGACCCGTACCTGCTGATGCACAGCGCAGCCGCCGTGGGCCACGCCGAAATGCCGATGGTCGCGGCGGCCCGGCGGACCAACGAACGCGTCCCCGGCCACGCGGTCGAGCGGGTGATCGCGGCCCTGACCGACCCGGACCCCGACCGGCTCGCCGACGCCAAGGTCCTGGTGTGCGGCATCGCCTACAAGGGCCGCCCGGAGACCGACGACGTGCGCGGCAGCGCCGCCACCGAGGTGGCCGCCCTGCTGCGCGGCCGGGTGGGCCGGCTTGCCGGTCACGATCCGATCGTCCGTCCGGAGCGCATCGCCGACCTCGGCTACCAGCCGGTCGGGCTGGACGAGGGGGTGGCTGGCGCCGACGCGGTCGTGCTGCTGTCCGACCACCCCGGCTACACCAGGCTCACCGCGGACTGGCTGACGGACCGGATGCGCGGCCGCGGTGTCGTGTTCGACATGTGGGGCCTGCTCGATGCCGAGCTCACCGGCGTCGAGGAGCTCACCTACCTGCGGTTCGGCCGTGGCTGACCGCGCTCTGGTCACCGGAGGGGCCGGGTTCATCGGCCTGCACCTGGTGCGACGGCTGCTCGACGATGGCGTGCAGGTCACCGTCCTGGACGACTTCTCCCGCGGCGTCGACGACCCCGAGCTGCAGGCCCTCGCCGGTGACGTGCACCTGGTCCGCCACGACCTGACCACACCGCTGCCCGCCGACCTCGAGCGGTGCGATGCCGTCTACCACCTGGCCGGAGTGGTCGGCGTGCAGCGGGTCATCGACCGGCCGGTGCACACCGTGCGCACCAACGTGCTGGCCACCGCATCGGTGCTCGACTGGTGCGCCCGGACGCAGCCGAGCGTGCTGTTCCTCAGCTCGACCAGCGAGGTCGGCGACGGTGCCGTGACCGCAGGGCTGGCCGAGCTGCCGGTCCCGGAAGACGTGCCGTTCGTGCTGTGCGAGCCGCGCTCGCCGCGTGCGTCCTACGCGTTGAGCAAGCTCGTCGCCGAGTACCTGTTCCTGCACGCCGGCCCGCCGAGCCGGGTGCGGGTGGCCCGCTTCCACAACGTCTACGGCCCGCGGATGGGCAGCGAGCACGTCGTGCCGCAGCTGATCGAACGGGCACTGGCCGGCACCGACCCGTTCCCGCTCTACGGCGGGAAGCAGACCAGGGCGTTCTGTCACGTCGACGACGCGGTCGAGGCGGTGCTGCGGCTGTGCGCGGTTCCCGAGCCGGACCCGCTGGTGGTCAACATCGGCAACGACCGGGAGGAGATCGAGATCTTCGACCTCGCCCGACGGATCTGCGCCCTCGCCGGAACGCGACCCGAGTTCGCCGTGCGGCCCGCCCCCGGCGGCCCGCTCCGCCGGCTGCCCGACCTGACCCGGCTGCGTGAGCTGACCGGCTACGAGCCTGCCGTCGCCCTCGACGCCGGGCTGCGGTCGACGTTCGACTGGTACGCGGCGCAGCGGGGCGCGTCATGAGCCGGGTCCTGATCGCGTTCGGCGGCTACGGCGGCGAGTGGACCGGGGCCGAGCGGATGGCCTGGAAGACAGCCGAGCACCTCGCGACGCACGGGCACACCGGTGCCGTGCTGACCGACTCGCTGCCACCGCGAGCGCCGGACGCCGGCCCCTGGCCGCGCGTCCGCGACCCGCGCGAGTTCGGGCGCCCGGACGTGGTCCACGCCTTCGACCTCGCCCGCCCGCAGCAGGTGGCGGTGGCCCTGGCCGCCGCCAACGACTTCGGGTGCCCGTTCGTGCTCACCCCGGCGACCGCCGTCGAACTCTGGCCCGATCCCGATCTGGGCAGGGCGGCCTGCCGGGCGGCCGCCGCGGTGTACGTGCTGACCAGCGCCGAGGCCGCCAACGTCATCGCCGCCGGCGCGGACCCGGCGGCGATCCGGTACATCCCGCAGGCTCCGCACCTGGACGCACCGGTGGACCCGAGCGGGCTGCGGGCCCGCTTCGCGGGGGCCACCGGAACCGTGCTGTTCCTGGGGCGACGGACCGCGTTCAAGGGCTACCCGGTGCTGCTCGCGACCGCGCCGCTGGTCCGCCTGAGCCGCCCAGGGACGGCGTTCTGGCTGGCCGGACCGGGCGCGGACGACCCGGCCACCTCGGCCGCCGACGGGCTGCACGACTTCGGCGTCGTCGACGCCGCGGTCAAGCACCAGCTGCTGGCCGCCGCGGACGTGCTTTGCCTGCCCTCCACCTCCGACGTGTACCCGCTGGTCTTCGTCGAGGCCTGGGCGTGCGGCACGCCGGTGGTCAGCGGACCGTTCCAGGGAGCGGACGAGGTGGTCCGGCACGGTGTGGACGGCCTCGTGGTCGACGCCGAACCCGGCGCGCTGGCCGAGGCGCTGGTCGGCCTGCTGGCCGACGAACCGAAGCGCCGCGCGATGGGTGCGGCGGGCCGCAGGCGGGTCGAGCGGGAGAACACCTGGGTGCACGTGGCGGCCGCGGTGACGGCGGGCTACCCGGCGGAGTCCGCGTGGCTCCCGGTGTCCGGCGGTGACCGGTGACGGCGGCAGGCGGCGTGACGGATTCCGTTGTGCGGCTGGCCGACCCGATGATCGGCCAGGAGGAGATCGACGCCGTGGTGGCCGTGTTGCGGTCCGGATGGCTGTCGGCCGGGCCGCAGACCGAGGCGTTCGAGCAGGAGTTCGCCGCGGTCCACGGCGCCGGGCAGGCGGTGGCGGTGAGCAGCGGGACCGCCGCGCTGCACCTGGCCGTCGCGGCGCTCGACCTGGGCCCCGGCGACGAGGTGATCATCCCCTCGCTCGGCTTCGTCGCCGCCGCCGAGGTCGTCGCCCTGCACCGGGCCACTCCGGTGTTCGCCGACGTGCGCGCGGCCGAGGACCCGGTGCTGACCGCGGCCGAGGTCGAACGGCTGATCACCCCCCGGACCAGGGCGGTGATCACCGTGCACTACGCCGGCTACCAGGCCGACATCGCCGCGCTGGCGCAGCTGTGCCGGTCAGCTCGACTGCCGTTGATCGAGGACAGCGCGCACGCACCGGGCGTGTGCGTGGACGGCCGGATGCTGGGCACCTGGGGCGACGTCGGCTGCTTCAGCTTCCACGCCACCAAGAACGTCACCGCGGGCGAGGGTGGCATGGTGCTGGCCCGCGACGCCGGACTGCTCGACCGGATCCGCCGGATGCGCTCGCACTCCATCGGCACCTCGCCGCAGCAGCGGATGACCGGCGGGTCCGGTGGCTACGACGTCGCCGACCTCGGGCTGAACTACCGGCCGACCGACCTGACCTCGGCCATCGGCCGAGTCCAGCTGGGCAGGCTCGGCGTCGACCGCCGGGTCCGACGGGAACTCACCGCCGGCTACCGCACCCTGCTCGGCGCGCTGCCCGGGCTGGTCGTGCCGTTCGCCGGCCGCGGGGCCGAGGATTCCGCGCACCACCTGATGCCCGTCGTGTTGCCCGCCGGGACCGACCGCGGGCCGGTGCGCGCCGCGCTGCTCGCCGCGGGTGTGCAGACCTCGGTGCACTACCCGCCGATGCACCGGCTGAGCTACTACGCGGCCGCGGCCGGCCCGTTGCCGGTCACCGACGCCATCGCCGACCGGCTGCTGTCGCTGCCGCTGCACCGCGGGATGGGTGAGGACGACGTGCGGCGGGTCGTGCAGGCGCTGGCGGCCGCGCTGCACACACCCGCGGGGGAGGGCTGACGCGATGGCGTTCCGTCTGCACGAGGGCCGGCTGCTGCGTGACGACCGGCCGTTCACCGCGCTCGGGGTCACCTACTTCCCGGTCCGTGCCGGCTGCCGGCTGTGGGTCGACTGGGATCCCGACGTCGTCGCGGCCGACCTGCGCCGGATCGCCGAGGCCGGCCTCAACACCGTTCGGGTGTTCGTCTTCTGGCGCGACTTCCACCCGGATCCCCGGCACGTCGACGGGCAGGCGCTGACCCGGCTGCGCCTGCTGGTCGAACTGGCCGAGGCCGCCGGCCTGAGCTGCGTGCTGTCGGTGTTGACCCTGTTCATGAACGGTCAGCTGCTGGACCTGCCGTGGCGGCGCGGGCGCAGTCTGTGGCGCGACCCGCAGATGCTGGCGGCCCAGGAGACGTTCGTGCGAGCGGTGGCCGCCACGATCGCCGACCGCACGAACGTCCTCGCGCTCGACCTGGGCGACGAGATCTCCAACGTGGATCCGGCCGAGGCCGCGACGCTGACCCCGGCCGAGGTCGCCCGCTGGTACGGACGGCTGGTCGGTGCGGTCCGGCAAGCGGCCCCCGAGGTGCTGGTCTGCCAGGCCAACAACGCGCTGACCGTGCTCGGCGGATCGGCCTTCGGGCCGGCCTCCGGCCGTGCCCTCGACCTGCTGGCGGTGCACGGGTTCCCGCTCTGGTCGCCAGGGCACATCGAGTCCACGCTGTCGCCGAAGGCCACCCAGCTGCCGGCGTTCCTGGCTCGGCTGGCCGGCGCGCACGGTGTGGCCCTGGTCGACGAACTCGGGACCTACGGCGCGGATGACGAGGTCGCCGCGGCCTATCTGCGCGCCGCGGTCGCCTCGGTGCTGGTCAGCGGCGCGGCCGGGGTGATCGTGTGGTGCTGGCAGGACACCACCTCCACCGCCGAGCCCTACGACCGGCGCCCGGCCGAACGCGTGGTCGGGCTGCACCGCGCCGACGGGACGCCCAAGCCGGTCATGACGGCCTACCGGCAGCTCGTCGACGCCGCACCGGCGCTGGTCCGCACGACCGAGCCGGCCGGGGTCGCGGTGTGGCCGGTGGCCGGGCAGCTCGCCGGCGGCGGGTCCTACCTGGACCCCCACCGCGACGCCGTCTCGCCGTTCTTCGCCTACCTGTTGCTCAAACGCCTGCACGTGGAGGTGGACGTGGTGGTCACTCCGGCCGCCGGGCACCAGCTGGTGGTCTGCCCGTCGGTCGACCAGGTGACGTTGGAGGACCTGGCGCACCTGCGTGCCGCCCTGCACCGGGGCGCCACCGTGTACTACTCGCTGGGTGATCACCTGCACGGCTTCCCAGGTGCGGAGCTGGTCGGCGCCGAGATCGTCGACTACGACCTGACCGGCCGGGACCGGCAGGAGGTCGTCTGGGACGGCGAGGTGTGGCCGGTGGACTGGACCGTCGCGAGGGCGGTGCCCACCACGCTCCGGGCGACCTCCGGCCAGGTACTGGCCGCGTACCCGGACGGCACGCCCGCCGTCGTGGTCAACGCCGTCGGCGCGGGCCGGCTGGTGTTCACCAACGTCCCGTTCGAACGCCAGCTCGACGCGGCAGGGCGGTTCACGCTCGCCCCCTGGGAACGGTTCTACCGGCGGATCGCCGAGCTGGCCGGGGTCCGTCCCGCCGTGCGCTGCTCGGACCCGGAGGTCGAGGTCGTACCGGTCGACGGCGGCGTCGCCCTCATCAACCACCGCGACCGCGCGGTGACCGTGCGGGTCGGCCGGGACGGCGACGACCCCGACGCGGACCTGGTCGTCGACCTCACCGAGAAGGGCTGGACCGTGGCGCGACTCCCCATGACCTCGAACACGGCGACCTTGAATACAGCGACCTCGACCGCAGTGAGCTCGGCGTGAGGGGCGTCGTCTACCGCGGCCCGCGGCACGTCGAGGTCGTCGACGACCTGCCGATGCCCCGGCTGGAGTCCGAACGCGACGCCGTCGTGCGGGTCACCTGCACCGCGATCTGCGGCAGCGACCTGCACCCCTACCGCGGCGAGATGCCCACCTTCGCCACGGGCACCGTGCTCGGGCACGAGTTCGCCGGTGTGGTCACCGAGCGCGGGTCACAGGTGCCGTTCGCGGTCGGCGACCGGGTCGTCGCCTCAGACCTCATCGCCTGCGGCCGGTGTGCGCGGTGCGTGCGCGGCTGGCACTACCACTGTCCGTCGGCCACGTTGTTCGGCTACTCCACCATCGTCGGCGACGCCGTCGCCGGAGGGCAGGCCGAGTACGTCCGGGTGCCGTTCGCCGACGTCGTGCTGGGGCCGGTGCCGGCGGCTGTCACCGACGAGCAGGCGCTGTTCGCCGGTGACGTGCTGGCCACCGCCTACACCGCGGTCACCGACGCGCACGTCGGGCCGGAGCACCTGGTCGGGGTCGTCGGGGCGGGGCCGGTGGGGCTGATGGCCGCGTTGTGCGCGACCGAGTTGGGCGCCGCGGTCGTGGTCTGCGAGGTCGATCCGGCCCGGCGTGAGCGGGCACGCGCGCTGGTGCCGGAGGTGGTGGAGCCCGAGCGGTTCGCCGCGACGATGGCCCGGATGCGCGGCCGGGCCGAGGCGGCGGTCGTCATCGAGGCGGTCGGTTCCGGGGCGGCGCTGGCCTGCGCGGTCGACGCGGCGGGGCCGCGCGGCACGGTGCTGGTCGTGGGCGCGCACGGCGCCGACGACGTCGCCTTCCCGGCCGGCCGGGCGTTCGTCCAGGAACTCACCCTGCGGTTCGCGGTGGGCGACCCGATCCGCTCCCGCGATCCGGTGACGGCGTTGCTGCGCACCGGCCGGGTCGACCCGAGCGCCGTGGTCTCGCACCGCCTGCCGCTGACCGAGGCGGTCCGCGGCTACGAGCTGTTCGACACGCGGGTCGCGGACAAGGTCGTCCTGATCCCGTCGGCGGACCCGTTCTGATCACGGGACCAGCCCGGACTTGATCGCGTTGACCACGGCCGCGGTCCGGTTCGGTGAGCCGAGCTTGAGCATCAGGCTGGCCACCAGCCGCTTGGCTCCGTGGCTGGAGATGCCCAGGCGTCCGGCGATCTGCTTGTTGCTCATGCCCTCGGCCATCAGACCCATCGCCTCTCTCTCCCTGGCGGTGAGCCGCGCCGGGTACGCCGGCGTGGACAACTCCGTCCTGGCCTGCTCCATCAGCTCGCGGGCGAGCTGGTCGGGCACGTGGACCTGCCCGCTGGCGGTCCGGTGCAACGCCTCGGCCAGCCCGTCCAGCGTCAGGTCGGCCAGCAGCACGATGCCGTCGGGCGGGCGCGCCGCGGTGCCGAACAGCTCCTGGACGCCGCTGCCGTCGTCCACCAGGACCAGGATCCTGGCCCCGCCCCCGGCCACCGACAGCGCCGCCCTGCCGGCCGAGCTGGTGACCAGCAGGACGTCGACCCGTCCGGTCGCGAGCGAGGTCTGGGCCTCGGCCACGTCCTGGTGGTAGGTGACCTCGGCGACTCCCGGCACGTCGTTCAGGATCGACTCGAGCCCTCGCCGGGTGACCTCGTTGCCGATCAGCACGGCCACCACGACCGAGGCCGGGGCCCCGGCGGCGGGTCCCGCAGTGTGATGGATCGAGTCCGCATTCGCCATGTGACCGGCCCCCGAATCGCGTCTTTCCGGCTTCGTCCCGTGACCAGCGTCGCTCTGCGGGGTGGTCAACCGGAAGATCCGGACGAGCGCACGGATGACCCTGCGCGAACGGCTATGGCGCCGGGGGTTCAGCGCAGCCGGACCGTGCGAGGTGGCTGGCCGTAGGGGCAGTACTGGGTGATGACGTCGCCGGGGTGCAGACGCGGGTCGCCGCGGTAGCGCCGGGCCACCTCGCGTTCGGCGGTGTCGTCGCCGGCATCGGCCCGGACGAGCAGGTCGGCCAACTCGTCGACCAGCGGGTCGTCGACCTGGTGCGCCACGTCGCCCCAGGCGTCCCAGAGCAGCAGCTCGTCCTTCTGCCGGTGGGCGAGCTCGGTGACGACGCAGTCGCGGATGAAACCCGGCCCGCCCAGCTCTGATTCCGGGGACACCCGGTACAGCTCGGCGTCGGTCTCTCCCGACCGGTGGGCCAGCCAGGCCTGCGCCGCGGTCCGGAACGGGGCTCTCGGCCCGGTGGGCATGTCCTCGACGTCGAACTCGACCGATCCGGGGGCGAACTCGGGGTCGACGCGGCGCCACCGGTCACCGGTCCAGTACTCGGCGACGACGTGGTCCAGGAAGTAGCCCTCGGTCAGGTAGGAGGCGAACCCGACGCGGCTGCGCGCCGCAACCCCGCGGTCGCGCAGCGCGCCGACGACGAACAGCACGTGGTCGCGGCAGCAGCCGGCGACCTTCTCCTCGGTCGCCCTCGGTGTCGCCAGCGGCTCGGGGTGGCGCTCCTGGTCGAGCTCCAGGACGGCCTCCAACCAGCGGCTGTGGATCTCGTCGTGCCGCGCCGGGGACAGTTCGGGCAGTTCGATGCGGTAGTGCGCGATGACGTTGCGCGCGGCCGCGCAGATGCGCGGCACGTGGCCGCGCAGCTCCGCGAGCAGCGCCCGGTGCCGGCCGGGATCGGAGTAGGCGCTGTGCACGGACCAGTTGGTTGACATGCACGTCCTCGAATGGCGCGGATGTTCGGGCAGGCGTCGTCGGACGCGGAGGTCACCCTTCCTGGTGGAGCTCGTGGACGACCTTGATTCGTGTGTACTCGAGCAGTCCCCACCAGCCGTACTCGACGCCGGCGCCGGAGTTGCGCACCCCGCCGAACGGCGTGTCGTGGCGGAGCGCCCCGTGCGTGTTGATCCAGACGGTGCCGCAGACCAGCCGGGCCGCCAGCGCACGGGCCTGCTCGGCGTCACCCCAGAGCGACGCGCCGAGCCCGTAGCGCGTGCCGTTGGCACGTGCGATCGCCTCGTCGAGGTCGTCGTAGGCGATCACCGGGATCACCGGGCCGAACTGCTCCTCCAGTTCCAGATCGGTGCCGGGCGGGAGGTCGGTGACGACGGTCGGCGGGTAGAACCAGCCGGGCCGGGGCAGCCGGGCGCCGCCGGTGACCACCCGTGCGCCGGCGGCGGCAGCCTCGTCCACCAGCGCGCTGACGCGGTCGAGCTGGGCACGGCTCACCAGCGGGCCGTACTCGGTAGCGGGGTCGCTGCCGGCACCGACGACCGCCTCCTCGGCCAGTTTCGCCAGCGCCGTGACCAGTTCGCCGGCCTGTGCGCCGCTGACGTAGATCCGCTTGACGGCCGCGCAGAACTGGCCGCTGTTGACCATGGCACCGGCGAACAGCGCCGGTGCCAGCGCCGTCACGTCGGCGCCGGGCAGCACCACGGCGGCGTCGTTGCCTCCCAACTCGAGCACCACCGGCAGGAGGCGGCCCGCGGCCTGCTCGGCGATCGCCTGCCCGGTGCCCACCGAGCCGGTGAACGAGACCATGTCGATGCCGGGGTGCGTGGTCAGCGCCTTCCCCAGCGCGTGGTCGCCGGAGACGACCGACAGCACGCCGGGGGGCAGGTGCGGCGCGAGCAGCTCGACCGTCCGCAGCGTGGCGAGCGGTGTCTCCGGTGACGGTTTGACCACCACCGCATTGCCTGCCAGCAGCGCGGGCGCGATCTTGCACACCGCCAGGATGATCGGGAAGTTCGAGGGTGCGATCGCGGCCACCACGCCGTGCGGCACCCTGCCGATCACGACCGAAGCGCCGGAGCCCGCGTCGACCTCCTCGTCGGTGCCGGGCAGGTCTGCGGTGTGGCCGAACCAGCTGGAGGACAGGTCCACCTCGGCGCGCGCGGCGGCCAGTGGCTTGCCCTGCTCGCGGCTGAGCAGCGCGGCGACCTCCTCGGCGGCGTCGGCGAGTGCGGCCCCGCAGGCACGCAGCCGGGCGCGGCGCTCGTCGACCGGGAGCGCGGCCCACCCGGGAGCGGCCGCGGCGGCGGCGGCGATCGTGGCGTCGAGTTCGGCTGCGGTGCAGACCGGGGCGGAGGCGAACACGGCACCGGTCGCGGGGTCCGTCACATCGAGCGCGGTCACGCCGGACCGTCCCCGGTGACGCCCCGCCGGCTGGATCGGATACTGCTTCCCGACATTCGCCACGACGCGTCGCGCCTCGGCCGCATTGCGCTCAACCATTGCGAAACCTCCCCGCTTCCGGAGCGATTGCGAAATTTATCCGGCTCGGCTCGGCCGTTGTCCTGCTGACCGTCGAATCGATGTCGAATCGCCGGTACTCGCCCGTGGTCCGGCGGAGCTCGCAGAATTTTTCGAATGCAGGGCGAATGATGTCCGAGCAATGCCCGCAACCCTATCAGGCGGGTCGGGCCGGCACGAGGTCGTTCGAGCGGTCGATCGGTGCACTATTGCGGCAGGTCGGGAGTGCTAATTGAAAGGGGGTCTCGCCAATCCGATCGGCCTCGTTTAGGGTAGCTGTCAGGAGCGCTCGCGACTCCGTTGTGAATATTCGTTCTGACATCCACATGCGGCCGCGTCCAATGCTGTCCATCCGCCGACCGCTCCGACCCTCGACGGCTGCGCGGGGGAGAACGCCGCACGCATCACCGGACAAGGACAGGCGATGAGTGAACACGTGCGGGACCCCGAGCGAATCGTGCTCCGCGGTGTCCGGCAGCACAACCTGCGGATCGGGGAGTTGTCCCTGCCCCGAGGCGGCCTGACCGTCGTCACCGGAGTCTCCGGCAGCGGCAAGTCGTCGCTGGCGTTCGACACGATCTACGCCGAGGGTTACCGGCAGTACCTCGACAGCCTGTCCGCACACGTGCGACGCAGACTGCCGAAGGTCAGCAAACCCACGGTCGACTGGGTCAGCGGCCTGAGCCCGACGGTGGCGATCGAGCAGCGGACGATCAGCCGCAACCCGCGGTCGAACGTCGGCACGATCACCGAGATCTCCGATCGCCTGCGCCTGCTCTTCGCCCGCACCGGACGGCACGACTGCCGCAAGTGCGGCACCGAGGTCGCGCCGCTGGACACCGCCGCGCACCTCGCCGCACTGGCCGAGGCGGCGGCCGAGGGGCCGGTGCGGCTGGTGGCCACCGAGCCGGACGGCGGCGAGACGGAGGTGCTGCGTCTGGAGGCCGCCCCGGACGCCGACACGCTGGACGACGCCGGGCTCGTCGTCGAACGGGAACTGCGGGCCGAGCGGCGGCTGACCGTGCTGCGTGACCGGACGCCGGTGCGGCACCTCGCGGCCGGCTGGGTCTGCCCGTCCTGCGGCACCGAGGTGCACGCGACGTCGTCGGACTGGTTCACGCCGAACTCACCGGCCGGGATGTGCGACGACTGCCAGGGGCTGGGCTACACCTACCGCGTCGACGCCGCACTGCTGGTCGGTGACGCCCGCGAGTCGGTTCGCTCCGGCGCGCTCACCTTCTACGGCGACCGCCGCCGCAGCAAGAAGACCTGGTGGCCGCAGCGGGACCTGCCGGACCTGCTGACCGAGGCGGGGGCGAGTCTCGACACCCCTTGGGAAGATCTCCCGGCCGAAGTCGGTGACCGGATTCTGGGCGATCTGACCGAGCACATCGAGCGGCTGTTCAAGGACGCCGACTCGCTGGAACGCAAGTCGTTCTACCAGGGCTTCATGGCCAAGCGGCAGTGCGGCTCCTGCGGTGGTACCCGGCACGCCGCGGAGGCGCTCGCGGTGCGCCTGGCCGGCCGCAACATCGCGGAGGTCAACGGGCTGTCGATCTCCCGGCTGCGGGACTGGGTCGGCGAGGTCCGTGCCGAACTGGCCGGCAACTTCCTGGCCGAGCTCTCCGCGGAACTGCTCGACCAGGTCGACGCTCGGGTCGAGTTCCTCCTCGAGGTGGGCCTGCACTACCTCTCGCTCGACCGTTCCGCGCCCACGCTCTCGGCCGGCGAGGGCCAGCGGCTCCGGCTGGCGCGGCAACTCGGGTCGGGCCTGGTCGGTGTCGTCTACGTGCTGGACGAGCCGTCGATCGGCCTGCACGCGCGGGACAACGGGCGGCTGATCGGGATGCTGCGCCGGCTGGCCGAGGCGGGCAACACGGTGCTCGTGGTCGAGCACGACCGGGAGACGATGGAGGCGGCCGACCACCTGGTCGACATGGGGCCCGGCGCCGGGACGCGCGGCGGACTGGTCGTCGCGGCCGGCCCGACCGCCGAGGTCATCGCCGACCGCACGTCGGCCACCAGCGCGTACCTCCGCAACGAGCGGACGGTGGTCTCACCCCGGCCGGAACGCCGCCGCCCGGACGACCGCAGGCTGGAACTGACCGGCGCCCGGCTGAACAACCTCCGTGGAGTCGATCTCACCATCCCGATCGGGGTGCTGACCTGCGTCACCGGCGTGAGCGGGAGCGGCAAGAGCTCCCTGATCACCCGGACGCTGCAGCCGGCCGTCGACACCGCCGTGCGGTGGCGGCGCACCCCCGTCGGCCCGTTCGACCGGCTCCGCGGCGCGGAGCACATCCGCCGGGTGACGACCGTCACGCAGGACTCGATCGGCGGATCGTCGAGGTCGACGCCCGCGACCTACCTCGGGGTGTTCGACGAGATCCGCAAGCTGTTCGCCCGCACCGACGAGGCCGTGCGGCGCCGGTACTCCACGGCGATGTTCAGCTTCAACACCGAGGCGGGCGGGCGCTGCGACCGGTGCGCGGGCAAGGGCGTGGTCCGGATCGAGATGCTGTTCCTCGCCGACGCCTCGGTGCGCTGCCCGTCCTGCGACGGCCTGCGGTACTCGGCGCGCGTCCTGGAGATCACCCACCGCGGCCGCACGATCGCCGAGACACTCGCTCTGGAGGTCGGCGAGGCGATCGAGCTCTACGCCGACGTCCCGGCGATCGCCTCTCCGCTCCGCACGCTGTCGCAGGTGGGGCTCGGCTATCTGCGGCTCGGGCAGGACACCGGAACGCTCAGCGGCGGGGAAGCACAGCGGCTGAAGCTCTCTCGCGAACTGCTCAGGCGCGACGAGGGCGGGACGCTGTACCTGATCGACGAGCCCACCACCGGCCTGCACTTCTCCGACGTCCAGGTGCTGCTCGACGTCCTGCACGACCTGGTCGACCGCGGCAACACGGTGGTCGTCATCGAGCACAGCGTGGAGTTCGCCGCCGCGAGCGACTGGATCGTTGATCTCGGACCCGGCGGTGGCGAGGACGGGGGCCGGCTGATCGCGGCCGGCCCGCCGGAGCTGCTCGCCACCCACCCGGACAGCGCGGTCGCGCCCTACCTGGCCCGTCAGCTGGCGCTGACCGCGGCCCGACGACCCGAGGCGGAGGCATCGTGACCACTTGCCGGGCCGGGCCGGTGCAACCTGAAGCAGCCCGTCCGAACGCCGCGGAAGCCGGAGTGGTTGATGTTAGCGCTAACAATTTTGGGCGTGGTGCGACCCGGGTGTCACGTCACGGACGGTTCGATCAGTCCCGATTTGATCGCGGTGACCACGGCCATAGTCCGGTTCGGCGAGTCGAGCTTGAGCAGCAGGCTTGCGACCAGCCGTTTCGCTCCGTGGTCGGAGATGCTCAGTCGACGGGCGATCTGCTTGTTGCTGAGTCCGTCGGCGAGCAGTGCCAGGGTCTCGCTCTCCCGGCTGGTCAGCTTGGCCGGTCGGGCGGCGCGCGCGGGCAGTGGGGCCGCCGCGCGCTGGATCAGTTCGCTCGCGAGCCGGGCCGGGATCTGGCTCTTGCCGGCGGCCACCCGGCGGAAGGCCTCGTCGAGGCCGGTCGGAGTCAGGTCCTGGCGGGCCAGGAAACCGTGGGCCCACGGTGGCGCGTCCTTGAGCGCGGTGCGCAGGTCGGTGGCGTCGACCAGGACGAGGATTTTGGTCTGGACGCCGTCCGGGAGCTGGCAGCTGCCGTAGCCGGCCTCCGCGATGATCAGAATGTCGATCGGGGTGGTCGACATGAGCCGGCAGGCATGTTCCCAGTTCTCGCAGTGGACACCGGTTTCGACGATGGCGAGGTCGTCCAGTATGGAACCCAAGCCGCGGCGCACGAGCTCATTGCCGGCGCAGACGGCGACGGTGAGGCGGGGGGCGATCGGCACTTCCCGCGATCCGATCTGGGTCATCGCTTGCGGATTCCCTTCAGGCTGCGGCCCAGCCGAGGCTGGTCTCCAACTGTGTGCGTAAAGAACGGCGGGAGTGGCAGTGCGGTTGCAAGACCGTGTTCGGCGATACGGATTCGTAATCGGCATCTCAAGTCTTCGTTATCGCGCATGTCAAAGGAAGGCACAGTTCTGAATTCCACTGCGGATCCCCTTTCGTCACCAGCCGACAAACGTTCTTCCTGCTGTGGCGTGCGGTGGTCGGCGAGGCCTCTGGCCCCTACCCAGAAAACCTTGCACGGGGCTGTTGGTCAACAGTAAAGGCCGTTTTAACATCATCCGGCGGGCCATTCAAAACCCGGGGCGGTACGGTGCGTGACAAGCCGGGAAGTCGGTCACCCGTTCGCCGACGTCGAAGACACCGTCGCGCTCGAACGCCTCCGCCACGGTCACCACGTCGGTCGGCGACAGTCCGGTGCAGGGCCACGTCATGTGCGGTGTCGGATGACTGGGCATCCACGTCGCCATCGCTCGGAGACCGACGTTTCCTTGCGGCGTGATCACGCCGTTCAGATGCTCGAACCGATTCACGGCACACGGCCGGATCCCGCCGCGGCATCGGCCTGATCCCCTGCGGCCGAGAGTGTCCATGCGCGTCCATACAAGCCCCCCCAAGGCCGGTCGCGTACGCCGACCAAGTTACCCGAGAGACTTAGGCGACACCATGCTGGCTTTTCGTCACTGTTCGCGCTATGGCGTCGCTTCCGAAGACTGTGGACCCGCCGTGTTGCGGCGATGTCGTCGAATGCATTCGACGGGCGGGCGGCCGACCGGCCGACGTGTACTCGTGTGGCGGCGTCGAGCATCTGGACAAAAGCGACTCACCCTCTGCCACAAGAGCCACAACCTGCCCGAACATCACGACTGTGTTCGGGCACGTGTGCAGCCAGGCCGGGTTTTCAGGAAACCGGCCCGGACGAGGGTGTACTCGCGGTCGACGGAATCGTTGATCTCGAAATCGCACCTGCCCGAGTTCAGGTCAAATGCACCGGGGAGTTCAAGGGCGGTGCAACAGCGACGTGATGGAGGAGTAGTGGCGCCAACGCTGGAGCCGCACTGCGGACGCACTGCGGTTGTGGGACACCGACGCGTCGCGGCCAGCGGACGCGCAGGCGGCAGACGGGGAGAAGTCACCCGGTCGTGCGACTGAAAGCGGCACCTGCGCAGCGCGGGTGTGCTTCAGTGATCAGCATGCGTTTCGCGTGGCTTCTGGTCTCCGTCGTGGCTCTCACCGCCTGCACCGCGCCGCCGGAGCCGCCGCTGGGCTCGCCGGCGCCGAAGCTCGACCCGCAGGCGATCGCCTACGACAACCTCGACTTCAACCTCGCCCGCCCGGCGGTGTTCGACAGCACCTGCGAGACGCTGCCCTCGAACCTGCAGTCGTTGCTGGGCGCCAAGGAGAAGCCGCGCACGGGAATGGGCGGGAGCTGCAACGCCGACATGGCGTGGGGGGAGCTGTCGATCGCGCTGCTCGGGCCGGGATCCGGGCGGAAGTCGAATGCGCGGCACTTCGTGGACGTGTGGAACGGCGACCGCGGCTCCAGCGGCTACTTCCAGCGGTCGATTCTGCTGGACCGCTACTACGCCACCACGGTGATCAGCGGTGAGGTCAACGAGTCCTGCACGGTCACCGTGGACACCGGGTCCGAGCTGCCCTTCGAGGTGCGGGCCAGGATGGACTTCGACGAGAGCATGGCGTTGGCGAAGCAGGACGTGGACCAGCCGATCGACCGGGCCCTGCGGGAGTACTGCCCCGCGGCCGAGGAGATTGCCGAGAAGCTGCTGCCGCTGATCGACGAGAACGGCGGCAGCCGGGCGAACTAGCGCCTGTATCGAGTCAAACCTACCGACCATATTTTTTGGCGCGAAAAGCACGTTCGGGCCATCTATCGGCCCGAACGTGCTTTTCGCGCCAAACAGCAGGGGCTCGGTGCGGACTTCGATACAGGCGCTAGCCTAGCCGGCGTCGCGGCGCTGCAGGCGGAACAGCGCGAAACCCAGCAGCGACAGCCACAGCACCAGCGAGCTGATGGTCTGCGCCCACCCCGTGCCGAGCCCGGCCAGGTGCCAGGCGGCCTCGAGCGGGTAGATCAGGCCGAACACCTCCGGCAGGGCCATCCGCGCCACCATCAGGATCGGCACCACGATGAAGAACACGGTCAGCGACCCGCCCGTGTTCGGCACCAGCAGGGAGATGATCAGCGCGGTGAGCAGCACCAGCGCGGTCGCCAGCATCGTCACGCCGAGCACCCAGCCGAGGCGCATGCCCAGCAGGTAGTTGTGGTGGAGGCCGTCGGCGGTGGACTTGATCAGGAGCGGGAACAGGATGAACGTGACGAGCGTGCACACCAGCCACACCGCGCCGAGAACCGTGCCCTGCGCCAGGAAGTAACGCATGCGGGAGGGCTGCACCAGCAACGTCGGCTGCACGCTCTTGTACTGCCACTCGCCCGCGACGAGCTTGATCACCGTCGCGAACACCAGCAGCAGGCCGAGCTGGACGACGATGAGCAGCGGGCCGATCTGCTTGCCCGCGCTCGCCAGGTTGGTCTGCGTCAGCGTGAACAGCAGCATCAGGCCGACCAGGAAGACCGGGGCGAAGGCGAGCACGAGCTTGTCCGAACGCGTGCCGACGAGCTTGCGCAGCTCGACGGCCACGAGCCGCCAGAACGGTGATCGCCCCGCCGCTCGCTGGACCGGCGGCGTGTGGACCTGGGTCATGCCCTGCTCCCTGAAGTCAGGCGGAAGAACAGGTCTTCCAGGCTCATCTGCTCCTCACGCAGCCCGAGCAGCGGAAGGCCCGCGGCGAAGGTGACGTCCGAAACGCGCTCGACGGGTGCGTACGCGGCGATGTAGCCGTCCGGTGCGGGCTGGATGGCGACGCCGCCCCGTTGCAACACCTCAGCGAGCTTGTTCATGTCGCGAGCGCGCACCAACGAGCGGGAGGACGTCGTCAGAGTCGCAAGTGGACCGTCCGCCACGATGCGTCCGTTGCCGATCACGAGCACCCGGTCGGCCGTCTGGTCCACTTCGGACAGGACGTGGCTCGACAGCAGCACCGTGCCGCCGCGGGAAGCGTGCCCGCGCAACAGGGTCCGCACCGCGCGGATGCCCTCCGGGTCGAGGCCGTTGATGGGCTCGTCGAGCACGAGCAGCGGTGGGTTCGTGAGCAGGGCGTGTGCGATGCCGAGACGTTGCCGCATGCCGAGGCTGTACTTGCCGATCTTGCGCGAGGCGGCGTCGGCCAGGCCCAGCATCTCCAGCACCTCGTCCGCCCGTCGGCTCGGCACGCCGGCCAGCGTGGCGGCCATGCGCAGGTGGCCGCGGCCGCTCCGGCCGGGGTGGACCGCCGCCGCGTCGAGGAGCACTCCGGCCACGTGGGACGGGTTGGGCCACGCGGTGAACGGGCGGCCCGCCACCATTGCCTGGCCGTGGTCGGGCCTGGTCAGCCCGGTGATCATCCTCAGGGTCGTCGACTTGCCCGCGCCGTTGGGCCCGAGGAAGGCCGTCACGGTGCCGGGTTGCAGCTCGAAACCCACCTGGTCGACGACCCGGCGTCCCTCGTACGCCTTCGTCAGCCCCCACGCTGTCAGCACGCACACACGGTAGCGGCCGTGACTGTCCGTCGCGGGCCGAATCGGCAGGAATTCCCGCAATGGTGTTGCCAGACTCGGCGGTGAACGACGGCGGCGGCCCAGCGCGGGCGTGTCGCTCGTGCTGGGCCACCGTCCGGCGATCAACACAGTCCAGAATGGAGTTCCGGTGTTCTGGATGTCGGACCTGTCGCGGCAGTGGTCAGGAGATGAGAACGACGGTGTAGTTCAGCGTGGCGCCGCTCGCCGTGTAGGTCGCCGTTTGGCCGTTGCGGCAGTACGAGACGAACGTGTTGCCGGTCTGGCTGGTTCCGCCGACGGCCTGCACCAAGGGGCGCACGTCCGAGCCTTCTGGCAGGTCGGTCGCGGTGAGGTCGACGACTCGCCACTGGTTGATCGGGTAGTTGTCGGTCTCGGGGGAGAGTCCTCCGGTGCGGGTCGTGACGCGGAACGACAGGACGAAGCCCGCGTTGTTCACCACAGCCACCTTCTGCACGCAGGGTGCGGCGGCGGTCTCGGCTGCTGATGCCGACGGGTGTGCGACCAGTGTTCCGGTCAGCGCGGCCACGGCGCCTGCGAGGGCAAGACTCCTGAAGGACTTGTTGGCTGGCAACAGATGTACCTCTCTGCTCGCTACTGGGATCCTGGCGGATGATGATCCGCTGCGAGGCCCGGGTTTCCGCTGCCCCGCGTGGACAAACAGGAACGCTTGCGAGACAAGGGAATTTCGGCCAACTGGTGGCACTGTCTGCTGCTGATGTTTCGTCAAGTTGCGTGACGCGAGGGGTGCATCGGCCCAAGTGGACGGTCAGGGACGGTTCGCGGTGGGGATCGTGATGAGGGTGGCGGTCGGTGAGGTGCCCTTGTTGAGGAACAACATTGCCAGTGCGCGGATGAACTGGTCGAACAGGTAGAACCCGACGGGCATGACGGGCAGGAGGCCTTCGCGGAAAGCGATGTAGGCCGGCCAGCCGGTGCGGATGAACGCCGCCGCCGTGTAGTCGCGGCGCAGTCCCAGCCAGTCGCCGATCGCGTTGCTGAGGACGTAGCGGACGAACTCGTTGAGGAAGCCGCGGGTGACGCCCAGGTCGATCTGCGCGGTCAGTCCGAGCAGGTCCTCTGCCAGTTCCCTGCCCTCGCGCGTTGGGGCGAGGATCGGTGTCAGCACCTGCGCCGACTGCGCGTACGCGGCGGCCCAGGTCTTGGGGATGAACTCGTCCCGCACGCCCAGGAGGTGGATGGCGACCTGCCACATGTGCAGGAACGCCTCCTCGTCCGCGGCCGACATCGGAACGCGCCATTCGCGCAGTTTCCTGTGCACGAAGGTGCCGAGGCTGTGGAAGGTGACCAGGATGTCGCCGTTGCTGATCGGGATCTGCTCGTCGTTGACCGCCTGCCACTGCGGCGACTGGGGCAACAGGTGTCGCACCGCCGCGTGCACCAGGCGGGTCTTGTTGGCTGTCACCACGAACTGCCCTGCGGGCTCGAAGGCGGTCAGCTCGCTCATGTCGTAGCCGAAGGTGAACGTCTTGGCCGCGCGGTCCTTCATGTCGGCACCGCCGGCGGACCAGTAGACCGACTTGGCCTCGCGTGGGATGACCGTGCTCATGATGCCGCTGCCGAGGCCGTACAGCAGGAACAGGTAGGTGTCCTTGCGCCGGTTGAAGTCGGCGGCGAGGCGCAGCTTGGTGCGGTCGGCCCAGGAGGGCAGCCTGTTGGCCTTCTGCAGGTGTGCGGCGAGGTCGGCGGGCAGGCCGCTGGGCAACGGGTCGTTGTTGTTCACCCACGAGCGCATCGCGGTGTTGACCACCGGAACCTGGCCGTTGTCGAGAAGATCCGCCAGCAGACGGTCCACCTCGTCGTCCCAGGTCCACCACGGGTCGCTGTCCGAGGTCCCGCTCGTCGGAGCCGCTCCTGCCGGGGCGGCTCCGGCCATGCCCACCAGGCCCAGCGCGACGCCGAGCGTGAGAACGTTCCTCCTGCTGAGACTGCTCATTTACTTACCTGGCTTCCTCGATAGGTAGACGCGTCAGGTTTATGGATCTCGCGCAGTGAACAGGCCTGGTCCTCCTTGATCTGGCACGAGAATTCTCGTTAACATAGCCAGGCTGCACCAGGCTGCCGTCCAGCGGCAAGCCGATCGCCGACCTGAATCGGTCCGCCACTCCAGAGGAGTCTCGATGGCAGCGGAGCAGACCCGGATCCCGGCACCCTCTCGCCCCGTCTGGGTGACCGACGAGCTGGTCGCGCGGTGGTGTGCGTGGGTGCGTCGAGACGTGACGCGGCAAGGGGACCCGGAGCCGGAGCCGGTGACCGCTGTCGCGCCCTACGACCTGGCACCGACCCCGCCGGTTCCCGCGTGTGCCGGCGAGGACGTCGCGTCCGCGGTGGGGAGTGCCCGGCACGCCCAGCGGGAGTGGGCGCGGAGATCGGTCGCGGACCGCGGCGAGCTCGTGCTCGCCTTT
Organism: Lentzea rhizosphaerae; assembly: GCF_042649515.1. Taxonomy (NCBI): domain Bacteria; kingdom Bacillati; phylum Actinomycetota; class Actinomycetes; order Pseudonocardiales; family Pseudonocardiaceae; genus Lentzea; species Lentzea rhizosphaerae. The sequence goes on along the minus strand of NZ_JBHRZI010000010.1, from coordinate 48,241 downwards.
CACGACCTGCTCCTGGCGCGGCAGGAGCAGGTCCTCGACCTCATCCAGTGGGAGACCGGCAAGGCGCGGTACCACGCCTGGCAGGAGGTGGCCCAGGTCGCGACGATCGCCCGCCACTACGCGCGCCGGGCACGGCACTACCTCGGACCTCGTCGTGTGCGCGGAATGGTGCCGGGCCTGACGAAGGTCAGGGAGGTGCGAGTGCCGAAGGGCGTCGTCGGCGTCATCTCTCCCTGGAACTACCCGCTCTACCTCGGCGTCGGCGACGTGCTGCCCGCACTGCTCGCCGGCAACGCCGTCGTCTCGAAGGCGGACTCCCGGACACCGCTGACCCTGTTGTGGACCCGTGCCCTGATGGGGGAGGCGGGACTGCCGGACGACGTGTGGCAGATCGTGGCGGGTCCGGGGGACGTGGTGGGAACCGCTCTGGTCGATTCCGTCGACTTCGTCTGCTTCACCGGCTCGACCGTCACCGGCCGCGCGGTGGCCGAGCGCGCCGCGCGGCGGCTCATCGGCGCGTCCCTCGAACTCGGCGGCAAGAACCCGCTCATCGTGCGCGAGGACGCCGACATCGCGGCCGCGGCGGCCGGCACGGTGGTGGCCGCTTTCGCCAACACCGGACAGATGTGCATCCACGTCGAACGCGTCTACGTGCACGAGGCGGTCTACGACGCGTTCCGCGACGAGTTGGTGCGGGCGACCAGTGCACTGCGGTTGGGTCAGCGCTACGACTACTCGGCGGACATCGGGTCACTGACCTCCCAGGCACAGCTCGCGATCGTCGAGGCACACGTCGGCGACGCGGTGGGCAAAGGCGCGACCGTGCTCGTGGGCGGCCGCGCTCGCCCGGACCTCGGCCCGTTGTGCTACGAGCCGACGATCCTCGAAGACGTCACCCCCGACATGGCCGTTTTCGGGGAGGAGACGTTCGGCCCGGTGATCTCCCTGTACCCCTGCGCGGCCGGCAGCGATCCCGTTTCGCTGGCCAACCAGGGGACGTACGGCCTGTCGGCATCGATCTGGTCGCGCGACACCCGCGCGGCCGGACGGATGGCCCGGCGGATCCGCGCCGGCTCGGTCAACATCAACGACGGCGCGGCGGCCGCAGCCGGCAGCATCGAGGTCGGGATGGGTGGCATGGGCGACAGCGGACTCGGCAGACGCCATGGCGCGGAAGGGATCCGCAAGTACACCGAGAGCCAGACGATCGCCGTGCAGCGGTTCATGCCGCTGGGCCCGTCGCCGAAGTCGTCCACGTCGAGCTTCGTCCACCGCACCAACCGGCAGCTGGTCCTGTTGCGCCGCTTGGGGATCCGGTGAACGACGACACGATGGCGCGGTGGCAGGCGCTTCGTGCGGCGCCAGGTCCCATCGACCCGGACGAGCTCGACGCCCGGCGCGGCTTCGCCTTCCAGACCGGACACCCCGTCGAACGGCTGCTGACGAGAAGCCGTTGGCACCGCAAGAGGTTCGCCGCGCCGCACGCCGCCGCGCCGCTGGTCTGCCGGGCCGACGACGGCGAGCCGGATGTCGTGCTCGCGGAGGGCCGCCACTTCGACTTCGGTCTGGAACGCGAGTGAGGAGCCGGATGAGCAGCGTGATCTCCGCCGCACGATCGCTCTACGACGACGACCACGAGCTGCTGCGCGACACGGTCCGCGCCTTCGTCGACAAGCACGCCGCGCCGCACGCCGAGCGGTGGCGGGCGGAGGGCAAGGTCGACCGCGCGCTGTTCGAGGAGGCGGCCAGGGCGGGCATCCTCGGCTTCGGCATTCCCGAGGAGTACGGCGGTGCCGGCATCACCGACTACCGCTTCAACGCGGTGATCGGTGAGGAGTTCTCCCGCAACCCGGTGTCCGACGGGCTCGCCGGGGTCGCGCTGTCCAACGACATCGTCGTGCCGTACTTCACCGGCCTGGCCAACACCGAGCAGAAAGCCCGCTGGCTGCCCGGCATCGCCGCGGGAAAGCTCATCGTCGCGATCGCGATGACGGAACCGGGAACCGGGAGCGACCTGGCCGGGATCGGCACCACCGCCGTGCGCGACGGGGACTGCTACGTGGTCAACGGCAGCAAGGTCTTCATCTCCAACGGGCAGAACGCCGACCTCGTGGTCACCGCCGTCCGCACCGGCCCCCACCGTCACAAGGGGATCAGCCTGCTCGTCGTCGAGGCCGATCGCGCCGGCTTCTCCCGCGGCCGCAACCTCGAGAAGATCGGGCTGCACGCCCAGGACACCAGCGAGCTCTTCTTCTCCGACGTCCGCGTGCCCGTCGCCAACCTGCTCGGCGAGGAAGGAACCGGCTTCCTCGGCCTGATGCGCAACCTGCCTCAGGAACGCATCTCGATCGCCGCCAACGCCGTGGCCTCGGCCGAGGGCGTGCTGGAACGCACTCTCGACTACGTCAAGCAACGCAAGGCGTTCGGCCGGCCGATCGGGTCGTTCCAGAACACGCGCTTCGAACTGGCCTCGATGGTCACGGCCGTCCGGGTGAGCCGGAGCCACGTCGACGACCTGCTCGCCAGGCACTGTCGCGGCGAGCTCAGCGCCGTGGACGCGGCGGCGGCGAAGTTCTGGACCACCGAGCAGTACGTCGACATCGTCGGGCGCTGCCTTCAACTGCACGGCGGTTACGGCTACATGCTCGAGTACCGCATCGCCCACGACTACCTCGACTCGCGCATCACCACGATCTACGGCGGCACCACCGAGATCATGAAGGAGATCGTCGGCCGCGATCTCGGGCTATGACGCCCTGCGCTCTTCGTCCACGGTGCGAAGTAAATCCTTGGTCACCTTCCCGCCCGCGTTGCGGGGTAGTCCGGCGACCACCACGAGATCCTTGGGCATCTTGAAGGAGGCGAGCCGTCCGTCGAGGAACCCGGTCAGCTCCGGCAGGGACACCTCGGTGCCGGGGGCGAGGGTGACGAACGCGACGGGCACCTGGCCCCAGCGGTCGTCCGCCCTGCCGATCACCGCGACCTCCAGCACCGAAGGGTGTTCCGCGATCACGTTCTCCAGCTCGGCGCAGTAGATGTTCTCGCCGCCGCTGATGATCATGTCCTTCTTGCGGTCGACCACCCACACGAAGCCCTCGTCGTCCTGCCTGACCAGATCACCGGAGTGGAACCAGCCTCCCGCGAACGCCTCCGCGGTCTCCCGCGGTTTGTTCCAGTACCCCCGCGTCACGGTCGGCCCCCGGTAGACGATCTCGCCCACCTCGCCCGTGGCGACGTCGTTCATGTCGTCGTCGACGATGCGGTACTGGATCGTCGGGATCGGGCGGCCCACGGACCCGAGCTTGCGCGCCGAGTCCTCGCCGCGCAGGACGCAGGTGATCGGCGAGGTCTCGGTCTGGCCGAACACGGCGACGTTCAGGGCGTTGGGGAACTTCTCGGCCATGGCACGCAACGTCGCTTGGCTCGCGGGAGCGGCGCCCCAGCTGATGATCCGCAGTTTCAGGTCCCGCTCGCCGATGTCCGGCTGGGCACAGATCAGATCCCACTGCTGCGGCACGTTGAACACCACGGTGGCACCCTCGCGTTCGTAGGCGTCGAGCACCGCCCGCGGGTCGAAAGCGCCCAGCGGGTGGATCACGACGGTGCCGCCGACCAGGACGTTCGCCACGATCGAACCCAGACCCGCGATGTGGAAGAAGGGCGCGGTCAGGAAGCCGATGTCGGAGTCGTCGAACATCTCCATCGCCCTGATGCAGGTGAGTGCCTGCAGTTGCAGGTTGCGATGGGACAGCAGCACTCCTTTCGGCCGGCCGGTGGTGCCCGACGTGTACATGATCAGCGCCGTCGACTCCTCGCTGACATCGGGCAGTTCCATCGGCTCGTGAGCGGACAGGAGCTCCTCGTACGCGTCGTGCACTCCGTCCGGTTCTCCGATGACGATCACCGTGCCGATCGACGCGGCGCACGGCACGGACTCGAACAGCGACAGCAGTTGTGCGTCGACGACGACGGCCGACGGCGTGCAGTCGGCCAGGACGTGGCCGAGTTCCAGTGGTGCGAGCCGGAAGCTGAGCGGGACGGCCACGGCCCCCAGGCTGTTGGCCGCGAACACGCTTTCCACGAACCACGGGTGGTTCAGGGTGAGCATCGCGACGCGGTCGCCCTCCGCCACGCCCCGGGCGGCGAGCGCGGCGGCCAGTCGCAACGACCGCTGCGACAACTGCGCCCAGGTCGTGGTCTGCCCGAGGTGGCGCAGTGCCGGCTTGTCCGGTCGCATCATCGCGTGCGTGGCGGCGTGCGCCATCCAGTGATGCCGGAAAGACCAGGCGGGAACCGCGGCGGCCGACATCTGGCCACTCCTCTCCGCTGCCGGATCGGCGTTGATCGCGGGGGTCAGTATGCCCGCCGGGCGGCTGGTTGAGAAGGATTATGTAAATCAGGAATCACACGGCGGCCGGTCGGGGGAACGCCGGGTTCGTTCCGTGGTTCACTGGCGCACATGGGCTTGCTTTCGCGTGCGTCCGATCGGGTGCGGCGGTGAGCGCCGAGCCGGCTGCTGCCGCTCGGCCGCGCAACCGCAGGCAGCTCATCGTGGACGCGGCCGGCCGGGCTTTCAGCGAGCACGGCTACCACGCGGCGTCCATGGAGGAGATCGCCGCCAGCGTGGGCATCACCGCGGCGGCCCTGTACCGGCACTTCCCGAACAAGTACGCGCTGTTCGCCGAGTGTGCGAACGTGATGGTGGACCGGTTGGTCGCCGCTCTCGGCGAGGTGGCTCCCGAAGCGGCGTTGGCGGACGTGCTCGCGGCCCTCACCCGGGTCACCGTCGCCCATCGTGCCTCGGGCGGTGTGTACCGGTGGGAGGCCCGCTACCTCAACCGCGAGGACCGCCGGGTGCTCCGGACGAAGTTCCGGCACGTCGTGGGCAGGGTGACCGGCGCGCTGCGACGCGAGCACCCGCTGCCCGACGAGCACCTGCGAGCCGCGGCGGCCCTCGGCGCGATCGGGTCCATCACGATGCACCGCACCTCGATCTCACCGCGCAGGGCCGAAGAACTGCTGCTGGCGTCCGCCCTGCGCGTGGCAGCGACCGACCCGGCGGCCGTTGCCGGAAGCGCCCGCCGCGTCGAACTCCCCGCACAGCCCGTGCCCCGCACTCGTCGTGCCGAGATCCTCGCGGCCGCCATCCCGCTGTTCGAGCGGGACGGATTCGCCAGCGTCACGAACGGCATGATCGCCGAGGCCGTGGGCCTGGTTCCCTCCGCGCTCTACCGCTACTTCCCCGGCAAGGCCGACATCCTGGCGGCGGCCTGCCTGCAGGCAGCCGGACTGCTGACCCAGGCGGTGGAGCAGAACCTCCGCGGCGTCACCGATCCTCACGACGCCGTGACCGTGCTGGCGGCCACCTACGTGGCCTACAGCTTCGAGCACACCGCACTCACCAGCGTCGCCGACGCCGAGGTCGCCGGTCTGCCGCCCAGCCTGCAGCGGCCCCTGGTCGTCGCGCAGCGCGAGCACATCGCCGTGTGGGAGCAGCAACTGCGGCTGGTGCGTCCCGAACTCGACTCGCGCCAGGCGCGAGCGCTGGTGCACGCCGGGTTCGGCGTGGTGGTCGAGGCCGGACGCAGCGTGCGCTGGCAGGACAGCCCTGCTCACCGCGACGCCGTGGCTGCCCTGGTGGTGAGTGCGCTCGGGCTGTCGGCCGCCTGATCGCAGGAGCGGTGGCTGTTCATCGGCGGCCTGTCCGCTGCCGCTGTGTGACGTCTTCCTCGTTTCTGATGATGTCATCAGAAACGCTTGACTGATGACATCAACGCAACTGATGATGTCATCAGTTACTGGAAGGAGCGGCCCGTGATCGACCACCGCGATCCCCACACCGGCTTGCACAGTGAGCACGGCGCGCTCTCGGGGGAACACCAGGGGCGCGCCACGAACCCGGTCGTCAAGGTGCAGGACCTGGCCTGGCTGGAGTTCGTGAAGCCCGACCTGGAGCGCGCGGAGGTCTTCGCGGGGGCGTTCGGGTTCGCCACGTCGTTGCGCACCGAGCACGAGCTGCACCTGCGCGGCACCGACGAGGGAGCGCCGTGCGTGATCATTCGCAAGGGGCCGCGGTCGGCGTTTCTCGGTCCGGCGTTCCGGGCAGCCGAGTCGAGCGACGTGCTGCGGCTGGCCGAGGCCACCGGGCGCCGGGTCGTCGAGCTCCCGGAGACCCTGGGCGGGATCACCGTCGACCTCCTCGACCCGAGCGGCCTGCGAGTGCGGGTCGTCTCCGGCACCGACGACCTGCCCCCGTTACCGCCGCAGACTCCGCACACGTTCAACTTCGGTCACGAGGCTCAGCGCACCAATGCCGCGCAACGTCCGCTGCGGGAGCCCGCGCGGGTGCAGCGGCTGGGGCACGTCGTGCTGCAGACGACGACGTACCGGCAGACGCTGGACTGGTACCTGAAGCACCTCGGGCTGATCGTCAGCGACTTCCTGTACTACCCGGGACAGCGCGAGCGCGGCCCGGTGATGAGCTTCATCCGCTGCGACCGCGGCGCCACCCCCGCCGACCACCACACGCTGGCGCTGGCGCTCGGGCCGGCGAACCGGTACGTGCACTCGGCCTACCAGGTCGCCGATCTGGACGCGCTGGCCGCGGGCGGGGAGTACCTGCACGATCACGGCTACCAGCGCTCGTGGGGCATCGGCCGGCACGTCCAGGGCAGTCAGATCTTCGACTACTGGCGCGACCCGGACGGGTTCCTGGTCGAGCACTTCAGCGACGGCGACCTGTTCGACTGCACCCTCGAACCGGGCTGGGCCCCGATGACCGCCTCCGGTCTCGCGCAGTGGGGGCCGCCCGCCACCGCCGACTTCCTCGGCGTCAAGCCGGGCAAGGAGTCGCTGCGCGAGCTGCGCACGGTGTTCGCCGCACTGCGCGACGACAACGAGTTCGACCTCCGCCGTCTGCTGGGCCTGATGAAGGTCGCCCGCACGTGACCGCGGCCAAGCCCGCCCGTTCCCAGGAGAACCCTTGAGCACGTCGATTCTGCGCACCGCCGACGCCTGGTACGTCACCACGGCCGGCGGAGCCGTGAAGATCAGCACCGCGGCCACGACCACCGGTGAGCTGCTGGCCGACCGTCCGGCCATCGCGGCCGCGGCCGCGGGCGCGGCCACGGACCGCGTCGAGGACCTCGCGCTGGTCTCGCCGGTCACCGCGCCCTGCCGGGTCGTGGCCCAGATGACCAACTTCGCCTCGCACGTCGCGGATGCCGGGATGGATCCGAAGTCCGTGCCGCTGACGTTCTTCCGCAAGACGTCCGGGTCGATCAGCGGTCCGGTCGACGACGTGGTGAAACCGGCGCACGTGCGGCTGCTCGACTACGAGGTCGAGATCGGGCTGGTGATCGGCCGCGCGATGCCCGTGGGCACCGAGGTCACCGAGGCGAACCTGCACGAGTTCGTGGCGGGCCTGGTCGTGACCAACGACGTGTCCGCTCGCGACATCCAGCTGCCCCAGACCCAGTTCTACGAAGCCAAGTCGTACCCGACCTTCACCCCGGTCGGTCCCAGGCTGGTGCTGCTCGACGCCGGTGAGCTCAGGCGGTTCACCGACCTGCGGCTGACGCTGTCGGTGAACGGCGAGTCCCGGCAGGACTCGATCGTCGGCAGCGACATGATCTACCGGCCGGTCGAGGCTTTGCGCGCGTTGACCAGGTTCCAGCGGCTGGACGCCGGTGATCTCGTCCTGACCGGGACCCCTGTCGGCACCGCGCTGTCCGCGCCGCCCAAGGCCGTGGAGAAGATCGCCGCTCTGCTGCCCGCCGCGGTGAAGTGGAAGCTGTTCTTCAACGGACAGGCCAAAAACCCCAAGTACCTGGCAGACGGCGACGTCGTCGAAGCCCGCGTCGCCACCCGCGACGGCGCGATCGACCTCGGCACCCAGCGAACGAAGGTGCGGTACGCGCGATGACCGACGACCTGCTGTGGCCGCGCTACGCCGAACCCGGCGACCTGTCCGCGGTCGAGGCCGTGCCGCTCGCCGACAGGGGACTGCCCGAGTCGACCTACGCGCTGCTGGTGCGCGCCGCCCGGCTGTGGCCGGAGCGCACGGCGATCAGCGTGCTGCCCGATGCCACCCGCTGGCGTGAACCCGTCGACCGCACCTTCTCCGGACTGCTGGCGGACGTCCACCGTTACGCGAACCTGTTGCGGCAGCTGGGTGTTCGGCGCGGCGACGCGGTGGCGCTGATGTCACCCAACTGCGCCGGTCTCGTGCCCGCGACACTGGCCGCGCAGCTGGCCGGGATCGCGGCGCCGCTCAACGGCTCCCTGTCCCGCGACCACCTCACCGAGCTGCTGCGCCTGTCCGGTGCGCGTGTTCTGGTCACCGCGGGGCCGGAACTGGCGCCGGAGGTGTGGGACAGGGCGCAAGCACTGGCGGGCGAGCTCGACGCGGTTCTCGTGCTGCGGCCGACCGGTGCGGCAGGTGCCGCGGATCCGTTGCCTGCCATCGAAGGCGTGCACGTGGGCTACCTCGACGACCTCGCCGCCGAGTCGGACCCGGACGCTTTCGCCGGTGAGCCACCGTTGTCGTCGGACCTGGCCGCCCTGTTCCACACCGGCGGCACCACCGGTGCGCCGAAGCTGGCCGCGCACACGCACGCCAACGAGGTCGCCGACGCGTGGATGATCGCCCTCAACTCGTTGCTGGACGACGATTCGGTCGTTTTCGCGGCCCTGCCGTTGTTCCACGTCAACGCGTTGGTCGTCACGCTGCTCGCACCGTTGTTCAAGGGGCAGCCGACGGTGTGGGCGGGTCCGCTGGGCTACCGCGACCTCGCCCTGTACGGACAGTTCTGGCAGATCGTCGAGCACTACCGGATCGCCGCGATGAGTGCGGTGCCCACCGTGTACGCGGTTCTCGCGCAGTGCCCGGTCGATGCCGACATCACCTGTCTGCGCTTCGCGATGGTCGGTGCCTCGCCGCTGCCCGCCGCGGTGCGGGAGAACTTCCAGTCCCACAGCGGAGTTTCACTCGTGGAGGGCTACGGGCTCACCGAAGCCACCTGTGCCAGCGCACGCAGTTTCCCCGACGCGCCACGACCGGACGCGGTCGGCCAGCGCATGCCGTACCAACGCATGAAGGTGGTCGACCCGGACACCGGAGAGGAACTGCCGCCCGGCCGGACCGGCGTGCTGGCGATCAGCGGCCCGACGGTGTTCCCCGGCTACGTCGTCGCACGCGACCACAGCGGTCACGTCCTCGACGGTCGCGGCAAGCTGGCCGGCGGCTGGCTGAACACCGGCGACCTCGCCCGCCTGGACACCGACGGGTTCGTCAGCCTGGCGGGCCGGGCCAAGGACCTCATCATCCGCGGTGGCCACAACATCGACCCCGTCGTCATCGAGGACGCCCTGCTGGCGCACCCCGCGGTGACGGCCGCCTGCGCGGTCGGCAGCCCCGACGCACACGCCGGCGAGGTCCCGGTCGCGTACGTCACCCTCGCCCCCGGAGTGACCGCGGCCGAGGACGAGCTGCTGGCGTGGGCTGCCGGCCGCGTGCCCGAGCGCGCCGCCGCGCCGAAGGCCGTCACCGTGCTCGACGCGTTGCCGGTGACCGACATCGGCAAGCCCTACAAGCTCCCGCTGCGCGCCGACGCCACCCGTCGCGTGATCTCCGAGGCGCTCGCCGGGTTCGAAGCGGTGGACGTCGACGCGGTGGTCGAAGACGGGACCGTCGTCGTGACGGTCACCGTTCCGTCCGAAGTGGACGAGTCCGCGGTGAAGGACCTCCTCGGCCGCTACACCATCTCCTGCCGTTTCCGAAGCTGATCTCCAAGGACAGACCATGATCGTGTTGACGGTGTTCGCCGTTCTGCTGGCAGTTCTCTTCGTCGTGCTCGGCGTGTCCAAGTTGCTGGCGTTGCCGCGCATGCGTGAACTCGCCACTCACGCCGGGTTCTCCGTCGCGGCCTACCGCGGGATCGGTGCGCTGGAGGTGGCGGGCGCCGCGGGCCTCCTGATCGGACTGACCGTGCCGCTGCTCGGGGCCTCTGCCGGTGTCGGCCTGCTGCTCCTGCTCGCGGGCGCGGTGGTCACGCACGTCCGCAACGGGGACGGCGTCCGCGAGCTCGCCCCGGCCGTGGTCTGCGCGGTGCTCGTCGCCGGCTACCTCGCGGCGCTGGGCCTGTCGTCGTGAAGGTGCCCGTGGTGATCGTCGGCGCGGGCCCCACCGGGCTGACCGCCGCGAGACTGCTCGCCCGGTACGGTGTCGAGTGCGTGGTGCTCGAGCGCTGGGAGTCGGTCTTCCCCCAGCCGCGCGCGGTCCACCTGGACGACGAGGTCTACCGCGTCCTGGGGCGGATGGGACTGGCCGAGGAGTTCGCGGCCATCTCGTGGCACTGCCACGGGTTGCGGTTGCTGGACCCGGACCTGCGCGTGCTGGCCGAGTTCCGGCGCCCCCGCGGCACCGGCCGTCACGGTTTTCCGCGGGCCACCATGTTCGACCAGCCCGACCTGGAACGACTCCTCCGCGCCGGACTGGAGGTCCGCGGCAACACCGAGGTCACCGGCATCGTCCAGGACGGCACCGGACCGGTGCGGGTCGAGGTGACCGACCGCCTCACCGGTGAGCGGGAGACGATCCACGCGGACTACGTGCTCGGCTGCGACGGCGCCAACAGCCTCACCAGGAAGGCGATCGGCGCGTCGATGACGGACCTCCGGTTCGACCAGCGCTGGCTCGTGGTCGACATCGCCACCACCGCCGATCTCGGCGAATGGGAAGGCGTGCACCAGGTCTGCGACCCCGGCCGCGCCGCGACCTACATGCGCATCGGAAGAACGCGTTACCGCTGGGAGTTCCGCCTGCTGCCCGGCGAGAGCGAGGGCGACTTCCGCGACGGCGACTTTCACGGCGGGGACCGGCTGCACCGGTTGATCGCGCCGTGGACCAAGGACGTCCCGGCCGAGGATCTCGAGGTCGTTCGTGTCGCCGAGTACACCTTCCGCGCGCAGATCGCGGACCGGTGGCGCGACCGGCGGGTGTTCCTGCTCGGCGACGCGGCGCACCTCACGCCACCGTTCGTGGGGCAGGGGATGGGCGCGGGAATGCGTGACGCCGTGAACCTCGCGTGGAAGCTCGCGGGCGTCCTCGGCGCGACCCTGCCCGAACAGGCGCTCGACACCTACGAGGTGGAGCGCAAGCCTCACGCGCGCGCCATGATCCGGACGGCCAAGCTGGTGGGCAAGGCCATGACCGAGGGCGGCCGGTTCGGTGAGCTCCTCCGCCGGGTGCTGGCACCACGCCTGGCCCTCGTCCCCGGCCTGTCCCGCCACGTTCTCGACAGCGAGACACCACCGCTGCACCGCTCCGATCTGGTCGTGCGGCCACGCCTGCGTCGAACCCTGGCGGGACGGCTGTGCCCCAACGCCGTTCTCGACGACGGACGCCGCTTGGACGACGTGGCCGCTGCCCGCTTCGCCGTCGTCACGGCGATCGCCCCCACGGAAGCCGAACGCACCGCCATCGAGGAGTGCGGCGCGGTCGTCATCACCACCCGGCCCTCTGACGAGTTGCACCACTGGCTTCGTGCCGGTCACACCCGCGCCGCCGTCATCCGCCCGGACGGCGCGGTGCTGAGCACGAGCAACAGCCTCTCCCGGCTGTGCCTTTCTTTGCCCCGGTTCACCGTGAGGAGCAACGTTGCCCCGACGCCCTGACGTCCCGGCGTACGCGCCGGACATCTACTCCACGCAGGCCATCCTCGACCCGTACCCGCACTACGCGAAGCTGCGCGAGCTCGGGCCGGTGGTGTGGCTGCCCAAGCAAAAGGTGTACGCGCTGCCGCGCTACGCGGAGTGCAAAGCCGTGCTGCTGGACGACAAGACCTTCGCCTCGGGTGAGGGTGTGGCGTTGAACCCGGTCACGAACCGGCTCTCGCGCGGCACGACGCTCAACAGCGACGGCGAGGACCACACCGGCCGACGTGCCCTGGTGGCGCACCGGCTCACGCCCAGGGCACTGCGCACGATGACGGAAACCGTGGAACGCCAGGCAGCCGAGATCGTCGACGCGGCGCTGGCCCGGCGCGACGTCGACGGCGTCGACATCGCCGAGGCGTTGCCCACCGCGGTCGTTCCCGATCTCGTCGGCTGGCCGCAGGAACACCGGAAGAACCTGCTGAGCTGGGGCGCGGCGACCTTCGACGCACTGGGCCCGCTGAACGCGCGAGCGGCCGCGGCATCCTTGCGAGGTCTCGGCGTGATGCGCTTCGCGCGAGGTGTCGTCCGGCGACGATCGGTCCTGGCCGGCAGCATGGGGGACGACCTGCTGCGCGCCGCGGACGAAGGCAAGATTGCCCGTTCCGAGTGCCCGGCGTTGATGATCGACTACCTCGTGCCCTCGCTCGACACGACGCTCAGCGCGATCGCCAGCGCCCTGCACCTGTTCGCGGCGCACCCCGACCAGTGGCAGCTCCTGAAGGACGACCCCGGCCTGATTCCCAACGCCGTCAACGAGGTCGTGCGGTACGAATCCCCGCTGCGCGCCTTCAGCCGCAAGGTCGCGAAGGACACCGAGGTGGCGGGGACCGCACTGCGCGCGGGCTCACGCGTCCTCGTCCTCTACGCCTCGGCGAACCGCGACGCGCTGGAGTGGGAGGACCCCGACACGTTCGACATTCGCCGCGACGCCTCCCGGCAGCTGGGCTTCGGCCGCGGCACGCACGGCTGCGCGGGGCAGGGCCTGGCCCGGCTGGAGGTCCAGTCGATGCTGCAGGCCCTCGTCACCCGCGTCGAGAAGATCGTGCCCGCCGGGGAGCCGGAGTGGGGTCTGAACAACATCATCCGCCGTCTCCAGCGGCTGCCGCTCGAACTCGTTCCCGCCTGACGAAAGGGGAGACCCGTGCGGATCTCCGTCGACCACGCCCGCTGCGAGGGCCACGGCCTGTGCGCCGGCCAGGCCCCCGACGTCTTCGACCTCGACGACGACGCGCAGGTCGTCTACCTGTTCGAAGGCGGGACCGTCCCACCCGAGCACCTCGCGGCTGCCCGCGCCGCCGTCAACGTCTGTCCCGTCGCGGCGCTGCGGGAACTCCAGCACTGATCGATTCATCAGTGCTGTCATGCAGTACCTTTCAGGTATGGCCACACCGCGTTCCCGCAGCGCCGAACCCGCCACGCGCACAGAGCGGCGCAAAGCCCAGACCCGTCAGAAGCTGATCGACGCGGCGCGCGGTTTCCTGGCCGGCGACAAGCACGCGACGGTGAGCATCCAGGACATCACCGACGAGGCGGACGTGGGTTTCGGCTCGTTCTACAACCACTTCGCCACCAAGGCGGAGCTGTTCGAAGCGGCCGTGTCGGAGGTGATGGAGGAGCTCGGCGGGCTTCTGGACGACCTCAGCAGTGACGTCGACGATCCGGCGATGGCCTTCGCGCAGTCGATGCGGTTGGCCGCGCGCCTCGGGGTGGCGCGCCCGGAGACGGCGCAGGTGCTGGTGCGACACGGGATGGCCTTCATCGACGCCGACGCGGGACTGGCTCCGCGTGCCCTGCGCGACATCGAGGCGGGCGTCGCGTCCGGCCGCTTCCGGGTCGGTGAGCCGAGGCTCGCTCTGGCCACCACCGCCGGCGCGCTCCTGGCCGTGCTGCACCTGTCGCTGGCGAACCCGGAGCGAGTCACCGACGCGACGTGCGACGAGGTGGCCGAGCAGTTGCTGCGCATGCTCGGAGTCCCGCTGGACGAAGCACGTGAGATCGCGACGGCGCCGCTGCCGGACGCCTCGGCTGTCAGCCGGGTCTGACCGCCGGGCCCGTGTCGGGGCGATCGGAACGGGGGCTCGCTCCGACGCTTTTGCGAGCGTTCTCACCCGCGAGCGCTCCAGCCCGTTCGCCCCGCACGTCCTTGCACGGCCCAGGTCCGCGCCGAATCAGGTCGTGTAGTCGGCGTTGATCCGCACGTAGCCGTCCGTGAGGTCACAGCCGTAGACGGTGAACGTGCCCTCGGCGATGTGGAGGTCGACTGAGATCACGACCTCGGTGCCCTTCATGTACGCGGAGGCCTTGGCGAGTCCGGTGTCGTCGGTCAGCGTCGGGTACAGCTCCAGGTCGCCGAAGTGGATGCTGACCCTGGCGGGATCGATGTCGGTCTCGTCCTCGAGCTTGCCGATCGCCATGGCCACCCGGCCCCAGTTCGGGTCGGCTCCGTGCACGGCGGTCTTGACGAGAGGCGAGTTGACGATGCTCTTGCCGACGCGCTTCGCCTGCGCGTCGTCACGGGCGCCGGTGACCCGGACCTCGATGAGTTTCGAGGCACCTTCACCGTCCGAGGCGATGTCGCGCACCAGTGCGAGTGCCGCCTGGTGGAGGACCGACTCGAACTCGGTGAGGTCGACCGCGCCCGCGAGACCGTTGGCGAACACCGCCGCTGTGTCGCTGGTCGACGTGTCGGTGTCGATGCTCAGCGCGTTGAAGGTGCGGTCGATCACCCGTCGGAAGATGACGTCGAGATCGTGAGCGTCGACCTGCGCGTCGGTGAAGAAGAACGTCAGCAGGGTCGCCATGTTCGGCTCGATCATGCCGACGCCCTTGGCGATGCCGACGACGGTCGCGTCACCGACGCGCAGGCTCACGGTCTTGGACCGGGTGTCGGTGGTCATGATCGCCCGCGCCGCCGCCGCGAAGTCCGCCTGGGGAAGCGGCGTGGTCACCTCGTTCAGGCCGGAGCGGATGGTGGCCATCGGATAGGGCCTGCCGATCACTCCGGTGGACGCGATCAACAGCTGCTGCTCCGGCACACCCGCGAGTTCGGCCGCCCGCAGCCGCACCTCGACGGCGTTGTCCATGCCGGTCTGGCCGGTCGCGACGTTCGCGTTGCGCGACAGGACCACGACTCCCCGGCAGTCCGCGCTCGACTGCCTGCTCAGCAGGACACTCGGTCCCGCGAACCGGGATCGGGTGTACACCGCGGCAGACGTCGCGGGCACCTCCGAGACGACGATCATGAAGTCGTCGTCGCCGTCCTTCAGTCCGAGGTTCGCGGTCGTACCCCGAAAGCCACGCGGAGCAGTGTGCGCAGTCAATGTCGTCCCATCATCCACGTCGATGCATACTAATGCCGTTCTACTCTAGCGATACCCCTCGTCAAACGATCGAGCTGCATACCTATTCAGTCAACCCGGCTCGGATGGCGGGCTTGTCCGGCTTGCCGACGGCCGTGTGCGGGATGTCCGCGGTCAGCCGGATCCCGGCTTCGACCCCTGCCTCGTCGAGCACCCGCTGGATCTCGGCCACGACTTCGGCCTCCGCGGCCCCTGCCGACGCGGAGGCGACGACGACAGCGCCGGTCCGGTCGTCACCGGCCAAGGGCGCGAGCACGACCGCCTCCGTCACCTGGCAGGTCGCCACCAGCGACGCTTCCAGCTGGGGCGCGAACACCGGACCGCGTGCTCCCCGCAGCAGGTCGGCGACCCGGCCCAGGATCCGGTACTCACCCCGGTGACTCGCGACATCGCCGGTCCGGTACCAGCCGCCGTCGAACGCCGCCGCCGTCGCCGCTTCGTCTCCGGCGTACCCCGTGCTCGTGTGCGGCGACCGTGCCACGATCTCCCCGATCCCGGGCAGAGCAGGATCGATGGGCACCAGGTCCACTTCCACGCCGGTCACCGGGCTCATGCCGCGCTCGGTCTGCAGCGCGTCCTCCATGTTGCCGAGAACGATGCCGAACTCGGTCGAGCCGTAGATCCGTCTGATGTGGACCCCGAGAATCTTGGCGGCATCGTCCACCACCCGCTCACTCAGGTACGCGCCACCGCACAACGGCAACCGCAACGACGGCAAGCCGGCGGTGCCGCCCCCGGCCGCCTCCACGAGTTGTTCGTAGTGACGAGGCAGTCCACTGTGCACAGTCGCCCTGGTCTGCTCCAGCCACCGCAGCAGCGTCGCGGGTGGGGCTCCCGGATCGGCGAGGACCAGTCTGGCCCCCGACAGCAACGCCGGGAACAGGTGGACGTCGCAGCCGTGCGCAACGTCCAGCGTGTGCCGGTTGAACACGGTGTCGGCAGCGGTCGTCGCGGTGTAGTCGATCCACTGAAGACGATCCTGGAGCAGGTCTTCCTGCGTCCACGCGACAAGCCGGGGTTTACCGGTGGATCCTGATGTTTCCAGCAGCCGGAACAACCCGGCGTGCTCGATGCCCGGTTCGGACCCGATTCGCGGGTCCCCCTCCGCCACCGCGGCCGGCGAGACCACCGGGACGTCCCCGACGGGCAGCGGTTCCGGACCGATCACCAGCGCGGGCCGGGTCCGTTCGAGCAGCCAGGCGATGTGTCCGGATGTCGCGGTCCGGCTGATCGGCACGTGCACCGCGCCGCTGCCGGCCGTGGCGAGGATCAGCGCGGCGTACGCGACGCTGTTGTCGAGCCAGGTCGCGACGGTCTTCCCGGGCCCGATGCCGTTGGCCCGGAACCACCCCAGCACGCGGTCGACCTCGTGGGAGAGTTCGCGATAGGTGAGCTGATCGCCATCGGGGACGAGAATGGCGACCGCGTCGGGTGTTTCAGCCACCGATCGACGGAAAGCAGTGAGCAGCATTTCGTACCTTCAGTTCGCCGGTGCCAGGGTGACTTGGCCACGCAGGAGCAAACGCACGCCGTCCGATCCGATCGCGGTGCGGCCGTGCAGCGTCCGCTGGTTGTCGATGACCAGGAGGTCCCCGGTCTGCCACCGGTGCGAGTAGACGTACTTCGGCGAGTGCAGGTGCGCGGACAGCTCCGCCAGGGAACGCGCCGACTCGTCGGGGGACTGGCCGGGTACCCGCACCTGCCAGCCGCGGGGAACATCCGGGGGGAAGCCGAGTGCGAGGTTGAGCGAGCGCACGCGACCGTAGTCACGGGTGATGCCGATCGGGTACCAGTCGTCGGGCACCTGCGGGAAGTAGCCGCGTTCTTCGACCAGGTACTCCAGCGAGCCGCCCTCGACGATCCCCGCCAGGTGTTCCGGCAGCTCGCGCCACGCCGCGAGCTGGTCGCAGACGACCGTCTCCCCGGAACCCGGCACGTCGGAGAACTCCTTGGCGTACAGGACGATCAGGTCGACCTGTTCCCCGACCAGCAGCCCGTCGGTGTGCAGCGGCAACGGTCCGCGCCCGGTGACGACCTTGCCCTCGTCGCGGGAGGCGTTGAGGCGCAACAGGTCGGCCTGCCCCTCACCGAACCTGTGGTCGACCGTCTGCCCGAGCCGGTGCACGAGCGACTGGAACGCGGGCTCGTCGAGTTCCACTCCCCTGACGAGGAGAACGCCGGATTCCAGGACCGCGGTCTGGCACCGCGCGGCGAAGCTCTCGATCGGCTCGCCGGGCGCCCTGTCCAGCACGACTCCGAGGCCGGATGTCGTCAACATGTTGTCCCCCATGTCTTTCTTCTCGTTCATCGCACCGCGGCCACTGCGGCTTCGTACACCGCCACGGCGTCCCAGCTGTCCAGCTGCCCCTCACCCGCGAGCGTCAGCAGGTGGGTGAAGCAGGCGCGGTAGACCTGTTCCGGATCTGGTTGTCCCGAATCCGACGCCACCCGCCCGCGCACGCCGTCCTGCAACCCACCGCCGTGGTGCACCGCGATCTTGCGGCGCCACGCGACGTTGTGGGGCACGTGCTCGGCCATCGCTGTCCGCAGGTGGAACTTCTCCCTGCCCTCGCGGACCTTGCACTCAGGAGCCGTCTCCAGCGCGACGCTCATCACCGGCAGCGTCCAGAACGGGTGGAAGGTCTCCACGCCGGACGCCACCGCGGCGCGGTTGGTCAGCTCGCCGCTCATCCGGGTGCGCCGGACGGCGTCGGCGCACTGGCCGATCAGTTCGCGCGGGTCGGTGAACGGGGTGAACAGGCCCGCGTTGATCAGATCGCTGCCGTAGCCGGTGAGCAGCACACGACCCGGTTCGATGACCTTGTTCTCGTACACCGCGGTCGCGGTGAGCGCGATCTCGACGACCTCGGGGGTCGTTGTTCCGAGCCAGCGGACGGCACTGGGCACGGCAGCCGCGAACGTGTCCTCGTCGATGTCGACCCGGCAGAGTTCCAGCCCTGCTGCCGCGCACAGCTCCTCGGCATCGGAGAACTCGTTGCCCCACGGCGTTCCCACGCTGTGCGGAAGCACGTCGAATCCCGCTCGGGCCGCGAGGTAGGTGACGGCGCCGGAGTCGATCCCGCCGGACAGCAGCGTCGCGAACCCGGCACCCGGCCGTTCCGCGGCGATCTGGCCGATCACGTCGGTGAGGGCGGCCAGCTGATCCCGTCCCGCGGTCAACGGGTCGGTTCGACGTGGTTCGTGGAACTGGTCCAGCCAGTCGGGCGCGCGCACCTCCTCCACGTGCCAGCCGTCCCGCGCACGAAAGCGAGTGCGCCGGGTGGAGTGCGCGAGTTTGCGCACACCGGACACGATCGTCGCGTCGGACTCGGGGTCGACCGGTGCCGGCACCACGAGTGCCTGCTTGCCGAGCGCGGGCAGGATCAACGCGGCGAGAAGGAGGTCGGTGAACCACACGAAACGGCCCGTTTCCGGGTCCTCGGCCAGATAGACCGCGTCCTCGTTGAACACGGAGGTCCACACGCTCACCGACGTCTCGTCCACCCGGAACGCGGTGTGCTGCCGGTTCCGCTGCGGTGCGCCGGTACCCGCTGTCGCGACGAGCGTGCGCACGTCGACATCGATCGGTGTGCTCGCGGGCAACTCGGCAGAGCCGCGGTAGTACAGGACGAACTCGCCGATCTCGGTCGCGGTGGTGAGCCCGGCGAGGCCGGGCACGGCCAGGTTGCCGACGGCCAACCACTCGGCGGTCATGCCCGGCTCACAATCCGGCGCATCTGTTCCTGCGGGAGGCCCGAGGCGAAGGCTGCTCTGTGGGACTTCTTCGCGTGGTCTCGCAACGCGTGCAGCCCGCGGATGTACTCGCCGTTCATGTGCGGCTTGGTACCTCGCACGGCCGCGGGGTTGTAGTCGCCGAACGCGGAGGCGCGCGCCATCGCGGCCGTCAGCACCTCCTCCGCGGGCACCACCTCGTGCAGCAGCCCGTCCGCCACGGATCGCTCGGCGGGCCACTCCTCGCACGACATCAGCATGTTCTGCATGACGTGCCGGCCAACCGACCGCTCCAGCATGTACGCGCCGAAGTTGCACGCGATGCCCAGCTGGAACTCCGGCATCCTCAGGACCGACGTGGTCGCGCCGATCCGGTAGTCGCACGTCAGTGCCAGCTGCAGACCGATGCCGATGGCGTAGCCCTCGATCGCGGCCACCGTCGGCTTGGTGACCTCCAGACTCGCCACGTAGAGCTCGGTGATGGCGTCGATCCACACGTCGACCTCGTCGTGGCCGGAGAAGTGACTGACCTCGTGGAAGTCACCGCCCACGGCGAACGAGTTGCCCGCACCCCCGTGCAGAACGACCGCTGAGACCTCGTCCGACCGCTCGAGGTCGGAGAGGATCCCGGCGAGCACTCGCATGCGGTCGATGCTCATCGGGTTCGAGTGGTGCGCGCCTTCGAAGGAGACGTATCCGACCCTGTTGGAGACGCTCACCGAAAAAGTTGCTTCTGGCGTCGAATCGGCCGTATGTGTGGTCAACGACTCTCCATTGTTCTGGCAGGGACTCCGTTGCTTGTTTCACTGCGATCGCCACACCCCACCGCTGACTGAGCGGCACGGGGGGCTAGACGGTCGTCGCCAGGGTGCCTATGCCCAGCAGCGCGAGGATCGCCGAGCTGGTCCGGTCCAGCAGCCGCGTCACCTTGGGGCGCCGCAGCCACAGCACGGCTTTGCTGGCGGCGACGGTCACCAGCACCAGCCAGCCGAAGGCGACCACGCCGTCGATCAGGCCGAGGGTCATGATCGTGCCGAAGCCGACCGCGTCCGCAGGCAGGAACTGCGGGACGACGGCGAGGAAGAACAGCCCGACCTTCGGGTTGAGCACGCAGGAGAAGAGACCGGCTCGCAGCGCGGGACCCGTCTTCGGCGGCACACCACCGAGATCGGGATCCGCGCTGACGAGTGCCTGGCTCTGCCGGAACCCGATGAGCCCCAGGTAGAGCAGGTACAACCCGCCCGCGACCTTGACGACGAAGAACGCCGACGCCGAGGTCTGCAGGAACGCGCTCAGCCCGAGCGCGACCGCGGCGGCCCAGAACAGCGACCCCAGCGCCGACCCCGCTGCGCTCGCGACGCCGGAGCTGACGCTGACCAGGCCATATCTCAGCACCAGGAACGTGTCCGGTCCCGGCGTGATCGCCAGCAACAGGCACAGTCCCGCGAAGCCGAGCAGTGCGGTGACGGTCACCGGTCTTCCCCCTTGCTAGCCACCGATGGTCAGGCCGAGGTTCTTGCCGTGGTCGCGGACCTCGGCGCGGGCCTCGGCGAGGTCGTCCAACGTGAGGCCGGGCATCACCGACACGACGTAGTCGGCCATCGCCTCCTCCCGGTCGATGATGTCCTTGTCCCGCCACTTCCTCGCGCGCTGCTCGTGCTCCCGGATGCTCGGCATGCCCAGCCCGAGCTCCTGGGCGCGTGCTCGCGCCATCTCGGGGTCCAGCAGCATCTTGAAGTCCAGCGATCCCGGCTCTGGCGAGAGGACCTCGACGTCGAGCGAGGCGATGCTGTCCGTGCCGGACTCGAGCAGCGCCTTCATCGAGTCGATGTTCTCCCGCATCAGCCCGGCGTCCATGCCGATGTGGCCGATCACGAAACCGACCTTGAGGAGCAGTCCGGCGTTCTTCGCCGACTGCAGCGCGAGCACGTTGTGGTCGAACATCTTCTCGGCGCGGTACACCGAGTTGACGTCGCGGATGGACGCGAGCGGCTTCTTCATCGCGTGCAACGAGATGGCCGTGCCGGCGTCGAGTCCGACCATCAACTGGCGGACCCCGAGGGCCCGCAGGTTGGACGCGTGCCGCTCATCGGACAGGCCGTCGGCCCGCGCGTAGCCGACCATCACCGGCCGCTCGTCCTCGGGAAGCCCGCTCCACCACGGCGGCGGTGCCGCGACCATCTCGCGCAGCAGCCTGCCGAACGTCAGCGGCAGTTCGTCCGCGGTCAGGTACAGGTAGTCGTAGCCCGACAGGTGAGCCGCGTGGATCACCGACCAGGCGGCTTCGGCGTCCGGGACGGAGTTGCGCCACATGCCGCCGAACTGGATCGAGCAGAACGAGCACGCGTCGTTACGGGCGAACTTGATGCAGCCCCTGCCGATCTCGACCGGCATGCCCGCGGTGACCGCGCGGCCGGTCAACCGCTCGAACGTCGGCACGACCCGGCCGTTGAAGTTGTGCCGGTACAGCCCGGTGTGGTCGAAGACCTGGTCGATCAGCGAGTAGTCGATCCGGGTGTAGATCGGCTCGGGGCGCTGCGGATTCATCGACACGGTGGTGCCGTCGAAGGACGCGAGCCCTGCGAAGTCGCCCGACGCCACGTCCGCACCGGCGCTGAGCGCGGTGATGAACTCGACGAAGCTGCCGACGACCTCGTTGCCGACGAACGCGTAGTCGATCACCCCGGCCCGTGACGACATGCACTCGCGGGGCAACGCCGTCACGTGGTCGTTGCCCAGGATCGTGACGATCCGGCTGTTCGCGTTCTTGGCCGCGGCGCACAGGTGCAGCCCGGCCTCGTAGGTGGCCGTCAGCGCGCTGACGCACAACGCGAGGATGTCGCTGGCGTTCTCCTCGACGTACCGCAGCACGTCCGGCCAGGGCACCACGGTGCCGTCGACGTAGATCGGCTCGACACCGGGGACGTCGCGCAGCGCGGACGCCAGGGTCAGCACACCCAGGTTCGGGAAGTCCGACCAGTCCGTGTGCTCCTCCGGCCTGGTGACCGTGCACGACGCACCGTCGATGACCGTGTTGGAGTTCGGCGGACTGACTACCAGCACTTGCATTCTCGATCATCCCCCATGACCGTTGGCCATCAATGCTTTCGGCGCATGCCAACAAGACGCGTGGAAGTCAGGGAGGCAACAGCTTTGCGGGAAGCGCACGCGCGCTTTTACAGCACGGCTCTACAGTGCCGTTTCCCGGTACTTCCCCCACTACACGCGAATCTCATCCCCATAGCCGGTGACCGCTGAGATCATCGGCGAATACACACCCCAAAATCAGATTGGCCCGCGATCCGCGCGTGTGTCAACTCCGATGCGAGACCGTCTTGCTGGATGGGAGAAGTTACTCCAATTCAGCGTATGCGTCATCGGATTGCCCCAATGGTCGTGACGCTATGTGACTGTCGCGGGTTCCGGGCGTGATGTGCATCGCATACGAGGCTTTACTTGCTCAGTTGCACTTGAGGTTCAAATCCTGTCGTCCCGACGGCCAGGAGAGTCTTCGCAGCTCAGTAGTCATGAAGGCCCATCATTTGTTTCCCAGTTGCGCTGCGCGATGGTGTGCAAGTAGGCCGTGAAGCGCTTTACCCCTGGCCAAGAGGTCGATGTTTTCGATCTGGTCGCACGGCCGCGTATCGAACGGTTAACCGGTTCTGATCCGGCTCAGCAGCCGTTCTCGGCGTTGGTGGGTGTGTGACCAGGCAGGCTCACCCCGTTGATGTGAGTGATCTCGCTCGGCCTGACGCGAATGCGATTGCCCCACCGGAACCGTTGACGACCATGCCGTTGCTGCCCTGGCAGAAGTCGTGGTGGAAGTGTTCCTCGATCTGGTGGTTCGCGAAGGCGGTGCGCAGCTCGCTCAGACTGGAGCCGGCGCGGATGTTGCCGATCTGGGTGTGCGGTGGCTGACCGTTGATGGCCACTGCGAACCCGTCGGTGCCGATCAGGAACGGTTGCGGATCGGCCTGCTCACCACTGTGCCCACCGGCATGCCCGTCGACCCGGAATGCGTTGAGGCCGCTGAGAAAGCCGGCTGGCTGCTGGAGTCACTCGGGCACGACGTCCACCCCCGTCGAACCCGAGTTCTTCAGCGAGGAAGCCCGGATCGCCTACGCCCAAACCGTGGTGGACGCGTCTCTGTGCGCCATGCCGTTCAACCGCCCCGAGCTGGTCGGTTCCCAGCTGCGCCAACGGATGGAACGGGCGAGGAACCGCGACGTACTGCTGACCCCCACGATCGCCTGCCTGCCGCCCCTCGTCGACACCGTCCTGCGGGAGGCCGTCGGCAACCCGGATGGCCTGCGGCTGACCGAGACGCAGATGATCTCGTTCACCTCCTTCTGCAACATCACGGGACTTCCGGCCATCTCTCTGCCGGCCCACACCTCGGCCGACGGCCTGCCGGTCGGCGCCCAGCTGGTGGCCGGGCCCTGGGACGAAGCCGTTCTCATCCGCCTCGCCTCGGCGCTGGAGCCTCTGGTGGGGTGGACGCAGGGGCGCGCTGCCCTCACGTGGCCGGGGTCGGCTGCGCGGCGAGGTGGTGGGCGGGGAAGTGCGGCACCACGTGCTCGCCCAGCTCCTGCAGCACTTCAGGTGCGGGGCGGCGGCCGTACTTGAGGTTCAGGATCACGTGGTTCACGCCGATGTCGCGCAGCTCGCCGATGTGGTCGACCAGGAAGTTCCTGCCGGTGCGGTAGCCCAGGTGGATCGGGGCCGGCGCCGTACCGGGGTCGGCGTCGAGGTCGACGTACAGGGACTGGGAGAACGGCTTCCAGTCGCCGGCGGCCTCGCGCCACGCGGTGGTGAGCTGGCGCTGGGCGGCCACGGGCTTCGGGTACATCAGCCAGCCGTCGCCGTTGGCGGCGATCCAGGGCAGGTCCTGGCGGCTGTTCCCGGTGACCAGCAACGGGATTCGCCGGCCGCGTGGTTTGGGCAGCAGGTCGGCGCCGCGCAGAGTGCCGTAGCGCGAGTCGATCTCGGGGAAGTCCTCCGCCCACAACCGTCTGATGGACTCCACGGAGGCGCGGTACAGCTCGCCGCTGTCGTCGCGGTTCAGGCCGTACGCGGGGAACTCGATGCCGCGGTCGCCGGTCGCGGCACCCAGCACCAGTCGTTCGCCGCACAGCAGGTCCAGTGACGCGGCGGCCTTCGCGGTGTCGATCGGGTTGCGCAGGGGGAGCACGGTCGAGCCGGTCGCCAGGGCGATGCGGGAGGTGCGGGAGGCGATGAACGTCAGCCAGACCCACGGGTCGAAGAGCTGGCCGCCGTCGCCGAACGCCGGGTCGAGCAGCGGGACGTCGCGTGCCCACAAGGCCGCGAAACCGCGTTCCTCGGCCAGCATCGCCTCTGTGACCTGCTCCTCCACGTTCATCCTGGGTACAGGACCCGCGTAGGACTCCAGCGGGAACAGCAGTCCCAGCGTCAGCTCGTTCTCACGGAACATCGAGGCGAAACCTGGGCGGTTGCCGAACATCCGAGCTCCTCACGTCCAATACTTGACCTGGAGGTCCAAAATAGCTTACGGTTCCCGTCGTGGGCAGGCCCAAGAAGTTCGATCCGGAGAAAGCGGTGGAGCAGGCCGCGGAGACCTTCCGCGTGCACGGCTATGCCGAGACCTCTCCGCAGAGCCTCGCGGACAGCCTCGGCATCGGCAAAGGCAGCCTGTACCACGCGTTCGGCAGCAAGCACGAGTTGTTCCTGAGGAGTCTCGAGCGGTACACGGACACGTCGCTCGCGGATCTGAAGGCGGTCATGGACGAGGGGAGGCCGATCCGGGAACGGGTGCGCGAGCTCCTGACCGGGTTCGTCGAGGCCGACCTCAACGACCCGGACCGGTGTGGCTGCCTCGTGGTCAACACCGCGGTGGAGTTGCGCACCAGTGACGAACCGACGGTGAAGTTGCTCGGCAAGTCGTTCGAGGCGACGGAGTCGGTGCTGCACCTGGCTTTCATCGCCGCACAGCACGCGGGTGAGATCGACGCCGATCGCGACCCGAAAGCGCTTGCGGGGCTGGTGCAGAGCTCGATGATCGGATTGCGAGTGCTGGTCAAGACGACGTCCGACCGCGATCGGCTGGGGTCGATCATCGACGCCGCGGTCGCGGCGATCTGAGTTCAGAACCCGAGATCTGCCCGTCGGACATTTTTCGGGCGAATTTTGTACCTCAAGGTCAAATACTCTGGAGTGGGGAAGGCATGACAACGTCCCAGGAAACCAAGGCGGCTGCGCAGCTGCCCGACGAGACGAAGGGCTGGGGCGGACGCCTCTGGGCCACGTTGATCGTGCTGTGCAGCGCGATGTTCCTCGACGCGCTCGACAACGCGATGGTCGGCATCGCGGTGCCGCCGATCCAGGCCGAGCTCGGCATGACGACCTCGGCCGTGCAGTGGGTGGTCAGCGCCTACGTGCTCGGGTTCGGCGGATTCCTGCTGCTGGGCGGCAGGATGGCCGACCTGGTCGGACGCCGCAAGCTGCTGCTCATCGCGGTCTCGGTGTTCGCGATCGCCTCGCTCGTCGGTGGCATCGCGGACAACGGTGTGACGGTCATCGTCGCCCGGTTCGTCATGGGCGTCAGCGCGGCGTTCAGCGCGCCGGCCGGTCTCGCGATCATCATGACGACGTTCCCCGAGGGTGCCGTCCGCAACCGGGCCGTCGCCATCTACACCGCTTGTGGCGCAACGGGCTTCTCGCTCGGTCTGGTCGCGGGTGGTCTGCTGACGGAGATCGGCTGGCGCTGGACGTTCCTGCTGCCGGTGCCGATCGCGTTGGCCGTGCTGGTCGGTGTGAGCATCCTCGTCGGCAAGGACACGCACTCGGACGCCAAGCGCAGCTACGACATCCCCGGCGCGTTCAGCATCACCGCCGCGATGTTGTTGCTGGTCTTCACGATCGTCGAGGCGCCGGCCGCCGGTTGGACGTCCGGCCGCACGCTCGGCGGGTTCGCGGGCTTCGTCGTGCTGGTGATCGCGTTCGTGCTGATCGAGCGCAAGACGGCGCAACCGTTGATCCGCCTCGACTTCCTGCGCAACCCGGCACTGGTCGGTGCCGCGCTGGTCGCGGCGGCGATCCTCGGCACGTACATGAGCTTCCAGTTCATCGGCTCGCTGTACCTGCAGGCCTCGCGCGGCTGGTCGCCGCTCGAGATGGCGCTCGGCTTCCTGCCGTGCGGCATCCTGATCGCACTGATCGCCCCGCGCGCCGGCGGCCTGATCGGCAAGTTCGGTCCGAAGTGGATGATGTTCGCGGGCTTCCTGGCCTACACGCTCGCGTACCTGTCGTTCCTGCGCATCGACGCGGACTCGAACTACTACACGACGATCCTGCCGACGATGCTGCTGATCGGTGTCGCGTTCCCGCTGTCGTTCACCGGTGCCTACGTGCAGGCCACCAGCGGCGTGGCGGACGCGGAGCAGGGACTCGCGGCCGGCGTGCTGCAGACCGGTTACCAGGTCGGTGCCGCGTTGCTGCTGGCGATCGTCACCGCGACGATGGCGTTCGGTCAGGACGGCGGGGCGGCCAACACGCTGGAGAGCTACCACAACGGCATGTACGTGGTGACCGGTTTCTCCGTGCTGACCCTGGTCGCCACACTGGTCGTGGCTCTGCGCTCCCGGCAGAAGGCCACCGTCTGATTCACCCCCCCGCAGGGGCGGCGGCTCCGGCTGCCGCCCCTGCACCCTGCGCGAGGAACTTCGGAGCGAGCGATGACAACGTCCGTGATCGACGGGGGACCGGCACCGGCACTCGACGTGTCGACCCTGGCCGACCTCCTGCCGCGTGCCGCGAGCCGCAACCGGGGGACCGCCGTCCACCTGATCACCGCGGACGGCGTCACCACCTCACTGTCCTATTCGGACCTTCTCGACGCCGCCTCACGAGTGCTCGGCGGACTGCGCCTCGCGGGCGTGCGAACCGGCGACCGCGTCGTGCTGCACCTGCGGGACAACCGCGACTTCCTGCCGGCGTTCTGGGCCTGCGTGCTCGGTGGGTTCATCGCCGTGCCGACGAGCGCCGACCCGTCCGGGCTGCGCCCCGACCGGGGTTACCTGTGGCTCGTGGCCGACGCTCCGGCCAGGTCCGGTCCACAGTGGATCGGGACGGTGCGCGGGCTCGCCGCGGGATCGCCGGACCGCCGGTGGTTCCGCGGCGATCTCGACGACATCGCGCTGCTGGCCACCACGGCCGGCAGCACCGGCGCGCCCAAGACGGTGCTGCTGAGCCACGGCAACATCCTCAGCCGGTCGGCGGCCACGATCGCGGACAACGGCCTCGACGCGACCGCGGTGACCTTCAACTCCATGCCGCTCGACCACGTGGGCGGGCTGGTCATGTTCCACCTGCGCGACGTGCAGCTCGCGTGCACCCAGGTGCACGCCCACCGCGACTGGATCCTCGGCGATCCGGCGCGGTGGCTGGACATCGCCGACCACCACCGCGCGACCGTCGCCTGGGGCACGACCTCCGCGCTGGACGCGATCGCGGCACGTGCGTCGGCCGGGTTGTGGGACCTGCGCAGGCTCGCCTACGTCATGAACGGCGGTGAACCGGTGAAGGCGCGCACGATCAACCGCTTCCTGACCGCGCTCGCGCCGTTCGGTCTGCCCGGCGACGCGGTGCGGCCGGGCTGGGGGATGTCCGAGACGGCGGCTGGTGTCGTCGACCACCGGCTCTCCCGCGCGGAACTGCACGACGACCGGTACGTGCCGGTAGGCAGGCCGCACGCCGGTGTGGCCGTCCGCGTCGTAGACCTGCGCGGCGACCTCGCCGGTGAGAACGTGGTCGGCAAGCTGCAGGTGCGCGGAGCGTCGGTCACCACCGGCTACGCGGACGGACATCCTGACAACGTCACCGCCTTCACCTCCGACGGCTGGCTCGACACCGGTGACTTCGCGCGCGTCTCCGGCGGGCTGCTGACGGTCACCGGCAGCACGGCCGACGCGTTGTGGATCGACGGCGAGCTGCACCACGCGCACGAGATCGAGTCGACCGTCGGCGAACTCCCGTTCGTCGACCGGAGGTTCGTCGGTGCGTTCCTGGCCGACGGCTCGTTGATCGTCGCCTACCACGGCACCGAGGAGAACGAATCCGCTGTGCGCGCCGCGGTTCTGGCCGCGCACGGGCTGCACGCCGACCGCGTCGTCCTGCTCCCTCCCGACGCGTTTCCCAAGACCCGCACCGGAAAGCCGCAGCGCGCCCAGCTGCGGGAGATCACCACATCCTTCGAGGAGAGCCGTGTACGTCACAACTGACCA
The DNA here is from genome assembly GCF_042649515.1 of Lentzea rhizosphaerae. Taxonomy (NCBI): domain Bacteria; kingdom Bacillati; phylum Actinomycetota; class Actinomycetes; order Pseudonocardiales; family Pseudonocardiaceae; genus Lentzea; species Lentzea rhizosphaerae. Next base: position 20,172 of record NZ_JBHRZI010000010.1, on the reverse strand, counting down.
CGCCCTGCGTTCCACCGGCGTGGAGTCCGTGCTCCGCGAGATCGCCGACCGGCACGAGATCGTGGACGCCCTGCACCGGTTCGCGTTCGGCCGCGATCTCGGCGACCACGAGCTGTTCCGCTCGGCGTTCACGCCTGACGCGGAGTTCGACTTCCGGCCCGCCGCGACGAAGTGCGGTCTCGAGGTGCCGTTGATGACCGGCATCGACATGATCGCCGGGATCGTGCTCGACCCGCGCCTGCACACGACGCACACCGTCGGCAACTGCCGGGTGGAGCTCGACGCCGACACCGCCCGCCTCACCGCCCTGGTCGAGGCACAGCACCTTCCCGCCGACGACCACAGCAGGCACGCGCTGCTGAAGAACGTCTACGCCGTGGAGCTGGTCCGGGACGGCGAGCGCTGGCTGATGAGCAAGGTGCACATCGACAACATCTGGTTCACCGGCGACCCCCAGGTCGTCGTCGGCAACTGAAACCACGGATGAACGGCGCATTTGTCGACCTCAGGTGGACAAATGCGCCGTTCATCAATTTCGGTACCGGGCGTGCTGGGTCAGGCGGGGGTCAGGGAACGGGCCTGCGTGCGCCCGGTGACCTCCGTGAGGGTGCCGACCGCCTCGGCGAGCTCGGGCAGGTCGGACGTGATGAGCGCCTGAGGACCGTCGCACAGCGCGGTTTCCGGGTGCGGGTGCACGTCGACGATGACACCGTCGGCGCCGACCGCGATCGCCGCCTTGGTGAGCGGGAGCACCAGGTCGCGACGACCGCCGGAGTGCGAGGGGTCGATGATCACCGGCAGGTGCGAGAGCCGTTGTGCGACAGGGACGGCGGCGATGTCGAGCGTGTTGCGGGTCGCCTTCTCGAACGTGCGGATGCCGCGTTCGCAGAGCACGATGTCGAGGTTGCCGCGCTGCGCGATGTACTCGGCCGCCATCAGCCACTCCTCGATGGTGGCGCTCATCCCGCGCTTGAGCATCACCGGCTTGCCGGCGCGGCCGACCGCCTGCAGCAGCGGGAAGTTCTGCATGTTGCGCGTGCCGACCTGGAGCATGTCGGCGTACGCGGCGACGGTGTCGACGTCGTCGGCGCTGACCACCTCGGTGACGATGGGCAGGCCCGTCTCCTCGCGGACGTCGGCGAGGATCTTCAGCCCGGCCTCGCCGAGGCCCTGGAACGCGTAGGGCGACGTGCGCGGCTTGTACGCGCCACCCCGCAGCACGGTCGCGCCCGCCGCCTGCGCCATGTGCGCGGCGGCCAGCGTCTGCTCGTGCGTCTCCACCGCACACGGACCGGCGATCAGCGTCACGGTGTCCGGGCCGATCGGCACGCCGCCGACGTGCACGGTCGAGCGGTCGGGGTGGTGCTCGCGGCTGATGAGCTTGTAGGGAACGGAGATCCGCACGACGTCCGCGACGCCGGTCAGGCTGCGCAGGTTGAGCGTCGCGAACAGGTCGACGTCGCCGATCAGCCCGACGATCGTGCGGTCGAGGCCGCGGCTCACGAACGCTTCACCGCCCGCGGCCTCGACGAGGTCCACCACGGCCGCGACGTCGGCCTCGGTCGCGTCCAACGCCATCACGATGACCATCTGGTTGCTCTCCAGGAAAAAGGGGCGGGGCCGAGGCCCCGCCCGTCGAAGTGGAACGTCAGTTGACGATCCCGATGCTGAACGGGTTGTGCGGCGTTCCGCCGAGCAGGTGCGCTCCGGCGGACTGGATCACCTGGTCCTGCGCGATCACGTGCTGGCGCATGGTCTGCACGTCGCGCAGCCACCGGTCCATCGGTGACGGCTTGTAGATCGCGGTCGTCGCGATCAGGTCGAACAGCTTGGACACGACCGACCGCGCCGCGCGGAACGAGTTGACCCGCGCGAGAACGGCGGCCACGCGCTGGTCCGCGTCCTGCGCCACGCCCGCCTGCGCCAGCTCCCACTGGCGGTGCAGGCTGCTGTACACGGCGGCACGGGCGGCGCCGAGCTCCATCTCCGCCTCGGCGATCGCCATCTGCACGCGGTAGGTCTCCGCCCACGGCGACTGCGTCGGCCGGTCGACGCGGCCGGCGGCGAGGTCGCGGACGAAGTCCAGGGCGGCGCGCGCCACACCCAGCGGCACGCCGGGCATGTTGGCGAGGATCGCGTCCGGAGTGGACATCGGACCGGGCCTGCGCGGTGCCGCGAAGCTGAAGGTCTGCTCCTCGGGCACGAACAGGTCGGTGGCCGAGTAGTCGCGGCTGCCGCTGCCGGCGAGACCCGTGGTGTGCCAGGTGTCGTGGATCTCGAACTGCTCCTGGCGCGCGATCACGATGCGCCAGTGCATCGGCTGGCCGCTCGGGCTCTGCTCCGGCTCACCGTCGTTGTAGACGAAGCAGCCGGCGACGACCCAGTCGGCGTGGGTGATGCCGCTGCCGAACTGCCAGCGGCCGGTCACCCGGTACCCGCCGGGCACGCGGTCGGCGCGACCGCTCGGCAGGATGAGCCCGGCGGTGATCATGTCCGGGTCGGTGAACAGGTCGCGGGCGACCTGCTCGTCGAGGAAACCCGCGTACAGCGGGGTGTCCATGCCGATCATGGCGCACCACCCGGCCGACGTGTCACCGGTGGCGAGCGCCTCGATGACCTCGGTCTGCTGGATCGGGTTCAGCTCGGGGCCGCCCCAGCTGCGCGGCAGGGCCATCCGGAAGACGCCGGTGCTGCGCAACAGGTCGACGACGTCGGCAGGCAGACGTCGCGCCTGCTCGATCTCGGCCGAACGCTCGCGCAGCAGGGGTGCCGCCGCCCGTGCGCGGGCGAGCACGTCCTCCGCCGTGAGCGGCGCCGCCTCAACAGAGTCCAAAATGGTCATTGCAGCCTTCCTGGCCTTCAGAAGTAGCGACCGGGTGCGATGGTCCCGGCCGGGTCGATGGAGTCCTTGAGGCGCCTGGTGAACGCCCGTTCGCTCGGCTGCCCGCCGCAGCGGTCGAACCACTCGCGGTGGTCGACGTCGAGGCGGTACGGCAGGAAGCCGGCCTCGGTGAAGCTCTCGTACACCAGGTCCAGCGCCCGGTGCGCGACGTCTGCGTCGCTCCGGTCGAACTTGAGGGTGACGACGAGGTCGACGACGTCGGGCCCGAGCACGTTCCCGGTCGCACCGCAGGCGATTCCCGTCTCCTCGCGCACCCGTTCGAGCAACTCGTCCGCCTTGACGACGGCTTCCGGCGTGAACGGCAGCAGCGGCAGGAAGAAGAGGAACCCGATGCGCTCGTCGAGCTGGTCGGCGGGCATGCCCATCTTCGCCTCGAACACGGTGTCCGTGACGTCCGGGTCGCCGAGGTAGGACCGCTCGACCAGCGCCGTCACCTCGTGGTGCGGACTGGCCGGGTCGGCCGCGTCGGTGTTGGAGACGTCGGTGAAGACGCCGCTGCGCACTGCTTCGTCGACGATGATCCCGCTGAGCGCGGCGACGGCGGCAGGGGTGCCGTCCACGCAGACGTGCGCGAGCCACTCGCCCGGCGTGCTGCCGTAACCACGCGCGGCGGCGGGGTTGTAGAACTTGAGCACGCCACTGACCAGACCCTGCGCCTGCCAGCGGCGCAGCTGTGCGGTCGCCTCGCCCAGCTCGGCCGACTGGAAGTTCAACCGCACCACGCGCAGCGCCTCGGGACGCGGCAGCAGCCGGACGACTGCGCCGGTCACGATGCCGAAGTTGCCCTGGACGAACAGCTGCACCAGCGACGGGCCGAGCCCGTGCGGGTAGACCGGGGTCTGCCTGTGTGCGTCCGGCCACCAGCCGACGCGCACGACCTCGCCGTCCGGCAGCACGACCTCGAGCCCCATCAGGTCTTCCACCCGCTGGTGGCGCAGTCCCACGCCGCGGTCGAGCGCGTTGCCGATCACGCTGGAGTGCGCGGACGACACGGTCACGTTGAGCATCCGGGCGGTGCCGTCCAGCCGGGCGGCCAGTTGTCCCTGCGTCACACCGGGTTCGACGACGGCCCAGCCCGCGTCGACGTCGATCTCCCTGATCTCGTCCAGTGAGCCGAGGTCGAGCACCACCACGTCGTCGTCGGCCGGTTCGCGGGACCCGAGGCCCCAGTTGCGGCCGGTGCTGTACGCGTGCAGTGACACCGATCGTGCCGCGTACGCGGCGACCAGCCTGCGCACCTCGTCGGCCGTGCGCGGCCGGACGGTGCCGAACACCTTGCGCTGCCGGAACAAACCGGTGTTGGCACCGGGTCCGTCCGGCGACACGCGGTCCACGCCGACGATGTCCGCGGCGATGCTGATCGTGTCGGTGCCGGGCGTATCGCTCATCACTTGACTGCCTCTTCCGTCTGTTGCTGGCAGCGGCCCGCGTGGTACTCGCCGTGCAGAAAGACCAGTGGTGGCCGCCTTCCGCGTTGTGCCCCGGTGGCGATCACGTCACCCACCACGACGGTGTGGTCGCCGACGTCGACGTGCTGCCGCAGCCGGCACTCCAGCCAGGCGGGGGAGTCGAGCACCAGCGCGCCGGTGTCCTCGCCCGGCGTCGCGGACAGGGTGTGCAGCGCCGCCGCGCGGATCTCCCGCTTCTGCGCGAACGCCCTGGCGACGTCGGTCGCGCTGATGTCCAGAATGGACAGCGCCCAGACCTTGGTGTCCAGCAGATCGGCCAGGAAGGTGGAGTCGCGGCGCAGGCACACCGACACCAGCGGCGGATCGAGCGAGACGGATGTCAGCGAGTTGACCGTTACGCCGTCGTGTGTTCGTCCGTTCGGGCCATCGGCGTACGTGGTCATCACGCAGACGCCGGTGGCGAAGTTGCGCATCGCCATGCGTAGATCGACGCCCACGGGTCTCCCCTTGTCGAGTGAGGTTGGGTTCGGGATTCCGTTCATCCCTTTGAACGCAAGGACTTTCGCGTGATGACACCGATAGTATCGAGCCGTGCAGGGCGGGCCTGTCCGGTCCGCGCACACGTTTTCGGCATTTCGCGCACGGGTGAGGGAGCGAAGAACCAGATGATCTCGACGGAGAACGGCCTGCAGAGGGTCGCCGAGCTCGCGTCCACTCAGGACTGGCTGGCGGTTCTGGTGACGATGCGAACGAACGGTGAACCGGCGGTGTCCGTCGTCAACGCCGGAGTCGTGGCGCACCCGGTGACCGGAGAGCAGGTCCTCGCGCTGGTCTCACGTGGTGGGACGACGAAGCTGCGCAACCTGCGCAAGACCCCGCAGGCGACGTTGGTGTTCCGGTCGGGCTGGGACTGGATCGCGGTGACGGGGCCGGTGCAGATCGCCGGTCCGGACGACGAATTGCCCGGACTGCCCGCCGAGCGCGTGCCGCAGCTGCTGCGGGACATCTACGCGGCGGCCGGGGGAACGCACCCCGATCTCGAGGAGTACGACCGGGAAATGCTGGCTGACCGGCGTGCGGCGGTGTTCGTCACGCCGCGGAAGTTCAGCACGAACCCGACGCCGCACGACCGGGAAGACTGATCGCCGGTGCCGTTGGTGCTGCGACGTTGCAGTACCAACGGCTCTTTCAGGCGGCGACGGCCTCGTTGCGCATCCGGCGGAAGTCGCGCGGCGTGACGCCGTACTTCATCCGGAACAGCCTGCTGACCTGTGACGCGTCGACCAGACCCCAGCGCTCGCCCAGAGCGGCGACGGTCAGGTGGTCGTAGCGCGGTTCGGTGAGGTCGGCGCGCAGGCGCGCGAGACGTTCGTCCCTGATCCACTTGGCGGGACTCGTGCCCTGCTCGGCGAAGAGGACCTGCAGATAGCGCAGTGAGATGTTGTACCGCCTGGCGAGCGTGGCCGGGCTGAGTCCGCAGTCGCCGAGGTGTTCCTTGGCGAAGCTGCAGATCCGCAGCATCAGCAGGCGCCGCGCCGCCAACGGGTCGACCGCGGCGGAACGCAGTCGTTCCGCGAAGAGCGTGGTGATGAGTCCGTTGATCGTCACGCCGAGCGGCTCGATCGCCGCTGCTTCCAGTTCGAGCAGGTGTGCGCCGAGTGCCGCGAACGTGTGGACCGCCAGCGCACCGACGCCGGTCTTGCCGTTCCACGGCGAGGCGGTGACGGCCTGGGTGCTTTGCGGCGTGAGGCCGAGCGAGCGGTGCGGCGCGCGCACGGCGACCATCTGGAACCGCTCCGGCATGCACAGCGTGTACGGCCTGCTGCTGTCGAACGCGACGACGTCGCCTGTTTCGACGGTGACGTCCGTGCCGTCCTGGCTCAGCTTCGTGCTGCCCTGCAACGGCGCGGCGACGTAGACGTGGCCACCTTCCCTGCTGGCAACGTGTTCCTGCCTGATGACGGTGTGCGGGTCGGCCGAGATCATGGACACCCGGACGTCGCCGAGGCTGCAGGTCATGATGCATCCGCCGTCGAAGCGGTCGCGGTCGCCGAGGACCTGGAGCGTGCCGCAGGTTCGCTTGACCTGGTCCTCCCACTGGTCGAACCGGCACGCCGGATCGGCGGTGGTCGTGCTGACAACCTCCACGACGGACGCGATGGTCACTGTCGACTCCCCCTGAGTTTGTGACGAAATGCGCCAGACCGACCACGCCACGCTGCGCGGAACCCTCACTCTACCCGTTCGAGTGATGCGCATGGAGTCATTATTTGAAATGGTTGTGAGGGCAAACAGAGGTGATCACGGACGCATAACTTCATGCGCGTCCGATGTAACGCGGGTTCGCGTCCGACCGAGTAGCACGTTCTCGGGAATGCGGAACGACCTATTAAAGAACCTGATGGTGACCTCAATCACAGATGCTTGCGGGGCCGGGTCGTGGGGCCATCTGGACTGCATTGATGCGCTAATCCGCAACTCTCCGCGCGCTGGTGCGCAAACCGGGTGGTTAGACCGGACGGTAGCCTTCGGTCAGCGAGCGACAATCTCGCCCATTCCCTGAATGCACACGTGTTGCATCAGGTTGTGTTTCGAACTTTCGGCAAGTCAGAGTCAAGGGTGGGACATGTCGTCTTTACCGAGAATCGCCGTGATCGGTGGCGGCGCGTCCGCGGTGTGTTTGCTGGACGCGCTGGTGCAGGAACGCGACCTGCGGCCCGGTGTCATCACGGTTTTCGAGCCGTCGCGCCACCTGTGGCGCGGCAGGCCCTACCAGCCGGACCTCGAAGTGGTGCGGGTCAACGCGACGCCGGACGACATGTCCGTGCGCGCCGGCGACAACCAGCACCTCGCCGAGTGGTTGACCACACGCCAGCTGTTCGTGGGCGGAGCGGCCGCCTACACCGATCCCCTTTCGGGGTCGCACTTCGTGCCGCGTGCCGTCTACGGCGACTACTTGGAACAGTCCGCACGGGCGGCGCTCATGACGCTCCTGCAACGGGACTGGCGCGTCGAGCTGGTGCGGCAGCGCGCGGAGTACGCCACGCCGGCCGCGAACGGCGGGCTGAAGCTGCACACCGCACGCGGTGACGTGCACGAAGTGGACTACGCGGTGCTCAGCGTCGGCGCCGGACGGCCTGCTGACCACTATTCGCTTGCAGGACAAGAGGGTTACCTGATGGAGCCCTATCCGGTCGGCCGGACGCTGTCCGCCGTGGACCCCGAGGCCGACGTCGCCGTGATCGGCAGCGGGCTGACGGCGGTGGACGTGGTGCTCGCGCTGAACGCGACAGGGCACCAGGGCAAGATCAGGCTGTTCTCCCGTCGGGGTGTGCTCCCGGGCGTGCGGCAGAAGCAGATCCACCACCGGCTGCGGTACTTCACCCCCGCTCACTTCCGCGGGGTGGCCGCGCGAGGCGAGACGAGGACGCTGCAGGACCTCGTGACGCTCATGAGCGCCGAGCTCGCCGCGGCGGGGGAGAGCATCGAGGCGGTGCGCGCGGAGATCGACTCGTTGCGCACCGAGGACCCGATCGTCAGGCTGCGCAGGCAACTCGGCGAGGTGGACTCGCCGAGCATCGGCCTGCGCATCCTGCAGCAGGCCGTTCCCGATGCGGGCCCGGACGTGTGGCCGTTGCTGACCGAGCAGGACAAGAACGCGTTGCTGCAGCGGTACGACCGCGCGCTCATGAGCCTGTGCTGCCCGATGCCGCCCGGCAACGCGGCGGTGCTGCTCTCGCTCGTCGAGTCCGGACAGGTCGAGCTGGTCAACGGACTCGAAGGCGTCGAATCCGTGCCAGGAGGCGGTTTTCACATCGGCACGGCACGCGGCGACCACCGCTCGGCCGTGGTGATCAACGCGACCAACGCGCGGATGCGCAAGGTCAACGAGCTCGCCGCACCGCTCGTCAACTCGCTCGTCGCGGCAGGTCTCGCCGAACCGCACCCGCGCGGCGGTGTGCACGTCGAGCGCGCCACCAGCAGGCTCACCGTCGGTTCCACGCCGAACCCGAGGCTCTACGCGCTCGGCGACCCCGCCGCCGGCAGCCTGTTCTTCACGTTCGGCGTTCAGTCCCTCGTGGACAGAGCGGTCGACATCGTCCGCGCCATCCGCGAGGACAGCGCGGTGCTGACCACCGGGCACGACGTCCTGCAGTCCGCCTGATCATCATCGAGGAGTTCAACGAAATGTCCACTGTGGAACTTTCCACCGTCGAACCCGTGCGGCCGGGCTACCTCGCCGACACGCACACCGGGCTGCCCATGCCGCACGCGCCGGAGTTCGCCGACATGGCCCAGGAACGCAGGCACCGCAAGCAGCGGCTCGCCGCGGCGCTGCGGCTGTTCGGCAAGTACGGCTTCGGGGAAGGGATCTCCGGCCACATCTCGGTGCGCGACCCCGAGCACGACGACAGGTTCTGGGTGAACCCGTTCGGCGTGTCGTTCAACCTGGTGAAGGTCCGCGACCTCATCTGCGTCGACGAGGACGGCACCGTCGTCGAGGGCAACCACCCGGTCAACCCGAGCGCGTTCGTCATCCACTCGAAGATCCACAGCCTGAACCCGAAGGCCGAGGCCGCCGCCCACGCGCACACCGCGCACTCGCGGGCGCTCGGCGCACTCGGCCAGCTGCTGGAGCCGCTCGACCAGGAGTCGGCCGCGTTCTACCAGGACCAGGTGCTCTACGACGACTACCGCGGCCCGTCCATCGCGGTCGAGCAGGGCCAGGACATCGCGGAGAAGCTCGGCGACAAGCGCGCGATCCTGTTGCGCCACCACGGTCTCATCACCGTCGGCGGCTCACTGGAAGAGGCAGTGCACTGGTTCTTCACGTTCGACAGCTGCGCACACGTGCAGCTGCTGGCGATGTCGGCCGGCAAGCCCGTGCCGATGTCGCACGAGCAGGCCCTCGCGGCACAGGACGGTTTCGGCGACGCGCAGCTCGGCTGGTTCAGCTTCCAGCTGCTCTACGACGAGATCACCCTGGAGCAGCCCGATCTCCTCGAGGAGTGAGCGGTGATCCGAGCTATCCGCGGCGCCACCCAGGTGGACGCCGACGACCCGGCACTGGTCGTGGCCGCCACGAAGGAACTGATGGCCGAGCTGCTCGACCGCAACGGCGTCGACTCCGAGGACGTGATCAGCCTGCTGTTCACGACGACCCCGGACCTGCGCAGCACGTTCCCGGCGGCGGCCGCGCGGGGCGGCTGGCTCGACGACGTGCCCATGATGTGCGCCACCGAGATCGCCGTCCCCACCGGACTGGCACGCGTGGTGCGCGTCATGGCACACGTCGAGACTCCGCTGCCGCGGTCGGAGATCCGGCACGTGTACCTGCACGGGGCGTCGGCGCTGCGTCCGGATCTCGTGCCAGGGTGACGGGGTGAGCGGGAGCCCGGCCGGGGTGGGCCGGGCTCAGCGCTGGTTCAGGCTTTCCCAGCCCCGGCGGGGTGCGCGGGTGCCGTGCTTCGGGTCGCGGCTGCGGTAGACGATGTAGGGCCTGGTCAGGTAGCCGATCGGGGCGGAGAAGACGTGCACCAGGCGGCTGAACGGCCAGAACGCGACCAGTGCCCAGGCGGAGAGTGCGTGCAGCTGGAAGCCGAGGGGTGCCGCGGCCATCAGGTCCGGCTTCGGCTGGAGGTAGAAGATCGGCGCCTTCTGCCAGTCCCGCGAGAACGAGCAGCTGCGGGGAGGAGGTGGTCGCGCCCACGAGTGCCGGTGCGAGGAAGCCTGCGAACTCACCGGCCGTCGTCCAGCGGAACCACGTCTGCCAGAGGCCGCGTGCGGCCAGTTGGGTTGTCAACCTTCACCGTTGTGTGCGAAGTGGTGCGGAGGTGAGGGGCCGACGTCCTCATCTGCGCGGCCGGGGTCGAGTTCGAGGCCCAGGAACGCGAGTCCGGCAACGGTTTCCGCGCGCAACACCGGGTCGTGTTCGCCTGCGCCGCCGGTGAACACGAGCAGGTCGATGCCGCCCAGTGACGCCGTCATGGCGGCGATGCCCTGGCCGCGGGCATGGTGGTGTGAAACGAAGTGTCGAAGCACGCGACCTGCGGCACTCCGGGCAGCAAACGCGTCGCCGCGTCGACGCCGGCCAAAGCACGGGGCTGGTGCAACGGTGCGAGCGCAGTGAGAGCCTCGATCCTGGCACGAGTGTCGTCGTCGATCGCGGTGGCGCTGGTGCTCAGGAAGTCTTCCAGGGGACCGGTTTCGCCGGTCCAGCGCTCGGCGTGGTGCTCGGCGAGAACGGTGTCGTCCTCGCCGAGCACGCGGAGCTTGAGGCTGGACGACCCCGCGTTCACCACCAGCACGTTCACTGCCAGGTCCAGTCGCGCACCTCGGGCAGGTCCTCGCCGTGCTCGCGGATCCAGGCGTGGTGGCGGGTGCGCTGGTCCTGCATGAGCTGCCGCAGCCCGGCCGCCTTCTGGCCGAGTCCCGGCACCCGGTCGACGACGTCGATGACGAGCCGGTAGCGGTCCATGTCGTTGAGCACCAGCATGTCGAACGGGGTCGTGGTGGTGCCTTCCTCCTTGTAGCCGCGGACGTGCAGGTTGTGGTGGTTGGTGCGGCGGTAGGTCAGGCGGTGGATGAGCCAGGGGTAGCCGTGGTAGGCGAAGATCACCGGGCGGTCCGCCGTGAACAGCGCGTCGAACTCGCGGTCCGGCATGCCGTGCGGGTGCTCGGTGTCCGGCTGCAAGCGCATCAGGTCCACCACGTTCACCACCCGCACCCGCAGCGACGGCAGGTGCTCGCGCAGCAGTTTCGCCGCCGCCAGCACCTCGACGGTCGGTGCGTCGCCCGCGCACGCCAGCACGACGTCGGGTTCGTCCTCGTCGTTGCCCGCCCAGTCCCAGATCCCGGCGCCGCGCGCGCAGTGCAACGCGGCCTCGTCGGGGGAGAGCCAGTCCGGTGTCTCGTTCTTGCCGGCCACGATCACGTTGACGTAGTCCCTGCTGCGCAGGCAGTGGTCCGCGACAGACAGCAGCGTGTTGGTGTCCGGTGGCAGGTAGACGCGCACGACCTCGGCCTTCTTGTTCATCACGTGGTCGATGAAACCGGGGTCCTGGTGGGAGAAACCGTTGTGGTCCTGCCGCCACACGTGCGAGCTCAGCAGGTAGTTGAGCGACGCGATCGGCCTGCGCCACACCAGTTTCTGATGCGTCTTGAGCCACTTGGCGTGCTGGTTGAACATCGAGTCGACGATGTGGATGAACGCCTCGTAGCAGTTGAACAGCCCGTGCCTGCCGGTGAGCAGATACCCCTCCAGCATGCCCTGGCAGAGGTGCTCGGACAGCACCTCGACGACCCTGCCGTCGTGGGTGAGGTGCTCGTCGACCGGCAACGTCTGCGCCTGCCACTGCTTCCCGGTCACGTCGTACACGGCGTCGAGCCGGTTCGAGGCCGTCTCGTCGGGGCCGAAGATCCGGAACGAGCGGGCGCCGGCGTTGAGCGTGATGACGTCGCGCAGCATCCGGCCGAGCACCCTGGTGGGCTCCGAGTGCGTGCTGCCGTGTTTGACGACGTCCACGGCGTGCGCGCGGATCTCCGGCATCTTCAACGCGCGCAACAGCAATCCGCCGTTGGCGTGCGGTGTCGCGCCCAACCGACGCGTCCCGTGCGGCACGAGCGCGGCCAGCTCCGGTCGTGGTGCGCCGTCGGCGTCGAAGAGCTCCTCCGGCCGATAGCCGCGCAGCCACGACTCCAGCTGCCTCAGGTGGCCGGGATCGGTCCGCACGCCCGACAGCGGAACCTGGTGGGCGCGCCACGTGTTCTCGATCGGCACACCGTCCACTTCGGACGGCCCGGTCCAGCCCTTCGGGCTGCGCAGCACGATCATCGGCCGTTCGCCCAGCTGGATCTTGTCGACGACCTGGTCGAGCACCTCCGCCATGCGTGCGTGCATCGCCGCGGGCTCGTGGCCTTCGACGTAGAACGGCGCGTAACCGTAGCCGCGCAACAGCGAATCGAGCTCCTCGTGCGGGATGCGCGCCAGCAGGCTCGGGTTGGCGATCTTGTAGCCGTTGAGGTGCAGGATCGGCAGCACGGCGCCGTCGGTGGCGGGGTTGAGGAACTTGCCGGCGTGCCAGCTGGTCGCGAGCGGCCCGGTCTCCGCCTCGCCGTCGCCGACCACGCAAGCGACGATGAGACCGGGGTTGTCGAACGCCGCGCCGAACGCGTGCGCCAGCGAGTACCCCAGCTCCCCGCCCTCGTGGATCGAACCGGGCACCTCGGGCGCGACGTGGCTCGGCACGCCACCGGGGAAGGAGAACTGGCGGAACAGCCGGCGCATGCCCTCGGCGTCGCGCGGCACGTCCGGGTAGGTCTCGCTGTACGTGCCCTCCAGCCAGGTGTTCGCGAGCAGGGCCGGTCCGCCGTGGCCGGGGCCGGTCACGAAGAGCACGTCGAGGTCGCGCTCGCGGATGATCCGGTTCAGGTGGGCGTAGATGAAGTTCAGTCCGGGAGTCGTGCCCCAGTGGCCGAGCAGGCGCGGCTTGACGTGCTCGGGCGCCAGCGGCTCGGTCAGCAGCGGGTTGTCCATCAGGTAGATCTGGCCCGCCGACAGGTAGTTGGCGGCTCGCCAGTACGCGTCGACCAGCGACAGGTCGGCGTTCGGCATCTCGCGCTCCTCACTCTGAATCGTTACCTGCCACGTTGCCGTGCCGCTCGGTCACCTCCCAGGGTGCGGGGTCCGCATCTGACGGGACCGAAGTCCTGCCCGCGCCGTTTCCTCGGGCCCTGGTCGCCCACCGGGCCGCGGGGGTGTCCTGCTGTACCGGGATGACCGTCGACCTCGTCGAGGTCGGCTCGGCGCCGCCCTCACGCGGCTGCGACGAGCAGGCTTCCGGACGTTGGCGCCGGCGGAGAACTTCTACGTCGGCGGGACGAAGGGCCCGGTGGTGGACGGCGAGCTCGACCGGGCGCGGAACTGGGGTGCGAGGTGCGCGGCCGAGATGGCGTGACGCTCAGGCCTGGGAGTGAACCGGCCGGCGAGGAGCGGGGACGACGATTCGGCCGTGGTGCTGCTCCAGAACGGGCCCGTGCACCACGAGAACGGGGCACGGCGCGTGGTGGAGTGCCGCCTTGGTGACGGTGCCGCTGTCGTGCGAGTCCCCGGAACCGACGACGACCAGATCCGTGTCGGTGCAGCGGGCGATCGCCTCGTGCGGTTGCGCGCGCACCAGGACCGCGTGGTGCGCGACGGTGCCGAGCGCCGCGGCCGCGCGGTCGAGGACGTACGAGTGGTCCGGGTCGGCGGCGCACCGGGCCGGAGGCTGTGGCGCCGCGTGCAGGACGCGCAGTACGGCGCCACGTCGCCGGGCGAAGTCGGCGGCGTGGCGCAGCACTCGGCCATCACCGGAGCCACCGCTGACCAGGGCGGTGACGTGGCGGTGCCGGCCGTCGACGGCCGCGGGCGTGCCGCGCACGACGACCGCGTCGCAGTGCGTGGTGGCCAGCAGCGGCAGGACGTGGCCACCCAGACCGAGTGCCGAGCTCCCCGGACCCCGGTAGCCGACGACCACGAGCTGGGCGCGGAAGTCGTCCCGGGGGTGGTGGATCTCGAGGCCGGCGCCGACGAGCCGGGCGTGGGCGGCGGCCCAGCGCAGCGCGTTCTCGTCGCGTCCGGGACCGTCTTGGATGAGCACGACTGGTTCCATGGGACAACGATGGGGTGTTTGCGCCGTCCGGAGCAGGGCGGGAAGAGGCGACTGCGCCGGGACCAAAGTCCTGTCGTCGCAGGGCCCTGCCCGACGTGGATGAACGGCGCTTTTGTCCACCTCAGGTGGACAAAAGCGCCGTTCATCCACCTGAGATCGCGTGCTCGTCGGAGTTGAGCAGCAGCTCGGCGACGGCACGCCGCGGGGTCGGTGGCACGGGGGTGCTGAAGCCCAGGCGCAGCACGGTCTGCGGGACGAGCACGCCGCCGAGCGCGCGGCGCAGTTCCTCGCGGACGCGCCGGACCTCGACCGGCTGGGACATGAACGACGCGGACAGCCCGTGCGTGGTCGCGGTGAGCAGGACGCGTTGCATCGCCTGTCCTGCCTGCAGGTCGCCCAGCGGGCCGTCGTAGAACGAGCACAGGACCACGACGAGCGGGTCGGACTCGTAGTCCTTGCCGGCCTGGCGCTGCGGGCCCTGGAAGTCGCGGAACACCCACTCGTCCTGCATCTCCGGACGCACTCCTGCCGACGCGGGCGGCACGCCGTCGGTCGCGCCGGGGCGGTGGCCGGTGAACGCGGCGAACTCCGCCTGCACCCTCTCGTCGGCGAGCTGGATCTCGTGGGCCCGCTGGACGAACCGCTTGAGCTGGGCGCGGTCTTCCGGCGTGGCGACGACGTGCAGCCAGGACCGTTCCAGTTCGGCGGCGCGGACGAGCGCGTGTCGTTGCCGGGGATCGATGGCCGCGTCGAGGAACGGGCGGCGGTTCGTGCGGCGGTGCGGCACCGCCGCGAGCAACGCGCGGTGCTCGTCCTCGGCCTTGAACGTCCCACCTCGGCGAACGACCGCGAGGGCGCCGGGTGCGTCCGCGCCGGGCAGCATCGTCACCAGCGGGCGCACGCCGCGGCACTGCAGCGCCAGCCGCAGGTTGAACAGGGCGGCGCCGCACGAGAGCCGCAGCTCGCGGTCCTCAGGGTCGGTGGCCGCGAGCCGCCGGGCCGGGTCCGGGTGCAGCTCGATGCGGTCCGGCCGGACGCGGAACCGCCAGGGCTGGGTGTTGTGCACGGACGGCGCGAGCGAAGCGGCCGTGAGCGCGCTCTCGATCTGTTCGGGCTCCAGCCCGAGTGCCGCGGTCACCTCAGCCATGTCCTTCACTCCATCGTGTTGCTGCTCGAAGCTGTGTCCGTTCACTGTCCGTGCCGCGAGGGCGGGGACCCACTGTCGAAGGTCCCGACCTGGCCGGGACCGCTTGGCGGCTTTGCGGTCACGTGAAAAGCTTGATCCATGCTGGATCCCGATGAGACGCCGTCACGCAGCCTGCTCGGTGGCCTGCGCCTGGACGAGCTGCTCGACGAGATGCGCGATCGGCTCGCCGAGATCGGGTCGACCAGGGACAAGATGCAGAGCCTGCTGGACGCGGTGCTCGCGGTCGGCGCCGGTCTGGAGCTGGACTCGACGCTGCAGCGCATCGTGCAGGCCGCCGTGGAGCTGGTGGGTGCCCGTTACGGCGCGCTGGGCGTGCTCGGGTCGCGGCACAACCTGTCGCAGTTCGTCTACGTCGGCATCGACCCCGCGACCCGTGCGCAGATGGGGCACCTGCCCCAGGGCAAGGGCCTGCTCGGTCTGCTGATCAAGGATCCGAGGGCCATCCGGCTGCACGACCTGAGCGAGCACGCCGCGTCCGTCGGCTTCCCGCCCAACCACCCGCCGATGCACAGCTTCCTCGGCACTCCCGTGCGGGTGCGCGACGAGGTGTTCGGCAACCTCTACATGACCGAGAAGAAGGACGGCGGCGACTTCACCCCCGACGACGAGGTCGTGCTGGAGGCGCTCGCCGCCGCCGCCGGTGTCGCGGTGGAGAACGCCAGGCTGTTCGAACGGTCCCGGATGCGCGAGCGGTGGCTGGAGGCGACCGCGGAGATCAACGCCCAGCTGCTCGCGGGGGCCTCGGCGCAGGACGCCCTGCAGCTCATCGCCCAGCGGTCCGTCGAGCTCGCGTCGGCGTCGTGGGCCGTCGTGCTGCTGCGTGAGGGCGATGAGCTCCGCGCGGCGGCGCTGGCGGGCACCGACGCCCCCGCCGTCCAGTTCACCGCCGACGTCCCGCTGCTCGCGCAGGTCCTGGAGACTTCGGCTCCCGCGCTGGTCGAGCAGGTGGACGGTCACCTGGGGGACCTGTCCGCCCAGGCGGGCGCCGCCGTGGTGCTGCCGTTGCGGGCGGGCACGAACGTGACCGGCGTGCTGCTCGCCGTCCGGGACAAGGACGCGGCCGCGTTCGGTGCGGACCTGATGCCGTTGCTGGCGTCGTTCGCCGACCAGGCCGTGGTGGCGATCGAGTTCGCCGAGAACCAGAGCGCCAAGCGCCTGGTCGACGTGCTGGAGGACCGCGACCGGATCGCCCGCGACCTGCACGACCACGTGATCCAGCGGCTGTTCGCCACCGGCATGAGCCTGCAGGGCGCGTTGACGTGGGTGACCCACCCCGAGGCGCGCCGGCGGGTGACGAAGGCGGTCAACCAGCTCGACCAGACCGTGCTGGAGATCCGCACGTCGATCTTCGACCTGCAGGCCGACTCCGGCGACACCGGTCTGCGGCGCAGGCTGCTCAACATCGTCGCCGAGATCACCGAGGGCGCGCCGGTGAGCCCGGCGATCCGGATGTCGGGGACCATCGACAGCCTCGTGCCCGACCACATCGGCGAACACGCCGAGGCCGTGGTGCGCGAGACCGTCACGAACGCGCTGCGCCACGCCCGCGCGACCGAGCTGACGCTCACCGTCGAGGCGGGCGACGCGTTGATCATCACGATGGTCGACAACGGGCTGGGCATGCCGCCCGAGGTGGCGCGCAGCGGGCTGCGCAACCTCGAACAGCGGGCGGCCGCGCTGAACGGGGCCCTCACCGTCGCCGGGGAGCCTGGTGGCGGGACGCGCGTGACGTGGCGGGTCCCGTTGGACTAGGCACCTGGCCAGCCGCCCTCGCCACGCGCACGCGACTGGCCGGTGGCAGGCACGTCTCGGCGTGCTCAGCCCGTCTCGTTGTCGTGCTGCGTCGGCTTGCTGCGCAGCTGGGACGACAGCACGGCGGCCTGGGTGCGGCGCTCGAGCCCCAGCTTCGCGAGCAGGTGCGAGACGTAGTTCTTCACGGTCTTCTCCGCGAGGAACATCTTCTCCGCGATCTGCCGGTTCGTGAGCCCGTCGCCGATGTAGTCGAACACGGTGCGTTCCTGCTCGGTGAGCGCGCGGACGGGGTCGCCCTGCTCGCGTTCCCGGCGGATGCGGTTGAGCAGCGCCGCGGTGGAGCGAGCGTCCAAAAGGGACTGTCCGGCCGCGACCGTCCGCACCGCCGCCGTGAGGTCGGTGCCGACGATGCGCTTGAGCACGAAACCGGACGCGCCCGCCATGATCGCGTCGAACAACGCCTCGTCGTCGGTGAACGAGGTGAGCATCAGGACGTTCAGCTCGGGCAGGCGCGACCGCAGCTCGCGGCACAGCTCGATGCCGTTGCCGTCGGGGAGCCGCACGTCCAGCACCGCCACGTCCGGGTTGGTCGCCGGGACCATCGTGAGCGCCTCGGTCACCGACGACGCCTCGCCGACGACTTCCAGGTCGGGGGAGGCGCTGAGCAGCTCCCTGATCCCGACCCGGACGACCTCGTGATCGTCCACCAGGAAGACACGCGACACCACTTGCGACCACCTCTCCTCGACCGTTGCACCGTCACGATCTCGCGGGACGGCTGGTGGTACCCAGGGACCAAAGGCCCTGTCACCGGGAATCGAGGGTCCTCCTGACCCGTTCGAACTCGTCGGTGTCGATCTCGCCCCTGGCCAGCCGCTCCTCCAGTATGCGGGTCGCGGAGCCGATCTGCGGAGCGTGCGGGTGCCGGCGCAGCAGCACGACGACCAGGGCCACGAGCCCGCCCCAGAACAACACCGTGGTCAGCGCCATCATCGCGAACCCGCCCCAGCCCATCGGGGTGCCGTAGTACCAGTGCATCTTCATCGCCTCCCTGGCGTTCGTGAGGTCGCCGCCGCGGGAACGACCACGACGGGGCATTCGGCGTGGCGCAGGCAGTGCGCGGCGACGCCGTGCGAGAGGAGCTCACGGATCGCACCCCGGCCGCGGGTGCCGATCACCAGCAGTTCGGCGTGCTTGGAGGCCTCCACCAGGTGGTCCGCCGCGTCACCCACGACGACGCACTCGGCGACGTCGGGCGCGTTGAGCATCGTGGAACGCACCTGCTGCACGGTGTCGTGGAGCTCGCGGGCGGGGTGTCGTCGTTGCGGCATCTCGCCGTACGGGTTGAGGCCCATCGGCACCGCCGGGACGACGACCGGTTCCTGGTGGTAGGCCAGCACGGCCTCCACCCGCGCACCGCGGTGCGACGCCTCCTCCATCGCCCACCGCAGCGCCGCGCGCGACTGGGCCGAACCGTCGACGCCGACCAGGATCACAGGTGCCCTCATGACCGCTCCCATCACTCCGGACCAGCCTCCAGCGCGGGCGGGGACTGCGGGGAGGGGCCAACGTCACGAGCAGGGTGAGCCCATCCGCACCGGCCCGGCCGGGCCGGGGACGAAGGTCCCGGACGGCGGGGGACCGCGGGCACTCACCCGCCGCGGCACCGGGCGGAAGCCTGATGTGCATGAGCGAGAACGAGTCCCGGCCCGTGGTGGTCGGAGTTGACGGATCGCCCGCCGCCCGTGCGGCGCTGCGGTGGGCCGTGGAGGACGCGCGGCGGCGCGGGTGCCCGGTCGACGTGATCTCGGCGTGGCACCGGGACTACGGCGTGATGATCGGGCAGGTGCCCGCCGAGATCATGGTGGAGATGTCGCCGCCGGCGCTCGAAGCCGCGGCGCGGAAGTCTCTCGACGCCGTGACGCAGGGGTTCGAGGGCGTGGAGATCCGCCGGATCCTGGTCGAGGGCGACGCCAGGGACGTGCTCACCGCCGCGTCGAAGGACGCCGAACTGCTCGTGGTCGGCAGCCGCGGCCACGGCACGGTCGTCGGGGCGATCCTCGGCTCGGTCAGCGCCCACTGCGTGCACCACGCCTCGTGCCCGGTCGTCGTGGTCCGCGAGCCGAAGGTCGAGCGGGAACAGGAACACGCACCCGCTGCCGCCGCCGCACCGCTGACTCCTGGACCGCTGCTGTGAACGCGGCGGCGCTGCTGACGGACGGCTCGGTCGTCACGGTGCGCGAGCTGGGGCCGGGTGACGTGCCGGCGCTGCTCGCGTTGCACCGCGGCCTGCCGGTCGAGGACCGGTACCTGAGGTTCTTCAGCACGTCGCCGCACCAGCTGGAGGACTTCGTCGAGCGGATGGTCTCGCCGGACGCACCCCGGCACGTGGTGCTCGGCGCCTTTCTCGAGGACCGGTTGCTGGGTGCCGCGAGCTACGTGGTGGTGCGGCGGACGGACTTCGCGGAGGTCGCGCTGGTCGTCTCCCACACCGAGCAGGCCCACGGCGTGGGAACCCTCCTGCTCGAACACCTCGCGTCGCTGGCGCGCGGCCGGGGCGTGCGCCGGTTCACCGCCGAGGTGCTCACGATCAACGGCCGGATGCTGCGCGTGTTCACCGACATGGGCCTGGTCACCTCGATCGTGCCCGACGGCGAGGTCGTCTACGTCGAGCTCGTGCTGGAACCCGGCGACAGGTACCTCGACGCCGTGGGCGAACGCGAGTCGCTCGCCGACGTCGCGAGCCTTCGCCACGTGCTGCGCCCTGCCTCGATCGCCGTCGTCGGCGCGGGCAGGTCGGCGGACTCCGTGGGGCACGCGGTGCTGCGCAACCTCGTGAAGGGCTGCTACACCGGCGACCTGTACGCGGTGAACCCGCACGCCAAGTCCGTGGCCGGCGTCGACTGCTACGGCTCGGTCAGCGAGCTGCCGGAAGCACCCGAGCTGGCGGTGTTGTGCGTGCCCGCGAAGGCGGTTCCCGCCGTCGCGGAGGAGTGCGGCCGGCGCGGCGTGCGGGCGCTCGTCGTCATCTCGTCCGGTGTCGACGCCGAGGCCCTGCTGGACGCGGTCCGCAGGCACGGCATGCGGCTCGTCGGCCCGAACTGCCTCGGTGTGTCGACGAGCTCGTTCGACGTGCGGATGAACGCCACGTTCGCGGGTGACCGCGACCGCGCGGGTGCCGTCGGGCTCGTCACCCAGTCCGGCGGGGTCGCGATCGGCGTGCAGGAGGAGCTGCGGCGGCTCGGCCTC
>NZ_JBHRZI010000009.1:72900-115911 GCF_042649515.1 Lentzea rhizosphaerae | reverse complement strand
GGACTTGTTACAAAGACGCTACGCATCCACTGTGCGGTTCTGGAAGAACAACCAGAACCGGTTTGAGCTTCGGCTCATCGTTGGTTGTAATTTCATAGTGTTTCGGTGGTTATAGCGTTGGGGAAACACCCGGTCCCATTCCGAACCCGGTAGTTAAGCCCTTCTGCGCCGATGGTACTGCACTGGTTACGGTGTGGGAGAGTAGGTCGCCGCCGAACTTACGTACAGAAACCCCTGAGGGTAGAGCGAACAGCTCCCCTCAGGGGTTTTCTGCGTTGCGCCACCAACCATCACCCATCAGCGTGAACCTAGTCCGGATCCACGCCTGACACCGTCTAGTAGATGTCCCGAAACCATGGTCATCTTCGCCCGCCGCAAAAGGAAGGGGGCGCGAACCGGCATCAAGCGCACCAGCCACAACCCACCCAGGCCACCACCCACCCACGCCGGGAGAAGGAACGTCAGGTGCCCGGTACCTTCTGTGCCATGCACAACGAGCAGCGAACCGCCCGCCGGTCCGCCGGCGTCGGCCGGACCGCCGACCTCGCCACCAACCCTTTCCGCATCGACCGCGACCGGGTGGCGAGCTCCCCGTTCTTCGCGCGGCTCGGTGGGGTGACGCAGGTGGTCAGTTCCACCGGGTCCGGGTTGCTCGTGCACAACAGGCTCACGCACAGCCTCAAGGTCGCCCAGGCGGCGCGGGCCATTGCCGAGCGGCTCATCGGACGGCCTGAGCTCACCGCGGTGCTCGAGAAGCTTGGTGGGTGCGATCCCGACGTGGTGGAGGCCGCGGCTCTTGCGCACGACCTCGGGCACCCGCCGTTCGGGCACCTCGGGGAGCAGGTGCTGGATCGGCTGGCTCGGCATCGGTTCGGGTTGCCGGACGGGTTCGAGGGGAATGCGCAGTCGTTCCGGATTGTGACCACCACCGATGTGCGGGGGCCCAAGGCGTTGGGGCTTGATCTGACGGTGGCGGTGCGGGCCGCGATGTTGAAGTATCCGTGGACTCGGCATCAGGCGCTTGGGCTCGAGGTTGCGCCGCGTGGTGCGTCGGAGCCCGATGACATGCCGGGGACCGGTAGTTCGAAGTTCTCGGCTTACGTCACCGAGGTCGACGATCTCCGGCAGTCTCGGGAGCCCTTCGAGGGGCGGATCGAGGGGTGGCAGCAGACGGTCGAGGCCAGTGTCATGGACACCGCGGACGACATCGCCTACGCGATTCACGATCTCGAGGACTTTCACCGGGTCGGGGTTTTGCAGCACGCCACGGTCTCGGCCGAGCTCGGGACCTGGCAGGCGCAGGCGCTGGATTTGGCCGGGTTGAGCGATGCCGAGCTCGGCGCGGAGATCAGGATGCCCGGACGGTCACTTGAGACGTTGAGGCGCAGGTTGCACCTCAAGGATTCCTGGGTGATGAGTGACGAGGCGTTCGCGTTGGCTGTGCGGAAGGTCAGCAAGGAGCTCGTGGACGGGCTGTTGTCCGTGCCGTTCGACGGGTCGGTCGAGGCGGAGCAGGCGGTTGCCGGGTTCAGTGCTCGGTGGACGCGGCGGCTGGTGGACGCTGTTGGGGTCATCGAGGAGCCGACGCCGCGGTCCGGGCACGTCGTGCTGGCTGTGCAGCAGTGGCACGAGGTGCAGGTGTTGAAGTTCGTCCATCGGCGATTTGTGTTGCTGCGGCCCGATTTGGCGTTGCACCAGCGTGGTCAGGCGCGGTTGCTCACGTCGCTGGTGGACGCGTTGGAACAGTGGGTCACCGATCGGACCGAGGCCGATCGGTTGCCGCGGCGGTTGCACGATCTCGTCGAGCTGGCCGAAACGGAGTACGCAGGGCTCGCCCGGACGGAGCCGTCCACATTGGTCGGTCCGGCCGGTGAAGTGCCGGTGGGGCCTGATGTTGTGCGCGGGCTGGCGCGGGGGCGGGCTGTGGTGGACTTCGTCGCGTCCTTGACCGACAACCAGGCCGCCGCGTTGCTGGAAGCCCTTTCCGGGCGAACCGGTCAGTTGTGGACTGACGCTTTTGTTCTGTGAACTGTGATTGTGTCTGCTAAGTGAGAAGTAGCCCAATCGGATGCTGACTGTGATCAGTCGTGCGCCATACGTTGGCGCCTCGACCGGGATCATCCGGTCGCAGGCAGCGTGCTCGGGGGCACGCACAACGTTCGGGGGAGAAGCCCTGTGCGCCGATCTCGAAGAGGCACGACGTTAGTCACCGCAGGTACAGCAGTTCTTCTGGCCGCTCTCACCGCTGTCACGCCGGCTTCGGCAGACCCGGTCAAGGCGTCGAAGTCCATCACCGACCGCACCGCGGCGCAGATCGCCGCGCTGCAGAGCATCAAGAAGTCGCTCAGCTCCGCTGAGTCCAAAGTAGACAGCACGCTCGTCGTGGAGGCGCGCAAGCGCGGCCAGATGGGGACGATGAGCGCCCTTCCTCAGGTGCAGACCGGCGTTGCCGTGACGCCGCAGTCCACGACCCTCGTGGACATCCGCGCCAAGCAGTACTCCGAGGACCTCGTCAACGCTGTCCGCGCGGTGGGCGGACAGATCCGGGCGGTCTCCTCCGAGAACCGCACCGTGCGTGCCGAGGTTCCGCTCGCGAAGGTTGCCGAGATCGCCGGGCGCAACGACGTCACCCGCGTCGAGCCCGGCAGCGACGCGATGACGCAGGAAGTGAAGAACAAGCGGGACACCAAGTCCCGCAAGCAGGCTCCGTCCAAAGAGGACAAGGCGCGGGAGATCGAGCGCCGGTTGTCGGAGAAGCAGCTCTCCGTGCAGGCCGCGAAGGTCGCCGAGAGCGACAAGGCCCACAACGCCGAGGCCGCGCGTGGCTCGTTCCACGTGACCGGTGTCGGTGTGAAGCTCTGCGCGCTCTCGGACGGCGTGAACTCGCTGACCGTGTCGCAGGCCGCGGGTGAGCTTCCCGCCGTCGACATCGTGCCGGGCCAGGCGGGCTCCGGTGACGAGGGCACCGCGATGCTCGAGATCCTGCACGACATCGCGCCCAACGCCGAGCTCGGGTTCGCCACGGCGTTCAACGGCGACGCGAGCTTCGCGGACAACATCAAGAAGCTGCGGTTCGACCTCGGCTGCGATGTCATCGTTGACGACGTCATCTACTTCAACGAGTCGCCGTTCCAGGACGGCATCATCGCGCGCGCCGTGGACGCGGTCGCCGCGGACGGTGCGCTGTTCTTCTCCAGCGCCGGCAACCAGGGCAACGTCGCGGACGGCACCGCTGGTCACTGGGAGGGTCAGTTCGTCGACTCGGGTGTGGGCGTCGGCAAGTTCGCCGGCACCGCGCACGACTTCAACCCGGACCCGAACGCCAAGCAGCTGTTCAACCCGCTGTCGAACTACTCGGGCGACACTCCGGTGACGCTGCACTGGGCCGACCCGCTGGGGCAGTCGTTCAACGACTACGACCTCTACCTGGTCAACGCTCAAGGCAACGTTGTCACCTTCAGCCAGAACAACCAGGACGGCGCGCAGGACCCGTACGAGCGCCTCAACACGCCGGCCTCCTCGACCGGCACGCGTCTCGCGGTTGTGAAGTTCCGCGGTGAGGACAAGTACTTCGCGTTGTCGCTGTTCGGTGGCAGGTTCGCCGACTCCAACGACGGTCTCAAGAAGTTCGTCACGCCGGGCATGACCCGCGGCCACTCCGCGGCCAAGGGCGCGATCTCGGTCGCGGCCGCCCCGGCCGCCGCGGCGCTGCCGTTCGACCTGGAGCCCGGTGACCCGGCCAACCCGAAGGGCCCGTACCCCAACGCCTTCGACGGCACGCAGAAGCCGGAGCGGTTCACGTCCGACGGTCCGCGCAAGACGTTCTTCGCGCCCGACGGCACGCCGCTCGCCGAGACCCGGCAGAAGCCGGACATCACCGCGGCCGACGGTGTGACCACGTCGGTGCCGGGCTTCTCGCCGTTCTTCGGCACGTCCGCGTCGGCTCCGAACGCCGCCGCGATCGCCGGTCTGATCCTGTCCGGCAACCCGACGCTGAAGCCCGCCGACGTCAAGGAAGCCCTTGTCAACACGGCGATCGACATCGTCGAGTCCGGTGTGGACAACCGCACCGGTGCCGGCATCGTGATGGCCGACCGCGCCCTGCAGTACACGGGTGCTTCGCCGCAGGCGCTGGCTCGCGCGCAGAAGCCGTCGATCGTCAACGACGCCGACGGCAGCCAGTACCTCAAGCCCGGCACCACCGCCACGGTGACGCTGCCGGTGACCAACGGCGGCGACGGCTCGGCCGCGTCGACCTCGGTCGTGCTGACGACCCCGAGCGCGGGTGTGACCATCGCGCCGCGGTCGAAGTACTACGGCAACATCGACGTGGGCCAGACCGTCAGCAACACCTTCAAGGTGACCGTGCCGGCCGGTGCCGCGCTCGGTTCGGCGGTCAAGCTGGACGCGAAGGTGACGTACTCGGGCTCGACGTCGCCGACGACGTCGTCGTTCACCTTCCGCGTCGGTGAGCCGTCACGCGAGTTCAAGACGTTCGCGTACAGCGGCGCGCCGGTGGCCATCCCGGACAACGACCAGACCGGTGTGTCGATCTCGCTGCCCGTCACGGGTGTCGGTGGCGCGTCGAACCTGAAGTTCTCCGTGGACGGCGCCACGTGCTCGACGGCGGACGGCGCCACGACGGTGGGCATCGACCACACCTTCGTCGGTGACCTGGTCGGCACGCTGACCTCGCCGTCGGGCAAGTCCGTCACGCTGTTCTCGCGCTCTGGCAGCACCGGCAACAACATCTGCCAGGCCGTGTTCGACGACACCGCCACGAAGTCGTTCTCGACGGTGCTGAGCGGCGACGCGCCGTTCACCGGCAAGTGGCTGCCCGCCACCGGCACGCTGTCGTCGCTGCTGGCGGACCCGGCGGACGGCACGTGGACGTTCAAGGTCGCTGACGTGGTCGGGTCCGACAAGGGCTCCATCCGCGCCGTGACCCTGCACGTCGCCGGCTGGGTGTAACTGCTAAACGATGAACGGCGCTTTTGTCCACCTCAGGTGAACAAAAGCGCCGTTCATCGTTTTGGCTAGCGGTTCGGCCACTCCCAGCGGATGCCGAACACGCCGGGTCCGAACCCGAGCGCCACGGCGTGCACGCCGCCACCCGAGTCCAGCGTGAGGTTCCGGCGCCGCGACGGCGTCTCGTCTCCCGCCGGCACGCTGTACTGCTGCACGCGCGACGGCAGGTTCGCCTCGTCGAAGCGGACCTCGATCACGTACTCCCGCACGGGAAGCCGGAACTTCCGCGCGAACGTGTTGTTGCCCTTGGGAGCGTGGCCCTCCGGGAACACCAGCTGGTACTCCATGATGAGGGTCTCGCCGCGGGTCAACGGCCGTTCGAACATCATCTCCGCGACCATGATGTTGGCCTCGTGGTCGCGGGCGATGCGGCCGAGGTGGCAGTTGCGCACGTTCACGATCTCGGGGAGCACGTCGGACTCCTCGGTCTCGAAGACGAGCGCCCAGCGATCGGGGCCGTCCTGTTCCGCGCGCAGGATCTGCCGCACCCACACGGATTTCTGCCCGCCGTCGGCAGAGATCTCGATGCGGTCGTGCTGGCTGATCCGCCCGAGCTTCAGGTCGGAAGACGTGTCGACCTTCGAGAGCAGGTTCGCGACCCGCTCACGACGCGCCCAGAGGGCGTCGATCGGCATCATCGTCGTCGGGCGGCAACGGCGGCCTCGCGGACGAGGCGGTCCGAGCAGCGCCGACAGACCCGACTGAGGCACGCCCAGGACCGACTCGAGGTGCCGCAGCGCCTCCAGTGATTCAGGGCGTTCAGGCCTTCGCCGTCCTGACTGCCAGTAGCTGAGCGTCGCGACGCTGATGGTCACGCCGCGCAGTGCCAACCGGTGCTGGATGCGGTCGAGGCTGAGTCGGCTCGCCTTGATCGCAGCCCTCAACGCTTCCGGGAATGGTCCCGTCGTCAAGAGTTGCGTAAGGCTGCCGTGGCCCGTTGAGTCAGTGTCGTCAACGGTCAGTGTTGGTCGACCGGCAGCAGTGGTCATGGTGACTCCCCGCTGTCATAAGATCACGCCCCAGTGACCCTACCCGTCCGTGAACATCGCTGGTCGGCGCCGGATGGAGTCAATGGTTAATCCATACGGTTGATGAGTTCACGCTTTCGAGGCTCATCTGTCAAGCGATCCGAACCGATCAGTAACATTGATGTGCAGTTCACGCCTCGTGTCGGGTTGGCTCTAGTGTGTGCACGGTGAACGACCTCGACGTGCTGACCTCCGTGGCCGGTGCGGTGCTCGGACCCGGTCCGCACGCGGTCGTCGACCTGCTCGACGTGGTGCCCGGCGTCCAGGTGGACGCGGTGCGGGCGGCGGACGACCTCCTGCCCAGGCTGGCCCACGAGGAGTCCCTCGCGAACATCCTGCTCCTCGCCCACGCGTCGCTGCGGCCGGGCGGGGTGCTGGTGGCCGCCGTGCCCGAGTTCGACCGGCTCGGTGTGCTCAAGCCCACGGCGCCGCCGCCCAAGGTGAACGGCGACCGGGTCACCGTGCAGCTCTGGGACTGGGCTCCCGACGGCCTGTCGTACGGCCTGGAGGTCGTAACGCTGCTCCGGGGTATCTCGGGGTGGGAGATCTCCGGAACGGCTGCCACGCGCCACAGGGTCCTCTCCGCGGCGGAGATGGAGAACGGCCTGCACGCCGCGGGGTTCGTGAGCGTTCAACGACTCGCGCCCGGTGAGAGCGGTCACCGCGTCCCGGTGTGGGTGGCCGTCAGATGAGCCGGGTGCGGCCGGTTCCCGGTGGACGGGCCGTCGAGGTCGAGCCGGAACGCGTCGAAGGCTGGATCGGCAGGTTCGCCGACCGCCACGGCGCCGTCGAGATCCGGGTGGGGGAGACCGAGGTCGAGATCACCGCGGCCGACGGCGCGACCGCCAGGTTCGAGACGCGCGGCGGGGCCTCTGTAGAAGAAGTGGTTGAGAAGTTGACGGCACCGCGGCGCATCGGGCTCGTCCTCGTGCGGCTCGGCGGGCACAGCGTCGGTGTGGCGTTCGGAGTGAAGGTCGAGGTGTCCGCGACCGACCGCAAGCAGGTGCACGGCCGCATCAGGGCCGGCGGGTGGTCGCAGCAGCGGTTCGCCCGGCGCCGCGAGGGGCAGGCCCGCGTCGCGCTCCAGGCGGCCGCGGACGACGTCTTCCGGGTTCTGGTTCCGAGGCTTGCCCAGTTGGACAGCGTCGTGCTCGGCGGCGACCGGCAGGCGTTGGACGTCCTGCGCAACGACCGCAGGCTCTCAGACGTCTTCGCGAAGGCCGAGGACCGCGTCCTGGACGTCCCGGAACCCCGGCGCGCGGTGCTGGACGAGGCCGCTGAACGGGCCCGTTGCGTCGAGATCGTGATCCAGGACACACGGGCAACCGAACCGGGACCCGGCCGCATGGATACGGGTGAGGGTGCCTGACCGAGGCACCACCGATCACCCGCTGGAGTCGAAAAGTGCGCAAACGAATGGCGATCGTGGCTGGAGCCGTGGCGCTGGGTGCCGTCGGCATCGCGGTGCCCGCGCTGGCGCTGAGCGGTGGCGGCTCGACCGCGCCCACGACGACGAGCTCGACGCCCGCGACGACGCCTCCGGTGTCCTCGATCAGCACTTCCCCGGCGACCACACCTCCCGCGTCGTCGACCCCGCCGGACACGACCGTGACGACGTCGCCGGCACACGGGCCGACGTCCTCGCGGCCCGGCGCCCCGGCGACCACCCCGATGCCGTCGTCGCCGTCGTCGATCCAGACCTCGCCGCCGGTGTCCTACCCGCCGAGCACGACGACGGTGACGACGTCGCCGGGCTCGTACCCCTCGACGACGGCGTCGCCGACCTCGTCGGCCCCTGCGAAGTAGGAGTCACCCCTGAACTGGGAGGCCGAGTTCACCGACTGCTTCAACCGGTGCGCCGACTCGATGCGCTTCACGGCGTTCTTGTTGTGCGGCAACTGGCACGAGGCGGAAGACCTCATGCAGTCGGCGTTCTTGAAGCTCTACCTGGCCGGTCCGAAGATGTCGGACCGGTCAGGGCTCGAACCGTACCTGCGCCAGATCGTCGTGCGGACGTTCCTCGCGGAACGCCGCAAGGTGCGATGGCGCAGGGAGAAGCTGACTGACACACCCCCCGAGGGCCTGTCCTCCGTCGCAGGGGCGGAGGACAGGCTCGTGGTGTGGCAGGCGCTCACCGCCGTGCCCGCACGGCAGCGTGCTGTCCTCGTGCTGCGCTTTTGGCACGATCTGAGCGTCGAGGAGACTGCGACGGCGCTGAAGTGCTCGACGGGCACGGTGAAGTCGCAGAGCAGCAAGGGCCTGGAGACGCTGAGGCGCAAGCTGGGGCCGGAGTTCGATCATCTGAGGCTGGAGGTGTGATGGTTCGCGAAGACGACCTGCGGGCGACTTTCTCCGCTCTGCACGCGGAAGGGGCGCCGCCGCGTGCCATCACCGCGGCCGACCTGATCCAGCGCGGTACGGCCGTGCGGGCCCGGCGGCGCACCGTCGCGGTGGTCGGCACCGGGCTCGCGACCGTGGGGGTCGTGGCCGTGGCGCTGGCGATCCTGCCGGCCGCGACGCCGCCGGAACCCGCGGTGCCGGGGCCGTCCACCAGCACCACGACGACGACCACGACGCCCTCACCGCCGCCGCCGATCTCGACGTCACCGGACGTGCCCAGCTCGATCGAGTCGACGCGGACCACGACGTCACCGGGAACCTCCGCGCCGGGCACCCCTCCGATCCACACGACGACGCCCGGCACATCCGTGACAGGGCCCGAGACGACGGTCAACCCGACGTCCTCCGTGACCGGTAATTCGATGCCGCCGACGTCGCGCTGAGCGGCACAATCCGGGCATGACCGCTCAGATCCGCCTCGTCGAGGTGACCGACGCCAACCGCGACGCGGTGATCGCCGTGCGCGTGGCTCCGGCCCAGGAACGTTTCGTCGCGTCCGTTGAAGCGTCGTTCCGGCACGCGCGGGAGCAACCGGAGGGCAATCCCTGGTACCGGGCGGTCTACGACGGCGACGAGCCCGTCGGGTTCGTCATGCTCAGCTGGAACGTGACGCCGCGGCCCGGCCTCCTCGGGCCGTACTACCTGTGGCGGCTGCTCATCGGCGCC
Source organism: Lentzea rhizosphaerae (assembly GCF_042649515.1). Classification (NCBI taxonomy): domain Bacteria; kingdom Bacillati; phylum Actinomycetota; class Actinomycetes; order Pseudonocardiales; family Pseudonocardiaceae; genus Lentzea; species Lentzea rhizosphaerae. The sequence continues at coordinate 106,789 of NZ_JBHRZI010000009.1, read as the reverse complement.
GGGCACCAGGGCCGCGGTTACGGCACCGCGATCCTCGACGAGGTCGTCGCGCTGGTCCGCGCGGACGGCGCGCGGGAGCTGATCACCAGCTGCGTGCCGGGGGAGGGCACGCCCGAGCCGTTCTACCGCCGCTACGGGTTCGTGCCGACCGGCGAGATCGACGAGGAGGGCGAGACCGTCCTGAGGCTGGATCTCAGCTCGCGACCGTGAAGTGCCGGTCCTGCCGCGGCTGCTCCAGCTCGTCGAGCACCGCCACGGCCAGGTCTTCCGCCGAGATGCGTTCACCGAGCAGCTCGTCGCGGCCGCGGCGGTAGCTGCCGGTGCGCTCACCGGGTTCGAGCAACGCGGGCGGGCTGAGGTAGACCCAGTCCGCCGCGTGCTCCTGGCACACCTCGAACTGTTGGACGCTCGCCGCCGCGATGGGCCGGATGTGCGGTGGCACGTAGCGACTGTCGTCGAGCACGAGACCACCGTTCGGTGAACGCAGCGGTGCAGCGCCACCGACGACGAGAATCCTGGTGCCCGCGGCCAGTGCGGCGTCCAGCAGTGCACGTGTTGTCGGTCCGGCTTCGGCTTCCTGGCCCGGTCGTGGCCGGGTGGCGGCGACGACGGCGTCCACTTCGGACAGCGCCAGCGGTGAGCCCCGGTGCACCGGAGTCACGTCGTGGCCGCGGTTCACCGCTTCGGCCACGACTCGCGATCCGACCATTCCGGCGGCGCCGACGACTGCGATCTTCACTGCAGTACTCCCCTGGAGAGAACGGGTGCGGGACGCTGGCTCGCGACGATCGCGGCCAGGGCGAGCGCGAAACCGGTGAGCTGCACCGGATCCAGCGTCTGGCCGAGCACGACGACGCCGAGCACCGCTGCGACCATCGGGGACAGCAGGCCGAGCATCGAGACCGAGGTGACCGGCAACGTGGTGATCGCCCGGAACCACAGGACGTAGGCGAGCAGCCCGCCGACTCCGCCGAGCCACAGGTAACCGAGCACCGCGGAGAGACCGATCGACGGCGGCAGGCCCTCGAACAGCAACGTCACCGGCACCAGGAACAGCCCGCCCGAGGTGAGCTGCCAGCCCGCGAACGCCGTCGGCCCTGCGTTCGCGGGCCTGCCCCACTTCTTCGTCAGCGTGACCCCGAGCGCCATCGTCGCGGCACCGCCGAGCCCGGCCAGCACGCCGACCAGGTCGAACCCGGCGGCCGGCCCCAGCACCACGAGCCCGACGCCGATCACGCCGATGACGCCCCACGCGAACCGCCACGCCGACGGGCTCTCCTTCAGCACGCCGACCGCCAGCAGCGCCACCACCAGCGGCTGCGCGGCGCCGAGCGTGGCCGCGACCCCGCCGGGCAGGCGTTCGGCGGCGATGAACAGGAACGGGAAGAAGAGGCCGATGTTCAGCACGCCGAGCGCGGCGGCCTTCGCCCACCACGAGCCTCTGGGCAGGGTTCTGGTGATGGCCAGCGCGATCAGGCCGGCGGGCAGTGCGCGGAGCAGGGCGGCGAAGAGCGGGTGTCCCACGGGCAGGAGCTCGGTGGTGACCACGTAGGTCGATCCCCAGACCACCGGTGCGAACGCCGCCAGCGCGGTGCGGGACAGGTCGTTTGTCATGTGGCCCAGTCTTGGACCGTTCGATCAATGAGTCCAACACATGCTTCTCATCCGATCTATCGTGATCCACGATAGATCCCGTGGAACTCCAACAGATGCGGTACGTGGTGGCGGTGGCCGAGACCGGCAGCTTCACGCAAGCGGCCCGGCGGTGCCTGGTCGTGCAGTCCGCGTTGAGCCATCAGGTCGCACGCCTGGAACGCGAACTGGGCGCCCGGCTGTTCTCGCGGACGAGCCGCAGCGTCCGGTTGACCCCGGCGGGCGCCGCGTTCCTGCCGTCGGCCAGGCAGTGCCTCGACTTCGCCGAACGGGCTTTCGCGGAGGTTGCCGCGGCGGTGGGGGAGGTGCGCGGACGGGTCGTGGTCGGCGTGATCCCGACGGTCGCGGCGGTGGACCTGCCTGGCGCGCTGAAGGTGTTCCGGGAGCGGTACCCGCAGGTGCGGGTGGCGTTGCGGATGATGCCGAGCCACGAGCTCGTCGACCAGGTCCGGCAGGGGGCGCTGGACCTCGCGTTCCTCGGCCTGCCACCGGGGGTGCAGCCCTCGGGTGTGCGGGGGCGCGAGCTGGCGCGCGATGAGCACGTGGCGGTGGTGTCGCCTTCGCATGCGCTGGCGGGGCAGGTCTCGGTTTCGTTGGCTGAGCTGGCTTCCGAGCTGTTCGTGGACTTTCCGGCCGGGTCGCCGGGACGGATGCAGTCGGATCAGGCGTTCACGGCTGCGGGGCTGGAGCGGGAAGTGGCGTTCGAGGTGACCACCGCGGAGCTGATGGCCGGGCTGATCTCGGAGGGGCTCGGGGTTGCGGTGCTGCCTTCTCGGTACGCGCCGCGGTTGAGCGGGGTGGAGACGGTGCCGGTGGTGGGTGGGCCTTCGCGGGTGGAGCACCTCGTGTGGAGCGCGGCCGGGCTGACGCCTGCGGCTGAGGCGTTCCTGGAGGTGCTCGGTGTGCCCGAAATTGTCGGTGGTGCCTGAGAGAATGAAAGCAGGGGACCCCCTGGAGGGGACCCCTGCGTGAGCGTGGGTCAGCCCGCCGTGCCCGTCGCGAGCATGCCGCCGTCCACCCGCACCGTCTCACCCGTGATCCACGAAGCAGCGTCCGAGCAGAGGAACGCCACGAGAGAGGCGACGTCCTCCGGCGTGCCGAACCGCTTCATCGGATAGGCCTGCACGCCCGTCTCCTCGCGGCCGCTCCACAGCGCCTCCGCGAACTTCGTCTTCACCACGGCGGGCGCGACGGCGTTCACACGCACCTTCGGGCCCAGCTGCCACGCCAGTTCCTCGGTCAGGCGGATCAGAGCCGCCTTCGACGCGCCGTACGCGCCGATGACGCCCGTGGAGCGGAGGCCGCCGATCGACGCGACGTTCACCACCGCGCCGCCGTGCTTGCTCATCCACGCCTTCCACGCGAGCTGCGTGAAACCGAGGGCGGCCACGACGTTGACGTCGAAGATCTTGCGGACGGCGTTGAGGTCGGCGTCCATCAGGAACCCGAACTGCGGGTTGATGCCGGTGTTGTTGACGAGCACGTCGAGGCTGCCGAACTCCTCGACGGTGCGTGCGACGACCTCCTCGCGGGACGCGTCGTCGCCCGCGTTGCCCTGCAGGCCCAGGACGCGGCCACCGGTGGCCTTCAGTTGTTCGACCGCCTCGGCCAGCTGGTCGGCCTTGCGGCCGGTGATCGTGACGGCGGCGCCGCGGGAGAGGAGCTCGCGTGCGATGCCGAAGCCGATGCCGCGGGACGCGCCGGTGACCAGCGCCGTCTTGCCCGAGAAGTCTTCGCTCATGGCCGCAATCTATGCGGCTGGACACAGGTGGGAAATTCGATGGCCGGCAACCCGTAGAATGGGTTGCGTGATCCTCCTGGAGTAGACCGACGAGTGCGTGCCGTGTCTTTGCCGTACCCATCTACCCGGAGTTTCTCTTGATCACCGCAACCGACATGGAGTTGCGCGCGGGCTCACGCATTCTCGTGAGCGGCGCCAACCTGCGCGTTCAGCCCGGCGACCGCATCGGCCTCGTGGGCCGCAACGGTGCCGGCAAGACCACCTCACTTCGCGTGCTCGCCGGCGAGGGCCAGCCCTACGGCGGTGCCGTCACGCGCAAGGGCGAGCTCGGCTACCTGCCGCAGGACCCGCGCGAGGGCGACCTGTCCGTCATCGCCAAGGACCGCGTGCTGTCCGCGCGCGGCCTCGACCAGCTGCTCCGCGACATGGAGAAGGCCCAGTCGAAGATGGCGGAGCTGGTCGACCCCGACGAGCTCGCGGTCGCCGTCACCAAGTACGGCAAGCTCGAGGAGCGCTTCGCCGCGCTCGGCGGGTACGCCGCCGAGTCCGAGGCCGCGCGCATCTGCTCGAACCTCGGCCTGCCGGACCGCGTGCTCGAGCAGCAGCTCAAGACGCTGTCCGGTGGTCAGCGCCGCCGCGTCGAGCTCGCGCGCATCCTGTTCGCCGCGTCCGAGGCGGGCATCGGCGCCAAGTCGAGCACGATCCTGCTGATCGACGAGCCGACCAACCACCTCGACGCCGACTCCATCATGTGGCTGCGGGGGTTCCTCAAGTCCCACGACGGCGGGCTCGTCGTGATCTCGCACGACGTCGAACTGCTCGACGACGTCGTGAACAAGGTGTGGTTCCTCGACGCGATCCGCGGCGAGGTCGACATCTACAACCTCGGCTGGAAGAAGTACCTCGAGGCCCGTGCGACGGACGAGAAGCGCCGTCGCCGTGAGCGCGCCAACGCCGAGAAGAAGGCCGGCGCGCTGATGACGCAGGCCGCCAAGATGGGTGCGAAGGCCACGAAGGCCGTTGCGGCGCAGAACATGGCGAAGCGCGCGCAGAAGCTGCTCGACGGTCTCGACGAGGTCCGCCAGAGCGACAAGGTGGCGAAGATCAGCTTCCCGTCGCCCGCTCCGTGCGGCAAAACTCCTTTGACGGCAGAGGGTCTGAGCAAGTCCTACGGCTCGCTGGAGATCTTCACCGGCGTGGACCTGGCCATCGACAAGGGCTCCAGGGTCGTCGTGCTCGGCCTCAACGGTGCCGGCAAGACGACGCTGCTGCGGTTGCTGGGCGGCAGCGAGAAGGCGGACGCGGGCTCGGTCGTGCCCGGTCACGGTCTGAAGATCGGCTACTTCGCGCAGGAGCACGAGACGCTCGACCACGGCGCGTCGGTGTGGGAGAACATCCGGCACATGGCGCCGGACGAGCAGGAGCAGCGGCTGCGGTCGTTGCTCGGCACGTTCCTGTTCAGCGGCGAGCAGCTCGACCAGCCCGCGGGCACGCTCTCCGGTGGCGAGAAGACGCGGCTGGCGCTGGCCGGTCTGGTGTCGTCGGCCGCGAACGTGCTGCTGCTGGACGAGCCGACCAACAACCTCGACCCGGCCTCGCGCGAGCAGGTGCTCGAAGCGTTGCGGCGGTACGAGGGAGCGGTCGTGCTCGTGACGCACGACCCCGGTGCGGTCGAGGCGCTGGAGCCCGAGCGGGTGATCCTGCTGCCCGACGGCACGGAGGATCACTGGTCCGAGGACTACCTCGAACTCGTGCAGCTGGCGTGATCTCCACCCCTCAAAGGATTACCGAGCGCGTCCTTTGATCAACTGAGTGTGATCGAATCGACCGTTCGGCGATCTCTTTGCTTGATCACCTGGCGTTCTGCCGGTTCCTGTTCGATCATTGCGACGACAGGGGCCGTAGAACGGCCCGACCTGCTCGTACGGAAGGCGGGACAAGGTGGCTGACCTGAAGAAGGGTGCCCGGATCACCGGCGCCACGCGGGACAAGCTGGCCGCTGACCTGAAGAAGAAGTACGAAAAGGGCGCGAGCATCCGGGCTTTGGCTGAAAGCACCGGGCGTTCCTACGGCTTCGTGCACCGGGTTCTGTCGGAATCCGGCGTCACGCTGCGCGGTCGCGGTGGCGCCACCCGGACGAAGAAGAAGTAGCTTCAACCCAGACTGCTACTCTCCGGTAACCAGTCCCTGGTTCGCCGGAGGTAATGACCGTGCCAGTGCCTTCCATCGACGCTGGCGTGCTCGAGCGCGGTGGCGTTCGGCTCGCGATTGCCGGACCGCTCGCCACGATCACGCTCGATCGTCCCGACGTGCTCAACGCACAGACGCCCGCCACCTGGCAGGCGCTGCGGCACATCGGCGAACAGCTGGACCCGGACGTCCGCGTCGTGGTCGTCCGGGGATCCGGCCGCGCCTTCTCAGCGGGGCTGGACCGGCGGATGTTCACCGGTGAGCCGGTCGACGGCGAACCCGGTGGCCTGGGTGCGTTGCTGTCCGTGCCCGCTGCGGAGGCGGACGCGAAGATCGCTTCGTACCAGGCCGGGTTCACCTGGCTGAGCGACCCGGCACGCGTGACGATCGCGGCGGTGCAGGGGCACGCCATCGGCGCCGGCTTCCAGCTGGCGCTGGCGTGCGACTTCCGCGTGCTCTCCGAGGACGCGCAGTTCTGCATGGCCGAAACCGGGCTGGGTCTGGTGCCCGACCTCGGTGGGACGCTGCCCCTGGTGCGGCTGGTGGGCTACTCGCGCGCGGCCGAGATGTGCGTGACCTCCCGGCGGATCTCCGCCGAGGAGTCGCTGCGCATCGGCCTCGCGAACTCCGTCGTGCCCGCTTCCGGTCTGGACGCGGCTGTCGAGGAGCTCGTGGCCGCCGTGCTGAAGCCGATGCCGGGTGCCGTCACGGAGACGCTGGCGCTCATCGCGTCGGCGGCGTCCGGTCCCGCGCCCGAGGCACAGCTCGCGCTGGAGCGCGCCGCACAGCTGCGCCGGCTGCAGTCTTTCGCGGCCATGTCCGCCCAGGGCTGAACTTTTCTGCTTCCCTAGCCGCGCGCGAAGGAATTGTCAGACCGCTGTGCTGTTCTAGTCAGCGTGGACGGCTACAGCTCTTGGCGATTCATGATGGGGGCGACCGCGGACGCGCCGACGAAGGTGCGCCGCGGCACGTTCCGGCGCGTGTTGGCGTTCGCTCGGCCGCATCGAGCGAAGCTGCTGGTGTTCCTGCTGCTGACGGTGATCTCGTCGGTGCTGGCGGTGACGACGCCGTTGCTGGCCGGTCGCGTGGTCGACGCGATCGTGAACGGCTCGGCGCCCTCGGTCGTGGTGTGGCTCGCGGTCGTGATCGCACTCATCGCGCTGCTCGACGCCGGCTTGGGCGTCGTCGAGCGGTGGCAGTCGACGCGCATCGGTGAAGGCCTGATCTACGACCTGCGGCGGGCCGTGTTCGGTCACGTGCAGAAGATGCCCGTCGCGTTCTTCACGCGCACGCGCACCGGTGCGCTGGTGTCGCGGCTGAACAACGACGTGATCGGGGCGCAGCGCGCGTTCACCTCGACGCTGTCGGGTTTCGTCACGAACATCATCCAGCTGGCGTTGTCCCTGGGCGTGATGTTCACGTTGTCGTGGCAGGTCACCGCTCTGGCCCTGGTGTTGCTGCCCGTCTTCGTGCTGCCCGCCAAGCGGATGGGCAAGCGGATGGCGGACATGCAGCGGGAGGCCTCCTCGCTGAACGCCTCGATGGTCACGCAGTCGACCGAACGGTTCTCGGCGCCGGGGGCGACGCTCGTGAAGCTGTTCGGGCGGCCGAATCGTGAGGAGCAGGAGTTCTCCGAGAAGGCGGCCAAGGTCCGCGACATCGGGATCCGGACCGCGATGGCTACGCGGTGGTTCATGACCGGGTTGACGCTGGTGTCGTCGCTGGCTCAGGCGCTGGTGTACGGGCTGGGTGGGTACTTGGCGCTGACCGGGCACCTGGCGGCTGGTGCTGTGGTGTCGTTGGCGTTGTTGCTCACTCGGTTGTATGCGCCGTTGACGGCGTTGGCCAACGCTCGGGTGGATCTGATGACGGCGTTGGTGTCGTTTGAGCGGGTGTTCGAGGTGTTGGACCTGGAGCCGATGATCCAGGAGAAGCCTGATCCGCGGACTGTGCCGTCCGGGGCCGTGTCGGTGGAGTTCGACGACGTGCGGTTCGCGTATCCGTCCGCGGAGAAGGTGTCGCTGGCCTCGTTGGAGTCTGTGGCCACTTTGGACACTCGGGGTGGCGAGGAAGTGTTGCACGGCATCAGTTTCAAGGCTGAGGCCGGGCAGCTGGTGGCTGTGGTCGGGTCGTCTGGGGCTGGTAAGTCCACGTTGGCTTCGTTGGTGCCTCGGTTGTACGAAGTGGATTCTGGGGCGGTTCGACTGTCTGGTGTGGACGTTCGGGATCTGTCGTTCGACTCGTTGCGCTCCACTGTTGGTGTGGTTACGCAGGATGGGCATCTGTTCCACGACACCATTCGGGCGAATCTGGAGTATGCGGCGCCTGGGGCTTCCGATGACGAGTTGTGGGATTCGTTGCGGCGGGCGCGGTTGCTTGACCTGGTGGCGTCGTTGCCTGATCAGTTGGACACCGTGGTGGGAGAGCGGGGGTATCGGCTGTCTGGTGGGGAGCGGCAGCGGTTGACCATCGCACGGTTGTTGTTGGCTCGGCCCCGTGTGGTGATTTTGGACGAGGCTACTGCGCATCTTGACTCGGAGTCTGAGGCTGCTGTGCAGGAGGCTTTGACTGAGGCGTTGTCGGGGCGGACTGCGTTGGTGATCGCGCACCGGTTGTCGACTATTCGGTCGGCTGATCAGATCCTGGTGCTGGAGCACGGAGAGATTGTTGAGCGTGGGACCCATGGTGAGTTGATGGCGGCGGAGGGGCGTTACGCGGATCTCTACAACACCCAGTTTGCTGAGCCTGTTGGAGCGCCGGTTTCGTAGGTGGTCGGCTCGCCGTTTCGGGTTCCTGTTCAGAGATTGGGACTCTGCCCTTACCCCGCCGATCTGATCAAAGACCGGCCAGCGCCGCGGGCAGGCTGATGGCACGCCTGACGCTTTGGGCGGCTTGCGGTTGCGTAGGGCGTGGGGTTCGGGTGGGTTGGTCCCCACCCGAACCCCACGCGAAGAGCTTGCTCGGCTTCGGCTTCGGCCCTATCCCTATCCCTTGAGGAAGGCTGCTGTGGCGGTTAGGGCGCTTTGTGATGAACCCGCGTTTTCTACGAACACTGCGAACGCCACGTTGTTCTGGTAGCCGACGAACCAGCCGTGGGCCGAGCCGCCGCCGGCTTCTGCTGTACCGGTTTTTCCTGCCAGGCCTGGGATTCCTGCCAGCTGCTTGGCCGTTCCTCCGGTGACCACCTCACGCATCATCTGGCGCAGGGGCTGCAGGACTGACTGGGGTGGGGCTGCTGCCACGTCGTTGGGTACGGGGGGCTTGCCGCGCATCAGCGTGGGGCTCGGGGTTTTTCCTGAGGCGGCTGTGGCGGCCACCAGGGCCATGCCGAAGGGGCTGGCTACCACGTTGCCCTGGCCGAAGCTGTTCTCCACCTGTTGGTCGCCGGTTGCCGGTGGGACCTTGCCGGTGTTGGTGTCGGCGCCCGCGATGGTCCAGTCGGCGCCCAGGCCGAAGCGTTTGGCCATGTCCGGGAGGGCGTTCGGTGGGAGTTTGGAGCCCAGTTCGCCGAACGTGGTGTTGCAGGAGACTGCGAAGGCAGTGTGGAACGGGAGGCTGTCGTAGCCGAAGTCCGCGTTCTTGATGCGGCGGGTGCCGATGGTGGCCTCTGCCGGGCAGGCCACTGCGGCGTTGGGTTGTACCAGGCCTGCGTTGAGGGCGGCGGCAGCGGTGACGATTTTCAGCGTTGAGCCCGGGGCGTAGCGGCCTACGAACGGGTTGGTGCCCGTCAGGGTCTTGTTCTGGGCCACGGCCAGGATTTCGCTGGTGTTGGCTTCGATCGCGACGATCGCTGCGCCTTGGGGGAGGGCGTCCACTGCCGCTTGGGCTGCTGCTTGGCGGGCCGGGTCGATCGTGACGGTGATCTTTTCGCCTGGCTCTGGTTTCTTGCCGTCCAGCTGGGTGAAGGCCGTGCCGTTGGCGATGCCGACTTCCCAGCCTTCTTTGCCCTTCAGGTCGCCTGCTTGGCCGGTGATCGTTTTGTAGAGGCCGTCCGGGATGGTGCCTTCGACCAGGGGCTTGCCGTCTCTGCCCAGGAGGGCGCCATCGGCGAGGGCCTTGCGGTAGACGAGGGTGGCGCCCTCGGTGAGTTGCGGGTGGATGACGGCCGGGGTCCAGTGGATCTTCCACGTGTCGGCCGTGCGTTGCATCGGGATCTTGATGTCGTACTTCAGCAGGGCCGAGTTCGGCATCGTCCAGGTCACGGAGGCCGCGATCTCCGTGGTGGTGGCGTCTGCTGACGGTGGCTGCACGGGGGCCAGGCCGGCCTGGTAGGCGGAGGACTCCATGCCCGACTTGGTGGCGGCCAGGACCTTGATGGCCTGGTCTGGTGCGTCGGTCAGCTGGCCCGCTGCGGTGGGGTCGGTGAAGGCCTTGTTCACGAACGACTGGGCCACCTGGGCCGGGGAGTCCGGCTGTTTCTTCGGTTGTTGCTCAGTCGAGTCGGCTGGGCCGCTGCCCCACAGCAGCGCGCCCGCCACGCCGAGGACGGCGGTTGTGGCGAGCGCGCCGCTGATCAGGATCCATCTGCGAGTCTTCTGCTCCACTGTCAAATCCCCCCAGGTAAGTGCTTTCCCCGGTGGGAGACTAACGCGGTGGGGGCGAGGGGGACTGAGTATTGCTACTCAACCCAGTTGCGGGATGCGGGTTTGGTAGTGCCTGAGGAGGTCGGCGTTGGCCGCGTCGCCGCCTTCCACGTTCGCGCTGCGCCACAGGGGCAGTTGGACGCCGGTTTCGGCTGCCTTGTCGACCAGGCGGACCATCAGGAGGTTCCAGAGGAACGCGGTGGCCACGGTGGAGATCGCTGCCGTGACCGGTGCCTGTTCCGGGTAGGTCGAGTCGCCGGGCGGGACCAGGTTGTCGAGGACGACGGTGGCCACTTCGGCGAGGGTCACGCCTGCTCGGCGGGGGGCCTGGGCGCTGGCGGACACCGAGGTCACGGCGACCACCGGGCAGCCGGCGTTCGCGGCTTCCTGGGCCAGTTCGACCGGATAGTGGTTGACGCCCGAGGTCGAGAAGACGAACAGGACGTCGTGCGGGGCCAGGCCCGCCTCGCGCAGGACCTCGCTCGCGAGGCCCGAGCGGCGTTCGGCCGAGGTGCTGCTGATGGCGCCGTGCATCGGGAGCAGTTCCGGGTGGTAGATCGGGCGGACGCAGGCCAGGCCGCCTGCCCGGTAGAAGGTTTCGGCGACCGCCGCCAGGGAGTGGCCCGCGCCTGCCGTGAGGATCATCCCGTCCGCCTGCACGGCGGCCAGCACCAGCTCGGCCACGTCGTCGAGCGCGGCCGCGTTCTGCTGTTCGACGCGCGTCAGGTGCGTGCGCACGAGGTTGCCGTAGTCGGAGCCGGGCACGGTGTCGGTCGTCATGCGGCTCAGTAGTACCGGATCATCGATGACCTCACCAGTAACCCGCGCACCACAAAGCTCGATAGGCGCGATAACAGGGACGAACGGCTCTGGCGGACGGGGGTGGGTTTGATCAGACGGCACTTCTACGTCTGGGTGGTGCTGACGGCCGTGTTCGCGGCCGCGGGCGCCACGAACATCGCGCTGGCCGTCACCTACTCCGAGCTGTGGCCGGTGTGGGTGGCGTCGGCGCTGCTCGTCGTCGCTTTCGGGTGTGCGCGGGCGGCGGTGCACGCACGGCCTTAGGCCAGCAGTTCGACGCCCAGGGCCGAGGCGGTGTGGAGCACCGAGTTGCGGTGGCGCTGGGCCACGGCGAGGCCCGCGTCGCGCAGCACCGTGGCGTGGGCGCTGGCGGACGCGGCGGAGATGCCCAGGCGGCGGGCGAGCTCGGTGGTCGTGCAGCCGCCCGCGATGACCTCCAGGGCGGCGGCGCGAGTGCGGCCCAGCAACGCCTCCAGCGAACGTTTGCCCGCGCTCGTCACGTGCAGGTCGCGGGCCACCGGGTAGACGAGCACCGGGGCGTGGCGCTGGTCGCGGAGCATGATCGGGCGCTCCCAGCAGAAGTACGACGGGACGAGCACGAGCCCTTTGCCGCGCAGGTGGACGTCGCGTCGCGGGATGCGGGACTCGATCGACAGCACCGGCGGCGCCCACGAGATCGTCGGGTGCAGTGCCGAGAGCATGCCCTCGCAGCCGCTGTCCAGAAACGAACGCGCCCGCACCGCGCGGTCCGCGTCGACGACGGCGCGGACCTCGTCCCAGATCGGCGCGAGCGCGTGCCCGTAGTAGGCGCGCAACGCCTCGCCGAGCGAGTCCAGAGTGGCCACGTCACCGCTGGCCAGCCGGTGGGTGCGCGGGTCGAGGCGTTGCTGGCTGCCCAGGTGGGCGAGATCCGCGCGCAACGACTCCAGCGGCGTGGACAGCACCGCGTCGATGCCGGCGTCCACCGCGCACGAGCCGGCGGTGGGCGTCAGGAAGTCGGGGGAGTAGCCGACCGGCGGTGCGAGCTGCATGAGCCAGCGCGTGTCTTCTGGCAACGTCGTCCGCACGGCCGCGCGCCACGTGCCGAACACCGGCGCCGCCGAACGCTGCCGCAGCACGTGCAGGCTCAGCAGGATCTCCCACATCGGGTCGGGACCTGCGGCGACACGCACCCTCGCCAGGTCCTCCGCCGTGAAGTGGACACGCAACACGGCAAGCAGACTGGCACAGCGCCACGGGGCTCGTCCCGGATTCGAGACGACTCGGTCCCAATGGTGCACCGTGCCCACCCTGAGTGGGTGTTGACGCGGTCCTGAGTGGTCCTACCTGGCTTTTTAGGGTGTGGCCGAATGTGGTGGCGACCCGATCACGGCCGCCGCCAAGCTTGCGCCGAGCGCCGCGCCAGGGGGTCGGCGCCACCACTGAGGGGAACGAACGATGAAGCTTGCGAAGATCACCGGGGCGGTCGCGGCCGTCGGTGTCGCGATGACGATCCTCACCGCGCCGGTCGTGCTGGCCGCTCCGGGCGAGACCGTCATCCCGGCCGCGGCCGAGCTCGGCATCCAGGGCGAAGGCGTTCTGCCGCACGAGTTCCAGGTCCAGAAGACCGGCTACTGGTGCTCCGCTGCCGCCGCCCGCATCGCCCTGACCGCGCGCGGCAAGAAGGTCGAGCAGTCCACGCTGGCCTCCTACATGAAGGTCACGACCAACGGCCTGCCGAACATCAAGAACCTCGAGAGCGCCCTCGACCACTACACCGGCTCGACCTACTACCAGGTCAAGCAGTGGTCGAGCGACACGCAGCTGCTGCAGCGGCTCAAGGAAGACGTGATCTACAACGCCAACAAGGGTCACGCCGTGGTGATCAACGTGATCCGCCTGAACGGCCGCAGCTACTCCGGCGGCCACTACGCCACGATCGTCGGCTACCGCGCGGGCGGCAACGAGTTCGCCGTGGCCGACCCGGCCTACGCGGGCGGCCGGCTCGCGTGGCTGAGCGCTTCCAACGTCTCGTCGGGCATCAAGCTCCGCCGGTACGTCGCCTGATCCCGGGCCTGAGGTCCTCCGGCCGGTCCACGTCCGCACCGTCCGCCACGTCAGCGCACTCGACGTGGCGGACGGTGTTGGCCTTGAGGTAGTCCCGCGCGCCCTGGTCACCCGCCGCCGACGCCATCACGCCCGCGAAGTGGCCGGAGCCGATCAGCACCGGGTGCCCGATCTCGCCGTCGTAGGTGGCACGCGCGAGCACGGTCGGCTCGGCCAGCTCCATCAGGCGGTGCAGGGCTCCGACGGTGACGCCGGGGGTGTCCACGGGGAGCACGAGCACGGCGTCCGCGGTGCCGATCGCGTGCAGGCCGGTGCGCAGCGACGACCCCATACCGGTTTCCCAGTGGGGGTTGTCGACCACGGTCACGCCGTCCAAAGTGGCCTGCGCCCTGACCTCGCCGGCCTGGGCGCCGAGCACGACGACGACCGGTTCGCATCCGGCGGCCCGCAGGAGCTCGGCGGCCGAGTCGACGAAGAGCTTGCCGTCGAGCGGAACGAGGGCTTTCGGGGTGCCGAACCTGCGGCCGGCCCCCGCGGCTAGCAAGAGACCGGCCACGCGCATGCCTGTGAAACTACCTCTTCTGGAACTGTTCGTTCATGATCAGGAACGCGCCGATGCCGTGCAGGTCGTTCACCGCCCGCGGCCGCGCGAGGTAGAACGGCAGGTCACCGACGTTCGTGCCGATGCAGATCTCCGAGATCTCGGTGAGGCCGTCGGCGTTGATCTTGACGCGGTCCAGCACACCCCGGTGGCCCCGCCGCGCCACCACGTCGTACTTGCGCGAGACGTACCCGCGTTCCACGGCGCGGGAGATCGCCATCGAGTACATCGACGAGCACGACGTCTCGGTCCAGTTCTCCGGGTGCGTTCCCTTGTCCACGACCTGGAACCAGCGTCCCGTCCTGCGGTCCTGGTGCCTCGCGAGCGCGGCGACGAGCTTCGCCAGGATCGCGATCAGCTTCGGCCGGCCGGGGTGGGTGCGCGGCAGGTCCTCCAGCACGTCGCAGCACGTGATCGCGTACCAGCCCATCGCGCGGCCCCAGAACTCCGGCGACACCCCGGTCGTGGGGTTCGCCCAGCTCACCGTGCGGGACTCGTCGTAGGCGTGGTGGAACAGGCCGCTCTCGTGCTGGAGGTTCTTCGCGTAGACGAAGAGCTGCTTGAGCGCCTCCGCGGTCGCCCAGTCCTTCTCCCCGAACGTGTAGCCGTGCCGCATGATGAACGGGACGACCATGTAGACGCCGTCGGACCAGTTCTGCCAGTCGCGGGTGCCGCCCTCCGCGTGCCAGAAGCCGCCCTCCTTCGTGCGCGAGTAGGTGGTCAGGCGTTCGCGGATCTGCGTCGACGCCACGCGGTACCGCACGTCACCGGTCGCGTTGTAGAGCAACGGCAACAGCTGGCCGGCGCGCATCGAGTCGAGGTGCGTGAACGAGCGGCTGAACCTGCCGTCCGGTCCGACGAACCTGTCCACCCACGCCTTGATGAAGTCGAAGTACTTCTTGTTCCTGGTGCGCTGGAAGACGAGCCACTGCCCCCACAGGTACAGGCCGCGCGTGTAGCCCCAGCCGCCGAGCGTCTCCGGCGTGTACTGCCTCATCGTCGACTCGACGACCTCGACGGACCAGTCGATCCGGTCCGCGGCCGAGGCCGTGCCCGTGTCGAGTGCGAGGCCACCGGCGAGTGCGGCGCCGCCGAGTCTGACGAAGTCGCGCCTGGACGTGGTCATGGGTGTCCCTCCAAGGGGCGTGCCGTGGCGGCGGCACTCCAGACCTAACCGAGGGACAACTCCGATGTCTAGACCTAATCGGTGACGCGGGCGAGCTGGAACCCGAGCGCCATGCGTGATCGCGTGCCGTAGCGCTGTTGCAGCTGTGCCACGACGGAGCGCACCGTCCGGCTGCTCATGCCGAGGCGGGCGGCGACCTGGTGGTCGGTGGCGCCGTCCAGCAGAAGTCCGATGACTTTGGTCTCACGGCTCGACAGGCCCGTATCGCCCGGAGTGCCGTCCGGAGTGCGGGCGTCGGACCACATGAGTTCGAAGAGCTCGCCGTAGGTGACGGCGAGCGGGCTGCGCAGGAGCATGGCGCCCGCGTTGAGGTCGCTCGCGTCGAGCGGTAACACGGCGGTGCGGTCGTCGAAGACGAGCATGCACCGGGCGGGCCTGGCGAGCACCCTGGCCGGCACCTGGTGGGTCGATCCGACGTGTCTGGCGAGGTCGCCGTCGAGCAGCAGCCGTCCGCGTTCGACGGTGCTGGTCACCAGCTGGAGCAGGGCGTGGTCGACGCCGCCCTGGCTCGACAGCACACCGCGAACCGAGGCGGAACGAACCACGAGGTTCTCCACCGTGCGCATCGTTGTCGAGCGGTCGTGCAAAAGCTCGACGAATTCGGTGCGGACTGCTGGAGATCGTCGCAACACGACTCGCCTCTCTTCCGTCTGCTGACCGGCGTAGTCATGCTGGCATTCGTCGTAGCGGTTGCTCTACCTCCATCCAGGGGATATTTCGGCATCGAACGACTTCGAATTCTCGACGAAGTCACCCGCAGTGAGACTGCCATAGAAATCATTAATGGCGAGTAACTCGTCGTGCGTGCCCTGGGCGAGTACTTCGCCCGCGTGCAATACCACGATCCGATCGGCCTCGCGAATTGTCGACAGCCGGTGGGCGATGACCAGCAATGCGCACTCCTGTGCGGCACGGGTGATCGCGCGGTGCAGCGCACGTTCGTTCACCGGGTCGAGGTGTGCCGTGGGCTCGTCGAGAAGCAGCAGCTCAGGGCGGGTGAGCAGGGCGCGGGCGAGTGCGATGCGCTGGCGTTCCCCGCCGGACAGCGCCCGGCCGCGTTCGCCGAGAGGGGTGTCGAGACCTTCCGGAAGGCGTGCCACGAGTTCGTCGAGATTTGCGAGTTCCAGTACTTCGTGAAGATCGCAATCGCTTGCGTTCGGCATTGAGTAACGAAGATTGTCACGGAGTGTGCCGTTCAGCACGGGGCAGTCCTGGTCGACCAGTGCGATTCGGCCTCGCCAATCGTTGGTCGAAAAGTTTCGGAGGTCCGTGCCGTTTGCGAGGACTGCTCCAGAATCGGGCTCGTAGAACCGTTCGATCAGGGAGAACAGCGTCGACTTGCCGGCTCCGGACAGACCTGCCAGTGCGACGTGCGAACGCGGCTCGACGGTGAACGACACACCGCGCAGCACCGGCCGGTCGCGATAGCGGAACCAGACGTCACGGAATTCGAGCGTGATTCCGGTCCGCTCCGGCACTGCCGCGCCCGAGTCGTCCTCGACCGGCAACGACTGCACCTCGGCGACCCTGCCGAGCGCGCCCATGCCCTTCTGGAGCAGGCCGATGCCCTGCAACACCGAGGTGAAGGGGATGACGAGATAGGTGGCGTAGAGCAGGAACGCCATCAGGTCGCCGACCGACGCCGCGTCCCTCGCCACCCGCGCGCCGCCGACCAGCAGCACGACGAGCAACGACCCGCGCATCGCCAGTTCGACCGCCGGGCTCATGACCGACGTGATCCGCGCGGCCCGGATCCCGGCGGCGCACGCCTGCTCGGCGCGTCGCCCGATCAGTTCCTCTTCACGTTCCTCCGCACGACACGCGCGCACGGTGCGCAACGCCCCGAGCGCGCGCTCCAGGTCCGCTGTCATGTCACCGACCCCGCGCTGCATCTGCTCGCCCGCCACCCGCAGCCTGCCGACCAGCGAGTAGACGACCACGGCCGCGACCACGACCGTCGTCAGCACCCACCCGAACAGCACCGGGTCGATCAGCAGCATCAGCACGACGGTGCCCACCCCGGTCAGCGTGCCGGTGATCAGCTGGACCGAGGCGGTGGAGACCACTTCGCGCAGCACCGTCGTGTCGGTGCCGACCCGCGACATCAGGTCGCCCACCCGGTGCTCGTCGAACTCCTTCATGCGCAGCCGCAGCAGCCTGGCCACCAGCCGTCGGCGCACCCCGAGCACGACGCGTTCGCCGGTGCGCTCCAACAGGAACAGCCCGACGCCGTCGACGCTCGCCTGCACCGCGAACAACGCGGCCATCGCCACCAGCAGCTGCCACGGCACCGACGACGTCGCGGCCGCGTCGACGGCCTCGCGCACCAGCTGGGGTTGCAACAGACCGAGTCCGGACGCCACCAGCGTCGCCGTCACGGCCAGGGCGAGCGCGCGGACGTGCCCGGTGGCCAGGCGGAACAGCTCGAGTGTCCTCATACGGTCATCAGCGGCCGGAAGTACTGCGCGGGCAGGTTCTCGTCGACCGGCACGCCGTCGGCCTCGACCCACGCGTGCGCACCGAACGGCGGCATGATCCGCACTCCGGCACACCACTTCGGCCACGTGCCGGACATCCGGCACAGCAGCACCACGGCCACCGATCGCGGCAGACATCCTTGCGGGCCAAGACAACGCAGGCTCACGGCGAGCACCGCGTCCCGTGCCGTCTTGGCCGTGTCGTAGCCGGCCGGCCGGGCACCGCGCTGAACGACGCCGAGCACCTGGCGGAGCCTGCGCGGCTTCAGCTTCACCAGCGGTGTCGCGAGGGCGACGGCGAACCGGGCGGCCATCCGGCGTCCCAGCGGCACACCGGTCGGGCGGCTCAACGAGCTGGGTGTGGTCACGCCGTCACCAGCCCCGCGCCGCGCAACCCCTCGACCAGCGCCGACACGTCCTGCCGCGCCTGCGCCTCGCCGACGGAGTACGTGGAGGTCAACGCGGCGACCGCGGCGTCCTCGTCGGCGCCGTCGAGCAGTGCCCGCACCACGACCACCCCGGTCGGGTTGAGCTGCCAGTAGTGCCCGGTGCGTTCGTCGAGCAGCACCTGCCCGTAGTCGGTGTCCGCCACGGAGACATCAGCGCGCAGTCGCATGGTCCGCTTCCTGGTCCAGGCTGCGCAGCCACACCTCGCAGCCGATCGTCGAGTACAAGATCCCCGTCCGGAGCTCGGGGGTGTCGGGCCGCAACGCGAGGTCGGTCAGCCGGCGCCGGTCGACCAGCCCGAGGTCGGCGAGCTTCGAGCCCTCCCACAGCTCCGCGAGATCGCCGCGGTGCTTGCGCAGACCCGCGGTGGCCTCCAGTGACGCCGTCGCCTTGTTCGTGCGGGCAAGGCACTCGTCCGGAACGACGCCGCGCATCGCCTCGGTGAGCACGGGCTTGTAGCGCCACGGCGTGACGCGTTCCTCCGGCCGCACCGCGAAGCACGCCTCGATCACCCGGTCGTCGAGGAACGGCGACTGGATCGGAAGTCCTGCCCGCGCGCTCATCTGCTCCCACTGCCGGATGATGCGCGAGCAGGACAAGATCGCTTCGAGGTCCACGTGCTCGCCTCTGGTGCGCCCCAACGGTTCCGCGGTCGCCGCGGCTTCCTTCAACGCGTCGCGGGCCAGCGCGTGCGCCTTCGGCGTGATCCAGTCGAACAGCCGCGGCCCGGTGCTCCAGCCGAGCGTGCCGGTCACGGTCGGCTCCCGCCTCGCGCGCAGGTTCTCGGCCTCGTCCGCGAGCCAGGCACCGTAGGACCGCGAGTCGGCGAGCGCCGCGATCATCGGTCGCAGCGGCCAGTGGAACAACGCGCGGAACGCCCGCAGCTGCCGGATCGCGAACAACGGCCGCCTGCGCAGCATCGAGTGGTAGTGCGCCTCGGAGCACCAGGCGACGTGATCGCCACCGATGCCGGTCAGCCGGACACGGCATCCCTTGTCCGCCAAGCCGTTCAGGTCTTCGAGGAGCCGCTGGCGGTCCATCATTCCGATGGTCGGCTCGTCCATCGGGTCGTCGATGCCGAGCAGGTTGTCGTACACCAGCGGGATGCGTTCGGGAGGCCACACGACGTGCTCGACCTCCGGCAGGTGCGCCGAAGCCCGCCGCGCCCAGGCGACGTCCTCGTCGGCCGGGTCGAGCGAGGGCCACGTGCTGGCAACGATCCGCGCGTCCGACCGGGCGGCGAGGAAGGTGATCGAGGTGGAGTCGAGCCCTCCGGACAGGTCGCACGCCACGGTTCCGCCGCGCCGCGTGCGCACGTCGACGGCCTGGGCGAGCGCATCCCTGATCAGCGGGGCGGACTCCGCGATGCCGCGCACCGGTTCGGGGTTGCGCCACCAGCGGTGCAGCCGTGCGCGGTCGCCGTCGACCAGCAGCGCGCTGCCCGGCGGCACGCACTCCACGCCGCGCCACATCGTCCGCTCCAGCAACGGATGCGGCGTGGGGAACAGCAACCGGACGGCGAGGGACCGTTCGTCGACGTCGGTCCCGCCGAGCACGTCGGCCCGGTCGGCCGCGACGACGATCCCGTCGATCCGGCGGTGGAAGACCAGCCGCAGACCGGAGGCCGTGCCCTGCACGCGGCACCGTCCGCCGAGCGACGCGACGAGGTGGAAGCTGCCCGCGAGACGTGTCGCGAGGTCGTCGAGTTGGGTGAGGTCGCGCAGGCGGGAAGCCGCGCGTTCCAGTTCCGCGACGCTGACCGGGCACCAGCCGATCACCGCCAGCCGGACGTCACCCGCCTCGGCGACGGTGATCTCGTCGTCGTGCCACTGCCCGACGAGCCACGGCCGTCCCGAGGCGTGCGTGATCGTCCTGCGCACACCGTTGCGACGGGCCACGGCGAGCGCGGCCTCGTGGTCCGGCAGGACCACGAAGTGCGACTCGCCGTGACCCCGCGAGCCCTGTTCAGGCATTCGCGGTGGTGCCGTGTCAGTTCTTGCTGAAGATCAGCCGATCGTTGCCGGACCGCTGGAGCAGGCCCGTCTGCGCTTCGAACGTGCCGAGGTCGATCAGCTGCGGGGTCTCGTACATGATTCGCACCTCTCCTCGTGGGGATCTTCGATTCAGCGCGCGCAAACTGAACGTAACGAGGAGCCGAGCCGCTGACCAGGCAGAACGGCTTCCGCTTCCGGCAGTTGCCGCAAGCGGAAATCGAGGTTTAGGAGAGGTGTTCGAGGAGCAGTGAGCTCGCCGCCTCCGGGATCTCCTCGGGAATCCAGTGGCTCACGTCCTCGACCATCTCGAACCGGTACGCGCCCGTGCACCACTTCTCGGTCTCGAACGCGGCCGCCGATCCGAACGCCACGTCCTCGGTGCTCCACACGTACATGGTCTTGACGCCGACCTTGTCCGCGGTGCCGTGCGGCTTGCCGGCGCGGTACCAGTTCAGCGCGGCGGTGAGCGCCCCCGGCTCGCTCAGGCGCTGGACGTACTCCTCGACGTGGGAGGGCCGGACCCGCCACTCGAACATCTGCTTCAGGGCGTGGGCGTTGTTGTCCAGCATGCGCTTCTCGGTGCTGCGCTCCCGCCAGTCGAGCATGTACTGCGACCGCATCCGCTGCTCCTCGTCGGTCTGCAGCGCGGTCTTGAGCGCACCGGGGTGCGGAGTCGAGAAGACGGCGAGGCTGCGCAGCCGGTCCGGGTGCTCGATCGCGGTCCACCACGCCACCGCGCCACCCCAGTCGTGCCCGACGAGGTCGAACGTGCCCCAGCCCAGCGAGTCGGCCATCGCGATGACGTCGCCGACCAGGTGCGTGACCGTGTACTCGGACGCCTGCTCGGGCCGGACGCCGGGGGAGTAGCCGCGCTGGTCGGGGGCGACCGCGCGGAAACCGTTCACGCCGAGGACCGCGACCTGGTGCTCCCACTCGATGGCGGCCTCGGGGAAACCGTGCAGCAGCAGCACCGGGCGACCGTCCTCGGGGCCGGACGCGATGGCGTCGAAGGTGCCTGCCTCGGTGGGGATGCTGAGGTGCTCGATCACGAGTTCGAACAGTACCTGTGTGACCTGGCTCTCAACGGGCGAGCCGAAGGGCGTGGACCCACGAACACCAACCGTGCATCCGCATGTCGACGTGCTCAAACCACCGGGCGATACGAACGCCGTCGTGCTCGTGCTGCACGGCGGCCGGGAACACGGCACCGAACCGGTCCGCCGCCACAACCTCGCGTACCTGCGGATGGTTCCGCTGGCCCGCGCGCTGCGGGCGCCCGGCGTCGAGGTCTGGAACCTGCGCTACCGGGTCCGCGGCTGGAACGCGCCGAGCCTCGACCCGGTCAAGGACGCGCGGTGGGCGCTCGACCGGATCACCGAGCTGCATCCCGGCCGGCCGGTTGTGCTCGTCGGGCACTCCATGGGTGGCAGGACGGCGTTGCGGGTCGCCGGGCATCCGAGTGTGAAGGCCGTGTGCGCGCTCGCGCCGTGGATCGTGCCCGGTGAGCCGTTCGAGCAGCTCAGGGGCAAGGCGCTGCTCATCGCGCACGGAGACCAGGAGCGGATGACGGATCCGGCGAAGTCGCTCTGGTACGCGCGGCAGGCGAAGAGCGTGACCGACCGGGTCGCGCGGTTCACCGTGGAGGGTGACGGTCACGCGATGTTGCGGAGGGCGCGGGACTGGACTCGGCTCGTCGTCGACTTCGTGCGGGGTGAGCTCGGGCTCGAACCGGTGGCGCCGGACATCGCGAACGCCATGCGGGAGGCCTCGCCGCGGGGCCTCGACGTTCCTCTGGGAGGTTCGCGTGGCTGAGGTCGCCGTCATCGGAGCCGGGGTCGCGGGGCTCACCGCCGCCCACCTGTTGCAGCGCAAGCACGACGTCACGCTGTTCGAGGCCGACGACCGGCTCGGCGGCCACGCGCACACGCACGACCTCGGCGGAGTGGCCGTCGACAGCGGGTTCATCGTCCACAACGAACGGACGTACCCGAACCTGATCCGGCTCTTCCGCGAGCTGGGCGTGTCCACTCAGGACTCCGAGATGTCGATGAGCGTCCGCTGCGACGGGTGCGGGCTTGAGTACGCGGGCGCGCGGAAGCTGGCGGGGCTGTTCGCGCAGTCGAAGAACGCCACCAACGGCCGGTACCTGCGGATGCTCGCCGAGATCACGCGCTTCTACCGGCACGCCCGGCGCGTGCTCGCCTGCGAGGAGGCGCACGACGTCACGCTCGGGGCGTTCCTCGCGATCGGCGGGTACAGCAGGTACTTCGTGGACCACTTCATCATCCCGCTGGTCAGCGCGGTGTGGTCGTCGGGAGCGGCGCTGAGCACGCGGTACCCGGCCTGGTACCTGTTCGAGTTCCTCGCCAACCACGGGATGCTCTCGATCGGGGGCACGCCGCAGTGGAAGACCGTCGTCGGCGGGTCGCGCACGTACGTCGACCGCGTGGTGAAGAACCTGCACGCGGTCCACGTGAGCACGCCGATCCGTGCCGTGACGCGCACGAACGGCGGTGTGGAGATCCGCGATGACAACAACGTGCTGCACACCGCGGACCACGTCGTCATCGCCACGCACCCGGACCAGGCGCTCGGCCTGCTCGCCGACCCGACGCGCGCGGAGAAGGAGGTGCTCGGCGCGTTCCAGTACTCGCGCAACGAGACCTGGCTGCACACCGACGCCTCGATCCTGCCGCGCACCAGCGGCGCGAAGGCGTCGTGGAACCTCTACAAGCGAGCTTGCCGGGAGACGAGCGACCAGGTGCTGGTCAGCTACCACATGAACCGGCTGATGCGGCTCGACGAACCACGCGAGTTCGTCGTCACGCTCAACCCGCACGACGTCGATCCCGCGCGGGTGCTCGCGCGGATGACCTACGAGCACCCGATCTACACGCCGGAGTCCGTTGCGGCACAGCGACGCCTGCCCGAGATCAACAGCGGCGCGACCGCCTTCGCCGGCGCGTACCACGGCTGGGGCTTCCACGAGGACGGCTGCGCGTCGGGAGTGCGCGCGGCCAGGCACTTCGGGGTCGACTGGTGATCTACGACGTCGTCATCACGCACACCCGCCGCGAGCTGATCGACCGGGCCTTCAGCCATCGCGCGTTCCTGTGGCTCGTCGATCTCGACGCGCTGCCGCGGCTGCCGTGGTGGGCGAGGCCGTTCGCGCGGTTCGAGGCCCGTGACCACATCGGATCGCCGGGGAAGTCCATCAGGGAGAACCTCGACGAGTGGCTGTCCGATCGCGGGATCGAGCTCGGCGGCGGGCAGGTCCTCATGCTCGCCAACGCCCGCTCGTTCGGCTACGTCTTCAACCCGCTGACCGTCTACTGGTGCCACGACGCGTCCGGAGAGCTCGTGTGCGTGGTCGCGGAGGTCCACAACACCTACGGCGGCCGTCATTGTTACCTGCTGCGCACCGACGACCACGGACGGGCGTCGGTGGACAAGGAGTTCTACGTCTCCCCGTTCCTCGAGGTCGACGGCCACTACGTGATGCGGCTGCCGAAACCGGGAAGCCGGCTGTCGGTGACCATCGCGTTGCGGCAGAACGGGAAGACGACCTTCAGCGCCACGATGCGGGGTGAGCGCAGCCCGGGCCTGCGCCTGCTGTTGCGCCGTCCGCTGATGCCCCAGCGCGTGTCGGCCCTGATCCGCCGCCACGGCATCGCGCTGTACTTCCGTCGCCTGCCGATCGTTCCCAGGAGCAAGTAAAGATGAGCACGTTGTCGCTGCCTCGGCCCAACCAGGGCATTTGGCCGGGGTTGTTCACCGCGCCGCGCTCGCCGTTGCGCGCCAGGATCGCGGAGTCGCTGTTCCGCAACGCGGTCCGCACGCTGCCCGTGACCGTGCGGTTGCCCAACGGCACGACCTGGGGCGCCGGAGGTCCCGTCATGCAGCTCGTGCGGCCCGCCGAGTTCTTCCACCGGCTCGGCGCCGACGCCAAGATCGGCTTCGGCGAGGCCTACATGGTGGGGGACTGGGTCTCCGACGAGCTCGCGGACGTGCTCGCGGCGTTCGCGGCGCGGCTGTCCACTCTGGTCCCGCCCGGCCTGCAGCGGATGCGGCGGTGGGCCGAGCGGCGGCAGACCGAGGTCAACGACGTCGCCGGGTCGCGGCAGAACATCCACCGGCACTACGACCTGTCGAACGAGCTGTTCGCGTTGTTCCTCGACGAGACCATGACGTACTCGTCCGCGTTGTTCGAGAACAGGGACGTGGACCTGCGCACCGCCCAGCTGCGCAAGATCGACGGCGTGCTCGACCACGCGGGCGTCCGGCAGGGTTCGCGCGTGCTGGAGATCGGCACGGGCTGGGGCGCGCTGGCCATTCGGGCCGCCGAGCGCGGCGCCACCGTCACGTCGCTGACGATCTCCGAGCAGCAGCGGAAGCTGGCGCTGGACCGGGTGAGGGACGCGGGCCTTCACGATCGGGTGACGGTCGAGCTGCGTGACTACCGAGAGGAGCACGGTCAGTACGACGCCGTCGTCAGCGTCGAGATGATCGAGGCAGTCGGTGCCGAATACTGGCCCGAGTACTTCTCGGTGCTCGACCGCGTGCTCGCGCCGGGCGGCCGGGTGGGCCTCCAGGCGATCACCATGCCGCACGACCGCATGATCGCGAGCAAGGCTTCCTACACCTGGATCCACAAGTACGTATTTCCCGGCGGGCTCATCCCGTCCGTCCGCTCGATCGAGGAGTCGGTCCGCGACCACACCCGGCTGCGGATCGTCGAGACGCGCTCGTTCGGGCACGACTACGCCGAGACCCTCCGCCGGTGGCGCGACACGTTCCTCACCCGTTGGGACGAGGTCGCCGACCTCGGCTTCGACGACACCTTCCGCCGGATGTGGGAGTTCTACCTGGCCTACTCGGAGGCAGGTTTCCGCGTCGGCTACCTCGGAGTCCAGCAGTTCGCAATGGCCGAAAGACTGGGCCGTTAGGACCACGTTCTACCCCAAAAGGGTGCTGCTGTCCCCACCCGGCTGGACTTCGTGGTCCTCTTGGGAAGCAGGCGGTATCAAATGGCTCGCTGCGTTCTCTTCTTCAGTGAAGCCCCTAGTGTCGCTGTAGTGAGGAGGTCGCCGGGATGGTCCAACCCACAGCCGTGCGGACCGGTGGCGGTGTCGGCGTCCTCGAACCTGAGGAGGCCTGGAACCGGCCAACGGTGCCCATGCGCCGTCGGGTGCGCCAGGCACCGGTCTCCAACCAGTGGCTCGCCGAAGCCGAGTTCACGGATCTCGTCGATGCCGCCCTAGACGGAGACAGACGGGCGGTCGAGCACCTGCTCGGCCGCATCCAGCCGCTGATCGTGCGCTACTGCCGCGCCCGCGTCGGCGGCCGTGAGCGAACGCTGGTCTCGGCCGAGGACATCGCGCAGGAGGTCTGCGTGGCGGTGCTCGGCGCGTTGTCCAGGTACCGCTACGAGCCGGGTTCGTTCCTCGCCTTCGTGTACGGCATCGCCGCGCACAAGGTCGCCGACGCCCGCCGGCGCGCCGTCCGCAACCGCGCCGAGGTCGTGCCGGAGCTGCCGGACTGCCCTTCGCTCGACGACGGACCGGAGCAGCACGCGGTCAACGGCGAGATGATGGCCCAGGTCACGCGGTTGCTGCACAAGCTGCCGGCCCGGCAGCGCGAGATCCTCGTGCTGCGGGTGGCGGTGGGACTGTCCGCGGAGGAGGTCGCGCTGGCGGTGGAGTCGACGCCGGGTGCGGTGCGGGTCGCTCAGCACCGCGCGCTCACCCGGATGCGGGAGATGATCGCGGAAGAGGGCTGAGCTCCTGTCACCACCCGCGGTGGCGCGTCCACGTCGCCTCGATGCTGTGCGCGCCGCGGACGACGTGGTAGCGATCGTGCTGAGCCGCGGTGGCGCAGGCGTGGTTGGGCAGGATCCGCAACCGGGTTCCGACGGGCAGCTCAGGCACCGGCTTTCCGTCCCGCGTGCTCAGGACACCGTGTTCCTGGCTCGCTCCGGTCATGAGCAGATCCGGGATCAGGTGGCCGCCGACGTCGGTGACGAGTCCGTAGCCCTGGTCGACGGCCTGGGCCTGGGTGCCCCGGTCCCGTGAGGTGGCCATCCACCCGCCGTCGGTGATGATCCAGTTCTTGTCGTGCCGGTGGCCGATCACGGTGACGACCACGGAGAGGGCGAGGTCGTCGGTGCCGCAGACGCCGATGCCGGCCATGACGAGGTCGAAGAAGACGTAGTTGCCCGCGCGGACCTCGGTGACGCCCTTCAGGTCGGTCGCCGCGTGCGCGGTGGGAGTTGACCCGACGCTGACGACCGGGCACGACAGCCCGGCCGCGCGCAAGGTCGTGGCCGCGGCGACGGCAGTGTCCCGTTCGTTCTGCGCGGCATGATGCAGTGCTTCCGCGGTGTAGGCGAAGTAGGACTCACCCGCGTGCGTGAGCACTCCGGCGAGGTTGCCGCCGAGTGCCCTGCCGATCTCGACGAGGGCCGGATCCGCCGTGGCGACACCACCTCGGTGCCCGTCGCAGTCGATCTCGATCAGGGCGGGGACGTGGATCTGTTCCTCGTGCGCGAACCGGGCCAGCGCTTCTGCCTGCGCGAGACTGTCGAGCAGGACCGTGAGCGTCACGCCGCGCCGCAGCAGAGCGGCGACGCGCGGCAGCTTGTGCGGGTCGATGCCGACCGCGTAGAGGACGTCCCGGTAGCCGGCGTCGGCGAAGTGCTCGGCCTCCGCGAGGGTGGACACCGTGATCGGTCCGCCCGCCTGGACCCGATCGGCGACCTCGACGGACTTGGCCGTCTTGACGTGCAGGCGCAGCGGCACGCCGAGCCCGCGCAGGTGTTCCCGGAGCCGGGCGGCGTTGCGGTCCAGCCGGTCTGCGTCGATCACGGCAAAAGGGGTGTCCGGGGTGTCCAAAGTGGTCATGCGGGTTCTCCTGGAGAGGTGGCGCGACGGCGCAGCAGGGCGGCGGCGAGGGTGAGGTCCTGCAGGGCGAACCCGGAGCTGTCGAACACCGTCACGTCCTCCCGCGAGGTCCGGCCGTCCGCGGCACCGGCGAGCACGGCCCCCAGTGCAACGGGCACTGCGGACGGGAAGTGCTGGAACTCGCCGATCGCGCACGACTGCTCCGGCAGGTCGCAGAACAGCGATGCCCGGTCGTGCAGCTCGACCGGGAGCTCCTGCTTGCCAGGACCGTCGGCACCCATGGCGGAGATGTGCGTGCCCGGCGCGACCCAGCTCGCCTCGAACAGCGGCTCCCGCGCGGTCGTGGCCGTGACGAGCACGTCCGCCGCTGCGACCCCGGTCCTGGCATCGGCGGGTGCGGCGGGCAGCCCGGTCAGCGAGGTCACCTCCGCGGCGAACGCACGTGCCGCGTCGGGCCGTCTGCCGACGACGAGGACCCGTCCGATCGGGCGCACCCGGCTGACCGCCCGCACCTCGTGCAGGGCCTGATGACCTGTTCCGATCACGGTCAGCGTGCGGGAGTCCGCACGGGCCAGCGTGTCGACGGCGAGAGCGTCGGCGGCGGCCGTGCGGTAGGCGTTGGCGGCCGCTGCCTCGACGACGGCGCTCAGCCTGCCCGTGGCGGGGTCGAGCAGCACGATCGTCGAACTGTGCCGCGGCAGCTCGGCGTTGTCCGGCCAGAAACTGCCGACCTTCACGCCGACCAGGTCGCCCGCGGAGCCGGATTTGAGGGTGAACCTGTTGTGCGGCGAGGAGGAATGCCCGATCACGACCGGGAACGTCGATCCTGTGGCGGTGGCCAGGAACGCCTCCCGGGCGGCGGCCAGTGCGAGCTCGTCGTCGACGAGGGCGGCGGACTCGGCCTCGCTGATGAAGACGGGACCGGCGCTCACGGCTTGCCGGCCTTCAGCTCGGCGAGATCGTTGTACAGGCCGGTGCGGGAGATGCCCAGCCGCTTCGCGATCCGTCCGGGGGCGCCGCGCAGACCGAACACGCCGGCGTCGTTCAGCTCGCGGACGAGAGTCAGGCGTTCGGTGCGCCCGAGTGCCGCCACGGGCACGGCGTGTGCGCGTTCGGCCCGTTCGACCAGCGACTCGACCACCTGGTCCAGATCGCCGGAGAAGTTCGTCGTCGTGACGGGGCTCGGCTCTTCCAGGGCGGACAGTCCGAGCAGGTCCGACAGCACGCCGGTGGCACGCTTGATGGCCGAGACGTCGATGTTGATGCACAGTGCGCCGATCAGCGTCCCGTCACCGTCGCGCAGCGGCAGCGTCGTGCACTTGAGGACCCGCCCGTCCTGGGCGCGGGTCACGTAACCGACCTCGTTGCGGGCGTCGGGTCCCGCGGCGAGCACCCGCAGACCGATCTCACTCATGGCGTCGCCCACCGTCCGGCCCGTGACGGAACCGGCGACCGCGACGACCGAGTGCTCCTGGTCGCGGTAGTCGTGCAGGACGACCTCGCAGCTCTGCCCGAAGGTCGCCACGATGCCGTCGATCACCGGGGTCAATGCGGCGAACACCGCGTCCGCGGTGCTGGTCGGTTCAGGGACGTCTCGCACGGCAGCCGGCTCCTCTCAGTCCCTGAACAAACTGTCAGCTCCTGAACAAAGTGTCAAACCGTGCTGAGCACGGTCTCACGCAAGGTCCGCGCCACGAACTCGGTGTAGGCGTCGTCCGGTTTGCCGTCCAGGCGCACGAACCGGACGTAGGTCTCGACGCTGGTGATGACGCAGAACGCTTCGACCAGGTCGTCGAACGGCACGTCCGTGCGCAGCCGGCCCCGTTCGGCGAAGACGCGGAAGACGTGCTCGACCTGCCGCCGCAGCACGCCGAGCAGGTGCGCGTAGTAACCGCGGAGCTCCTCGTCGCTCTGGGCCGCGCTGGCGACCGCCACCCAGAGCCCCGCCGAGGCGGCGTTGATCGCGAGCATCGCGCTGCCGATCAGCGCGGCGAGCTCAGCGGTGTCGCGGACCTGGAGCATGGACTTCCCCAGGTCGGTGGCGAACAGGTCGGTCTCGCCCTCGACCCCGAACGACGCGAGCTCCAGCGCGGCCTGCAACAGCGCCGACTTGGGGCCGTGGCGCTGCACCGTCTCGACGGACACGCCCGCCTCGGTCGCGAGCTGTGCGAACGTCGTGGCCTGGTACCCCTGGCGGCTGAAGAGCTCCGCTGCCGCGCCGACCACTCTCAGTCGCGTCTCGGCTGCCTGGCGTTGTCGCAGCTCGGAGCGGTAGCGGCGGGTGGATTCGGTCATGTCGGCCATTATTGACTACTACGCCGTACAGGTTAATACTGCTCGACAGTCTTCAATCTCTCTCCCCAGGTCAGGCAGGTGACGTCATGGCGTCCCTCATCATC
This sequence comes from Lentzea rhizosphaerae, assembly GCF_042649515.1. Classification (NCBI taxonomy): domain Bacteria; kingdom Bacillati; phylum Actinomycetota; class Actinomycetes; order Pseudonocardiales; family Pseudonocardiaceae; genus Lentzea; species Lentzea rhizosphaerae. Next base: position 77,772 of record NZ_JBHRZI010000009.1, on the reverse strand, counting down.
GCGACGGTGCCCGTCCACGGGCACGTCACGCCTCTTCTGGCAGTCGCCCGCTACTTCACCGAACGGGGCGACCGCGTCCGGTTCATCACCGGTTCCCGTTTCGCCGAGGTGGTGAAGGCCACCGGGGCGGAACACGTCGCACTGCCGGAGGAAGCCGACTTCGACGACCGGCAGGACTGGACGGAGACGTTCCCCGAGCGGACGGCGCTCAAGGGGCCGAAAGCGATCGCGTTCGACCTGGAGAACATCTTCGTCCGTCCGGGGCGCGCCCACCACGAGGCGATCGAGACGGCGCGGTCGGCCGAGCCTGCCGACGTCGTGATCACCGAACCTGCGTTCCTCGGAGGCGCGTTCCTGCTCGGTCGTCCGCTCGGGGAGCGGCCGCCGGTGGTCGTGTGCGGTGTGCTCCCGCTCCCGATCGCCAGCCGTGACACCGCGCCGTACGGCATGGGCATCACGCCGTTGCGCGGACCTCTGGGTCACCTGCGCAACGCCCTGCTCAGCAAGATCGCCGCGCGCACCGTGTTCCCCGCGGCCGAGCGCCTGGCCCAGGAGATCAACCAGGAGCTGCACGGGTCCCGGCTGTCTTTCCCGATCATGGACTGGCCGCGGCACGCCGAGGCCGTCGTGCAGTTCACCGTGCCCGAGTTCGAGTACCCGCGCTCCGACGCGCCCGCCTGCCTGCACTTCGCGGGCCCGATCTCCGCCACCGGTTCGCAGGCGCCGCTGCCGTCCTGGTGGGACGAGCTCGACGGGTCGCGGCCCGTCGTCCACGTCACGCAGGGCACGGTGGCCAACCACGACCACCGGCAGATCATCGGCCCCACCCTCACCGCTCTCGCTGACGACGACGTGCTCGTCGTCGTGAGCACCGGCGGCCGCCCGCTCTCCACCCTGCCGCCCCTGCCTGCGAACGCCCGCGCCGCCGAGTACCTCCCCTACGACGAGCTCCTGCCCAAGACGCAGGTCTACGTCACCAACGGCGGATACGGCGGCGTCCAGTACGCCCTGCGCCACGGCGTCCCGATCGTCACGAGCGGCGGCAAGGAGGACAAGCCCGAGGTCGCCGGGCGAGTCGCCTGGTCCGGCGTCGGTCGCGCCCTCAGGACCGAGACGCCCTCGCCCGCCGCCGTGGGCCGAGCGGTCCGCACGGTGCTCCGCGATCCGCGCTACCGGGACAGCGCGCAACGCATCGCCGCGAGCATGGAGCGCTCGGGCGGGCTGCCGCGGCTCGCCGAGATCGTCGACCAGGTCAGCCGCTGACGTCAGGAAGGCTGCACGACCGGTGTCTTGAGATCCGTGAACACCGCGACCACCGCGGTGACCAGGATCAACGCGCCGCACGCCAGCAGCGCCGCCGCCCCGCCGACGAGGTCCGCGCCGAGCACCGGCGCGAGAGGCGTGAGCGCACGGGCGGCGAAGTTCAGCACGGCGTCCATCCGTCCCGAGACGGCGCCACCGAGCCACAACAGCTGGAACTGGACGTTCTTTCTGAGCGGTACCCCCACGAGGACCGTTTCTAGCGCATGATCACCGGCCGCGGGTGGCAAGGTTTACGCATGGCTGACCCGGACTACGACGTGCTGCTCACCGGCACCGTCTTCCTCGACATCATCTTCACCGGCCTGCCCCGCCCGCCGGCCGCGGGGACAGAGGTGTGGGCGGAGGGGCTCGGGTCGTGTCCCGGCGGGATCGCGAACCTAGCGGTGGCGTTGCGGAGGCTGGAGCTGCGGACCGCGCTGGCGGCGGCGTTCGGCGAGGACGCGTACGGCGACTTCTGCTGGGACGTGCTGGCCGACCAGGAGGGGGTCGACCTCTCTTATTGCCGTCGTTTCTACGGCTGGCACTCGCCCGTGACTGTATCTATGGCGATGGAACGCGACCGCAGCATGGTCACGCACGGGCACAAGGCCCCCGTCGTCGCGGACGACCTCTTCTGCCCGCCGCCGTCGGCACGGGCGTGCTTCGTGCACATCCAGGCCGAGGACGAGCAGTGGGTGCGCACGGCGAAGGAGAACGGCGCGAAGCTCTTCGCCGACATCGGCTGGGACCGCACCGGGGCTTGGTCGCCGGAGCTGTTGCGTCGGCTCGACGGTTATGACGTGTTCCTGCCCAACCACGTCGAGGCGCAGGGGTACACCCGCACCGACTCGCCGGAGGCCGCGGCGCGCAAGCTCGCCGAGCACGTGCCCGTGGTGGTCGTCACACGGGGCGGCGGGGGAGCGGTCGCGGTCGACAGCGCGTCCGGCGAGGTCGTGGACGTGCCGGGACTGAACGTGGCGCAGCTCGACGCGACAGGTGCCGGCGACGTGTTTGGCGCGGGGTTCGTGATGGGCACTCTGGCCGGGTGGCCGCTGGAGCACCGGGTGCGGTTCGCGAACCTGTGCGCCGCGCTGTCCGTGCAACATTTCGGTGGCTCGCTGTCCGCTCCCGGATGGGGAGACATCGCGGTCTGGTGGCGGACGGTGAGCAGGCGGCCGGACGAGGAACTGTCGCGTTACGGGTTCCTCGACGACCTGCTGCCCGACCACGCGGGCGTCGAGGTGCGGAGGGCTAGTCCGACGATCGGCCTGCGGTTGCTCCGGTAGGTTGAAAACAGTCGATCAGCGGACGCAACCTCACGGGCCTCCCGCGCGACTTAATACGTAGAGACTCTCTGGGGATGTTGTTCGGAAGGAGTTGCGGGTTGTTCGCCGCACGCGCGTCAGGCTTGGTCAAGTTGCTGGGGTTGTGCCTGACGGCGGGTGTGCTCCTCGCCGCGATGGTGTTCCCGTTCGTCGGAGGGCTGGGGCTGGCGTCGAACCGCGCCGCCGACACCGTCGACCAGACGTCCGGTGACCTCGCGAAGGGCGAGCTGCCGCTCGTCACGACCATTGAGGACATGAACGGCCAGCCGATCGCCTACCTGTACGACCAGTACCGCATTCCGCTGGAGTCCAACCAGATCTCGGACACCATGAAGGGCGCGATCCTCGCGATCGAGGACAAGCGGTTCTACGACCACCGCGGCGTCGACTGGCAGGGCATCGCCCGTGCCGCCGCCAAGGCCGGTGTGGACGGTGGGGCGACGCAGGGCGCGTCGACGCTCACCCAGCAGTACGTGAAGAACTACATGGCGTTCGTGCTCGGCGCCGACAACGAGCAGGAGGCCTGGGAGAAGGCCACCGAGGCGACGATCGGCCGCAAGATGCGCGAGGCGCGTGTCGCGTTGCAGCTCGAGCAGCAGATGAGCAAGGAAGAGATCCTCACCGGCTACCTGAACATCGTGCCGCTGGGCAACCAGACCTACGGCGTCGGCGCGGCGGCCAAGGCGTACTTCAACAAGACCGCCGACAAGCTGACCGTCCCGGAGGCCGCGCTGCTCGCCGCGATCGCGAACCGCCCGTCGTCGCTCAACCCCGGAGCCTCTCCCGACAAGGCCCTGGAGCGCCGCAACATCGTCATCGACAAGATGCGCGAGAACGGCGCGTTCGGCACCGACCAGACCGAGGCCCAGAAGAAGGCGGACGAGTTCAAGGCCGCGCCGCTGGGCGTCGTCGAGGACCTCAAGATCCTGCCCAAGGGCTGCGTCGGCGCCGGTGACGGCCCGATCTACGGCTTCTTCTGCTCGTACCTGCTCGACTACCTGCGTGAGAACGGCATCACCGACAAGCAGCTGCAGCGCGGTGGTCTCACCATCAAGACCACCATGGACCCGAAGGCCACCAAGGCCGCGAAGGCGTCGGCCGAGCAGCAGGTGTCGAAGACCCAGAACGGCATCTCGAACGTCATGTCCGTCGTCGAGCCGGGCAAGGACAGGCACAAGGTGCGCGCCCTCGTCGCCTCCCGCGACTACGGCAACAACGCCGAGCTCGGCCAGGTCGCCCGCCCCGTGCCCGCCGAGGTCCTCCCGTTCGGCCCCGGCTCGGTGAACAAGGTCTTCACCGCCGCCGCGGCCCTGGAGAAGAAGGTCATCGGCATCGACAAGGAGATGTCGGTCCCCGCCACCTACTACTCCCGCGTCTACCCGAACGGCGGCGCGCCGTGGAAGGTGGAGAACGCCGGCAAGTACAACGACAAGATGTCGCTGACCCAGGCGCTCGCGACCTCCCCGAACACCGGCTTCGTGATCCTGCAGGAGAAGGCCGGCCTCGACAGCGTCGTGGACATGGCGTACCGCCTGGGCATGCGCGAAACCCTCCAGGGCGTGAACCGCTCGGGCGAGCCCCTGAAGGCCGACAAGTCGAACGGCCCGTCCCAGGGCGACTGGACGAAGCAGAACAACGCGGGCTCCTACACCCTCGGCCCCGGCGCGACGAGCGTCCTGGAACTGGCGAATGTGGCCGCGACCATCGTCTCCGGCGGCACCTGGTGCCCGCCGACCCCGGTGGAGAAGGTCATCGACCGCTACGGCAAGGAGATCCCGCTCAAGGAAAAGCCCTGTGAGCAGGCCGTGAACACCGACCTGGCCAACTCCCTGGCCCAGGGCATGTCCCACGACACGACCGGCTCGGGCACCGCCGCCGCAGCCGCCTCCGCCTCAGGCTGGAACCGCCCGGCAATCGGCAAGACGGGCACCACCGAGGAGCACAAGTCGGTGGCGTTCATGGCCGCGACCCCGCAGTACGCGGGCGCCGTGATGACCTACGCGGACGGCAACCGCCCCGAGGTGATCTGCGCGAACCCGATCCGCTTCTGCCCAGGCAGCTCGCAGGGCGTCTTCGGTGGCCAGGTAGCGGCACCGACGTGGTTCAACGCGATGAAGGCGATCCACGAGGGCCTGCCGGTGGTTCCGCTGCCGCCCGCCGCGCCGCAGTACAAGTAGCCGCTGAGCCAGCTCGGGGCCGTCGGACGCCAAGTGCGTCCGACGGCCCTTTGCTTTGTGGCTACGCG
>NZ_JBHRZI010000009.1:66418-72893 GCF_042649515.1 Lentzea rhizosphaerae | reverse complement strand
AGCACGTTCGGGCCATCTATCGGCCCGAACGTGCTTTTCGCGCCAAACAACAAGGGGCGACACGCTGGGGACACGCCGAGAAAACCTTGATCGTTCGACCTCCGTAGCGGTAACCGCCCCAAGCCGACCCGCGCGGTCCCAACGCCAAGTCGCCAACAACGCGCGCAACCGCAAAACCGCCGCGAGCACGCCCGGTGACCGTCCCCTGGCGTCCCCAGCGTCAAACCCCACCGTCAGCCTTTCACGATAAAGCGACTGACCAGTACAAACACCAAGACCAGCATTGGTCTAAAACGCCTTGATCAAGCCCTCCGTGGCGCAATCACGCACAGTAATCACCAGTGGGCCTCGTCACCTAAATGCCCACATGGCTTGCTCACGCCGGTGACGCGAGGTTACGTTCTGCGCCGCATGTCACGGTTCGATAACCGCAAGGACACGGATCACCCCCCGAAACGGTCCAGTCCACCACCGGGCCCCCGAAGCCCGCAGCCAGGCCCCCCGACGCCAGGCGAAGCGCGGTTGCCGAACTCCCCCGAGTGCATGGAGGCAGGTTTGGCACGGCATCGAGCGAAGGACGCCCTGGTCGACGTGATCGCCAGAGTGGACCTGGACCGCAAGAAGGCCGTTGCGGCGGTTGTCGCCGCGGGCGCCCTCGCCGGCGCCGGTTTTGCAGGGGCGATGACCACTGTCGCGCCGGTCGACCGCATCGTTCCCGTGGCGGCGACCAAGGACCTCGCGGCGGCCATGACCGCTCAGGCTCAGCCGCAGGAGATTCAGACGGTTCACTCGCTGAACACCAGTTCCGAAGCGCGCAAGCTGCTGCAGGCCGAGCAGATCCAGGCGCAGTTCCACGTCTCCGAGGCGCTCAAGTCCGCGGAGGGCGCTTACGTCAAGCGTCAGGAGGCCGCCAAGGCCGAGCAGGCCCGCATCGCCGCCGAGGAGGAGGCGAAGCGGCCGAAGTGCGTGCGGCCCGCGCAGGGGTCGTTCACGTCCGGGTTCGGTGCCCGCTGGGGTACCAGCCACAACGGTGTCGACATCGCCAACGCCATCGGCACGCCGATCGTCTCCGTCATGGACGGCACGGTGATCGAGGCCGGGCCCGCGTCCGGGTTCGGGCTGTGGGTTCGCGTCCAGCACGAGGACGGCACGATCACCGTCTACGGCCACATGAACACCATCGACGTGCCGCAGGGTGCGAAGGTCAAGGCCGGGCAGCAGATCGCGACGATCGGCAACCGCGGCCAGTCGACCGGGCCGCACCTGCACTTCGAGGTGTGGGTGGGTGGCTCGCAGAAGATCAACCCGGTGGGCTGGCTCGCCGCGCGCGGTGTGACGCTCTGAGCGTCCCGCGCTGTGGTGCGCCCGATCGGGTTAACCGCAACGTTTCCAGCGCCTGTGTGGTGACGCAAGGCGATGTGACGCCGGCGAGCTGATGGCGTTCGCGGCGGCGGAGGTGGCGTCCCTCGAGAAGGTGCGCCAGGTTGTTCTCGTGCAACAGACGTCGAGTGCCCCTACCGGCAACGTCCTCCGCCGCTGTGTGCTGCGCGGCGCCTCGATCGCCGTGACCCGCACCGGCAAAGGATCTCCGAGTGGGCGAGATCTCAGTGCGGTGCGGGCAGGTTCACCCCGGTGGAGCAGCCGGGCGCTCTTTTGGCCCGAATCGTGAGCGGAGAGTTCGATCACGCAGAACGACGTCTGACAAAGGGTTTCACTGTCAACGGGCAACAGGTACCGCCGCGCGTGTCAGCGAGGACAAGATATCTGTTCTGGTAGTGCGTAAGGCCCTTCCTCGCCGACAGGTCAACGGGGATCGTCGCGAGAGGCTCCCCGAGTCCCAGGAGGCGTCGTGCCTGTCGGAACATCCTCTGCTGCCTTGAACCTCGCCGCGACACTCGAACCAGCGCACCTCGAACTGGTCCGCGGCCCGCTGTCCGTCCAGATGCCCGCCGACGTGAGAGAACGGGTCGCGCGTTGCCGCGAGTTCGTGCTCCAGGTCAGCGGATCCGGGCGCGAGATCTACGGTGTCACAACGGGTTTCGGCCCGCTCGTCGAGTTCGCCGGCCGCGCGGACGGCGCCGGCCAGAGCGACAACACGATCATCCACCACATCGTCGGCCACGGTGAGCTGATGCCGCCCGCTGTCGCCCGCGCGGCCGTGCTGGCGCGGCTGTTCTCGTTGGCGCAGGGGCGATCCGGCGTCTCCGAGCACGTCGTCGACTCGCTGATCGCCGTCCTGGACACCGAATTCTCTCCCGCGGTGCCACGTCTGGGCTCTGTCGGCGCGAGTGGTGACCTCCAGCCGCTCGCCTACGTCGCACACGCGTTGCGGGGCAACGGGAAAGCGTTCTTCCGCAGTGAGCTCCTGCCCGCCGCGGAGGCGCTCGGCCGTGCCGGACTGCGCAGGCTCGAGCTCGACGGTCGTGACGCACTCGCGTTGGTCAACGGCGTCTCGGTGACCGCAGCGGCGCTCGGACTCGCTGTCGCGCAGGCGGTTCGCGCGCGCCGCACCGCGGAGTTGTTGTCCGCCTTGATGGCCGACGTCCTGGGCTGTGGCACCGAGTTCACCTCGGTCGGACTGCTCGCGGCGTTCGGGCACCCGGACGTGGCGGACACCGGTGCCGCGCTGCGGACCTGGCTCTCGGGCAGCGCGCCGTCCGGTGAACGGCCGTTGCAGGAGGCCTACAGCATCCGTTGCACGCCACAGCTGATCGGTGCGGCGCGCACGAGCGTGCGGCACGCGGAGGAGGTGGTGCGCCGCGACCTCAACGGTGTGAGCGACAACCCGTTGTTCTTCCCGGAGACCGGAGAGGTCGTGCACGGCGGCAACTTCTTCGGCCAGCCGAGCGCCTTCGCGGCCGACCAGCTCAACGTCGCGCTGGTGCAGCTGGGCAACCTGGCCGAACGCCAGCTCGACCTGCTGGTCGACCCGCACCGCACCAACGGGCTGGCGCCGATGCTCAGCCCCGCACCCGGCCGGCACCACGCGTTGCAGGGCGTGCAGCTCTGCACGACCGCCACCGTCGCCGCGATGCGCCGCGCCGCCGCCCCCGCCTCGGTGCAGAGCCTGCCGACGAACCTGCACAACCAGGACGTCGTCCCGTTCGGCACCCAGGCCGCGTTCACCGCGCTCGACCAGGCGACGCTCCTGCGCTACCTGCACGCGGGGCTCGCGATCGGGTTGCGCCAGGCAGTGCACGTCGGAGCGCGCCGTCCTCGGGCGCCTCGGCTCGCGGAGGTGTTCGACCGGATAGCCGCCGAAGTGCCACCGGTTGTGGAAGATCGGCCACTTGACACCGATCTCCGCACCGCCGCCGATCTCCTCGACACCATTGCGTCCGAAGTGGAGGGTGCGCGATGAGTGCTCCCGTCTGCCTCCCTGCGTGGGGGCACGCCCTGGTCGACCTGCCCGTGCTGCGCCTGCCGATGCCGGGAGCGGAATTGATTCCGTGCGCGACCGGCTGCTACCAGATTCCGATCGTCATCAGCACCCCCGAGGATCCGGTGGCACGCGCCGTGCACCGGTGGTTTCTCGGCCATCACGGCGCATTTCTGGTGTGGAGGTTTCTTTCGGATTCACTCGATCGGTTGATACGCGAGCCTGATTCGCAACTAGTCCGCCTCGCTGCGCTTGGATATGACGCGTACTCGGTGATGCTTGCCTATTCGGGCAGTTGTTCCCGTGAGCTGTACGAGAACGTCATCCGGCCCATGATGATGGCGTTCGACCCGGCCTTCAGCGGGCGGTGGGCGCGTGACTACGAGCCGCTGCCCGGTCTGCTGCGCAGGGCGCGTACCGCACTGGGGCCCGTGGCGGCCGAACCGCTCTCCTCTGCGAGCAAGGCGAACCTGTTGGCACACATGGAGGTCATGCGCAGACTCGTGCCCAGCGGCCCGTCGCTGCTGCGCGAGTCCGGACGCACGCGCGTGCCCACCACCGATGCCGAGCGCGCCCGCTTCGACGAGTTCTTCCTCGTCAGCCGGGAGAACGTGTGCGCGAGCCGCTATCGCGCGCACCGCTCGGCCGTCTTCTCCGCCATCGGCCACGACCTCGCGCAACGCCCGCTGCGGCCCGAGTACCAGGACACGCTCAGGACGTTCGTCAACCGACTATGAGAGAAGGCCGCGCGTGAACGACTTCAAGGCCGTGGTCATGACCCCGCAGATCTACCGCTACGTGCGCGAACAGGCAGGCCAGCCCAGTGCGGTGCAGGAGAAGCTGATCGCGCGGACGCTGGAGCTCGGCGACTCCGCGGAGATGCAGATCCCGCACGAGCAGGCGGTGCTGCTGTCGTTGCTGGTCAAGCTGACCGGTGCGCAGACAGTGGTCGAGGTCGGCACCTACACCGGGTACTCCACGCTCGCGTTCGCGCAGGCACTTCCCCCGCACGGCAAGGTCATCACGTGCGACATGTCGGTCGAGTGGACGGCGATCGCCGAGGAGGCCTGGGTCGCCGCCGGCGTCCGCGACCGGATCGACCTGCGGCTCGGTGCCGCCGCCCAGACGCTCGCGGAACTGCCGGACGAGCCGGTGATCGACCTGGTGTTCATCGACGCGGACAAGGTCGGGTACGTGCACTACTGGGACCTGCTGGTGCCGCGGGTCCGGCAGGGCGGCCTGCTGCTCGCCGACAACACCCTTTACTACGGCGAGGCGGCTTCGGAGCAGCCGGAGGGCAACGCCGCCGCGATCGACGCGTTCAACAAGTTCGTGCGCAACGACCCGCGGGTGGAGTCCGTGCTGGTGCCGATCGCGGACGGGCTGACTTTCGCCAGGAAGTTGTGAGCATACCGACCGGTCGGTAGGGTAGCCCTCAAGTCGCTGCTTGGGAGGCGTTCATGGCTCGTTGGGGTATCACGCTGCCGCTGATCGGCGTGCCGGTGCTGGAGCACCGCGCGCTGGTGTCCGAGCTCGCCGGGCTCGGCTACACGGACGTGTGGTCGGCCGAGACGACCGGCACGGACGCGTTCACGCCGCTCGCGCTGGCCGCGCAGTGGTCGTCGGAGCTGCGCTTCGGCCCCGCCATCGCGCCCGTCTACACGCGCGGCCCTGCCACCCTGGCGATGACCGCGGCGACGCTCGCCGAGGTCACCGGCGGCCGGTTCGTGCTGGGCATCGGCTCGTCGTCGCCCGCGATCGTGCAGCGCTGGAACGCGATCCCGTTCGAGGAGCCGTTCAAGCGCACCCGCGACACGTTGCGCTTCCTGAAGTCCGCGCTGGCCGGTGAGAAGGTCAGCGCCGACTACGACACGTTCTCGGTGAAGGGCTTCAAGCTGGAGCGCCCGCCGGTCGAGAAGGTGCCGATCATGCTCGCGGCGCTGCGCCCGAACATGCTGCGCCTGGCCGGTCGCGAGGCCGACGGCGCGATCACGAACTGGCTGGCCGCCTCCGACGTGCCGCAGGTGCGTGCCGAGCTGGGCGACGCCGAGCTCGCGGCACGGATCTTCGTGTGCCCGACCGAGGACGCCGACGCCGCGCGGGCGCTGGGCCGCATGCTGATCAGCACCTACCTGACCGTGCCGGCCTACGCGGCGTTCCACGACTGGCTCGGCCGCGGCGAGGTCCTGCGCCCGATGCACGAGGCGTGGGCGGCGGGCGACCGCAAGGCGGCCTCGAAGTCCATCCCGGACGAGGTCGTGGACGCGCTGGTCGTGCACGGTTCGGTGGACCAGTGCCGCGACCGCGTGGCCGAGTACCAGGCCGCGGGCGTCGACACGCCGATCATCGCCCTGCTCCCGACCGGTGGTGACCAGGTCGAGCAGGTGCGCGCGCTGGCACCCAAGGCCTGACGATGCCCGGCGCGACCGAGCAGAAGATCATCGACGCGGCCGTGCGCCTGTTCGCGGCGCAGGGCTACGACGCGACCTCGGTGCAGGAGATCGTGGCGGCGGCGGAGGTGACCAAAGGCGCGCTGTACCACTACTTCCGCGCGAAGGACGATCTGCTCTTCGAGATCTACCGGCTGCTGATCACGTCCCAGTCCGCCGACATGGACCGGATCATCGGCCTCGGCCTGCCCGCGGCGGAGACGGTGAGGGAGATCCTGGTCTCGCTCGTCGTCTCGACCGCGGAACGGGTCGACGAGACGGCGGTGTTCGTGCGGGAGCTGCAGCGGCTCGGCGAGGAGCGGATGGCGGAGTTCCGCGCCGAGCGCCGCCGCTACCACGAGACGTTCCTCGCGGTGATCGAGAAGGGGCAGGCGGACGGCGAGTTCAGCTCCGTCGTGCCCGCGGACACCGTGGTGCGGATCGCGTTCGGCGTCGTGAACCAGCTGCCCATGTGGTACCGGCCGGACGGGGCCAAGCCGCCCGCCGTGCTGGCCCGGGAGATCGCGGACTTCGTGCTGGCGGGCCTGCGGTGACGAGGGGTGGCGGTGATCGGCCTCCTGCCGGTGGTCGACGAAGCCCTGTCGTTGGAGCGGACCGTCGTGTTCGAGGTACGGGCACCGGCACGACGGCACACTTTTTGGCGGGG
>NZ_JBHRZI010000009.1:0-66396 GCF_042649515.1 Lentzea rhizosphaerae | reverse complement strand
TTTCCCCGCCAAACACGATCGTCCGAGGGCTAGGCGTCCGGGCCCTGCGGCGTGCTGACGATCACCGGTTCCTGAGTGCCGCCAGCGCCTTGTCGGCGTGCGAGTTCATCGAGAACTCGCTCTTGATCACCTCGATGACCTTGCGGTCGACGTCGATGACGAACGTGTGGCGCTTGACCGGGATCGGCCCGAACCGGCGCTTCACGCCGAACTGCTCCGCCACCTCGCCCTCGACGTCGGAGAGCAGCGGGTAGTCGAAGTTGTTCAGCTCCGCGAACTGCTTCTGCTTCGCCACGTCGTCGGTGGAGATGCCGACCCGCTGCGCCTTCGCCTCGGCGAACTCGGCGGCGAGGTCGCGGAAGTGGCAGCTCTGCGCCGTGCAGCCGGCCGTCATCGCGGCGGGGTAGAAGAACAGCACGACCGGGCCGTTCTCGAGCAGTTCGGACAGCTTGCGCTCCACGCCGTCCTGGTCGGGCAGGGAGAAGTCGGGGGCGAGGTCGCCGGGCTTCATGGATCTCCAAGTAGTCTCGGGGCCGTGACCAGCATGTCCGACGTGGCCAAGGCGGCAGGGGTGTCCGCTGCGACCGTATCGCGTGCCCTGCGGGGAGAACCGGGCGTGTCCGAGGCGACCAGGCAGCACGTCAGCGACGTCGCGCGGCGAATGAAGTACGCCATCGCGCGCGACGCCTCCTCTTTGGCCGGTGGGCGCCGCTACGCCATCGCGGTGCTGACGTCCGAGGTCAGTCCGGTGCTGGCGGGGGCGGAGAGCGCGCTGCGGCAGGCCGGGTACGACGTGCTGCTCTACGTTCTCTCGGACGCCGGTGCGCGCGAGAAGTTCTTCGACGAGCTGCCATTGGGCCGCCGCGTCGACGGGGTGCTGCTGCTGTCGATGTCCATGACGGAGGCCGAACGGGCGGCGCTGGAGAGCCTGGAGGTCCCGCACCTCACGGTCGACGACGCGGATCTGCGGCGCGCGCTGCAGACCGCCGTGGAGCACCTGCTCGCGCTCGGGCACCGCGACGTGGCGCTGGTGCTCGCCGACGGCATCGACGAGTCCTACGACGAGATCCTGGTCGCCGCCGGCCTCACCGTTCGTCCCGAGTGGACGGTGTGGTGCTCGCCGACCGTCGACGGCGGCGAGCAGGTGGTCGACGTGCTGCTCGACGGCGAACGCCTGCCCACCGCCGTGATCAGCTCGAACGGAGCGGCGGCGCTGGGGATCTACCTGCGCATGCAACGGGACGGGCGCCTCGTGCCGGACGAGCTGTCGATCGTGTCGCTGGACGGGCAGGAGCTGACCCGCGTGGTGGGGCTGACCGCGGTGGAGGGTGCGGCGAAGGAGCTCGGGGAGCGGGCCGTCGCCGATCTGTTCACGCTGATCAGGGGCGGGGAGATCGAACCGGCCGAGCACCCGTTGCGGCTGGTCGTGCGCAACTCCAGCGGGCCGGTCGGCGCCGTAGGGTGAACGCATGCCCGCCGAAGAGCGCCTGACCACATTGCCCGCACTGCCGGACACCCCCGGCTACGCCCACGCCGTGACGGTCAGCGGGAAGATCGCGTTCGTCTCCGGCCAGGTCGCCGTCGACGCCAGGGGTTGCGTGGTCGGGGTCGACGACCTCGCGGCCCAGACGCGGCAGGCGTTGAGCAATCTTCATCACGTGATCGAAAACCTTGGCGCCGACTGGTCGGATGTCATCAAGTTCACCTGGTTCGTCCTCGACGCGTCCGAGGTGCAGACCATTCGTGACGTGCGGGACGAGATTCTGCGACCCGCGCTGGGAGAAGTGCACAACCCAGCCAGCACGCTGGTTCAGGTCGCGGCGTTGTTCGGACGCGAATTTCTCGTCGAGGTCGAGGCCGTCGTGGCGATTCCCGGAGAAGCATCGGATGTTTAAGTGAATGCACCGGAGAGTGTGTGTCCCAACCGGCCTGCACCCTTCGGGTGACCAGGGACCATTTGCTCTGGTAATGCGGACCGAGCTGTGACATAGGTTGTACCTGTGGAGGAGTTGGTGGCGCGGCTGGCGGACGCCTGGGGCGTCGCCACTCGGTACGAGAACGCGGACCAGCAAGAGGTCGCGGTCGACATCGAGGTCGTCGTGAAGGTCCTCGCCCAGTTCGGCGTCGACGCGTCCACTGAGGACTCCGTCGCCCGCGAGCTCGCCGCGGTCGAGCAACGGCGCGCGGCCGAGACGTTGCCGCCCACGATCGTCATCCGCGAGTACGAGACGTACGACCTCCACGGGCCGGCCACCGTCGAGCTCGAGGACGGCACCACTCTCGAGACAGAGCGGCACCTGCCGGACTCGCTGCCGCTCGGCTACCACCGCGTCGTCACCGCGGACCAGACCGTCACCCTCGCCGTCGCGCCCAGGACGTTGCCCGACGTCCCGAAGACCTGGGGCTGGATGCTGCAGCTCTACGCCGCGCGCTCGAAGGACTCGTGGGGCATGGGCGACTTCGCCGACCTCGCCACGATCGCCCGGCGGTCGAGCCTCGAGCTGGACGCCGGCGTGGTGCTGGTCAACCCGGTGCAGGCGCCGAGCCTGACGCACCCGGTGCAGCGTTCGCCGTACTCGCCGACGAGCCGCCGGTTCGCGAACCCGCTGTACCTGCGCATCACGGACACCGCAGAGTTCCTGCAGGCCTGCCCGCGCACCCGGCAGCTCATCCGCGACCTCCGGCCGTCCAACCAGGACCTGATCGACTACGACGCGATCTGGGACGCGAAGAAGCAGGCGCTGGAGCTGCTCTTCCCCGGCGGCGACGTCGAGATGGACGCCGAGCTGGAGAAGTTCGCGACCTACTGCGCGCTGGCCGAGATCCACGGCAGCGACTGGCGCACGTGGCCCGCGGACCGCGAGGAGCCGCCACGGGAGCGCGTCGCGTTCCACGCCTGGCTCCAGCACCTGTGCACCCGGCAGCTGCAGGACGTCCGGCTGGCCGCGCACGAGGCCGGCATGGCCGTCGGCGTCATCCACGACCTGCCCGTGGGCGTCGACCCCGGCGGCGCGGACACGTTCGCCGACCCGGAGGTCTTCGCCATCGACGTCACGGTCGGGGCCCCGCCGGACGCGTTCAGCGCGGACGGTCAGGGCTGGGGCCTGCCGCCGTGGCGTCCCGACAAGCTCGCCGAGTCCGGCTACCGGCCGTTCCGGCAGGTGCTGCGCAGCGTTCTCAAGCACGCGGACGGCATCCGGATCGACCACGTCGCAGGGCTCTGGCGGCTGTGGTGGATCCCGCCGGGCGAGCCGCCGTCGCGCGGCACGTACGTCCACTACGACGCCGACGCCATGCTCGGGATCCTGGCGCTGGAGGCGTACCGGGCCGGTGCGGTCGTGGTCGGCGAGGACCTCGGCACGGTCGAGCCCGTCGTCACGAAGACCTTGCAGGAGAACGGCATGCTGACCAGCGCCGTCCTCTACTTCCAGCGCGACTACTACGCCGAGGGCCACCCGCTGATCCCGCCGTCGCGGTGGAACCCGAACCAGATGGCCAGCATCTCCACGCACGACCTGCCGACCGCGGCGACGTTCTTCGCGGGCCCCGACGGCCCCGACTTCGACGAGCTCATGAGCCAGGAGGGCATCGACGCGAGCGACCGCGTCGCGGGCGCCCACGAACTGCTCGCGCAGGCACCCTGCGCGTTGGTCCTGACTTCACCTCAGGACGCTCTGCGGGAAACCCGGCAGCCCAACGTGCCGGGCACGATCGACGAGCACCCGAACTGGAGAATCCCGCTGCCCGTGGTGCTGGAGGACTTCTTCCCCCGCGTCCGCGACATCACCCGTCCGCTGCGCGGCCGGAATAGATGAAACTTCCACGTAACGGCAGGTCACACGCCTGTGGAGTACTGTGAGGCCGTCACCCGGCGGCGAACGACGAACGTTTTGGAGGTGGCGTACCAGATGAGCTCAGCCGTGAGCACGCGGACACCAACCGGCGTGCTTGAACTGGCCGTCGAGCAGGTCCTCGCTTCGGTGAGACCAGCCGCGCTCGGCGACCCGGTGGTCGGGGCACGGCGTGCGGAAGAGTCCCTCCGCGACGCGCTGCGGGACGCAGGTCCCGTGGAGGACAACATCGCCCTGCAGCACGCGCTGGCGTGCGCGGAGGCCGCTTGTGAGCACCTCAAGTACTGCGAGATCCAGGAAGCCCGCACCTTGCTCACGGCCGCACGTGGGCAGCTGGTGCTGGCGCACGAAAGGGCGTGACAGCAGCCGGTAGTCGCCGCACGGTACCGATCACACGATCGACTCAAGCCGCTCCCACTCCCGTGAGAACCTTCCTGTAGCGGGCCCGGAACTGTCGGTGCCCGCTCGTAGGGTTCGGAGTGTGATCGACCACCAGGCCTGCCTGTTCAGGTTCATCAGAGGCCCGAGAAGGGCGAGACCGCACTGTCGTGGGCGGGGCGCCGGTTCACCACCGGCGGCCCCCGCGTCGAACCCGGCATGCGGCAACTGGCGTACAACACGCGACGGCGGGGTAGTCGTCTGGTCGCGGCCGCCGGTTGGATGCCCGCCCGGCAGCCGTCGGATACGGTCATGTCGGTAGCCGCTCATCTGTGAGGAGCATCGTGCGACCCTGGCCTGGAAGGCCCTACCCGCTTGGCGCCGGCTACGACGGCGTTGGCACCAATTTCGCCCTGTTCTCCGAAGTCGCCGAGTACGTCGAGCTCTGCCTGTTCGACGACGACGGCACCGAGACCCGCGTGCGGCTGCCGGAGGTGGACGGTTTCGTCCACCACGGCTACCTGCTGGGTGTCGGGCCCGGGCAGCGGTACGGGTACCGCGTGCACGGTCCGCACGACCCCGCCAGGGGCCTGCGCTGCAACCCGAACAAGCTGCTGATCGATCCGTACGCCAAGGCCATCTCGAACGGCCTGTCGTGGGACGAGGCGCTGTACGGGTACAAGTTCGGCGCGCCGGACGAGCGCAACGACACCGACTCGGCGCCGCACGTGCCGAAGAGCGTGGTGGTGAACCCGTTCTTCGACTGGACGAACGACAGGTACCCCAGGACGCCGTACAACGAGTCCGTCATCTACGAGGCGCACGTCCGCGGTCTCACGATCGACCACCAGGAGATCCCGCCGCGGCTGCGCGGGACCTACGCCGGCCTCGCGCACCCGGTGATGATCGACCACCTGATCAAGCTCGGGGTCACGGCGGTCGAGCTCATGCCGGTGCACCAGTTCATCAGCGATCACACGCTGGCCGAGCGCAGGCTCAGCAACTACTGGGGCTACAACACGATCGGGTTCTTCGCGCCGCACGACGGCTACGCCGCGATGCCGCTCAACCAGGTGCAGGAGTTCAAGGGCATGGTCAGGGCCCTGCACCAGGCGGGCATCGAGGTCATCCTCGACGTCGTCTACAACCACACGGCGGAGGGCAACCACCTCGGGCCGACGTTGTCGATGCGCGGCATCGACAACGAGGCGTACTACCGGCTGGTCGAGGACGACCCGAAGTTCTACATGGACTACACCGGCACCGGTAACTCGCTGAACGTGCGGACGCCACACACGTTGCAGCTCATCATGGACTCGTTGCGTTACTGGGTCACCGAGATGCACGTCGACGGCTTCCGCTTCGACCTCGCCGCGACGCTGGCGCGCGAGTTCTACGACGTGGACAGGCTGGCGACGTTCTTCGAAGTCGTGCAGCAGGACCCGGTGGTGTCGCAGGTCAAGCTGATCGCCGAACCGTGGGACGTCGGCCCCGGTGGCTACCAGGTCGGCAACTTCCCTCCGCTGTGGACGGAGTGGAACGGCAAGTTCCGCGACACGGTCCGCGACTTCTGGCGCGGCGAGCACGCGACGCTCGGCGAGTTCGCGTCGCGCATCACCGGCAGCAGCGACCTCTACCAGGACGACGGGCGCAGGCCGTACGCGTCGATCAACTTCGTGACGGCGCACGACGGCTTCACGCTCAACGACCTGGTGTCGTACAACGAGAAGCACAACGAGGCGAACGGCGAGGACAACCAGGACGGCGAGAGCCACAACCGGTCCTGGAACTGCGGTGTCGAGGGCCCGACCGACGACGAGGAGGTCGTCGAGCTGCGGGCACGGCAGCGGCGGAACCTGATGGCGACGATGCTGTTGTCGCAGGGCGTGCCGATGATCCTGCACGGCGACGAGTTCGGGCGCACGCAGCACGGCAACAACAACGCGTACTGCCAGGACAACGAGGTCTCCTGGGTCGACTGGTCGCTGCTGGAGAGCAACGCCGAGCTGGTGGAGTTCACCGGGGCGCTCGCCAGGTTCCGCAAGGCGCACCCGGTGTTCCGGCGCAAGCGGTTCTTCGCGGGCCGGCCGATCCGCAAGGGCGAGGAGCTGCGCGACATCGCGTGGTTCACCCCGGCCGGCGAGGAGATGACCGAGCAGAACTGGGAGGACGACTTCGGCAAGTGCGTTGTCATCTTCCTCAACGGTGAGGGCATTCCGGACCTCGACTCGCGCGGCATGCGGGTGGTCGACGACTCGTTCCTGATGGCGTTCAACGCCCACCACGAGGACATCGAGGTGACGCTGCCCGAGGCCGAGTACGGTCCGGAGTGGACCGTGGTGATCGACACCACGACCGGGCACGTCGGCAACGGGGAGAAGCCGATCGTCGCGGGCGGGCAGCTGAACCTGACGGCGCGGTCGCTCGTCGTGCTGCAGCGGGTGGGCTGATGGCTGCCCGGAAGCGAGCCCAGAAGAAAGCACCGTCGTCCACGTACCGCATCCAGTTCACCCCGTCCTTCACGTTCGCCGACGCCGCCGGCGTCGCGGACTACCTGGCACGCCTGGGCATCGGCGCGCTGTACGCCTCACCGATGCTCGACGCGCGCGAAGGGTCCACGCACGGCTACGACGTCGTGGACCCGACCCGCGCGCGGCCGGAGCTGGGCGGTGACGAAGGCCGGCGAGCCCTTCAGGAGCGGCTGGACGAGCTCGGCCTCGGCCTGGTCGTCGACATCGTGCCGAACCACATGGTGGTGCCGAACCCGTGGTGGGAGGACGTCCTCGAACGCGGGCAGGCCTCCGAGTACGCGCGGTACTTCGACATCGACTGGTCGTCGGGCAAGGTCCTGCTGCCGGTGCTGGCGGAGGACGCCGAGGACGAGGTCCACGAGCACTACCTGAAGGCGAACTGGCGGCGCGGCAACACCGAGCTCAACTACCGGCGGTTCTTCGACATCACCGAGCTCGCGGCGGTGCGCGTCGAGGATCCCGAGGTGTTCGAGGCGACCCACCGCGAGGTGCTGTCGTGGGGCGTCACGGGTCTGCGGGTCGACCACCCGGACGGCCTGGCCGACCCCGGTGGCTACTTCCGGCGGCTGCGCGAGCACTTCGACGGCTGGCTGGTCGTGGAGAAGATCCTCGGCCCGGACGAGACGCTGCCGCAGAGCTGGCCGGTCGACGGCACGACGGGTTACGACGCGTTGCGCGAGGTCTGCGGCGTGTTCATCGCCCCCACCGAGTCCTTCGGCGGCGGCTTCCACGAGGTCGAGCACGCGTCGCGGCAACAGGTCGCGGACTCGATCCTGGTCGCCGAGGTGCGCCGGATCGCGGGCCTCGTGCAGGGCGTGCCGTTCGAGGACGCGTGCCAGGCCGTCGCCGAGGTGATGGTCAACTTCCCGGTGTACCGCTCGTACCTGCCGGAAGGCTCGCAGCACTGGGAGACCGCGGTCGAGCTGAGCCGCTCGCCCGCCGTGCGGGCACTGGACGAGCAGGTCCGCGCCGATCCGCACGGTGAGCTGGCGACGCGGATCCAGCAGACGTCCGGCATGGTCGTCGCGAAGGGCACCGAGGACACCGCGTTCTACCGGTACACGAACTTCGTGGCGTTGAACGAGGTCGGAGGCTCGCCGGACCGCTTCGGCATGCCGGTGAGCGAGTTCCACCAGCGCGCGGCGACCCGTGAAGCCGCGGAACCGGTCGCGATGACGGCGCTGTCCACGCACGACACCAAGCGGTCGGAGGACGTGCGGGCCCGCCTCGCGGTGCTGGCGGAGATGCCGGACGAGTACCTGGCGTTCGAGGCGGAGATGTCCGCGAGGCACGGCCTCTCCGAACCGTCGCTGAACCGCCTGGCGTGGCAGTCGCTCGTCGGCGCGTTCCCGATCACCGAGGACCGGCTGGGGCAGTACCTGGAGAAGGCCTCCCGCGAGGCGAAGATCAAGACGTCCTGGGTCGACCGCAACGCCGAGTTCGACGCCGAGGTGGCCGCCTGGCCGGAGAAGGTGCTGAACGAGCCCGAGGTCGCCGCGTTCGTCGAACGGATCAAGGTGCCCGGCTGGTCGAACTCGTTGGGGCAGAAGCTGGTCCAGCTCACCGCGCCGGGTGTGCCGGACGTGTACCAGGGCACCGAGCTGTGGGACTTCTCGCTCGTCGACCCGGACAACCGCCGGCCCGTCGACTACGCCGTGCGCAGGGACCTGCTGGAGCGCATCGAGTCCGGCTGGCTGCCGGAGGTCGACGACTCCGGCGCGGCCAAGCTCCTCGTCGTGCAGAAGGCACTGCACGTGCGCAAGCGAGGCCTGCACGGCTATCGGGCGTTGCGGGCGGAAGGTCCTGCCGCGGAGCACGTGCTCGCGTTCGAACGGTCCGGCGTGATCACGGTGGCCACGCGGCTGCCCGTGACGCTGGCGCAGAAGGGCTGGCAGGACACGGTTCTGCCGTTGCCGAAGAGTCCGGGGTGGACGGACGTGCTCACCGGGCGGCCGGCGACCGAGGCCCTGGCGTCGTTGCTCGACACGTATCCGGTGGCACTGCTCGTGCAGGGGGATTGAGTGAGCTATGCGGTGTGGGCGCCGTCGCCGGAGTCGGTGCACGTGCGTGTCGACGGCTTCGACCACGAGATGAAGCGCGAAGGCGACTGGTGGCACTCCGACGCCGACTCGCCTGCGGGGACGGACTACGCGTTCGTCATCGAGGGCAAGGCGTATCCGGATCCGCGGTCGCTGTGGCAGCCGAACGGGGTGCACGAGGCGTCTCGCGTGTACACCCACGAGTTCGAGTGGACGGACGGCGGCTGGACCGGGCGCGCGTTGCCAGGCGGGGTGATCTACGAGCTGCACATCGGCACGTTCACGCCGGAGGGCACGTTCGACGCGGCCATCGGCAAGCTCGACCACCTGGTCGACCTCGGCATCACGTTCGTCGAGGTCATGCCGGTCAACAGCTTCGACGGCGTCGAGGGCTGGGGCTACGACGGCGTCCTGTGGGGTGCCGTGCACGAGCCGTACGGCGGGCCGGACGGCTTCAAGCGGTTCGTGGACGCCTGCCACGCCAAGGGCCTCGCCGTGCTGCTCGACGTGGTCTACAACCACCTGGGGCCGTCCGGCGCGTACCTCGACAGGTTCGGGCCGTACTTCGCCGGTCGCAACGACTGGGGGCCGGGGCTGAACCTCGACGGGGCGAACTCCGACGAGGTGCGCCGGTACGTCATCGACAACGCGCTGCAGTGGCTGCGGGACTTCCACGTCGACGGGTTGCGGCTCGACGCCGTGCACGCGCTGGCCGACCGCCGGGCGGTGCACGTGCTGGAAGAGCTTTCCGTCGAGGTGGACGCGCTCTCCGCCTCGGTGGGGCGCCCGCTGACGTTGATCGCCGAGTCGGACCTGAACGACGCCAGGCTCGTGACGGCGCGCGAAGGCGGCGGACAGGGCCTGCACGCGCAGTGGTCCGACGACCTGCACCACTGCCTGCACGTGGCGCTGACCGGTGAGACGTTCGGCTACTACGAGGACTTCGCGGCACCTGGTGCGCTGAAGAACACGCTGGAGAAGGTGTTCTTCCACGCGGGCACGTGGTCGTCGTTCCGGGAGAAGCACCACGGCAAGCCGGTCGACACGGCGTTGATCCCCGGTCACAGGTTCCTGGCGTACACGCAGAACCACGACCAGATCGGCAACCGCGCCGCAGGGGACCGGCTGCCGGCGAGCGTGTCGACCGGGAAGTTGTTGTGCGCGGCGGCGATCGTGCTCACCTCGCCCTACACGCCCATGATCTTCATGGGGGAGGAGTGGGCGGCTTCCACGCCGTGGCAGTTCTTCGCGTCGTTCCCGGACCCGGAGCTGGCCGAAGCCGTCCGGACGGGCAGGCGGCGCGAGTTCGCGAGGCACGGCTGGGGCGAATCCGACGTACCGGACCCGATGTCACCGCAGACGGTCGAGAACTCGCGGCTCGAGTGGGACGAACTGACCGAAGGTGACCACGCGACGGTGCTCAAGACCTACAAGGCGCTCATCGCGTTGCGCCGCTCCCGCCCGGAGCTGGCCGACCCGCGGTTGAACAGGTTCGTGGTGGAACAGGACGGGGCGTGCTTCGTGCTGCACCGCGGGAGCACCCGCGTGGTGGTCAACCTCGGCACGACCCCCGTCCCGCTGCCTCAGGGGGACGTGGTGCTGACCTCCTCGGCGAACCCTTCGTCGCTGTCACCCGAGTCGTTCGCGGTCGTCGCGTCGACGTGATCCCACAGCACCTGGTCGGCCAGGTTGACCGGCCGTCCGAGGTGAGCGCGCACGAACGCCGCGACCAGCCGGTCGGCGGCGACGTGCAGCTTGATGTTGTGGTGCTGCGACATGTGCACCAGCAGCTGGAACGCCTGCTGGGGTGTGCAGGGTTTACGTGCGGCGATCAGGCCCGTGGCCTGCCCGATGACGGTCCGGGACACCAGGGCTTTGCGCAGCCCTGCCACCTCGGCCTCGAGGGCGGTGATTCTCGCGGACGACACCGCCGGCTCCTTTCGCGTCGTCATGCTCACAGCGGCATGCCGGTGTGACGACGGTGCTCTGGAGCTGTCTTGCGAAGGGCGGGCACACCCAGAGCAAGCCGTCACATCGGCTTGCGGCTGGGTTCTCAACCGCGAGTGATCACCTTATCAACTGTTTCGGACGGTGCTCGCCGGGTAACCAGTCCACGTAGCTGACCGACACTGAAGGAGCCTGATCCATGGGTGCCGACGACAAGTTCAGCAACAAGGCTGAAGAGATGAAGGGCCGCGCCAAGGAAGCTGTCGGCGACGCCACGGACAACGAGCAGTGGCAGGCCGAGGGCCGCGCCGAGCGCGCCAAGGCCGACATCAAGCAGGCGGGCGAGAAGGTCAAGGATGCCTTCCGCTCGGACAAGTAAGTCAGCCGACGCCGCCCAGTACGTCCCGGAAGGGGCGGACTGGGCGGCGTTGCGTTCTGCCTCGTGCGGCTGCCGCGGGTGTGACCTCTACAAGGACGCGTCACAGACGGTGTTCGGCGAGGGACCGGTGCCGGCGCGGCTCATGATGGTGGGGGAGCAGCCCGGCGACCGCGAGGACGTCGAGGGGCACGTGTTCGTGGGGCCGGCCGGGCGGTTGCTGGACAAGGCGTTGGCCGCGGCCGGGATCGACAGGTCGCAGGCGTACCTGACGAACGCGGTGAAGCACTTCAAGTTCACCGAACGCGGCAAGCGCAGGATTCACCAGCAGCCTCGGCGGGGCGAGGTGGTGGCGTGCTTCCCGTGGCTGCGCGAGGAGATCCGGGTCGTGCAGCCCCGGCTGGTGGTCGTGCTGGGGGCCGTGGCGGCGAAGGCGTTGCTGGGAGCGTCGTTCACGCTGACCACGCACCGCGGTGAGGTGCTGGAGCAGGACGGGCTGCGGGTCGGGGTGACCGTGCACCCGTCGGCGGTGCTGCGGGCCGAGAACCGTGACGAGGCTTACGACGAGTTCGTCAGGGACCTCAAGGCCTTGAAGAAAGCACTGTGAACAAAACCCCGTAGAACGGGACAACCCCCGGACGACTCCTGCGCGAGCAGGCCGAGCGGGACCAGCGCTCGAAATCCGGGGGTCGGGTGGCTGCCTGGGTTTGGCTGTGACATCAGCCCTGCGGCGTCACCGAGGGCGGTCCTAGCGGACAGCCACCTCACGAGTCCTGTAGCTATACAACTTTGGACCACCTCCTCTCTTGTGTACGACGAAACCTATGTCGTGATCGGCAGGGCTCGCAACGGAGTTTCGCCGAGAGCTTGACTTGCCTGTTTCGCGTAGAATCCACAGGCATGGTGCGCATCCCACTGACGTCGCTGGAACGGGAGCGCGGCAGGCGGCTCGGGCAGTTGCTGCGGGACGCCCGCGGCGAGGAGAGCATGGTCGAGATCGCGGCTCGCGCCGGGTTGTCCGCCGAGACCGTGCGCAAGATCGAGACGGGTCGTGCCCCCACGCCGTCGTTCTTCACCATCGCCGCACTCGCCGGCGCACTCGGCATTTCGCTGGACGCCATCAACGAGCTGCTGGCCCCGCAGAGCCGATCAGCCTAGGGCTCACACGATCGTGGTGTATTCGCTCGGACGAGTTATCTAAACCTCTTACCTCCCTTTTTCGGTCGTGTCCCGGTTGAATGACGAGGTCAGCGCACCGTCACCAAGTGACCGGCAGAGCTAGCGGTCCGCGCATGGCCATGCCGGTTCGCCATTCGACGTCACCAGCCAGGCGCAGGTCCGGAAAACGGCCGAGAATCGCCGTCAACGCCACCTGGAGGTCCATCCGCGCCAGCTGCGCGCCTATGCAGTGGTGCGGTCCGTGCCCGAACGTCAGGTGCCCCTTGGCGTTGCGCGTCACGTCGAACCGGTCGGGGTCGGGGAACTGGCGTGGATCACGGTTGGCGGCGTGCTTGGCGAGCAGCACCGGCTGGCCCGCGCGCACGGTGCCGCTGCTGAGCTCCACGTCCTCCAGCGCGTACCGGGGCAGGATGTCGGAGATCTCCTGGGCGGGAATCCAGCGCAGCAGTTCCTCGACGGCGGCGGGCATCAGTTCGGGGCGGGAGCGCAGCAGTGCGGCCTGGTCGGGGAACTGCAGGAGCGTGTACACCGAGTTGACGATGTGGCAGGCGGTCGAGTCGTACCCGGCGCCCAGCAGCAGCACCGTGAGCTGCACCAGTTCCTCGGCGGTGAGCCGGTCACCGTCCTCCTGCGCTACGACCAGAGCGCTGATCAGGTCGTCTTTTTGGTGCTCGCGGCGTTGATCGGCGAGCCCGGCGAGGTAGCCGGCGAGCTCTCCCAGTCGCGCGATCTTCTCGTCGTCGGTCATCGCCGTGACCGACATGAACGCGGCGGCGAGGTCCTGGAAGTGGTCGCGGTCGGCGTACGGCACGCCGAGCAGGTCGCAGATCATCAGTCCTGGCAACGGAATCGCGTACGCGGTGAGCAGGTCGGCCGGTGGCCCGGCCTTCTCGACGTCGTCCAGCAGCCGCGAGGCGAGCCTTTCGGCGTTCGTTCGAAGCTGCTCGACGCGGCGCATGGTGAACGCGTGGGCGAGCAACCGGCGCAGTCTGGTGTGCTCCGGCGGGTCGAGGTCGGTGAGGATGGCGCCCATGCGCTGCGGCCCCATCCGGGGCGTGTCGCGCACGGCGGCCTGCGCGAGGCTGAACCTCGGATCGCTGAGCGCCACGCGGACGTCGTCGTACCTGGTGAGCAGCCATCCCTCCTCGCCGTGGGGGAGTTGGACGCGGGCCAGCGGTTCGTCGTCACGCAGCCTGCCGTACGTCGGGTCGATCTCGAGCCCGTCCACCGGACCGAACGGGTAGGAACGCGCAATCATGAGCATCCTCCAGGGTTCGCGGCGCCTGCATCATAGGGCCGGTAAACGCTTTCATCCGAGGCTTGACTGGGCTTGACCGCATTTGACTGCGGTCCTACGCTGCGACCTGAGGTACACCTCCGATCTTTGGTTGCCGCCGCCGCGGACCTGAAAGGTGTTCTGTGGATCTGTCGCGGCGCGGACTGCTCGGTGGGGTTGTGGCTGGGGCGGCGCTCACGGCGTTGCCGGTGACTGGTGCGAACGCGGACCCGGACGGCACGACGAGGATCGACTGGGAGAGGTTCCTCGGCGAGCAGGACCTGGTGTGGCAGCGAATTCCACGTGCCTGGTACGAGGGTCCGTTCCTGGGCAACGGTTTCCTCGCCACCGCTGTCTACCGGGAGCCCGGAGCGAACGCGGTCCGGTTCACCGTCGACCACGCGGAGGTGCAGGACCACCGGCCCCAGTACGGCAACGAGTGGGGTGTGGCGCGGTTGCCGGTCGGGCGGCTGCAGCTGACTCCGGTCGGCAAGCTCACCGGCGTCGACCTGCGGCTCGAGCTCTGGAACGCAGAGCTGCGCGGCAAGATCATCACGGACCGGGGTGAACTCGCCATCAGGATGTTCGTGCACGCCGAGAAGTCGTTGCTGCACCTGGAAGTTCGTCCTTCTGCCGGTGAAGCCGCTTTCAGGCTGGAGTTCCAGGCACTCGACGCGGTGAGTCCGCGCACGATCCGTGAACCACCGCCCGCCGCGTTGCAGCCCAACCCCAAGCCCGTCACCCGAACCGAGAACGGGATCACGCTCGTCACCCAGGAGATGGTCGCAGGCGGCCAGACCGCCACGGCACATCGGACGCGGAAGTCCCACGGCCGCACGGAGTTCCTGCTGTCGGTCGACCACTCGTTCCCGGAACGCACCGCGGAGGCGACGGTCGAGGACACGATCGCCAAGGCGTCCCCGGCGCTGCGATCCGAGCACCAGCGGTGGTGGCATCGCTTCTACCGCAAGAGCTTCGTGTCCGTGCCGGACGCGTTGATGCAGAGCTTCTACTGGATCCAGCTGTACAAACTCGCGTCCGGCGCACGGGCCGAAGCACCGATCATGCCGACGACCGGGCCGTGGCTGGAGCCGACACCGTGGCCGTCGGTGTGGTTCAACCTCAACGCACAGCTCGAGTACTGGCCCGTGCACGCGTCGAACCACCTCGAACTGGACCCGATCCCGCGCACGATCTCCCAGAACCAGCAGATCCTCGTCGACGCGTTGCGGCCGGAGTTCCGCGCGGACTCGATGGGGTTGCGGCGCAGCACAGATCCGACCTTCTCCGACGCCGGGTTCGTCGGCTCGCCGCTGCACCCCTCGCCGGACCCGGAGATCGGGAACCTGCCGTGGCTGCTGCACAACGCTTGGCTGAGCTACCGGCACACCATGGACGAACGGATCCTGCGCGACACCGTCTTCCCGGTGCTGCGCCGGTCCACCAACTACTACCTGCACTTCCTGCGCAAGGGCAACGACGGCAAGCTGCACCTGCTGCCGACCTACTCGCCCGAGTACGGCGTCGCGCCGGACTGCAACTTCGACCTCGCGCTGCTGCGGTGGTCCTGCCGCACCCTGATCGAGTCGGCGAAGATCCTGAAGATCGACGACCCGTTGGCGGCGAGGTGGCGGGAGGTGCTCGACCAGCTCGTCGACCACCCGGTGGACGCGGGCGGGTTCATGATCGGCGCCGGGGTGCCGTTCGCGAAGTCGCACCGGCACTACTCGCACCTGCTCGCGGTGTACCCGTTGCACGAGGTGAACTGGGAGCAGCCCGAGAGCCGCGACCTCATCGAACGGTCGCTGCGGCACTGGCTGAGCTTCGAGGGGTCGTTGCGCGGCTTCACCTTCACCGGCGCGGCCTCGATCGCCGCCCAGATGACCCGCGGCGACGACGCGCTGAGGTACCTGCGCGAGTTCGTGGCCAGGTTCGCCCAGCCCAACACGATGTACTTCGAGGCGGGCCCGGTGATCGAGACTCCCTTGTCCGCCGCGAAGTCGTTGCAGGACATGCTGATCCAGAGCTGGGGAGGGCTGATCCGGATCTTCCCCGCGGTGCCGGCCGCCTGGCAGGACGTCACGATCCACGACACCCGCACCGAGGGCGCGTTCCTGGTCAGCGCGGTCAGGCGGGGTGGCAGGACGCGGTTCGTGCGGGTCCGCAGCGAAGCAGGTCAGCCGTGCCGCGTCCGCACGGGCATCGAAGGCCCGCTGACCGTCAGGGGATGTTCCCGGTGGAGCGTGCGGGACGGCGTGGTCGAGCTCGGGCTCGGGCGCGGTCAGGAAGCCCTGATCCACGCGAGGGGCGAGCGGGACTTCACCATCGCGCCGGTCCGGATCACCGAACCCGCCAGGCGCTGGGGCCTGCCCGCGTTGCCGCCCGGTGGCAGCGCGGTGCCCGTGGACCTCGGCGCCGCGCTCGACAACGACGGTCTGTCCAACGAGTTCACCAGCCGTGACGGCGACTTCGACGGCCTGGGCAACACCTACCCGGCCGCCCAGCTGCCGCAGACCGGTTCGGTCACCGACGACGGCGTCCTGTTCGAGTTCCACAACGGCGACGAGGCGAGCAAGAACAACGTGATCGCCGGCGGCCAGACGCTCGCCGTCCCGGCCGGCAGGTACGTGAAGCTGCACCTGCTCGCCGCCGCCGACACCGGCAACGTCGAGGCGGACGGCGCGCTGGGGTACGCCGACGGCCCGGTCCCGGTGAGGTTCCGGGTGACGGCGTGGCAGCAGCGCCCGCAGTTCGGCGAGTCGGAACCCGTTGCCACGACGTTGATGCACACCCCCGCCGGTCCGGTCGCCAAGCAGGTGTCGATCTTCCACCAGGTGGTCGACCTGGACGCCGCGAAGGAGCTCTCCGCCGTCACCTTGCCCAGGACGGGCGGGCCGCGCCTGCACGTCTTCGCGATCACCTTGGAGAAGCCGAAGTGAGATCACTGCTCACCGCGCTGGCGCTCGTCGCAGCGTCCGTGGTCGTACCCGCGTCACCTGCCATCGCCGCAGACCCGTCGTTGGCGCTCACACCGCCGATGGGGTTCAACAACTGGAACACCACCGGCTGCGACATCAACGAGCAGATGATCCGCGACATGGCGGACATCTTCGTGACCAAAGGGCTCAAGGAGGCGGGGTACCAGTACGTCAACGTCGACGACTGCTGGGCCGACGCCACTCGTGACCCCGCCACGGGCCGGTTGCGCAACCACCCGACCCGGTTCCCGAGCGGTATGAAGGCACTCGCGGACTACGTGCACGCCCGCGGACTGAAGTTCGGCATCTACACCAGCGCGGGCACGCAGACGTGTGCCAAGACGATGCCTGGGGCGCTGGACCACGAGGAGATCGACGCGCAGACGTTCGCGGACTGGGGCGTCGACTACCTCAAGTACGACAACTGCAACAACCAGGGCCGTCCCGCTCTGGAGCGCTACACGAAGATGCGGGACGCGCTGAAGAAGACCGGGCGGCCGATCGTCTACTCGATCTGCGAGTGGGGCCAGAACAAGCCGTGGGAGTGGGGCAAGGGCGTCGGCCACCTCTGGCGCACCACCGGCGACATCAACGACACCTGGTCGAAGACCGTCGAGATCCTCAAGCTGAACGCGCCATTGGACGCCTACGCCGGGCCGGGGCACTGGAACGACCCCGACATGCTGGAGGTCGGCAACGGCCGGCAGACCACGACCGAGTACAAGAGCCACTTCGCGCTGTGGTCGATCATGGCGGCTCCACTGCTGATCGGCGCGGACCTGCGCAAGATCTCGCAGGAGCACCTGGAGATCCTGCGCAACAAGGAGATCATCGCGATCAACCAGGACAAGCTCGGCGTTCAGGGCAAGGTGATCTCCCAGAAGGACGGGCAGTGGGTGTTCGTCAAGCCGTTGGCGAACGGCGACAAGGCGGTGGCGCTGTTCAACGAGTCAGAGGTGAACGCGACCATCTCGACCACGGCCCGGGAGATCGGACTGCCGCGCAGCATCGGCTACACCGTGCGGGACCTCGACCAGCACCGGAACTTCCAGTCGGCGGGCAAGATCTCGGCCGCGCTGCCGCCGCACGGCACCGCGATCTTCCGGGTGAAGGCCTCACAGGACTGGTACCGGTACGAGCCCGCTTTGGACACCTCGCTGGACGTCGCCGCGCAGATTCCCGGCATTCCGAGCACGATCACGCCGGCCGGTGAGCCGTTCGTGGCGACCGTGACGGCGACCAACCAGGCGCCGATCCCCGTCCTCAACGCGGCCGTGACCTTGACTGCGCCGGCGGGGTGGAAGGTCGAGCAGCTCTCGTCGGAACACGCGCCCGTTCTGCTGACTTCGCAGTCGGTGCAAGGGAAGTGGCGGGTCACGCCACCTGCTGGAGTGGCTCCGGGTGCGCACGTGTTGAACGGCTCGCTGGGAGTCACATGGGTGGGGCACGGACGCCTTGCCAGGCCGGTTGATGCTTCTGTGCTGGTGCCGGTCGCGCCGCCGTCCGGGGCTTCGTTGTGGGCCAGTGATGTTGTTTTCACGACCGAACGCAGTGGTTACGGCCCGGTCGAGCGCGACAGGTCGAACGGCGGCTACGTCGGTGGCGACGGAAAGACGTTGACCATCAACGGCAAGACGTACGAGAAGGGACTCGGCGCGCACGCCAACGCCGAGCTGATCCTCTACGTCGGCGGGCGCTGCACCTCGTTCTCGTCCGACGTCGGCATCGACGACGAACGCGACGTGAACCAGCAGGGTTCGGCGATCTTCGAGGTCTGGGCGGACGGCACGAAGGTCGCCGACAGCGGGCTGCGCACGTGGAAGGACGACGCGGTGACGCTGACGGGTTCGTTGACCGGCGCCAAGTTCCTGCGCCTGGTCGTCAACGACAGCGGTGACGGCGTCAGGTACGACCGCGGAGACTTCGCCGGCGCGAAGCTGACCTGCTGAGCGCGACCGCGGTGACGACGGCGACGAGCACGCCCGTGGACAGGATCTGGACGCGGGCCTGCTCGTCGCTCAGCATCAGCAGCATGATCGCGACGATGGCGGCGAACGCCAGCCAGGACAGGTACGGGTAGCCCCACATCCGCACCACCGGGTTGTTAGTGGTGCGGCGCAGGCGGATCTGGGAGATCGCGATGAACCCCCACACGACCAGAATGACCGAGCCGACGGCGTTGAGAAGCACGAGGAAGACCGTGTCCGGCCACAGGTAGTTGAGGACCACGGAGAAGAACCCGAACGCGGCCGACGCGAGCACGGCGTTGCGCGGGACGCCGTTCGTCTTGTCCAGCAGGGCTTTCGGCGCCTCGCCGCGTTCGGCGAGGGAGCAGAGCACGCGGGCGGCGCCGTAGAGGGTGGCGTTGATGGCGCTGAGAAGTGCCACGAAGATGACGACGTTCATGATCTGGCCGGCCGCGGGGATGCCGAGGCGGTCGAGGACTGCGACGTACGGGCTGGCGCCGACCTGGGAGTCGTTCCACGGCAACAGGGTCACGACCACGGCCATCGAGCCGAGGTAGAAGACGAGCAGGCGCGTGATGGACGTGCGGACTGCCTTCTTGATGGCCTGCTTCGGGTCTTCGGCGTCGGCTGCGGCGATCGTGACCACTTCGAGGCCGCCGAACGCGAACACCACGGTCATGAAGCCGGCCAGCACTCCGGACCAGCCGTTCGGCAGGAAGTCCTCGAGGTTGGTGACACCTGGGGATTCGATTCCGGGGAACACCCCCGCGATCGCTGCCGCGCCGAGTGCCAGGAAGAGGACGATGGCGGCGATTTTGAGGCCGGCGAACCAGAACTCGAACTCGCCGAAGTTGCGGACGTTGGTGAGGTTCACTCCGGTGAGGACTGACATGAAGATCAGGACCCAGGTCCATTGCGGGACTGCCGGGATCCAGCCTGCTGCGATTTTGGCTGCTGCGGTGGCTTCTACTGCCAGGACCACGCCTACTGCCGACCAGTAGAGCCAGCCGACCGTGAAGCCTGCCCACGGGCCGATCGCCTTTTCGGCGTGTACTGAGAAGGCGCCGCCGCTCGGGTGTTCGGCCGTCATCTCGCCGAGCATGCGCATGATGAGGAGGGCCAGCAGGCCGGCTGCTGTGAAGGAGATCAGGACTGCTGGGCCTGCGAGGGCAATGCCCGCGCCTGTTCCTACGAAGAGACCGGCGCCGATCACGCCGCCCAGAGCGATCATGGTGACGTGTCGGGGGTGTAGGTGGGTCACGCGGCTCCAGCCTCGTTCGAGTGTGCCTTTGGCTGGCCGATAGTGAGTTGATGGCGGGGCAGAGTCAAATCGTGTGATCGGAGTTACAACGCCACTTGGACTTGGTTCGGTGAGAGTGAGGGTGAGATCTGTGAGCTCGCCTGAAGGAGTGTTGCCGTCACTCGAGACGCTCTGTGGTGCGGTGGAGCGTTATTCGGAGTGGGGATGGCTGGTTCTGCGATCTGAGAATCGCGTTTTGCTGACCACTGATCATCAGGTGTCCGCTGTGGAGATGGCGGGTGGGGTCGGGGCGGAGGTGCGGACCTACCTCGGGTTGCGGATGCTGGGTGGGCCTGTGGTGGTGTTGCCCGGGGGCGCTGGGGGATTTGAGGGCTCTGGGCGGTGGATGTTTCTCACGTCTTCCGCTGATGAGGCTTCGCAGGTGAATCTGATTCGGTTGCGGGCGCGCGGGGCGTTGACCCATCGACTGGGGACCTTGGTGCCGCTGCCGCCTTCCCGGACAGACCGTGGTGGGGTGGGGTGGTTGGACTCGTCTCAGGAGTTCTCCGGGGAGAGGCCGTTCCTGCCTCCGTTCTCGGCTGTGGTGGCGGCTTTGAGGGCGGTTACCGAGACCAGGTGATGGATCTCCGCTCGGCGTGCGGTCCGCGGGTCGTCCCCTGGGGCGTTGGCGGCTTCCTGTTTCGTTTCCGTAGGTGTCTTGTTGCGTACGTGCGTGCCGGTGCGCAGGCGTGAGGTTCGGGTGGGTTGGTCCCGGCCCTTCGGCCTCGGCCTTGGAAACCAGGGATTTCCGCAGTGTTATGGGATGACTCCATGAACCCATTGGGTTACCTGTGGCTCGCCCGGTTGCGACGGAAATTCACTCCACAGGACGTCGGAGACGCTCTAGGTTTGTGAGGTCAGCCACCTCCACGGAAGGAGCCGGACATGGACCGCCACGACATTCTCGCGGACGAGGATGGCCACGTTCGCGGTTACGACTAGAGCGCTCCTCGGCCGCGCGAGGGAGCCGGTGGGCTCCCTCGCGGCTGGAGTGACTAACTTGCTCGTGCCAGTTGTTCGTTCATGATGAGAAATGCGCCCAGGCCGTGGAAGTCGTTCGTGTTTCGCGGGCGGGCGTAGTAGTAGTCGGCGTTGCCGACGTTGGTGCCCTCGGAGATGTCCTTGATGTTGGTCAGGCCGTCCGTGCCGATCGACGCCTTGGCCAGGACTCCCTGGTAGCCCTTGGCTGCCACCGGTTTGTAGGACGCGTCGATGTAGCCGCGCTCTACTGCCCGGGAGAGCATGAAGGTGTACATCGACGAGGCCGAGGTCTCGGTCCAGTTCTTGGAGTTCGAGCACTTGTCGACGATCTGGCACCAGCGGCCCGTCGCGGCGTCCTGGTAGCGCGTGTAGCCCGTGGCGAGGTGTTTGACGATCGCGATGAGGTCCGCCCTGCCGGTGTGGTCGCTGGGGAGGATCTCCAGGAGGTCCACGGCGGTCATGCCGAACCAGCCGATGGCTCGGGCCCAGTGTTCTGCCGAGTGCTTGCCCGGGTTCTTGGCCCAGGATTCCGAGCCGTCGGCGTCGTAGGCGTGCCAGAGGAGGCCGTCGTCTGATTTCAGGTGGGTGAAGTAGGCCTTCATGTTGCGGACGGCTTCGTCGTAGCCGTAGGGCTGGTTGTAGGCCTTGGCGTACATGGCGATGAAGGGTTGCGCCATGTAGACGCCGTCTGCCCAGAGTTGGCCCACCTTGCTGGTGGCGTGGAACATGCCGCCGTCCGAGGTGCGGGGGTAGGTGGTGAAGCGGGCGCGGAGCTTGTCGGCCGCCTTCTTGTACTTCTGCTGGCCCGTTTCCTGGTGCAGGAGGATGAAGAGGGTGGCGGAGCGCATGGCGTCGAGGTTGTTGAAGCTGTTGTCGATGGTGCCGTCCGCCTTGACGAAGCGGTCCACCCAGGCCTTGATGTAGTCGAGGTACTTCTTCTCGCCTGTGCGCTTGTAGACGAGGTACTGGCCGTAGAGGTAGAGGCCTCGGGTGTAGCCCCAGCCGCCGAGCTTGTCGGGGGTGAAGCGTTTCATGGTCGAGTCGACTACGGCTCTTGACCAGTCTGACGGGGGTGGGGCCGCGGTGGCGGTTGCCGGGGCCATCAGCGTCAGGGAGATGGCGATGACGCCTAGGAAGCGTGCTGTCCTCATTGCGTGCTCCTCCTGGTGCCTTGGGCGGCGGAGGCAGGACGAGCATTCCGCTTGGTCTGGACCTCTGTCAAGCTAACATCGGATGTTTCTGGTGCTTGCACGGATCACGAGCTTTGTCGGGAGTTCGCGGGACTCCGGCGGTGCGCCTTCCAGGCGGGCGGCCAGGAGGTCCACGGCGACCTTGCCGGCCTCTTCTGTTGGCATGGCGACTGTCGTGAGGGCTGGGGAGCACATGGCGGCGTAGATGATGTTGTCGAAGCCCGTCACGCTGATCTGGGCCGGGACCTTGATGTTCTGCTCTGCCAGGTGGCTCAGGACGCCCAGGGCCATGAGGTCGTTGTAGGCGATGAACGCCGTGGCGCCGGTTTTCAGGGCTTCTTGGGCGGCGGTGAGGCCGCCGGTGAAGTTCGGTTCGAACGGGCCCAGCATCGGGGCTCGGTCGCGGAGGCCCTGGAGTCTGCGCTGGTGCGACCACGCTGTCGCTGGGCCGCCCAGGTAGACGTAGTCCTTGTGGCCCAAGGACTCCAGGTGCGTGATGATCTGGTCCATGCCGGAGCCGCTGTCCATCAGGACGGACGAGACGCCTGGGACCGTGCGGTTGATGAGGACCAGTGGGGTGAGGTCCGCGAGTTCGGCGATCACCTCGTCGGACTGGAGTGGGGAGCAGAGGACCACGCCGTCCACCTGAGCCGCCATCGTGCGGACCAGTTCCGCCTCGGTTTCCGGGCCTTCCCTGCTGTCGCAGAAGAAGACCGAGGTGCCCGCCTCACCTGCCCGTGTCTGCACGCCGCGCAGGACTGCCGGGTAGAAGGGGTTTTCGAGGTCGGGCACCACGATGCCGAGGTTGCCGGTGCGGCCGGTGATCAGGCTCCTCGCGGCTCGGTTCGGCTGGTAGCCGAGGCCTGCCACGACGTCCAGCACGCGTTGTCTGGTCGTCTCCTTCACCAGGCCCGGCGCACTCAGCGCGCGCGAGACCGTGGAGACGGAGACCTGAGCCTGGCGAGCGACATCCCTGATGGTGACGGCCACTCGTGAATCATCTCAGCCCAGGTCCGCCCTGACCCATTCATCGGATGAGTGGGCTCACAGCTCCAGGCCGGTCAGCACCAGCACGCGCTGTTCCGTGAGGTCGTCCATGGCCGCGCGCAGGCCCTCGCGGCCGATGCCGGACTCCTTCACGCCGCCGTACGGCATCTGGTCCGCGCGGTAGCTCGGCACGTCGCCGACGATCACGCCGCCCACCTGGAGCCGTTGCGCGGCACGGAAAGCCAGTCGCACGTCGGTGGTGAACAGGCCCGCCTGCAGGCCGTACTTCGAGGCGTTGACGCGGTCGAAGGCCTCCTCGACGCTGTCCACCCGCGTGAGGGTGACGACGGGGCCGAACACCTCCTCGGCGTTCACCTTCGCGTCCTCCGGGACGTCGGTGAGCACGGTCGGCGCGTAGGTCAGGCCGTCGCGGGTGCCTCCGGTGAGCACGGTCGCGGACGACTCGCTGACCCACGCCTCGACGCGGGCCGCGGCGGCGTCGTTGATCAGCGGACCGACGTCGCCTGCCACGTCGAGCTTGTTCACGTGCTGCACCACGGCTTCCGCGACGGCGTCGTAGACGTCGGTGTGCACGTAGACGCGCTGCACCGAGATGCACGACTGGCCTGCCTGGTACATCGCGAACGTGGCGATGCGCTGCGCGGCGAACTCGACGTCCTGCCAGTCCGGGGCGACGATCGCGGCCGCGTTGCCGCCGAGCTCCAGCGTGACGTGCTTGCGCGGCACGCGTTCCTTGATGCCCCAGCCGACCGGGCCGGAACCGGTGAACGAGACCACCGGCAGCCGCGGGTCCTCGACGAGTTTTGCGGTGTCCTCATTGGACAGGTGCAGCACCGCCCACGCGCCCGCGGGGAGGTCCGTCTCGGCCAGCAGCTCGCCGAGCAGGAACGCGACCTTCGGGGTGGCGGGCGCGGGCTTCAGCACGATCGGTGCACCGACGGCGAGCGCAGGGGCGACCTTGTGCGCCACCAGGTTCAGCGGGAAGTTGAACGGCGCGATGCCCAGCACCGGACCGCGCGACACCCTGCGCACCAGGGCGAGACGGCCCTCGGCGGACGGGTCGGTGTCGAGGCGCTGCAGCTCGCCGGAGAACCGGCGGGCCTCCTCGGCGGCCCAGCGGAACGTGGAGATCGCGCGGGTCACCTCGACGCGCGCCCACTTCAGCGGCTTGCCCGAGTCGTCGTTGATGGCCTGCGCGAACTCCTCGGCGCGCTCGGCCAGGCGCCGCGACACGTGGTCCAGCGCGGCGGCACGGCGGTGTGCGGGCAGGGCGGCGAGTTCCGGGGCGACGGCGTGGGCCTTGGCGACGGCGTTCTCGACGTCTTCGGTGGTGTGAAAGGGAATCATGCGAGCAGGGCTCCTTCGAGCACGTCGAGGCCTTCGGCGAGCAGGTCGTCCGGGATGACCAGCGGGGGCAGCAGACGGATGACGTTGCCGTAAGTACCGCACGTCAGCACGACGACACCCTGATCGTGGCACGCCTTGGCGACGCGGGCGGCGACTTCGGGCGTGCGTTCGGTGAACTCGATCGCGAGCATCGCGCCGCGGCCGCGGATCTCCGCGATGATGTCGGTCTTCTCAGCGACGGCCTTCAGCCGGCCGACGACGGTCTCCTCGATGTGACGCGCACGAGCGTTCAGGTCGCGCTCGCGCATTGTGCGGATGGCGCCCAACGCAGCGGCACACGCCACGGGGTTGCCGCCGTAGGTGCCACCGAGCCCGCCCACGTGCACGGCGTCCATGATCTCGGCGCGGCCCGTCACGGCGGCGAGCGGCAGGCCGCCCGCGATGCCCTTGGCGGTCGTGATCAGGTCCGGCACGACGTTCTCGTGGTCGGAGGCGAACCACGAACCGGTGCGGCAGAAGCCGGTCTGGATCTCGTCGGCGACGAACAGCACGCCGCGCTCGCGGCACCACTGCGCGATCGCGGGCAGGAAACCGGGGGCGGGGGCGATGAAGCCGCCCTCGCCCTGGATCGGCTCGATCACGACCGCGGCGGTGTTGTCGCCGCCGACCTGCTTCTCGATGGCGGCGATCGCGTTGCGAGCAGCCTCGGCGCCGGTGAGGCCGTCGTGCAACGGGTAGGACGCCGCCACGCGGTACACCTCGGGCGCGAACGGCCCGAACTTGTGCTTGTACGGCATGTTCTTGGCGGTCAACGCCATCGTGAGGTTCGTGCGGCCGTGGTAGCCGTGGTCGAACACCACGACGGCCTGCCTGCCGGTGACGTGCCGGGCGATCTTGACCGCGTTCTCGACGGCCTCGGCGCCGGAGTTGAACAGCACCGAGCGCTTCTCGTGGTCGCCGGGCGTGAGCTGGTTCAGCTCCTCGCAGACCTCGAGGTAGCCCTCGTACGGCGTGATCATGAAGCAGGTGTGGCTGAACCTGTCGATCTGCGCGTGCACCGCCTCCGCCACGGCGGGCGCGGGGTTGCCGACGTTCGTGACGGCGATGCCGGAGCCGAGGTCGATGAGCTGGTTGCCGTCGACGTCGACCAGCAGGCCGTCGTCGGCGGAGTCGATGTACACGGGCAGCGTGCTGCCGACTCCCGCGGCGACGGCGGCCTTGCGCCGCGCCTGGAGTTCCAGCGATTTCGGGCCGGGGATCGCCGTTCGCAGTCGGGTCATGTGCTCAGCATGACCCTGGTCAACGCCCTGCGCAGTGTCTGAAATGGCGATCTGTGGTGCTTTGGTTGTACAAAGTGGCGCATGCCCATCACGCTGCACGAACTGGCGCGGACGCTGGCCCTGCCGGTGCTGGCGGGCGACCTGTCGAAGCCCGTCGGATGGGTGCACGGCACCGAGCTCGCGGACCCGACGCCGTTCCTGGAAGGCGGCGAGCTGCTGCTGACCACGGGCCTGAGGCCGCTGGACGACGACTACGTCGAACGGCTCGTGCGCGCCGGCGTGGTCGGGCTCGGCTTCGGCACGGGGCTGGGCCACGAGGTCGTGCCGCCCGCGTTGGTGCGAGCGGCTTCGAACGCCGGGCTCGGGCTGGTCGAGGTGCCGCGGGACGTGCCGTTCATCGCGATCAGCAAGGCCGTGTCGAAGGCCCTCGCCGCGGACGAGTACGCCGCGCTCACCAGGACCAGCGAGGCGCAGCGCGCACTCACGAGAGCCGCGGTCAGGTCGGGTGTCGGGGGAGTGGTGCGCAGGCTCGGCCAGTGGATCGACGGCTGGGTGGTGCTTCTCGACGCGTCCGGCAGTCCCGTCCACGCCCACAACCCGCGCCTGGTCCCGGACCTGACGGCCGAGCTCGCCCGGTTGAAGACCGCGGGCGGTCTGGGCAGCGTCGCGTTCGAGCTCGACGGCGTGCACGTGTTCCTGCAGGTCCTCGGCAGCCGCGCCCGAGGTGTCCTGGCGGTCGGAACCGCGAAGCCCGATCCGGGCATCGTCAACACCGCCGCGTCGCTGCTGGTCCTCGCGCTCGCCCAGAACGACGAAGCCACGGCGAGGGAACTGCGCACGTGCCAGTTCCGGTTGTTGCTGGCAGGTCTTCCGGTCGAAGGCCTGCCTGAGAGGTTCCGGGTGTTCCTCGCCGACTCTCCACCGGACGACGTCTTCTGGGCCGAGCACGAGGGCAGGATCGTGGTGCTGGCTCAGGAGTCCGATGGCTTCGCATCATCCGAAGTGGACATCAGCCAGGTCGCGCGGGGTTACCGCGAGGCCCAGCAGGCGCGGGCGGCGGGCATCCGGAAGTTCGAGGACTTCGCCGGGCACCTGCCGCTGCCGGAAGGGTTCGCGGACGCACTTCTGCGGCCGCTCGACACCGAAACCAGGGAGACGCTGCGGGTCTGGCTGGCCCACCACGGCGCGTGGGACCCGGCGTCGGCCGAGCTGGGCGTGCACCGGCACACCCTGCGCAACCGCGTGCGCAAGGCCGAGCAGGCCCTGAACCGGTCGCTGGACTCGCCCGGCCTGCGCGCGGAACTGTGGCTAGCCCTCCACAGCGAAGACCAGTGAGGCGGTGTAGCCGGACCCGACGTTGCCGGACATCGTCGCCATCTGGTGGTCGACGCCGTCGCGGAACACCATGTCCTGCTTCAACGACGTGCGCGCCATGTTCTGCACGCTCTGCGTGTACCCGGTCGTGCCGTAGACCTCCTTGCACGTGGTCTCCGGCAACGCGAGCTGCGAGGTCGTGATCTTGTTGCCCGCCTTGGTGGCCTCGGCGAGGCTCGGGTAGACCTCGAAGTGGATGTGCGGCCAGCGGCCCGAGTACGCGCCGGGGAAGACGCTCACGAACTTCAGCTTGCCGGACGCGTCGGCTTCCTGGACGCCGCGCAGGAAGTTCTCGTTCTTCACGCGGTCCGAGTACATCGAGTAGTCGCCGTTGATGTCGCAGTGCCACAGGTAGACGGCGGCGCCCGCGTACGGCTTTCCGTCCTCCTTCTGGACCGTCAGCTCAACGGTCAGCTGCACGCCCTCTGCCGTGCGCGTCGACGAGCCGAAGCTCGACCGGATGTCCTGGCGGACGATGCCGCTCTGGGTGAGGGCGTTCGGACCGTTGGAGCCGTCGCCGGGGTACGGGCCGGCGGTCTCCTCGGGGATGGCTTCCAGCGGGGAGCCGTCAGCTGTGGAGGTGCTTGGGGTCGTCGTGGTCGAGCTCGCGGTGGTGGTCGTCGACGGAGCGCAGGCCACGAGGGTGAGGCCTGCGCCGCCGAGCAGCGACAACGCCCGCCTGCGCCCGATGAGCGTGGCGAGGTCGAACTGGAGGCCGCGGTCGTGGTTGTCCGTCATGGGGACCAGATTGGGCCCGGTTCCTGTGAGGTGCCTGTGCGGCGCCTGTCAGGAAGCTAGCGGCAAATCGAATGTTGTGAACATCCGGATGTTCTGAGTATTTTGATGTCATGGCAACTCGGCACCTCTACGTGGTGCGGCACGGTGCGGCGGATCCGTTCGGCGAGCTGACCGAGATCGGGCAACGGCAGGTGGAACTGCTCGGTCAGCGACTGGCGGGCCTGCCGATCGACGCGGTGTGGCATTCGCCGCTGGCCAGGGCGGTGCGGTCCGCGGAGATCATCGGTGGGTGCCTGCCGGGCGTCGCGGTGGGGGAGGCGGCCGAGCTCGTCGACCACGTGCCGCACGTGCCGGACGAGATCCCTGCCGCCTGGGCGGGATTCTTCGACGGGTACGACGCCGAGGAGGCCGCCGCGGGCGCACGTGTCGCCGCGGCGCTGATCGATCGCTTCGCCCGCCCCGCCGACGTCGAGACCCACGAGGTGCTGGTCACCCACGCGTATCCGGTGGCGTGGCTGGTGCGGCACGCCCTCGACGCCCCACCTGCCCGGTGGCTCGGGCTGAACTGCGGCAACACGGCGCTCACGGTGATCGAGCACCGGTCCGGCACGGCCCCGTCGTTGGTGCTGTACAACGACATGGGCCACCTTCCGCCGGACCTGCGCTGGACGGGGTTCGGGCCCGGCGTGCGGCCCTGATCAGCGTCCAAGCACGGCGTGGGCGGCGCTGAGACGGTCGGCGTCAGCGCGCGGTGAACGGTCGCCCGCCACGTCGTCCGCCCAGCCCAGCAACCGCTGCAGGTGCGTGTCCGCCGTGCTCGTCACGACGCGAGGGCTGCCGAGGACGACCTCGCCGCTGGTGCCGTCGATCGTGATGAGGGTGCCTTCGTCGAGGGCGAGGCCGGAAACTCCTACGACAGCGGGCTTTCCCATCGCCCTGGCCACGACTGCGGCGTGGCTCGCAGGCCCGCCGCGCGCGGTGAGGATGCCGGTGGCGGCGGCCAGGCCGCGCATGTCGTGCGGTGACGTTTCCGGGCGCACCAGGACGACCGGGCCGTCCACGGCCATGCGGACCGCGGTGTCCGCTGTGGTCGCCACCCGGCCGGTCGCGACACCGGGGCACGCTCCGAGCCCTCTGGCCACCACGGCCTCGCCCGGTGCGATCCGGGGTGTGCGGACGTGCCGGAGGTGGTGCGGCGAGACCCTGAGCAGTGCTTCGCGCCGGTCGAGCACGCCTTCCTCGGCGAGGTCGGTCGCCACGCGAACCGCGGCGGTGCCACCGAACCGGCCCGGCCGGACCTGAAGCAGCCACAGCTCACCGGCCTCGTAGGTGAACTCGACGTAGCACGCGTCGCGGTAGTGCGCCTCGACCCGGCTCAGCGCGTCGAGCAGACCGGCCCACACCGCCGGCTCCCGGTCGGCCAGTTCCCGGAGGGGAAACGTCGAAGTGGAACCCGAGACGACGGCGTCTCCCCGGCGTCCGAAAAGGACGTCGCCGAACGGAACCTTCGCACCGGTGTTGGGATCACGGCTGAACGCGACCCCGGTACCGCTGTGCTCGTCGCGGTCGCCGAACACCATCCTCTGCACGACGGCGGCGGTGCCCAGATCGTGCGGGATGTCGTTCAGTTCCCGGTAGGTGCGTGCGCGTGGCGTGTTCCACGACGAGAACACGGTCTCCACCGCCGACCGCGCATCGTCCGCGGACGTGAGTTCCAGGTTGAGGATCGTGTTCATCATGCCCGGCATCGACACGGGTGCCCCGGAGCGAACGGACACGACATCGAAACCGGCGACGGCCGTCGCGAGCTCCTCGTCGAGCCCGTCGGGCAGGCGTCCGTCGTGCAGGAACGCGCGACAGGCCTCCGTGGTGACGACGAACGCCTCCGGCACCGGCAGTCCGAGCCGGTGCAGCACGACCAGGCCGTGAGCCTTGCCTCCCAGCACTTCCGCGGTCTCGTCGACCTCGGCGGAGAGCCGCCGGATCCACCTCATCGCGGAATTCCCAGCGTGGCGAGCAGATCTTCGTGCAGCTCCGCCCAGATGGCGTGGTACGACGAGGTGCTGTCGGCCAGCTCTTCCAGCTTCCCCGCCCTGGTGCGGTCGAGGGCTTCGGTCAGGCGGACGTGGTAGCGGCCGAAC
This sequence comes from Lentzea rhizosphaerae, assembly GCF_042649515.1. NCBI lineage: Bacteria > Bacillati > Actinomycetota > Actinomycetes > Pseudonocardiales > Pseudonocardiaceae > Lentzea > Lentzea rhizosphaerae. The sequence goes on along the minus strand of NZ_JBHRZI010000009.1, from coordinate 36,515 downwards.
CGGGACAACGCGGCGGACAGCTCGGCGCAGACGACAGCGGCACGCCGGTGGAAGTCGGCGAACCTGTCGAGGACGCGGGCGTCGTAGGACAGGTCGCGGTGGTCGTTGGCGATCATGACACCGTCAGCGGGCCGCAGCTGCCACGCCGTGCAGAGGTCGAGCAGTTCCGGGTTGAGCACGAGGAAACCGTCGAACGCCGTGGTGAGGGCGGGACGGGCGGCGGCGGACTCCAGCTCGTCGGTGATCCTCTCGACGTCCGCCGCGCGGCCGGCGTCGGTCAGGCTCCACACCGCGAAGTCGGCGTTGCGCGTGGTGAGGCCGGCGACGGCGAGGTCGATCAGCTCGGACTCGACGTCCGGCTCGGTGAGACCCGTGGTCGCCGCCAGCCTGGTGAGCCCGGCCGTGCCGACGCAGCGCAGGGCGTGCAGCACCAGCAGATCCGGCCCGCTCACGGCGTGGCCTTCCGGGCACCCGACACCGCGTGGCCGGCACCGCGCCCACCGGAGCGGGCGACGATCAGGCCGTCCTGGACGCGCACCGCGACCTCGGTCTCGTCACCGGGGTCCGCGACGCCGAGCGCCGAGGCCACCAGCGCGTCGTCGTCGAGGACCACCCGGACGTGCTGCCAGCTCTCGAGTGCGAACACCCGCCGCAGACAGGCGACGAGGTCGGTGATCCTGAGCCGGACGAGGCGGCCGGTCTCGGCGGGATCGCCGGTGACGACCACGATCGTCACCGGCTCACCCGAGCGGACGGCTTCCTCCGCGGCGCCCAGCCGACCGGCTCCCAGCACCGCGACCAGGCCGTCGGAGGTGAGGTCGACCGGCCGGCCGGTGATCTGGTCGACGAGCCCTTCTGGTGCGTCCCAGGTGTCCGCACAGGGCTTCGCCGGGGTGACGAACGGCAGGTGCGGCGGAGCCCAGGTGTCCCCGAACTTGATGCCGGCGAGGTGCACGCACGCGTGGGTGACGTCGAAGGGATCACCGAACCCGGGCGCGATCTCGGCCCGGTGGCTCGCGCCCTCCAGCAGGGTGAGCGCCAGTTCGGCGAGCCGCACCCGGCGTGGTGGTTCGCCCGCTTCGAGTGCGAGGGCGAGCAGCAACCCCTCCAGCCGGGCGACCTGCGCCAGGACCTCGCGGGAGTGCTCGTCGTCGAGGACCCCGTCCAACGAGCGCAGCTGCAGGCGCCCACCCCACGCCGAGCCACCCAGCGGCAGCCGTTCGAGCCAGACCCTGGCGAAGTTCTCCAGGGCGTCGTCCAGCGACTCGGGCGGCGTCGGAGACTCTCCGCCACCAGCCTCGACCAGGTCGATCAGCACCGCCAGGTACAGCGCGCGTTTGCTCGGGAAGTTGGAGTACACCGCGCCACGGGTCAGCTCGGCCCGTTCCGCGATCCGGTCGACCTTCGCCAGGGCGTAGCCGCGCTCGGTGAACTCCGCCTTCGCCGCAGCCAGCACTGATGCTCGCGTGCGTTCCTGCTGTTGTGCTCGTGTCAGCCGAACCATGAACATCAGGATACTCACAAAATCCGGATGTTCTGAACATCTACTTCAGGGTGAGCAGCACGGTGCTGGAGCCGTGTCGGGGATTGAGCTTCAGCACCGTGCCGCCGAACGTGCCGGGCGTTGAGGAGACGGACGCCCAGCCCGTTGCTCTGCCGCGCAGCTCTTCGGCGGTCGACGCCGGCAGCGGCTTGCCGTCGATCACCACGCGTTTCACGTTGGCCGGCACCATCAGCTGCGACTGGGCGGGAGCGCCGGTGAGCCGGACGAGGAGGTGCTTGCCGGACGAGTGGACCCCGACGTTGCCGAACCTGCCGTCCGCCGTCGGTGACACGAGCCAGCCCGCGCGGTCCTCGCGATCCAGGTCGTTCACGCCCCACGGCTGTGACCACACGTCCGGCGTGCGGAAGTTGAACGGCATCGCGGAAGACGCCCGCAGGTACAGCGGGAACTCGTCCAAGGTGGTCTCCCGGGTGATGGTCCGCCCGCCGGTCACCCGAGCACCGGAGAACAGGTCGATCCACTCACCGCGCGGCAGCCACACGTCGACCGGGGTCGGCTTCCCCGCCGCGCCGTCGGTCTCGGCGCGGTCCGCGGTCACGGGAGCCGCGAGCAGGTCCGGCCCGACCATGAACTGCTGGTCCGCCTTCCACGCCTCGGCGTCGGCGGGATACCGGAACGCCATCGGCTGGGTGATCGGCGTGCCGTCCCGGTGCGCGCGGACGGCCTGCGCGTACAGGTACGGGAACAGTTCGTAGTGCAGCACCGCGGCACGCTTGAACCGGTCGAACGTCGCCGCGTCGTACACCCACGGCGTCGAGTTGCGGCCCGAACTGCCGACCTGGAACACCGGCGTCACGGCGGACTGCTGCGCCCACCGCACGAACAGCGACTCGGACGGGCCGCCACCGAGGTTGCGGTAGCCGCCGATGTCCGAGCCGTGCACCGGGTGGCCGGAGATCCACGAGTTGATCCCCCGGCGGGTCGTGAGCCGCAGGCCGTCGAAGCTCATGTCCGCGTCGGCCTGCCAGAACCCGTGCAGGAGCCCCGGCATCCCGTCGCCGCCCGCGCGGAACAACGTCGTGTAGTCGTCGCCGTACACCTTCCGCAGCGTCTTGACCACGGATTCGGCGTACAGCAACGGGTACTGGTTGTGGATCAACGTGCCGGGCCCGCCCGCGAACGTCGTCTCCTCGAAGTTGTGCTCCTCGCCCCGGTCGCCCTTGACGAAGTTCACGCCCATCCGGAACACGGCTTCGAGCTTCGCCTCGTAGTGAGCGCGCGCCACCGGGTTCGTGAGGTCGATGTCCCAGACGTTGGTGCGGTCGGACTGGGCGAACGAGCCGGCGGGGTAGTCGTGCGGGCACTCCTTGCCGTCCGACATCTTGTTCAGGAACGGCGCCACCCACACACCCATGTTCACGCCGCGAGAACGCATCCAGTCGATCGTGCCCTGCGCGTCCGGGTACATCGTCCGGTCGAACTTCAACGCGCCGATGCACGCGTAGGTCGGCCGCGCGCCGACCGGACCCTGCTCCCACGGGTTGTCCACCCACAAGGTCGACAGCGGGACACCCCGTGCCTGGAACTGCGTGACGTCCTCGACGACCTCGTCAGAGTGGTTGTACTTGTCCCGCCACTTCGTCAACGCGAACTGGCGCGCCGGTGGCAGGGTGGGTGTGCCGACGCGCTTGAAGTACGCCGAGTTCACCTGCTGCGGCGAACCCGCGTAGACCTCGTAGTCGAGCCGCGAGGTCTTGAAACACAGCTGGATCCGGTCCGGCACGCCGAACGTGACGGGGCAGGGCGCGGGCTTGTCCGCGCAGTGGTCGTCGGCGAGAGCGCCGGGGAACGCGGTCCTGCCGATCGCCTTCGTGTCCGCGTACACGCCGTAGCCCGCGCTGGAGATGAAGAACGTCGACGGCGCGCCGTTCTTGTTGCACTTGCCGAAGTTCGACGCTCCGACGAACACGGCCTTGTTCAGCAGCACGCGCCGTTGCAGGTCGACGAACATGGTGTGCGCGCCGCCGCCGAGGAAGTGCTCTTCCAACGACCCGGTGAGGTTCGCGGAAACCTGGGCCACGCCGAGAGAAGGCTCCAGCGTCCACCCGACCCGCAGGCCGCGCTCGGTCCGCGTCACGACAACAGAAGCGCTCCTGGATGTCTCGGTGGTCGCCACGACGTACCGCACACCACCCGGAACCCGTTTCTGCGCAATGACCTTCGTCAACGAGTGCTGCGTACCGTCCGCGAGCCGGTACGACGTCTCGCGCTGGCCCGTCAGCGTGCGGCGGCCGTCCTGGAAGTCCAGCGAGAACGGGTCGTTCACCGCCTTCCACGACAGGCCGGATCCCGCGAGAGCGACCGGCGCGCCGGCGGAGAGCCCGGCCGCGACCAGGAGAAGTGCCAGCAGGTACCTCATGCCGGCACCACCCCGTTGATCGTGGTGTTGCGGAACACCAGGCCGTCGGTGTGCTCGATCAGGTTCGGCGCGGTGATGCCGGTGAACGTCGAGTTGGTGATCCGTACGTTCCTGATGTGCTGCTGGGGAAAGCCCCGGAACGTCGCCGCGACCTTGCCGCCGTTGATCCGCATGCGGTCGATCGTCAGGTTGTCGATCCGCGGGAAGAAGCCTTTGGTGCCGCCGTTCTGGTAGTACATCGAGACGAACAGGACCTCCCGCTCCACGTTCTGGCCGAAGACGTTGCGCAGGTGCACGCCGTCGATCACACCCCCGCGGTCCTGGTTCGTCTTGACGTACAACGCGTGCTTGACCGGATATCGGCCGGGGTAGTCCGGCGCGTTGATCTCGCAGTCGCGGCAGAAGACCTTCCGCACACCACCGGACATCTCGCTGCCGATCGTGATCCCGCCCCAGCGGCCGGAGAACTTGCAGCGCTCCACCACGATGTGGGTGGACGGGATGCCGACCCGCCGTCCGTCGGCATCCCGTCCGCTCTTCACCACGACGCAGTCGTCGTTGGTGTTGAACTTGGAGTCGTGCACGTGCGCGTAGGAGGACGAGTCGAGGTCGACGCCGTCGCCCTGCGAGTTCGTCGAGTAGATCTCGATCCGCCGCACGGTGATGTTCTGCGAGAACACGAAGTGCAGCGACCACATGGCCGGGTTCTTGATCAGCACGTCCTCGACGAGCAGGTTCCGGCAGCGGAAGAACTGGATCATGTTCGGCCGCATGTTCTTGCCGACGCCCATGATGCGTTCCTCGACGGGGACGCCGTCCTCGCCCCACTGCCGCAGCAAGGCCGTCGAGCCGGCTCCCCAGCTCGCCCACTTGCCGCTGACGGCGTCCCCGTCGAGGGTGCCGCGACCGGTGATCGCGACGTTCTTCTGCTCGAACGCGTAGATGAACGGTTGGTAGTTGTGGCAGAGCGTGCCTTCCCAGCGGGTGAGCACGAGCGGCAGGTAGTCGTCGGGATCGGTGGAGAACTTGATCGTGGCGCCCTCGCTCACGTGCAGCTCCACATCGGACAACAGTCTGACTCCGCCGGTGAGGAACGTTCCCGGTGGAACGACTACACGTCCGCCGCCCGCGTTGTGGCACGTCGTGATCGCCTTGTGGAACGCCTCCGTGTTCTTGGTGATGCCGTCACTCTTCGCGCCGAACGCGGTGACGTCGTAGTCCTTCCTGCGGAACCGCGGCGGGCAGATGCGGGCCAGGATCAACGGGACCTCGCGCCACGGGTCCGGTGCGGCGGTCGCCACGCCCGCCGGGAGCAGGAGACCAGCGGCCGTCAGGCCCGACACGCGCGCGAAATCACGACGGGACAAGGACATCTCAGACCTTCTTCCCGTTGATGGTGACGTTCGTGAACGTGGTGCCGTCCGCGTTCTTCACGCTCGGCTTGGCCGTGGTCACGTTCGTGAACGTGCTGTTGGAGATCGCGACGTTCCTGATGTGCGACTCGCTCAGGCCGTCCAGCGTGACCGCTGTCTTCTTGACCCCGTTGACGGTGAAGCCGTCGGCGGTGATGTTCTGCACCTTCGGGTTCACGACCGGGCCGTAGCCGGGGCCGGTGAGGCTGTAGTTCAGCGTCACCATGATCGCCTCGCGGTCGACGTCGGTCGCCTTGATGCGCCGGGCGTGGATGTTCTCGACGGTGCCGCCGCGCCGCTTGTTCGTCTTGATGTACAGGACGTGGAACGGTTTGTACGACGAGCCCTTCTTCACCGTGCAGTCCTGGAAGAACACGTTGCGCACGCCGCCGGACATCTCGCTGCCGACCGTCAGCGCGCCCCAGCGGCCCTCGAACGAGCAGTTCTCGATGACGATGTTCTCGCTCGCCACCCCCACGCGCCGGCCGTCGGCGTCACGGCCAGCCTTGATCGCGATGCCGTCGTCGCCGCAGTCGAACCGGCACCCGGTGATGTGGACGTACTGCGAGGACTCGGGGTCGCAGCCGTCGACCATGCCGCCGCGGCTGTAGACGAAGATGCCGCGGATCGTCACGTTCGTGCACAGCACGGGGTGGACGTTCCACATCGCCGAGTTCCGCAGCTGCACGCCCTCGACGAGGACGTTCCTGCACTCGTACAGCGTGATCATGTTCGGCTTGAGGTAGTGACCCATGCCGAACTTCCGGTCCGTCACGGGCTTGTTGTCGACTGCCTGCTTCTGCAGCTGCTCCCAGTCGGGCTGCCGCTTGCCGTCGTAGTCGAACCACGGACCGGACGGGCCCTGGCCGTCGATCAGGCCGGGGCCGGTGATCGCGATGTTCTCGGCCTTGCGGGCGTAGATGAACGACGAGAAGTTCATGCACTCGATGCCCTGCCACCGCGTGTAGACCAGCGGGAAGTCCTTGGGATCGGTCGAGAACCTGATGGTCGCACCCTCGGACACGACGAGGTTCACGTTGCTCAGCAGGGTGATCGCGCCGGTGAGGAAGACGCCCTTCGGCACGACGACCTGGCCACCGCCCGCCGCGTTGCACGCCTCGACGGCCTTCCGGAACGCCTCGGTGTTCTTCGTCTTGCCGTCGCCCTTGGCGCCGTAGGCGGTGATGTCGAACCTGGCGCTGGGAAACGCCGGCGGAACGATCTTCGCGAGGATCACCGGCACCTGGTCCCACGGCGACGGCTCCGAGGCCGACGCGGACGGGAACGAGCCGGACAACATCGTGACACCCGCGGTGGCACCGGCGACTTTGAGGAAGTCGCGGCGGCTGGTCTCCATCGGCCGTCCTTTCGCACGCATGCGTTGCTGCAACTGCGGCGGCGGCGACGATGAGAAGGTCTGTAAACCTTTTCAACCGATGTCTACACCTCTTTCCGGCCCCGCGTCAACGGCTGCCCGAAGTCGGCATACTGGCTTGCGTGCTCGGATTGCGTCCGGCGGAACTCGCGGTCTACGAGGCGCTCGTCGACTCGTACCAACTAGGTGTGACGGAGCTCTGTCTTGCCACCGAACTGGCTGAGCGGCCCGTGCGCGCCGCGCTGAAGTCCCTGACCGAGCTGGGGTTCGTCCACCAGGTCAACGGGCTGCACACCGCCGTCGCCCCGGACGTCGCGCTGGCGACGTACTTCCTGCACCGGGAGGACGACCTGCGCCGGGACCGGTTGCTGGCCGGTGAGCTGCAGGTCAGGTACGAACGGGCGGCGGGCGTGCGGGCCCCGGCGGACCTCGTCGAGGTGGTGCACGGGGCCGAGGCGATCTCGCGGCGGGTCGACCAGGTGATGCGCACGGCCAGGCGCGAGGTCTGCTTCGTGGACAAGCCCCCGTACGCCAAGGCGCCCACGGCGTTGCACCCGGTGGAGGAGGAGCTGCTGGGTCGCGGAGTGCGGTTCCGGGGCATCTACGAGCGCCAGGCGCTGGAGATGCACGACCTGCGCGCAGACCTGGAAATGGGGCTGTCGCTGGGGGAGGAGGCGCGGGTCGTCGCCGTCGCACCGACGAAGATGATCCTCGCGGACGCCCACCTGGGGCTGATCCCGTTGCACAGCACCGAGACCACGCTGGAGAGCGCGGTGATCGTGCACCGGTCCGCGCTGCTGGACTCGCTCGGGGCGTTGTTCGCGCGGTTGTGGGAGGACGCCGTGCCGCTGTCGCTGCCGGGCCAGCCCACCTCGAACGAGATCTCGATCGCGGACGCGCGGCTGCTCGCCCTGCTGGCCACCGGGCTCCCGGACCGCAGCATCGCGAAGCAGCTGGGGCTCAGTTATCGGACCTTTCAGCGGCGGCTGCACCGGCTGATGGACGAGCTGGGCGCGCAGACCCGTTTTCAGGCGGGCCTGCGCGCCGCGGCTCGAGGCGCGGGGTCCCTACTACCCCCGCCCCAGGACAGGACTCAGCCGCCGGAGTGAGTCCGGAAGGCCTTCTGCATGGTCTGCGTGACCGTGTTCCCCGCGCCGTCCCTCGCCTCCGTGCGCAGCCACACGTCGCCGCTGGGCTTGTCGATGGTGACCTGCCAGCGGTCCCCGTTCGGTTGAATCGCCGCCGGCCGCCACGTCTTGCCTTCATCCACCGACCACTGCACCTTCACCAGGGTGATGGGGGTGCTGCTGGACGCGTGCACGTGGTAGACGAACGTCTTGCCCGCCGGAGCGGAGTTCGTCAGGTCGAGCGGCAGGTCGTGGTGGAGCCGGATGAGCGGCTGGAACTGGCACGTCGCTTGGCCGGCGTGGCACGAGTAGCCGCGCGGGGGCGGGTTCTGCGACCGGTACGACTGGAACGTCCAGACCGTCTCGGTGCGCGGGGCGAGGGTGAACAACACCGGGTTGACCGCGCCCGTGATGGCTCCCGGAGTGTGGGTCTCGACCGCTTCCAGGCGGTAGGTCGCCTTCTCGGGCGCCATCTGGAAGGTGGGGTAGTACGCGAGCGGCTCCTGGTTCGCCGGGATCTCGCTGTTGTCCCGGAACAGCCGGATCTTGGTCGTCGTGAAGAACTTGCTGTTCTGATAGGGGTTCGTGTAATGGCCAGGGCTGTCATCGGCCCACTGCAGTGCCGGGACGAACGTGTCGCCTGCCCGGCAGTTGGAGCAGAGCTGCCGCCACGCGCCGTTGGCGGCCGGGTAGCGGGCCGGGTGGTCGGCCTGCAGCTCGATCGCGGTGCTGTGCATCGGGCCGGCGAACCACCGTTCGGTGGCGGGAGCGGCACCGGCTCGGAACACGTTCTCCTGGAACATGGTCATGACCGCGCGCTGGCCCTTGGTGTCCGTTCCGCTCAGCGTCACATGTCGCTTCCAGACGATACGGTCGTCGCCTGGACCGATGTACTCCGTCCACGCGGCGGGCGGGGTGAACGTGGTGCCGCGCAGGACCTGCGTCTGCCACAGGTCGGTCGGGAACGGGTACCAGGTCTTCTGCACGGACAGGCCGGGCTTGTCGGCGTGGTAGGAGGTCTTGCGCTCGATGAGCTTGGCTTGGTCGACCGTGGTGCGGTGGTTCTCCGGGATGCCGTTGGCGTCCAGGAAGCTCAGGTTGTACACCGCCTCCGGGCTGGGCCTGACGCTCAACTTCACCACGGCCTGCTTCGCGACGAACTCGCCGTCGGCGTTGCTCAGGCTCAACGACGGCAGCGCGGTGCTCGACAGTCCCGTGAGCGGAAGAGCGTCCGGTGCGTCCACATAGGACAAGATCGCCTTCTTGCCCGCCTGTGCCGCAGCGGTTGCGGCGGCGTTCGCGGCCTTCACCATGTTGGCGGGGGTGTCGGGCCTGATCTTCGTGAGCGCCGTGTCGCCGCCGATGGTCAGGTCTCGGTCGCCTGACCACTTCGCGGACAGCGTCCCGACGTCGCCGTCGGCCTGGAGCGTCCGGCCTCCCGAGACGGCGGTAACCGTCGCGGCCTGCAGGGTCACGTTGTCCTGCAGGGAGATCGCGCCTCGTTTCGCGGCGGCAGCAGGAGTGGTCCGGATCTCCCAGGGAGCTGAGCCGAGCGAGGCGTAGGTCTCCGTGATCAGCGGTGCCCGTTCGCCTGCGGCGGGTACTACGCGGCGCATGGTGACGGTCCGGTCACGTTGCTCGGTCCGGACCGGTGGCACGACCTCGACCGGCACGGTCTTGCGCGCGTCGAGTGCGACGGACGAGGCGTTGGAGACGGTGAGCTCCGGGGCCGCGAGCATGGACAGGCGACGGGTTCCCGCGGTGTTCTCGGTCGCCCACGTCACCAGCGAGTAGCGGCCGCTCGGCACGTTCGCGAGACCTTCGCCGTTCACGACGTCGAAGTAGTAGCTGAGGGTCTCGTCGAAGGGGTCGTTGACGTCGTCGCCGCCGTTGGAGTCGTCGATCAGCTGGCCGAGCGCGGGTGCCGGTGGCCGGCCTGCCGTGTCACGGACCTGCACCGACACCGGGAACGTCTGCGGCGCTTCGTACACGCTGACCGCGGTGCGCAAGGTGGTTCCCGCGCCGGTGGCCGTGACCGTTCCGCCGTACACGCCGGCCGGGCCCACCTCGGGGTCGAGGGTCAGCGTGGCGGAGGCCTTGGCCCTGGGCGGGATCGTAATCTGAGCCGGGCTGAGCTTGAACCCGGTGGTGGACTTCCCGTCCCAGCCCTTGATCGTCGCGGTGAGGTCGAGGGTGAGTGCGGCGTCGGAGTCGTTGACGTACTGCAGTTCCCTGGTGAGCACGTTGTCGGCGCCACGTCCGTACCGGCCGAAACACGCCGACGCGGTGGCGACGGCCTTCTGCGTGATCGCCCTCGCCACGTCGAGACGGCCAGCACCCTGCTCGTACCAGGGCATACCGACGTCGGTGGCGCTGGTGACGAGTGCGTTCTTCAACGTTTCCGCGGACCAGTCGGGATGCTGCTGGGCGAGCAACGCGGCGGCGCCCGCGACGTGCGGGGTGGCCATCGACGTGCCCGACGCGGCGGTGTAGCGGTCGTTGACCGGCGCGCCCATCGAGGTGTTCGCCGCACGGGCGGCCACGACGCCGACGCCCGGTGCGTTGATCTCGGGCTTCACATGGGCGTCGCCGATGCGCGGGCCGGTGCTGCTGAAGGGCGCCAGCTTGTTCTGCCGGTCGACCGCGCCGACGGTGAGGGCGGAGGCCGCGACGCCGGGAGAGGTGACCGAGTGACCAGCCGGGCCGTTGTTGCCCGCCGCCACCACGAACAGCACTCCGGTCTCGGCGGAGAGCCGGTCGACCAGTGCGCTGAGATCGTCGGTGCCGTCCGTGACATCGCCGCCGAGGCTGAGGTTGACGATCTTCGCCCCGGACCGGGCCGCCCACTCGATGCCGGCCATCACCTGAGAGGAGTCGGCTTCACCGGAGCCGTTGAACACCTTGGCGATCACGAGTTGCGCGCCGGGGGCGACACCTTTGTACCTGCCGTCGGAACCCTGACCGCTGCCCGCCACGGTCGCGGCGACGTGCGTGCCGTGGCCGTGCCGGTCGACGACGTCCGGCTCGTCGGAGAAGTTCTCCGTCGCGGTGATCTTCCCGGCGACGTCCGGGTGGTTGGCGTCGACACCGGTGTCGACGACGGCCACCGTGACTCCGGTGCCGTCCAGGCCTGCCTTCCACGCTTCGGGAGTGCCGATCTGTTTGGTGGTCTGGTCGAGGGCGACGTGGATCGGGCGGTCGTACTTCACCCGCACGCCCGACTTCACGCTCATGTCCAACGAGCGCCAGAACTCCTGTGCCTTGGCCTTCTCCACCCGGATCCCGGACGCGTTGAGGCTGCTGATCCGAGTGTGGGCGCTGGCCGAGAAGCCACCGGTCATCAGGACCGGAACCGTGGCCGTGCGGTCGTCGGACTGGCCGGTGCGCACGAGCTCGGTGACGTTGAACAGGGCACGTTCCACGGTGCCGGACGTGACGGCGCCGAGCGCGTCCGACGGGTAGACGTGCAGACCCTTTGCCGTCGTGATGGTGTGGAAGATCGGTTGCTCGCCGTCCCTCGGCGCGGCGTGGATCTGGGCGGTCCTGCGCCCGTCCGATCGTTCGGTGTAGTCGACGACGTCACCGGTGATGAGCGTGATCCGGTGCGAAGCCTCGGATGTCTGCGCCTGCGGTGGTGGCGACGGCGCGGCGGACGCGTGTGGTGCGACCAGTGTTGCCGCGGCGATGGCGAGTGCCAGAACTTGTCGAAACACGGCGCCCTCCTCGGTGATCAGTCACATGAGGATGAGGGGCCAGAAAACGTTGGGAAACAGGGAGAAGCGGCGGTTAGTCGCCGTTGGCGACATCGCGCCACACGCGAACGTGCCCAGGCCGTCGAGGGGCGACGGCCTGGGCACTTCGATGCACCCGCTTGACGGTCAGAGCGAGTTGATCAGAAGGTCCGCTCCTGCAGCGAGAAGTCACGCTGGTTGTTGTTCGTGTCCTGGTTCAGCAGGTTGCGGGTGTTGGAACCGGCGAGCTGCGCGGTGCGCTGGTTCTCGGGCTGCGCGTGAACGCCTTCCTTGGCAGCGACGACCGCGGACGAGAACGCCACACCGTCGATCTTGAACGCGTTGGGAGCGGCCGTGCCGAAGATCGCGACACCACCGTGCACCGGGATGCCTTCCTCGCCCATGAACCGCACCGGAAGAACGTTGGGGGTGGTGACGGTGCCGGAGAACTCGGCGCCGGTCAGCACGAGGCTGCTTCCGACGTTGTTCGCGGGCTGCAGCACGATCGACTCACCGGTCAGGTCGACCAGCGGGATCGTCTGGATCACTTCGTTGCGCTGGTTGTAGATCTTGAGAACCCAGTTGACCAGGTCGATTTGCTCGGGCGTGGTGTTGATGATTTCGATGGCCTCGTCGAGCGCCCCGTTCGGGCCCATCGTGGAGACCTCGTTGATCAGCACTGCCGGCAGCTGCATGACCTCGGGAGAGTCGGTCTCCTCGGCGGCCGACGCCATTCCAGCGAACGCGATGGTGCTCGCGATCGCCAGCGCAGCAGCTCCGCTCAGCAGTCGACGCATTGTCCTGTCCCTTCGAGAAAGTGAATTCGGGGTATTTCTCGTAGCGGCCGGTCTGGTCGAGGGGAACGACCTGTCTTGCCGCTGGGACTGACTTTGCTCGCATTCGTTCGGACTCGAAAGGGGCCATTAACGATTGGTTACATATTTTTTTCGCCGGGAGAAGGAATGCGGCACGTGAAGTCGTCGGCGTTGTGATCCGTGTCGTGGGAGTCCGCGTCACGGCCGAGCGATGAATCGGCACACGGGGTCGCAGGGCCCGCTTCCCGGCACGGTGACGAGGAGCTCAGGCCCACGCTGTCGGTGTGCGCTCCGTACCGGTTCCTGGCGATTACGCCGGTTCCGTCCACGGTGTCCACCACGAGTCCGTTCGGGACGGTTCCGCTGAACGCGGAGCCGACTATCACGAAGTATTCACCCGGTGGCAGGACGGTGTTGGGTGAGATGGTGGCGAGGATTCGCGCAGTGCCGCCGGAGCACGACTGGACCGTCCATCCTCCGACGTCTGCGGTAGTGGAGCCGGTGTTGCGCAGTTCGACGAATCCCGAGGGGCCGAGTGAGATCTCGTTCACTTTGACCGGGGAAACCCCCGGCGAGCTGCCGAACGTGCTACCGGCGAGTAGCAAAAACGTTGCGACGGAGTTTCCGAAGGCTGTCACGTCACGCAGTCTGGCCCCCTGTGCGCGGACGCACAGGGGGCCAAAGGTCCTTCCTGCCTGGGACTTGTGGGAGGGCGGCGCCCACGGCGGCCGTCGGGCACCGCCCTCCGGCGGGCGGGCAGACCCCTGCCGTCTGCCCGCACTCCGCTAGTGAGAGTGGTCCTCTGTCTTGGCCCTGCGGCATTCCCGTTCGATCACCGCGGCACGGTCGACCTCGGCGTGCGGCACATCGAGCGCCGCGCTGATCCAGGCACGCCAGTAGGGGCCGGGAATGCGTTTACCGCGCTCCCATCTCGACACTTCTTCACGGGTGACGCTGTCGTTTTGTGAGATCTCGCACAACAGGTCCGCGAGTTCGCGCTGGGTGAGGCCCTGCTCTCGCCGCGCCTGTGGAATCAAGGCGGTAATCGGCGGGGTGTCCTGGTGCTCGTGGGCTTGACGGACTGCCTTGAGCACGGTTCTGCTCCGTTTCAGTGAGATGGCGGGTGCGTCATCCACCCTGCCGCAAAGTTCAGATCTTCGTGCCGTGCATTGCGGTGATACCGACGGTCGTTGAAAGTTCAGATACCGATGGAATCGCTCGATCGGATGTTTGGGTGAAACGCAGCTGGTCCAATGGGGTGTGCGTGCCGACATTTCGAGCGTTTCGCTAGTGTGACTGCACCGTGATCGTTGCTGCAGCAATGACCGGGATGAGAAGGTGAGGAAAATGCTGTCGACGGTCGAAGTGGTGCAGGTGTTCCTGGCGCGACTCGCGGCACAGGACGCACCCGGCATCGCGCGGTTGTGCGCACCGACCGTGGAATGGGAGGCGCCCGACCCGAACGGCGCCCGGTGGGCGCTCGGCCCGCGCACCCGCCGCGAGGTCGAGTCCCAGTTCCTGACCTTGTTCGCCACGTTCGGCCTGGAGCAGCTGTCGGTGCGCCAGGTGATCGCAGACGGAGGAGACGCGGCTGTGATCGGTTCGGCGCGCTGGCGGGTCCGCGCCACGGAGGAACCCGTCGAAACGCGTTTCGTGGCGGTGCTTTCGGTGCACCTGGGAGAGATCGAGCAGTACTGGCAGATGCCGGACACCCTCGCCTCGGCGGTCGCGACCGGCGCTGCGACACGGACCGGATGATGGACTCCAAACGTGCGAGATCGGCACACACGCGGACGAAACTGCTGAAGGCGGCGGCCGAGGTGTTCGACCGGGAAGGCTTCTCCCGATCGAGTCTGACGGCCGTGTGTGCGCGGGCCGACGTGTCGAAAGGTGCGTTGTATTGCCACTTCCGCTCGAAGGAGGCACTCGGCGTCGCGATCATCGAGGAGCAGTCGCTGCTGTGGCACCGGTTGCGCGACGAGCAGCTCGCCGTCGAGGAGTCGCCGACGCAGGCGTTGATCGCGATGTCGTTCGAGTTCGTCAGCAGGCTGGAGACCGATCTCACCGTGCGGGTGAGCGCGAAGCTGTTGCGGGAGGCCGTCTTCTTCGACGTCGCGGCGGCCGCGCAGGTGATCGGCTGGGTCGCTGTGGTGCGGGAGCTGCTGTCGCTGGCACGGGAACGCGGCGAGCTGCGGGCCGAGGTGAACGTGCGGCACGCGGCGGAGCAGATCGTCTCCGAGCTGCTCGGGCTGCAGTTCGTGGCGCAGGCGTTGAGCGGCGGCACCGACCTGCGCACCCGGCTCGCCAGGGTCTGGAAAGCGTCCTCCGGTTGCCTGGTGGTGGCTCCCGTCTACGAGAAGCTGCGTTTCGAGTGACTCACCCGAATGGCCCGCCACCGTCTGGATGACGGGGCGGCGGACGGCCGCAGTTCTCGCACGACTGAAACGGAACTAGGCCCTGGTGCGAGAGATCGAACGGGAGACGTCGCAGTTTGATCTTCCACGCACCCGGGTAGCCGGAATTCCACGTGACCGGTTAGGTTGCTGCGCAACGAGCGGAGGCCGATGAGCGCACCTTGGGACGGCGACCTGACCGGAGCGGTCGTCGACGACCGGTTCGTGATCGGTTCACTTCTCGGGTCCGGCGGCATGGCCGAGGTCTACCGCGCGTACGACCGCACGACGACGTCCTCGGTCGCGATCAAGGTCTTCACCGGTCCGGGCCTGCCCGACGACGAGCTCCGCCTGCAACGCGAGGCGGCGATGCTCGCGTCGCTGGAGTGCCCCGGCCTCATCCCGGTGTACGCGTCGGGCACGGTGTCGCGCCGCCCGTACTTCGTGATGCGCGAGATCACCGGCGGCACCCTGCGCCAGCGCATGCGCGAGCCGCTGCCACCCCGGTTCGTGGCGCGGATCGGCGGCCAGATCGCCGCGGTCCTCGACCACGTGCACGGCCTCGGCGTGGTGCACCGCGACATCAAGCCGTCCAACATCCTGCTCGACGACGAGGAGAAGCAGGCGTACCTGGCGGACTTCGGTCTCGCCCTGGTCGCCGAGGTGACGCGGGTGACGACGTCCGGCGTGCTGGTCGGCACCGCGGGCTACCTGGCACCGGAACAGGTGCGCGGCGCGGACGTGGGCCCCGCGGCGGACGTCTACTCGCTGGGCCTGGTGCTGCTCGAGTGCCTGACCGGCCGCAGCGAGTACCCCGGCGGCGACGCCGAGGCCGCGCTGGCCCGACTGGCCCGCTCGCCGCGCATCCCGGTCGACCTGCCGCTGGCCTGGGTGTCGCTGCTGTCCGCGATGACGGACATGGACCCGGCCCGCAGGCCCACGGCAGCGCAGTGCGCACGATCTCTGGAGACGGCCCACGAAGCGAGCAGGGGCCTTCCGGCCCTGCTGCCGGACGCCGCCGTGGAGTCACCTCCCGAGGTGCCGAAGCAGCACAAGGGCAAGCGTTTGGCGATCGCCGCCGCAGCCGTCACCGTGACCGCGGTGGCCGTGGCGGTGGCGAACTTCGGCGGTGGCGGCAAGGAGTCGCCCGCCGCGGACCAGCCCGTGGTGCCGGACCCGCACACCCAGGTCGTCACGGTGGGGGCTTCGACGGTGACGGTGGTGCAGACCCCGGACGGGCCGGGAGCGCCGCAGCCAGGTGCTCCACTGACCACGACCACGACGGCTGGGCCGACGGAGACGACGTCGACCGAGGTCGAGGAACCGGTGGAGGACCCGGCCACGACGACCAAGAAGAAGAAGGACCGGCCGAGGTCATCGGACGTGCCGACGCCTTCGACGGCTCCCGACTCACCCGCTCCCAAGCCCTAGTGTCCTGCGCCGGAGATCCGTGATCTGAGTCATGTTTGGCGCGAAAAGCACGTTCGGGCGATCTAGCGGCCCCGACGTCCCGTTCGCGCCATACGGCTCCCTTGAGCGAACGAGGAGCCAAGGCCATCTAGCGGCCCGAACGTGCTTTTCGCGCCAAAACAACAGGACACCACTTTGGCGGTTGATTTACGACGCGGGACACTAGGCCTTCGGGTCCGTCACCACCGCGAACGGCAGGTCCGCCAGCTCCGCCCGCAGCGTGTCCAGGTCCGGGTACACCGCCGACGCCCCGCGGTCGACCAGCTCGTCCTCGCCGAACCCGCCCGTCAGCAGCCCGACCGACGGCAGCCCTGCCCGGCCGGCCGCCTCGCAGTCCCACACCGAGTCGCCGATGACGACGGCGCGGTCGGACTTCACCTCGCGCAGCGCCACCTCGATCAGGTCCGGGGCGGGCTTGCTGTCCTCCACGTCGTCGGACGACGTCCAGGCGATGTCACCGGGGTCGATCAGCTTGAGGTAGTGCTCGACGTGCTTGCGCTTGCCCGAGCTGGCGAGCACGACGGAGAGTCCCAGGTCGGTTGCCGCGCGGACCAGGCGGTGCGCGCCTTCCAGGGGCTGGATCTCGTCCAGCATCTCGTCGAAGCAGCGCTCCCACGCGTCCCGCACCGCGTCGCCGTGGTCGCGTTCCACCTTGTCGCCGGCCACGGCGGCCACCAGCCTGTCGCCGCCCATGCCGATCGAGCGGTGCACGCGCCACGCGGGCACGGTGACGTCGACGCTGCGGAACGCGCGCAGCCAGGCCACCGTGTGGTGGTAGTTGGTGTCGACCAGGGTGCCGTCCACGTCGAGGACCACGGTGTTGCTCATGAAACCAGGTTTGCCCGCGGGTCTACCTCGGCAAACCCACCAGCTCGCGCGTCTCCTGCAGCGTCGCCACCTCGCGCCGCAGCACGCCGTCGAGCCACTGCGCGTCCGACATCCACGACTGGTTCGTGTTCAGGCAGACGTGCACGGAGGAGCGGTAGACCGACAGTGCGATGCCCACGGCGTGTCCAGGGGCGACCGGCGCCACCGGGTACATCTCGCACAGGCCCGCGCCGTCGAGCGACAGCGGTATGGACGGCAGCGGAACCGACGTGACCAGCGTGTCGAACAGCAGCGGGGCGCAGCGGCCCATGACCGGCGCGGCCAGGCGGTGCACCAGCGGGGGGACCTTGTCCGCGAGCAGCGGCAACGCGCCGGCGCCTCGGTCGGGGCCCGCCGCCTTCGCCGACTCCATCTGCTCCCGGACGTTGCGCAGGCGTTCGGCCGGGTCGGGCTCGCCCACGGGCAGCGAGACCAGGAATCCGGAGATCTGGTTGCCGGCGCCCGCGTCACCGGAGCGTGAGCGCTGGTTAACCGGGATCAGTGCCCGCACGACCGACTCGGGTCCCGCGCTGCCGTGCGCGGAAAGCCAGTGCCGCAAAGCACCCGTGACGAGCGCGAGCAGGACGTCGTTGACCGTGCCGCCGTGTGCGCGCCGGATTCGGTGCACGTCAGCGAGATCCAGTCGCGACATCACCACGCGGCGTGGCCGGGTTGACGAGGTGAGCACCGGCGAGTTCAGCGTCGGTGGCCGGGTGTTCATCAGCACCGACGAGGCGATGTCGATCGTGTCCTTGATCTCCCGCAGCGACGGGATGATCGACCTGGCAGCCTGCGCCGGAACGTCCGGAATGGACAGCCGGGACGCGTCGAACAACTGAAGTCCCAGGCCAACGGCCTTCATGCCGTCGCACAACGAGTGGTGCAGCTTGGCGACGACCGCGAACCGGCCGCCCGCGAGCCCGGTGATGACGTGCAGCTCCCACGGTGGGCGCGCGAGGTCCAGCGGCTGCGCCATGAGGTGGGAGACCAGCGTGGCGAAGCGGTCACGGCCGCGCACGTGGTGCGTGAAGACGTGGTCCTCTGGCGCGAAGCCGGGGTCCTCCACCCAGCGCGCACCGCCCAGCAACGACGTGCGGGCGCGCTGGCGCAGGCGCGGAATCTCCTGCGCCCGTTCGCACAGCACGGCGGCGATGCGCGCGGGATGCACCGGAGTGGACGGTGCGAACGTCGCGACGGCGCCGAGGTGCAACGGGTTCGCGTTGCCCTCCATGGCGAGGAAGGCGATGTCAAGGGGGGAGAGGTGGTCCGTCATAGGTGTGCAAGGCAACCAGCTTCGCGTGTCGTGCGCATTGCGATGAGATGGCGGCGACTCTCTAACGCCCCAAGTACACTCGAACGGTGGTACCGCTGTGACTCGTGTGGGTGCGAACCAGGTCACACAACAGGTTCACCATCACGATTCCGAAGCCGGACAGACCGGTGAACGAAGGCGGGAAACCTTCACCGGAGTCGCTCACCTCGCACACGACGGTGTCGCCCTCACGCCACATGCGCAGAATTCCACGCCCCGACGCGTGCAGGATGCTGTTCGTCGCGAGCTCGTTCACCGCGAGCACGAGGTCGTCGACTTGTTCGCGCCGCAACCAGTTCGCGTACGCCGTCACGAGCTTGCGCATGTGCGCGAGTGTGCCGACCGAGAACGTGTGCTCCTCCGCCGACGCGGGCGGCGGCGGCAACGGCACGTTGTAGATGTCGGCGAGACCGGACGGGTCGGTGTACCACTCGCTCGCGACCCGTTTGGCCCCGTCGATCACGACGGGGTGGGTGCGCCGCGCGTCCTCGAGCACGTGGTCCGGCAACGCCGCCGCGTCGTACGCGCAGAGGATGACGCCCCGCCTGCCCTCGAACGCCGTGTTGACCAACGCCTCGTGCTGGACGCACGCCGGGTACTCGAGCTCGGTGCGGCCGGGCCAGATCGGTTCGCCGACCATGCGGAACCGGCCCTGCGTGCTCGCGCTGAACGCCATCAGCACACCGGGGATGATCCGGCCGGGGTTGCGCCCGGCCTCGGTCATGTCGATGAAGTGGACCTGGTCCGCCTGACCGCCCAGTCGTTCGCGCAGCAGGCCGATGCCCAGCTCCGGCACCGCCACGAGCACGGGCTCACCGGCGCTCACGCCGTCCGCGACGAATCTGGCCGTGCCGGCGAGGAAGTCGTCCTCGTCCCGGTAGAACAGGGCCTCGTGTGCGAACGGAGCAACGGAGTTCATCGGCTTCCCGGTGCGGTCGGTGGCAGGGCAGATCCCTCATTCTGCTCCCCGTAACAGTGTTTCGGCGGGGGCCAGGCCGGTGGTTGTTGCCGAACATGGAGCGAACACGCGCTCAACACCGCAGAAGCTCGCGGATCCGGTGTGGATTCGGCGTGCGGGTGGGGAAAACCCCAGGCAGACTCCCCGGTTGTCGGGGCCCTGCGAGGAGGTGACGCCGTGATCGGGCACTACGCGCTGACCGGGCCGGAGGATGCTCCGGTGCTGGTGCTCGGCAACGCGCTCGGCACGACCACCCAGATGTGGCGCGACTTCTCCCTGCCCTTCCGGTTGCTGCGCTTCGACCACCGCGGTCACGGCGGCAGCGCACCGGTGGAAGGTCCGTGCACCATCGAGGATCTGGCGCGCGACGTGGTGGAGCTGTTGGACCACTTGGGACTGCGCCAGGTGTACTACTGCGGCACGTCCCTCGGCGGCATGCTGGGCATGTGGCTCGCCGCGCACACCGACCGGATCTCCCGGCTGGCGCTCATGTGCACGACCGCGTGGTACCCGGACAAGTCCGTGTGGGACGAGCGGATCGCGGTGCTGCGCGCGCAGGGCATGGAGCCTCTGGCGGACGCGATCGTCTCGCGCTGGTTCACGCCCGCGTTCTCGCCGGCCGTGGTCGCGCGGTTCCGCGAGGACCTGCTCGAGGTCGACGTGCCGTCGTACATCGCCTGCGCCCAGGCGATCCGGGACATGGACCTGCGGCTCGACCTCGCGAAGATCGACGCGCCGACCGTGGTGATCGCGGCGGCGCAGGACCACGCGACGCCTCCCGAGTGCGCCCGGCACATCGCGGACGAGCTGTCCGGCTCGGAGCTCTACATCGTCGGGGACGCGGCGCACCTGGCGGTCGTCGAGGCTCCTAGAACGATCTCGGTGATCCTCGACGACCACTTCGGCAACGACTAGACCTTCTCCAACGGCTTGTGCGGCTCCGGCGGCAGCTCCACCCGGATCTCGTCGCCGGGACGCACCACGCCACCCACCAGCACGACGGACATGATTCCCGCGCGCCGGACCAGCTCGCCGTCCGGTGCCTTGCCCACGACCTCCTTGAGCAGACCCTTCGAGAACCCGTCGATCTGCAGGCACGGGTTGCGCAGCCCGGTCACCTCGACCACGGCCTCGGAACCCAGGTGCAGCAACGTTCCCGTGGGCAGGCCGAGCAGGTCGACGCCCCGCGTGGTGACGTTCTCGCCGATCTCACCGGGCTCGACCTCGAAACCCTTGTCCCGCAGCTCGTCGAAGAGCTCGGCGTGCATCAGGTGCACCTGGCGCAGGTTCGGCTGGGTCGGGTCCTGCGCGACCCGCGACCGGTGCTTCACCGTGACGCCCTGGTGGACGTCGCCCTCGACGCCGAGACCGGCGAGCAGCGTGATGCTCTCCCGCACGGGCTTGGTGAACGTGTACTCCTCGCTGCGGCTGACCGCTGTCACAACCCCCATGTCACCGATTGTGCACGATCAACCGGAGCGCCCCGGCTGCTCCGTTCGGCGTAGCGGTACCGGGAAGAGCTTGCAATCTTCTTGATCGGACGGCACCTGCGGCGATGTGCGCCGCCGTGGAAACGCTCCCACGAACTTCCGGAAAGAGTCTTGACTAAAGCTCACGTCAGGCTGTTGACTCCGTCACACCTCAGCGGAACCGGTACCGAAACCGGTTTCAGAGGCGGCGGAAAGGAAGTTCGGCATGCGTGTCACGATCGCGGAGGTCGCCCAACGCGCCCAGGTGTCCAAAGCGACCGTGTCACGCGTGCTGAACGGCAAGCCGGACGTCGACGCCTCCACCGCGCAGCGGGTTCGCAAGGTCATCGACGAGATCGGGTACGTGCCCAGCGCGCGTGCCGTCGGCCTGGCACGGGGCCGCACCCGCACGGTCGCGATGCTCGCGCCATCGCTGACCTGGCCGTGGATGGGTGAGGTCCTGCAGGGCATCGTCGACACGCTCGAGGCCGACGGGTACGGGCTGCTGCTCTACACGCTGAACCGCGGGCCCGAGTCGCTGAACCAGTTCGCGAACCACGTGTCCGCCAACGCGTTCGACGGGTTGCTGGTGGTCGAGCCGCCGGACGCCCTGCACTACATCTCCACGCTCTACCGGGCCGGGCTGCCGGTCGTCATGATCGACGATCGCGGCTCGCACCCGGAGTTCCCTTCGGTGACGACGACGAACCGGCAGGGAGGCGCGGATGTCGCACGGCATCTCGTCGCGGCCGGTCGCCGCAGGTTCGCCGTCGTCACCGGACCACCGCACTTCGGGTGCACGCAGGCGAGGCTGGACGGGTTCCGGCTCGCTTTGGCGGAAGCGGGCCTGACGCTGCACCCGGACCTCGTGGTCGACGGCGACTTCACCACGGAAGGTGGTGAGGTCGCCGTCGACAAGCTCGTTGCCAGTGGCATCCCGTTCGACGCCGTGTTCGCGCAGAACGACCTCTCGGCGGTCGGGGTGCTGCGGGCGCTGCGTGAAGCAGGCAGGACCGTCCCCGGCGACGTGTCCGTGGTCGGCTTCGACGACGTCCCGGTCGCGGGACACACCGAACCCCGGCTGACGACGATCCGCCAGCCGCTGCAGGAGATGGGCGCCGCCGCCGCGCGGATGCTGCTCTCCACGCTCGAGGGACAGCCGATGCCCGACCACCCGCTGGTGCTGCCCACCTCGTTGATCGTGCGCGAATCCGCGCCCTGACCCACCACAACTGAACGGACACGCCAGGCCGGCACGCGGTCTGGCGAGTTCGCCGTGCCGTGTACGAGAGCGCTCTCATACACCGTCGTATCGGGAGATACCCCATGCGCAGAACAATCATCGTCGCGTTGGCCCTGGCGCTCGCGGCGACAGGTTGCTCCTCCGGTGGTGCCACGAAGGCTGCCGGGGTGTTGACCGTGGGCATGCCCAACGGACCGCTGACCGAGAACCACAACCCGTTCCTGCCCACGTCGGCGGCGGGTTCGCTCGGCTACCGCTACGTGATCTACGAGCCACTCGCGTTCGTGAACAACACGCGGCCCGCCCAGGAGCCCGTGCCGTGGCTCGCGACGAAGTGGGACTGGGCGGACAACTACAAGAAGATCACCTTCACGATCCGGGAGAACGTGAAGTGGTCCGACGGCAAGCCGCTCACGGCCGCTGACGTCGCCTTCTCGTACGAGATCCTCAAGAAGTGGCCGGCGCTCAACAACCGCGACTCGCTCAAGGTCGAGACCGCGACGGCGACGCCGGACGGCAAGGTCGAGGTCACGTTCGGCTCGCCGCAGTTCGTGAACCGCAACAAGGTCATCAGCGCGATGGTGGTGCCCCAGCACATCTGGAGCACCGTGCAGGACCCGACGACCTACACCAACCCGAACCCGGTCGGCACCGGCCCGTACCAGGTGAAGTCGTTCACTTCGCAGACCGTCACGGTGGCGCGGCGGGCGGAGTACTGGCAGGAACTGCCGAAGGTCCCGGAGATCCAGTACACCTCGTACAACGACAACACGGCGCAGACCACCGCGCTGGCGTCGGGCGCGAGCCAGTGGTCGTACGTCTTCATTCCCGACTACCAAAAGCTCTACGTCGACAAGGACCCGAAGAACCACAAGCTGTGGTTCCCGGCCGGTCTCGGCATCCACGGCCTGTGGCTGAACACGACCGTGGCGCCGTTCGACAACGCCGCTCTGCGCGCGGCGATGAGCGACGTGATCGACCGCGAGGCGATCTTCGTCAAGGGTGAGGCGAAGCTCTTCCCGAAGCTCGAGTCGAAGACCGGCATGCCGCTGCCCGCCGGTGACTCCTTCCTCGCGCCCGAGTACAAGGACGCGAAGTTCAAGATCGACGTCGACGGTGCGAAGCAGAAGCTGACCGCGGCCGGCTTCAAGTTCGAGGGCGACGTGCTCAAGGCGCCCGACGGCAAGCCCGTCACGATCGAGCTCACCAACCCGTCCGGCTGGTCCGACTACCTGACGGTGCTCGACATCATCAAGGGCGACCTGAAGAAGATCGGCATCGAGGCGACCGTGCGCACGCAGACCGCGGACGCGTGGACGACCGACTTCGCCAACGGCGCGTTCCAGGGCTCCCTGCGCTGGACCAACACCGGCGCCACGCCGTACGAGATGTACCAGAACATCATGGACGGCGCGGAGATCAAGCCGATCGGGCAGACCGCGGCGGTCAACTTCGGCCGCTACAACAACCCCGAGGCCACGGCCGCGCTCGCCGAGTACGCGAACGCCGCCGACGACGCGGGACGGGCCAAGAGCCTCGCGGTGCTGCAGAAGATCATGGTCGAGCAGGTGCCGATGATCCCGACCTCCGCCGGTCCGATCGGTGCGGAGTACAGCACGAAGAGCTGGGTCGGCTGGCCGTCGGAGGAGGACCCGTACGGTCCGCCGCAGGCCACCCTGCCGAACGCGCTGCAGATCGTCATGAAGCTGAAGCCGGCCGCCTGACATGCCTGTTCTTGAACCCGCTGGGATCGCGCTGGAAGCAAAGGGTCTGGTGAAGACCTACAAGCGCGTGCGCGCGGTGCAGGACGTCTCGATCGTCCTGCGCCGCGGGCGCGTGACCGCCCTCGTCGGCGAATCGGGATCCGGGAAGTCGACGGTGGCGAAGCTGCTGGCGCGGCTGGTGGAGCCCACCGAGGGGGAGATCCTGCTCGACGGCAGGAAGGTGCGACGGGTCCGGGAGTACCGGCGCAAGGTCCAGATGGTGTTCCAGGACCCGTTCGCATCGCTCAACCCGATCCACACGATCCGCTACCACCTGACCCGGCCGTTGAAGATCCACAAGCGGCCGGAGACTGTGGAGCAGCTGCTGGAACGGGTGAACCTGCCCGCCGACTTCGCCTCGCGGTATCCGCACGAGCTGTCGGGTGGTCAGCGGCAGCGCGTGGCGATCGCGCGAGCGCTTGCGGCCCACCCCGAGGTGCTGCTCGCCGACGAACCGGTGTCCATGTTGGACGTCTCGATCCGGCTCGGTGTGCTGAACCTGTTGCTGGACCTCAAGGAACGGCTCAAGCTCGCGGTCCTCTACATCACGCACGACATCGCGTCGGCGCGCTACTTCGCGGACGAGACGTTCGTGATGTACGGCGGGCAGATCGTCGAGGGCGGCGACAGCGAGACCGTGACGCAGCGGCCGGCGCACCCGTACACGCAGCTGCTGATCGAGTCCGCGCCCGATCCGGAACGGTCGGTGGTCGCGCTGGACGCTCCGCCGGAGGAGGTCGCGGCGGTGTCCACGGGCTGCCGGTTCGCGCCCCGCTGCCCGAAGGTGCAGTCGCGCTGCTGGACCGAGGCGCCGCCGCGCACCGAGGTCGACTCGTACGGCCACTGGGCGGCCTGCTGGTTGTACGTGGAGGCGGCGGCATGACTTTCCTGTTGCGCCGCGCCGCCTTCTACCTGGTCACGCTGTGGGCGGCGATCACGGCGAACTTCCTGCTGCCGCGCCTGCTGCCGGGTGACCCGGTGCAGGCGATGATCACCAAGCTCGGCGGGCGGCTGAACAGCGACGCGATGGCGTCGCTGTACATCCTGTTCGGCCTGGACGAGAAGAAGTCGATCTGGGCGCAGTACGTCGACTACTGGGGTGCGTTGCTGCGCGGCGACCTCGGGCTGTCGTTCACGTTCTTCCCGACGCCGGTGGCCGACGTGCTGTCGCAGTCGTTGCCGTGGACGCTCGGGCTGGTCGGCGTGACCACGATCATCGCGTTCCTGCTGGGCACCCTGATGGGCGTCTACGCGGGGTGGAAGCGCGGTTCGTGGATGGACTCGCTGATCCCGGTGACGACGTTCCTGTCGTCGATCCCGTACTTCTGGCTCGGGCTGATCGCGATCTCGGTGTTCTCCGTGACGTTCCCGCTGCTGCCCGCGTCCGGCGGGTACGCGGCCGGGCTCGTGCCGGAGTGGTCCGGCGAGTTCATCGGCAGCGTCCTGGAACACGCGGTCCTGCCCGGCATCACGATCGTCGTGAGCTCGGTGGCCGGCTGGATCCTGGGCATGCGCAACATGATGGTGACCGTCACGGCCGAGGACTACGTGCTGGTCGCACGCGCCAAGGGCCTGTCGCAGCGGCGGATCATGTTCGCCTACGCCGCCCGCAACGCCGTCCTGCCGTCGATCTCCGGTTTCGCGCTGTCGCTGGGCTTCATCGTCGGCGGCGCGCTGCTGGTGGAGATGGTGTTCTCCTACCCGGGCCTCGGCTACGTGCTGTTCCAGGGCATCGGAGCGAAGGACTACCCGTTGATGCAGGGCGTGTTCCTGGTGATCACACTGGCCGTGCTGGTGGCGAACCTGCTCGCGGACGTCGGCTACCTGCTGCTCGACCCGCGCACGCGACGGGAGGGCTGACCCCGATGAACTTCAAGACCAGGCTGGGCCTCGGGATTCTGGCCTTCTTCACGCTGATCGCGGTCATCGGCTCGTGGATCGCGCCGTACGACCCGTCCGCGATGAGCGACGACCTGTTGTCGCCGCCGTCGGGCGCGCACTGGTTCGGCACCACCATGACCGGGCAGGACATCTTCTCCCAGGTGCTCGTCGGCACCAGGGGAGTGATGGTCGTCGGACTGGTCTGCGGGGTGCTGGCCACGTTCCTGTCGATCCTGGTCGGCGTGACGGCCGGGTTCCTCGGCGGTGCGGCCGACGAGGCGTTGTCCATGCTGTCCAACGTCTTCCTGGTGATCCCGGCGCTGCCGCTGATCATCATCGTGGCCTCGATGCTGCCGTCGGCCGACACCGTGCTGATCGCGGCGGTGATCTCGCTGACCGCGTGGGCGTGGGGTGCTCGGGTGCTGCGCGCGCAGACGATGTCGTTGCGGCGCCGCGACTTCGTGGAGGCGGCGCGGGCGTCCGGCGAACGGACGTGGCGCATCATCGTCTTCGAGGTGCTGCCGAACCTCATGGCCGTCATCGCGTCCGGGTTCGTCGGCACGGTGATCTTCGCGGTCATGCTCCAGATCACCCTGTCGTTCGTCGGGGTCGTGTCGCTGTCGACCTGGAACTGGGGCACGATCCTGTTCTGGGCGCAGAGCAACCAGGCGCTCGGCCAGGGCGCGTGGTGGTGGTTCGTCCCCGCCGGCCTCTGCATCGCGTTGCTGGGCACTGCGCTCGCTTTGATCAACTTCGGGATCGACGAGTACGCGAATCCCCGGCTGCGGAAGGTGCGCGCATGAGTCCGGTGCTGGAGATCCGCGATCTCTCGGTCGACTACGGCTCGCTGCGGGCCGTGCACAACGTCTCGCTCACCTTGAACGCCGGCGAGGTGCTCGGCCTGGCGGGGGAGAGCGGCAGCGGCAAGTCCACTTTGGCCTACGCCGCGACCCGCCTGCTCCAGCCACCGGGGCGGGTGCCGTCCGGTGAGGTGTTGTTCAAGGGCCACGACCTGCTCTCGTTGACCGAGAAACAGCTCCAGGTGCTGCGCTGGAACGAGATCGCGATCGTGTTCCAGGGCGCCATGAACGCGCTGAACCCGGTGATCTCGGTCGGCACGCAGATCGACGACGTGCTGCGCACCCACCGGCCGTCGATGTCGCGGCCGGAGCGGGCGGCTCGCGGCCGTGAGCTGCTGTCGCTGGTGGGCATTCCGGTCGACCGGCTGTCGTCGTACCCGCACCAGCTCTCCGGCGGCATGCGGCAGCGCGTGATGATCGCGATGGCCCTCGCGCTCGAACCCGAGATCGTGATCATGGACGAGCCGACCACCGCGCTGGACGTGGTGGTGCAGCGGCAGATCCTCGGTCAGATGATGCGACTCCGGGAGACCCTGGGCTTCTCGATCGTCTTCATCACGCACGACATCTCGCTGCTGGTCGAGTTCTCCGACCGCATCGCGATCATGTACGGCGGCCGGGTCGTCGAGGAGGCGCCGGCGTCGGAGATCTACCGCGCGGCGAAACACCCGTACAGCCAGGGACTGCTGTCGTCGTTCCCGGCGCTGCGCGGCCCGCGGCGTGAGCTCCGGGGCATTCCCGGATCGCCACCGGACCTGCGTTCGATGCCGACGGGGTGCCCGTTCCACCCGCGTTGTCCTTCCGCGATGGACGTGTGCGGGGAGCGGATGCCTTCGCTGGAGCCGGTCGAGGAACGGCGTCGCGTCGCCTGCTGGTTGGAGGGTTTGCATGTCTGAGCTGACCCTGCCGAGCGACTTCTTCTGGGGCGTCGCGACGTCGGCGTACCAGATCGAGGGCGCGCACGACGAGGACGGCAGGACTCTGTCCATTTGGGACATGTTCTCCCGCAGGCCCGGTGCGGTCGCCAACGGGGAGAACGGTGATGTCGCCTGCGATCACTACCACCGGATGCCCGACGACGTCGCGCTGATCGCCGGGCTGGGGGTGGACAAGTACCGGTTCTCGGTGTCCTGGCCTCGGGTGCAGCCGGGCGGTCGCGGGTCGGTCAACGCGAAGGGGATCGACTTCTACTCGCGGCTCGTCGACGAGCTGCTGGAGAAGGGGGTTGATCCGTGGTTGACGCTGTACCACTGGGATCTGCCGCAGGAGCTGGAGGACGCCGGCGGGTGGCCTTTCCGGGACACCGCCTACCGGTTCGCCGAGTACGCGGGTCTGGTGCACGACGCGCTGGGCGACCGGGTGCCCACCTGGACGACGTTGAACGAGCCGTGGTGCTCGGCGATGCTCGGGTACGACACCGGCCGGCACGCTCCTGGGCGCCGGAACTTCGGCGAGGCGATGCGGGCGGTGCACCACCTGTTGCTGGGGCACGGCCTTGCGGCGCAAGAGCTCCGGTCGCGCGGTGCGGCGTCGGTCGGCATCACGTTGAACATGGGCACGCACTCCGCCGCCTCGGACGACCCGCGGGACGTGGACGCGGCTCGGCGGGCGGACGGGCTGGGGACGCGGATCTACCTGGATCCGCTGGTGCACGGGCGTTATCCGGCGGACGTGCTCGACGACATCGCTGCGCGCGGGGTTGAGTTGCCCGTTCTCGCCGGTGATCTGGAGATCATTTCGACGCCGCTGGACGTGGTGGGGGTCAACTACTACACCTCGCACGTGCACAAGGCGACCGAGGTGGTGCCGCAGGGGTTGCCGGTCACCGCCATGGGCTGGGAGATCGTGCCGTCCGGGTTCACGGACCTGCTGGTGCGGTTGCAGCGGGACTACGGCGTGCCGATGGTGATCACGGAGAACGGGGCGGCGTTCGACGACCTGGACGTCGTGGACGGGTACGTCGCCGACGCCGATCGCGTCGACTACCTGGAGTCGCACATCGCGGCCGTCGCCTCGGCGGTTCGGGCCGGTGCGGACGTGCGCGGGTATCTGGCGTGGTCGTTGATGGACAACTTCGAGTGGGGCTACGGGTACGCCAAGCGGTTCGGGATCGTGCGGGTCGACTACGAGACCCAGGTGCGGACGGTCAAGCAGAGCGGACAGTGGTACCGCGACCTGATCACGCGATCGCGAACAGCAGGGCGGCCGTGACGGCCTCGACCCAGAAGTAGAACCAGACCGGGTAGAACGCGGTGGCCGTGTCGGCGAGCCGCGACACCAACCGGCCGAGCGCCATGCCGGCCAGCGCCGCCGCGACCGTGACGACGGCGCCCGTGCGGATGCCGCCGACGTCGAACGCGGCCGCGGTCAGCACTGCGGCGATCGCGAGGCCGAAGCCGCCGTAGACCGCGCGGATCTCCGACCGGCTCTCCGGCGCGTCCACGACGATGCGGAACGGCCTGGCGAGCGCGGCGGGGGCGGCGAGCGCGTAGCCGCCCATCGCGAGGAAGAACGTGCCGGCGAGGACGATGATCGTGGTCTGCACGCGTGGAATCATCGGCGGCGTGGACCAGGCACCGCTTCCGGAAACGTGCTGCGCGCAGGAGCGGGCGACGATCTGGATCTGGCCGGGCCAGGCCGCCTACCTGGGGCCTTCACTCCAGCTGGACCCGCACTCCGGCGCCGTGCACTGCTTCGCGCTGGGCGTCGACGCACCGTTCACGCTGGTGGACAGCGCCGGGGAGCGGCGGGTCCGCAGCGCCCTCGTCCCGGCGAGGACGCGGCACCAGATCGTGTCGGAGGGCGGCCGGATGCTGTTCCTCTACCTCGACCCCGCTTCGACCGACGACCGGATCCGCGCCGCGCTCGCGACCCTGCTGGCCGACCCCGCGCTGAGCGCGCCGCAGGTCGCGGCCGAGATCAACCTCTCGACGTCGAGGTTCCTGCACCTCTTCTCGGCGGAGTCGGGCACGAGCTTCCGCCGCTACCGCCTGTGGGCGCGGATGCTCCGGGTCGCGGGCGCGCTGAACCGAGGTGCCGACCTGACCAGTGCGTCCGCCGAGGCGGGGTTCGCCTCGCCGAGCCACTTCAGCGACACCTTCCACGACCTGTTCGGGCTGACCGCGAGCGCGTTGTTGGGCCGTCGGGCCCGCTTGGTCGTGCTCGACACCGACTCGAACGGCGCTCCAGCGGCGTAGATCACGCCCGAACGCACTAGCTAAGGTATGCCTTAGTTAAGTTAGGGTTGCTTTACGCCGCCCTGGTGCTCGGAGAGGATCGCGATGGAACCGGTGTTGGACCTGGCCGGCATCGGCTTTGGGCCGTCGAACCTCGCTCTCGCGATCGCGGTCGAGGAGCACGCGCTGCCCGTTCGCGCGCGGTTCTTCGAGAGGCAGGCCCGGTTCGGGTGGCACCGCGGGATGTTGCTCGAGGACGCGACCATGCAGGTCTCGTTCCTCAAGGACCTGGTCACGTTGCGCAACCCCACGAGCACCTTCAGCTTCCTCTGCTACCTGCGCGAGCGGGGGCGGTTGATCGACTTCGTCAACCACAAGAACCTCTTCCCGCTGCGCAGGGAGTTCCACGACTACTTCGAGTGGGCGGCGGAGCGGGTCTCGCACCACGTGTCGTACGGCGCCGAGGTCGGCGCGATCGGTGTCCGCGGTGACGGGTTCGAGTTCGCCGCCGGCACCGAGGTGGTCAGGGCGCGCAACCTGGTGCTCGCGACGGGGCTCGAGGCGAACCTGCCGGACGGCGTCGCTCCCGGTGAGCGGATCTGGCACAACAAGGACCTGCTCCACGGCGTGGAGACCCTCGAGGACGTGCGGCAGGTCGTCGTGGTCGGCGCCGGGCAGAGCGCGGCGGAGACAGTGGCCTTTTTCCACGAACGGTTTCCGGGGGCCGTGGTGCACGGCGTCTTCGCGCGGTACGGGTACAGCCCAGCCGACGACAGCTCGTTCGCGAACCGGATCTTCGACCCCGCCGCGGTGGACGACTTCTACGCCGCGCCGGAGGAGGTCAAGCGCAAGCTGATGGGCTACCACGCCAACACGAACTACGGCGTGGTCGACCAGGACCTGATCGAGGAGCTGTACCGGCGCGTCTACCGGGAGAAGGTGCTCGGGCAGCAGAGGTTGTTGCTGCACAAGACGTCTCGGCTCACGGATGTGCGGTCGGACGGCTCGTGTGTGATCGAGTCGCTCGCGGACGGTTCGCGGGTGCCGGTCGACGCCGACGTCGTCGTGTACGCGACCGGGTACCGGCCGGCGGACCCGGCGCGGTTGCTCGGGGAGCTCGCCGATGAGTGCGAGCGCGACGAGCACGGCCGGTTGAAGGTGACCCGCGACTACCGCCTGGTCACGAACGAAGACGTCCGCGGTGGGATTTATCTGCAGGGCGGTACGGAGCACACGCACGGCATCACGTCTTCGCTGCTGTCGAACACGGCCGTGCGGGTTGGCGAGATTCTCGACTCGATCCTGCGACGGCCGGTGGCCGTGGCGGAGGCGATGTCGCAGCTCGAAGCAGTCAAGTGAGGAGAGGGCCTGTCATGACCAACCCGTTCGAGGATCCGCAGGGACGTTTCTTCGTGCTGGTCAACGAGGAGCAGCAGCACTCGCTGTGGCCGACGTTCGCTGAGGTGCCCGCCGGGTGGACGAAGGTCTTCGGCGAGGAGAGCCGCGACGCGTGCCTGGCGTACGTCGAGGAGAACTGGACCGATCTGCGGCCGGCCTCTATCCGGTGAGGTAGTCCTCGAACGTCCGCTTGCCGACCGCGCGGTCCGGGGTGAGGTTCCCGCCCGCGCGGTAGGCGCGGTACGTCGCTCCCGGCACCTTCAACGGCAGCAGCCCGCGGGTCTTTCCCGTTGCGGTCAGGTAGATGCGGGCGAAGTCGATCGCCTCGCGAATCTCGGGTCCGCCCATCTCCGGGGCGATGCCCGCGGGCGCGGCCTGGGCCAGCGCGGCCAGTTCCAGGCCGACCTCTGCCTCGTCGATCGGCTGGAAGCGGAAGCCCGGCACCGGCATGAGCGGCAGTTTCGACGCGTTGTCGAACATCCTGCGCAGCAACGAGTGGAACTGCGTGGCGCGCAGGATCGTGTGCGGCACACCGGAAGAGATGATCAGACGCTCGGTCGCGTGCTTCTGCTTGTAGTAGGGCAGAGGGACCTCGTTGCAGCCGACGATCGAGATGTACACGAGGTGTGCCGGCCTGGCGGCGAGCACGGCGCGTGCCATGGCGACCTCGTGCCGGAACGACGTTGCGCAGTGCACCACGACGTCTGCTCGGAGTGCGCCCAGACCTTTGCCGCGCAACAGATCCGTGCCGGTCGAGCGGGAGACCGGGCGGGCGCCGGGCAGCGCGGCCACCACGTGCCTGCCCAGGGAACCGGTGCCTCCGGTGACGACGAAGCTCATGCACTCACCCTGGCACGGTAGTAGTGAGCCAGCACGACGGTCCCCGTCACGGCGGCGATCGCGCTGACCACCAGACCGACCTGGGTCAGGCCGCTCATCCCGCTGCCCTCACCGAGCAGCTTGATGCCGATCCACGCGGCGACGATCGGGTTGACCACGGTCTGTCCCGCCACGACGAGGTCGGGCGGGCCGGCGGCGTAGCCGAGCTGGATGAACCACGCGCCGGTCAGGAACGCGACGACGAGGCCCAGCAGTGAGATCCACTCGATCTCCGGCAGCGTGGTCGTGACGTCCCTGACCAGCACGGCGACCAGTCCGTACGCGATGCCGGCGCCCACCGCGAGTGCGAGCGCCCTGACGGCGTCCGAGGTGAAGGTGGCCACGACGACGCACACCAGCACGCCCGCGACCACGAGCTGTCCTGCCTGCAAGGCCACCTTCGGCGACACGTCGGTCGGCACCGCGGAGCCCGCCGTGATCGACACGAACACCACGATCCCGGCCGTCGCCACCAGCACCGCCGACGCGAGCAGACCGCTGAACCGCCGGGCCCGCGCCACCGCGATGATCGGGATCGCCAGCGCGTTCAGCGGCGCGACCACCGACACCGGTGCCAGGGCCAGCGCGACGATCTGCAGGATCGCGCACGCGAACAGCACCAGGAACCCGAAGACCCAGAGGCGTGACGACATCAGGCGGTACGCGGAAGTCAGCTTCAGGTCGCTCAGCTCCCGCACCCCGGCGTGCTGCCACATCGCACCGAGCGCGCTGCACCCGGCCGCGAGCACCGCGCACAGGATCGCGATCCCGACCACGTGCGCATCCTACGCCGACACTGCTATGGTTCATTACATGAGTAACGAACCCAGGAAGTGAACCGTGTTCGACGACCGGAGCCCGATCTACCGCCAGATCGCCGACCGGATCAAGGCGGACGTGCTCAGCGGGGTGTTGAAGGCGGACGAGCAGGTCATGTCGACCAACCAGTACGCCGCCTACTACCGGATCAACCCGGCCACGGCGGCGAAGGCGTTCCAGCAGCTGGTGGACGAACAGGTGCTCTACAAGAAGAGGGGGATCGGGATGTTCGTGAGCACGCAGGCTCGCGACATGCTGCGGGCACAGGGCAGGGAGAGCTTCTTCGGCGAGGTCGTGGACCCGATGGTCGCGGAGGCACGCGCCATCGGCATTCCGCTCGCCGACGTCATCCGTCGCATCGAGCAGCACCAGCAGGGGGACATGTGATGCGCGTCGACGTGCAGGGCTTAACGGTTCGTTATGGCGCCGTCACGGCCGTGGACGACATGAGCTTCTCGTTGTCCGGCAACAAGATCTACGGACTGCTCGGCCGCAACGGCTCGGGCAAGACCAGCCTGATGTCGGCACTGGCCGGCTACCGCAAGCCTTCAGGATCCGTTCAGCTCGACGGCGAACCGGTGTTCGAGAACGCCGCCGCGATGCGCAAGGTCTGCCTGGTCCGGCACACGGCCGACGCGGCGGACAAGAGCGACAAGGTCTCGTACGTCCTCGAGTACGGCGCGGCCTGGCGCGACACGTGGGACAACCCGTACGCGTTGGAACTGGTCGAGCTGTTCAAGATCCCGTTGAAGAGCAAGGTCAGCGAACTCTCACTGGGCCAGCGATCCGCACTCGGCGTGGTGATCGGCCTGGCCAGCCGCTCGCCGCTGACGATGCTCGACGAGTCGCACCTGGGCATGGACACGCCTACCAGATACGCGTTCTACGACGCGCTGCTCACCGACTTCATGGCGCACCCGCGAACCATCATCATCTCCACCCACCTGATCGAGGAACTGGCCTCACTGCTGGAAGAAGTGGTGATCATCGACGGGGGCCGCCTGGTGCTGCAGGAGGAGGCCGACGTGCTGCGGTCGCGCGGAACCGAGGTCACCGGAAACGCTGCCGACGTGGACGAGTTCACCGCGGGTCTGACCGTGCTCAGCTCGAAGTCGTTGGGGCGCAGCAAGTCTGCGATGGTGTACGGAGGGCTGGACGACAGGCAGCTCGTGCGGGCGCGTCAGCTCGGGCTGGAGTTGGGGCCGATCGCGTTGCAGGACCTGTTCGTGCACCTCACCGAACCGGTCGGGGGTAAGCGGTGAAGGTCTTCCGGCATCTGGTTCGTACGTTGGTGGCGTTCTGTGCTGTGGTTGCGGCTTGTGCCTTCGTGTTGGTTGTCGTGCTTACGTTCGTGGTTTCGGGCTTTCGGGACGTGACGATCAGCGGGTGGAACGTGTTGGGGTCTCAGGTCGCGCGCTGGTTCGTGTTCTGGGCCGGGATCTACGTGATCCACAACGCGTTGCCTGTCGCTGTTGCGCATGGGCGGACGCGGCGTGAGTTTCTTGCTGCTGGGGTTGGTTTTTCGGTTGTGCTGGCGTTTGTTCTGAGCTTGATCGTGTGGGTAGGGTTCTTGGTTGAGGGTGTTGTGTACTCGGCCATGGGGTGGACGGCGGATGCGCACGGGTCTGTTGTCGCTTACTTCCTGTTGTTCCTGGTGTGGTGCGTGGTGGGAATGTTCTGTGCGGCGGCTTTCGATCGGTTCGGTGCTGCGGGGGTGTTCTCGGTGCCGGTGGGGTTGGGGCTTGTGATGGTCACGACTGCGGGGATTCCTGGTTCGGGGAACTTGCCGTTCCTGCCCGACTTGCCGTCGTTGATGGGAGCTGGGTGGCATCTGGTGTCGGTCGGGGCGTTCTTGGGTGCGGTGGTGGGGACTTGGGTGGTTGCCTGGGACATGCCAGTTCGGACGCGGACGTCTTGAGTGTGAGGCGGGGTCGTCCTGTGCGGGTCGGCTTGGGGTGGTTCGGCGCGGGTTCCAGCGGAGTGGTCGCCTGCCGTATGTCGTGTCGCCTTGCGTTGGTGGCGCGTGGGTCGTATGACGAGCCGGGTCATTTCATCGCCGCTTCGCGACGATTGCGATTGGGGCTTGACTTCGGGGCCCTTGCGAGGCGCTCATCGGCCTTGAAAAGCCGGGCAATAAGAGCCCGGCCGATCCAACCAGCGTAGCACCTCGCTCCCAAAGTCAAGCCCCAATCGCAAGCGTGCGTGGTTGCGCTGGGTTGTTCGGCTTTCGTCATTACCGCTTGCCCGCGTTCGCATTACCCTGTCCGGCTCGGCTTCGCCATCGCGGTCGATGGGGGTGCTTGGTTTCGCCATTGCCAGCGTTGCTGCGGGAGATTCGGCTTGCCTACGCCATTCCCGTTTACCTTCGGCTTCGACATCGGGTTCGGGCGATTAGCTGCGCTAGATGTGACCCTGCGGGATTGACTCACCGGGTTGCTGCCCCGCAGGTTACCTTCGCGGGTTGACCTCACTAGTTTCCTTCGAGAGATTGTCCCCGCGGGTTACGTTCGCGGAATTGCCCCCACGCGGCAGGAGTAGCGCGCT
Source organism: Lentzea rhizosphaerae (assembly GCF_042649515.1). Classification (NCBI taxonomy): domain Bacteria; kingdom Bacillati; phylum Actinomycetota; class Actinomycetes; order Pseudonocardiales; family Pseudonocardiaceae; genus Lentzea; species Lentzea rhizosphaerae. The sequence continues at coordinate 1,100 of NZ_JBHRZI010000009.1, read as the reverse complement.
GCACGGGTAGCGCAACAGGAGGAAGAAACGGCCACCGCCCACGCAGCCGCCGGTCAGTCAGCGTTGGCGCGGGTGCCTCGTCGCGGTCAGGCTTTGGCGGCTCGCGGGCACGTTGTCCGGCCTGGGCGTCGCCGCGTACGAGGCGCCTGGAGGCACCTGGCCGTGACCAAGGCAGCATTCATCAGGCCGTCTCGCCGTGGCCAGGACGGGTCTTCACCAGCCTGCCTACCCGCAGCCAGGCGGCCTTCATCAGCACCGCCTCCCCCGTAGCCTGGCGGCCTTCATCGACACCGCGTGGCCGTGGTCAGGCGGTGTTGATCAGGTTGCGTCTGGGTCTTTGTTGCGGGTCGAGCCAGGCCGGTGGGTAGAACGTCGGGAGGCCGTTGACCAGGCTGACTTCCCACTTGCTCTGGTGGATGAGGGTGTGGTGGTGGCGGCAGAGCAGGACGGCGTTGTCGACGGAGGTGTCGCCGCCGTTGGCCCAGTGGCGGATGTGGTGGGCGTCGCACTGTCTGGGTGGTCTGCCGCAGCCGGGGAAGGCGCAGCCTCGATCCCTGGTGACCAGGATCCGGCGGATTGCGGCCGGGAAGGTGCGGGTCTTGCGGCCGATGTCGAGCGGCTGGCCTGCGCCGCCCAGGACCATGGGGATGATGCCCGCGTTGCAGGCCAGTTGACGGGCCTGGTCGGCAGGGATGTGGTCGCCGTTGTCGAGGGTGGCGTGGCCGACCCTGTTGGCGAGGTCGTCGTAGGACATGGTCAGAGTGAGGGTGACTGGTTCGCCGCCGTGTTCGGGGAGTTGGTCGGCGCGCAGCATCAGGTTGACCAGCTCGGCGAGGGCGTCGCCTTCGCGTTGCTCGCGGCTGCGCAGGTCCGGGCCCTCGTCCGAAGTCTGCGGGCGGGGCTTGGCCAAGGGGTCGATCAGTGCCTCGTACTTGGCGCCGGTGACCTTGTCGAGCTTGGCGCGGATCTCCAGCCGTCCGTTCTTCCAGCGCATCCTGTGCTCGTTGCCGGGCGGCGCGGGCTCGGTGTCACCGGGTGCTGGGTCGTTCTGGTAGAGGCGGTAGAGCAGGTCTTCGCCGAACTTGCGCACTTCGTTGGGT
>NZ_JBHRZI010000008.1:124432-161859 GCF_042649515.1 Lentzea rhizosphaerae | reverse complement strand
TCTCCGCCACCAGCGCCATCGGATCGTTCACGATCCGCACCGCGTCCAGCCGCTCACCCGACGCGGTCAACCGCACGATCACCGAACGAGACCGGTGCAGATCGATCCCGACGAACTGCTTTCCGTCATACTCAGACACCAGGGGCCTCCCTTGCGTTGAGAACTAGGCAACCCGAGCGTCCGCTCGGGACCCACCAGGAGCGAGGCCCCGCTCCTTCATCGCATCAAGCCTCAATCGCAATCGTCGCGAAGCGGCGATGACGTAACCAAAGCTCGTCATACGGCACAGCCGACCACGCTGGGATGCGCACCAACAATGCGACCGTCAACAATGCGACGACTGCGTTGCGTGGTCAGGTCCGCCGGCTGGGCGGCACGTACTCGAACGTCGGGCCCGCTGTCGCCGTCCCGTCCTCCAACGGCATCGTCATCAGCGCCTGCGCCTGTGCTTTCACCTGGTACATCGTGCCGACGGTGGCGCCCAGGCGCGCTGGATCGCCGTTGAACGCTTCCTCCAGCTGTTTCAACAGCAGGCAGTAGGTGGTGTTGAACCGCTCCTGGGCCACGCGGATGTCGCTGCCCTCGGGGTGGTCGGTCGTGCGGGGGTTCGGCCGCATCGGCATGACCGCGTCCCAGTCGACCGCGATCGGCTCACCGGTCGGACCGGACTGCGGTGTGTCGCCGGTCTGGTAGCGGCGACCGTGCTTGAGCTCCTGGAACCGGTAGTAGTGCGCCACCTCGTCGCGGTCGGGGTGGAAGACGTCGCGGTCGCCGTCCCAGACGTCGGTTCGCGCGGCTCCCTCGCCCTGCTCGGTGATCTCGGTCAGCGCCGCCAGCGCGGACTTCAGGTCACGTACCGGAATGACCGTGCCGCCACCGCCGCGCAGGTGGAACTCACCGACCTGCCGTGCCGGATCGCCGCTGAAGACGGCGTCCTCGCCCAGTTCGTCGCACAGTCTGCGAATCCCCGCCTCGACAGCGGCGTAGAACTGCCCGATCGTCTCGTACCCGTCTGCCTCGGGCGGTGCGTCCGCCGTTGCCGGCTGCTCGATCCGCAGGAACAGCTCCAGGGCCTCTGGGCCGAACGGAACGAGCTGGATCTGGAGCGATCGGTCGCCGTGCGGCAACGGGTGCGGGTACGGCGGCAGCAGCGCGGGGGTGTCGAGCCTGGGCTCGCCGCCGACCGCGTTGAGCAGGTTCGCCGCCAGCGCCAGGTGCAGCATCTCCTCCGCGAGCACGCTGCCCACGACCTGCACGGCCTCGGCGTTGCGGCTCGGGTCCAGCGAGTACAGCGCGCACAGGTACGGAGGGATGGTCGAGTGCTCCAGCTCGATCGCCCACTGCAGGTGGCGGCGGAGGTCCTCGAGGGTCTCGATCGCACCGCTCGAGGGCTGCAACTCGACCACGACGCGGTAGGAGGCGGGTTCCGAGGTGATGTGCAGGCCGGGGTCGTCGAACATGCGCTGCACCGAGGCATGCCACTCGGGGTTGGCGACGGCCTGGTCCAGATCGGTTCCCGAGCTCCACTCGGCGACGTGGACGAACCGCGCCTGCGGTTCGTCGGCGAGTGGCCGGTGCAGGCGGGAGCGCACGAAGCCGGGCTGGGCCGACATGATCCGCGCGTTCTCCCGGTACGCCTCGACGAAGTGCTCGGCCTCGCCGGCCGGCACGAGGTAGTTCTTGATCACGACGACCGGCTCGCTGATGCCGGTGCTCGACTCCAGGAATTGACTCACGCCCAGGAAGACCGGACAGCCCTCGATTTTGTGACGACCCCTCGTGTGCAGCGCGGCGATATTCGATCGCTGCGACCCGGCTCTCTGCGGCAGCATGAGGAAGCCGAGGTGTCCGGAGGGGGACGGCGTGTCAGGATCGGAAAAGCCTTTCCGCAAGAACGCGGTGCAGCTCGCTGTGCGCCTGTACGGGAAGGAGTTGCGGCGCCACGGATTCATGTCCGCGGGCGCACTCGTGTTGCCCGCGCTGGGCGTGACGTGTCAGCTCTACCTCGCGCCGTTGGCGGTGGGTGCGCTCGTGGGCAAGCTCGCGGGTGGCGGCGGCACGAGCCTCAGCACCGTCCTGCCGTACGTGCTGGCCTTCGGCGGTTTCATGCTGCTCTCGGAACTGTTGTGGCGCATGGGTATGCACTGCCTCAACCGCGTTGACGGTCGCGGGATCGAGAACCTGTCCGCCCTCGCGATGGACGAGCTGCTGGCCAAGGACGCGGCGTTCTTCCACGACAACTTCGCGGGGTCGCTCACGAAACGGGTGCTGAGCTTCGCGTTCCGCTTCGAGGACTTCGTGGACACGCTGGTGTTCAAGATCTTCGCCAACTTCATCCCACTGGGTTTCGCCTGCGTCGTGCTGTGGCGCTACAACCCGGTGCTCGTCGCGGTGCTGGTCGGCCTGATCCTCGTCACCGGATTCGTGGTCGCGCCGCTCATCCGCCACCGCCAGCGGCTGGTCGACGAGCGCGAGGCCGCCGTCGCGCAGGTGTCCGGCCACGTCTCGGACACGCTCACGAACATGGAGACGGTGCGGGCGTTCGCCGCCGAGCAGCGCGAGAGCGCGGAGCACCGGACCCGTTCCGCCAAGCTGCGAACGCTGGCACTGCGGTCGTGGGACTACAACAACCTGCGCATCGACACCGTGATCGCGCCGCTGTCCGTGCTCACCAACGTGCTCGGCCTCGTCGTCGCGATCGGGGTCAGCGACGGGCTCGGCGTGGAGGCGATCGTCGTGACGTTCGCCTACTTCGGGAACGCGACGCGGATCATGTTCGAGTTCAACCAGATCTACCGGCAGGTGGAGAGCGCTCTCACCGAGGCGGCCCAGTTCACCGAACTGCTGCTCGACCCGCCGGTCGTGCTGGACCCGAAGCATCCGGAACCGTTGCGCGAGAAGGATTCCCGCGTTCGGTTCGAGAACGTCGTGTTCGCGCACGGCGGCGGCGAACCGCTGTTCAACGGGCTCGACCTGGACATCCCGGCGGGCACGCGGATCGGGCTCGTCGGCCGCTCCGGCGGTGGCAAGACGACGCTCACCCGGCTGCTGCTGCGGCTGATGGACGTCGACCGGGGCCGCATCCTCATCGGCGGTCAGGACATCTCCCGCCTGAGCCAGGCCGACCTGCGCAGCCTGATCGGGTACGTGCCCCAGGACCCGGCCATGTTCCACCGGACGCTGCGCGAGAACATCGCGTTCGCACGGCCGGGCGCGACCGACGCCGAGATCCACCGCGCCGCGCACGCCGCGCACGTGACGGAGTTCGCGGAGGCGCTGCCCGACGGGTTCGACACGATGGTCGGCGAACGCGGCGTCAAACTGTCCGGCGGGCAGCGGCAGCGGGTCGCGCTGGCCCGCGCCATCCTGCGCGACGCGCCGATCCTGTTGCTGGACGAGGCGACCAGCGCGCTGGACTCGGAGAGCGAGGTGCTGGTCCAGGAAGCACTGTGGCGGCTCATGGAGAACCGCACCGCGATCGTCGTGGCGCACCGGCTGAGCACGGTCGTGCAGATGGATCAGCTGATCGTGCTCGACCAGGGCCGGATCGTCGAACAGGGCACCCACGCGGAACTGCTCGACGTGGACGGGACGTACGCGAAGCTGTGGCGCCACCAGTCCGGCGGCTTCCTCGACGAGGCGGTCAGCACGCACTGAGCTCTCATGGCGGGCAACATCCGTAACGGGCGTGCGGGGCGTGGGTCACGCTCGCCCAGAAGCGGTCGCCGTAGGACCAGTGCCACCACCGCGCGGGGTGGTTGGCGAGGCCCGCCGCCCCCAGAGCGGTCGACAACAGGTGCCGGAGTTCGTGGTGCGGCGGCGGGATCGGACCGGTGCCGCAGGCCGGGAGAGGCGTGCCGGGGCTCGCCCGCCCGTCCCTGTTCGCCAGGGTGAGGTCCACCGCACCACCGGTCAGGTGGGGAGCCGTGCCGGGCGGTGTCGCGCACACGTCCGATCCTGGATCGAGTGCGCAGGCCAGGTTCCGGCACGGGAGCGCCGGTGGGCGGTAGCCGTCGACGATCAGCAGCCGGACCTCGCGGGGCAGCAGGGTCTGAGCGGTCACGAGCCGGTCGACGAGACCGGACCGGAGGTGGACCGGCCCCGCCGTGCGCAGCGGGGCCGAGGTTCGCACCTCCACGAGCACCTCGCCGTTGTCCCGCACGGGGACTCCGGCGAGGCACGGGTCGGGCGGCAGCACGATCATCGCAGGGTCTCCGACGCTGGCGGTGCAACGACTTCCACCGAAAAGGTCGGTCCCGGCGCTGTAAGAACGCTGCAACGGAATTACAGCGGCGTCCTGGTCGCTCCAGCCGTCAGCTCGTCGTACTCGCGGGCACCGTGGGCGTGGAACGTTTCCAGGGCTTCGGCGAGTGCGGCCTCGGCGGCGGCCTGGTCGCCTCTGGCCCGCTCGACCTGCGCGATGTCGCGCAGCGTGCGGGCGCAGAACAGCGTCGCCTCCATGTCGCGGAAGATCTCCAGCGCACCGGTGAGCCACCCGCGGGCCTCGTCGACGTTGCCGCACGCCAGCTCCAGTTCGCCGAGCGTGCGCATCACCATCGCCACCGACCAGCTGTCCCGCTCTGCCCGGTGCGCGACGAGCGCGGTGTCCAGTGGTTCGCGGGCTTCGGTGAACCGGCCCTGCCGCAGATAGGTCTTGGCCAGCCCGCGTCGGCAGAACTGCACGAGTTTGGTGTCGCCGAGGTCAAGGAACAGGACGAGCGCAGCGGCGAACGCGCTCTCGGCGGCGTCCAGCCTGCCGCAGGCGCGGTGGGTCAGCCCGATCGTGCGCAGGGTCAGCGCCTCGCCCCGCCGGCTGCCCGCCCGCCGGTAGGCCGCGAGTGCCTCGGCCAGAGCGGCGTCGGCGGCGTCGAAGTTGCCGCGCTCCAGGAAGACGGAGCCGATCAGCCGCTGGCAGTGCCCGGTGGCGCAGTCGTCGTCGAGGCTCGTGCAGGCGTCGGCGGCTTTGACGAGGAAGTGTTCGGCCTCTGGCAGGTATCCCTGCTCGCGGCAGGCGAGTCCGAGCGCGCTCAGGGCGCTCACCTCACCCCGCGGGTCGTGCAGGTCGCGGAACCGCTCGACGGCGTCGGTCAGGTGCAGGCGCGCTTCGGCGAAGCGGTCCTGTTCGTACCGGAGCTGACCCAGTTCGGCCATCAGCACCGCCTCGCCGTGCGCGTTGCCCGCCGCACGAGCAGCCTTCAGTGCGGCGCGGTGCACGCGTTCCCAGAGGTCCTCCACCCGGTTCAGCGCGTAGCTCGACGCACACAGCACCGACGCCACGGCCACCGCCAGCTCGTGCAGACCCATCTCGGCGCTGCGCTCCACGGCGAGCACGAGGGACGCCTGCTCGACGTCGAGCCACCGCCGGGGGTCCGCGAGCGCCGTGCCGACCACGTCCGGATCGGCCGCGACGACGCCTGCGGGCACCGGCGCGTGCGGGTGGATCGCCCCGGACGTCACGCTGTCGACCACGTGGTCGCGCAGCAGCTCCAGCACTGCCGCCCACCCGCCGGCCACGCGGGCGGTCGAGGCGACCAGGTCGGCCTCGCTCTCCCGTCGTTCGGCTTCCTCGCGCGCGTAGATGCGGACCAGGTCGTGCAGCCGGTACCGCACCTGGCCCGCGTCGTCGACGAAGGTGTAGTCGACCAGGTGGTTGTCGACGAGGTGCTCGACCACCTGCTCGGCCTCGTCGATCGAGACGTCGAGCGCGTAGGCGACGACCCACGCCGGGAAGTCCGCCAACCCCAGGTGACCGAGCCTGCGGAGCGCGGCCTGCGCGGCCGGTTCGAGGCTGTGCACCCCCATCTCGATGCTCGCCCGGATCTGCTGGTCGCCCGCGGAGAGCTCGTCGAGACGGCGGCGCTCGTCGGTCAGCCGGGCGGCGAGCAGGCGCGGCGTCCAGTGCTTGCGGGTGGCGAGCCGCGCTCCGGCGATGCGGACCGCCAGAGGCAGGTTGCCGCAGGACGTCAGGATGGCCCTGGTGGCGTCGGGGGCGTCGCCGATCCGGTCGGCGCCGGCGACCTTGGCCAGCAGGGCGGCGGCTTCGCCCGAGGAGAGCATGTCGATCTCGACGTGACGGGCACCCGCCAAACCGGCCAGCCGGTTGCGCGAGGTCAGCAGCACGGCGCAGGAGTCGGTGCCCGGCAGCAGAGGCCGTACCTGCTGCTCGTTCGCGGCGTCGTCGAGAACGATCAGCACACGGCGGTCGAACAACACGGTGCGGTACGCGTCCATGCGTTCGTCCGCCTCGTCCGGGATGGCGTCCGCCTGCAGCGCGCGCAGCAGACGGCCGAGCACCTCGGCGGGTGACGCGGGTGCTCCGCTCGTCCCGCGCAGGTCCACGTGCAGCTGTCCGTCCGGGTACGCCTGCGACACGTGGTGGGCCACGTGGACGGCCAGCGCCGACTTGCCGACCCCTCCCGGACCGATCAGCGCCGCGACGACGGGCCCGGTGTGCTCGCCGGTGAGCACACCGGCGAGCACGCCGACGAGCTCGGCCCGGCCGGTGAAGTCGGCGGCGTCGGGCGGGAGCTGGCGCGGCACGCGGTGGCCGGGGCCCCGGCCGTTGCCGGTCTGCGGTACGGCGGCGGGAGGCGGGGGAACGGATCTGGGCGGCGTGGCACGAGGACCCAGGAGCGCCGGGTCGGAACGCAGGATGCCCTCGTGCAACCGGGTGAGCTCAGGCCCCGGTTCGATGCCCAGCTCGTCGACCAGCGCCTCCCTGCCCTGCCGGAAGACGGTGAGCGCGTCGGCGGCGCGACCCGCTCGGTACAGGGCGAGCATGAGGTGGCCGCGCAGCGTCGGACGGGTCGGGTGCTGGCCCACCAGCACGGTCAGCTCGCCGATCAGCTCCTCGGCGAGCCCCAGCGCCAGGTCGGCGGCGATCCGCGCCTCGACGACCGCGATCCGCTGCTCGTCCAGACGGATGGCCTCCATCGCGAGGATGCGGCTCTGCACCCCGCCGAGCGCCGGCCCGCGCCACAGGGCGTCCGCGGTGCGGAAGGCGTTGGACGCCTCGCGGTGCCGCCCGCCGCCCGCCGCCGCACGTCCCTGGGCCACGAGCTGGTCGAACCTGTCCCTGTCGAGGCTGCCGTCCTCGATCCGGGCCAGGTAACCGGGTGCCTCGGTGCGGATGACCCGCGCGTCGGTGTCCCCGATCGTGCGGCGCAGCGTGGAGACGTAGGTCTGGATCAACGCCCTGGCGGTCGGTGGCGGGTCGTCGTCCCAGACGATGTCGACGAGCCGGTTCGTGGCCAGCACCCGTCCGGGAGCGAGCAGCAGCGCGGCCAGCAGGGTGCGGATCTTGGTGCCCTTCAGCCCGGCCGTGCCGTCGTCGCGCGTCACCTCCACCGGTCCGAGCAGGTGGAATTCCATGCGGACTCCCGATTTCACGGGCCACGGCCTCCCCGCCGCAGGCGCGGTCCAGCAGCGTACCGCCGCTGCAAGGCCTCTGTATCGGCGTTGCGCCGTCAATGCAGAAAAGGTGCAGCGCGGCCGCAGACGCTCGTTCCCGTCGAAGTTCCTCCACGAAGTCCACCAAGGGGAGAGCAGCCATGAACACGAACTCGATCCGCCGGGGCGCGGGAGTCGGCCTGGTCGCCGCCGCGCTCGTCGCGCTCGCCGCCATCGGCCCGGTCACCGCGGTCGCGGCACCTGACACCTCCACCGCGATCACCGGGCAGGCGGCCGGAAACCCGCCGCTGCCGAGCTATCCGGGACTGGCCGACGACGGCCGGATGGTGGCCTCGGTGTCCACGACGCCGGTGCCGTGCGCGGACAACGGCGCACACAAGAGCCTCACCCGTTCGCAGGTGCTGACCCGAGCGCAGAGCTGGCTGAACGTGGGCGGCGTCCCTTACAGCCAGTCCAGGTGCTACCGGAACTCCTACGGCGACTACCGGACCGACTGCTCGGGATTCGTGTCGATGGCGTGGGGGCTCGGCAAGCGGGGCAGCGACTTCTGGACGGGGAACCTCGGAGACGTGTCCACGGACATCCCGCGTTCGTCGCTGCAGCCCGGCGACGCGTTGCTGCGCCACGAGAACAACCCGTCCGTCGACCACGTGGCGTTGTTCGTCAGATGGGAGGACGCGGCGCACACCCGGCCGGTCGTGATCGAGCAGACCGGGTCCAAGGGCACGATCCAGCGGACGTGGACCCAGAGCAACGCGAGCAACTACCGGCCGGTCCGCTACGACCGCATCCTCGAGGGCTCCTCCAGCGGCAGCGGTGTCGCGGCAGGAGACGTGACGGGTGACGGCAGGGACGACCTGATCGCCCGCCGCCCGGACGGCACGCTGTGGCTGTACGTCAACGGCGGCAACGACTCCGCGCCGTACGGCAGCGGCTCCTTGATCGGCAGTGGGTGGGCGCAGTTCGCGTGGTTCCTGGCCGGGGACGTCACCGGCGACCGTCGCGCGGACATCGTCACCGCACGACCCGACGGCACGTTGTTGCTGTACACCAACAACGGCAACGACACCTCGCCCTACGACTGGGGCACCGTGATCGGGTCGGCGTGGCAGCAGTTCACCGAGGTGGCCCTGGGCGACGTGACCGGTGATGGCCGCGCGGACCTGGTGGCCGCCAAGCCGGACGGCACGCTCTCGCTGTACACCAACGGCGGCAACGACACCTCGCCGTACGGCACCGCGTCCCCGATCGGCACCGGGTGGGGCATGTTCAGTTCGTTCGTGGCCGGCGACGTGACCGGTGACGGCCGCGCGGACCTCCTCGGCGTCAAGCCGGACGGCACGCTGTGGCTGTACACCAACGGCGGCAGCAACACCTCGCCGTACAGCAGCGGCATCCTGGTCGGCACCGGCTGGCAGCCGTTCGACCGCGTGCTGCTCGGCGACACCAACGGCGACGGCCGCGACGACATCATCGCCACCAAGCCGGACGGCACCCTGTGGCAGTACGTCAACGGCGGCAGCAACACCTCGCCGTACAGCAGCGGATCTCTGATCGGCGGCGGCTGGGAACAGTTCGTCTGATCCCAGCACCGAGACACAGGGAGAATCGCCATGCGCACCCACACGTCACTTCTCGTCCTGGCACTCACCCTCGTGGCCCAGCTGCTCCTCGCCACCCAGTCGGACGCCGGCACGATCGACGTCGCCGCCCTTCCGCCCGGCTACACGGTCAACGGCATCGACGTCTCCAGCCACGACCACGCCGGGGGCAAGACCATCAACTGGGCCGGCCGACGGGCAGCGGGGGAGGAGTTCGCCTTCGTCAAGGCCACCGAGGGCACGAGCTACGTCAACCCGTACTTCAGTCAGGACAACAGGGACGCCAAGGCCGCCGGTCTCTACGTGGGCGCCTACGCCTTCGGCCGGCCCGACCTCGGCAACCCGGCCGGGCAGGCCAACCACTTCGTGAACAACCTCCAGTGGACCGCCGACGGCAGGACGCTGCCGCCGTTCCTCGACCTGGAATGGCCCTACCTGGCCGGCACGCCCGACTGCTACGGCCTTTCCCAGAGCCAGATGCGCACCTGGATCAGCACCTTCCTGACCACGGTCCAGGCGCGCATCGGCCGCACACCGATGATCTACACCAACGTCAACTGGTGGAACCCGTGCACGGGCAGCAGCTCCGCCTTCGCCGGGTACCCGCTGGACATCTCGAGCTGCAACTCGACACCGCCGTCGGTGCCGGGCTGGGGCACCAACTGGACGTTCTGGCAGTACGACATCGACGCGTGCAAACGCGGTGCGGTGCACGACTCCATGGTCTTCAAGGGATCTGTGACGCAGCTCGCCGCACTGGCCGGAGGCGCCGCGGGTGGTGTGACCGCCGGTGACGTGACCGGCGACGGCCGGTCCGAACTGGTGGCGCGTCGCCCGGACGGGACGTTGTGGATGTACCGCAACGGCGGCAGCAACACCGCGCCGTACAGCAGCGGCACCCAGGTCGGCGTGAGCTGGCAGCAGTTCCTGTGGCACCTGGCCGGTGACGTGACCGGCGACCGCAGAGCCGACGTCGTGGCGGCGCGTCAGGACGGCACGCTGTGGCTCTACACCAACGGCGGAAGCGACGCCTCGCCGTACGGCAACGGCACCCAGATCGGCGTGGCCTGGCAGCAGTTCCGCCACGTGGTCCTCGGCGACGTGACCGGTGACGGCAGAGCGGACCTGGTCGCCTCCCGCCCGGACGGCACGTTGTGGCTGTACGTCAACGGTGGCAGCAACTCCGCGCCGTACGGGTCCGGCAGCCAGGTCGGCGCGGGATGGGAACAGTTCCGGCACCTGGCGCTCGCCGACGTGACCGGCGACTCCCGCGCCGACCTGATCGCCAGCCGCCCCGACGGCACACTGTGGCTCTACACCAACGGTGGAAGCGACGCGGCACCGTACTCCACGGGCGCGCAGATCGGTGTGTCCTGGGAGCAGTTCGACCGGGTCCTGGCCGGCGACGTCACCGGTGACGCGCGCGCCGACCTGGTGGCCACCCGTCCGGACGGCACGTTGTGGCTGTACGTCAACGGCGGCAGCAACTCCGCGCCGTACGGGTCCGGCACGCAGATCGGCGCGGGATGGGAGCAGTTCGTCTGAGAGTTCCGCCCGGAGGCCGTGGGACAAGTGAGTCCCACGGCCTCATGTCGCGTCGTCGATTCGTTTCTTGTCGAGGCCCGCGAGCGCGGCTGCTTCTGTTCGCGTCTGTGCGGCCACCGTGACAGTCCCTGTCTTGTCCACGATCACGGCCAGCCCGAGCAGTTGGGCGACGTTGGCGGCGAACGCCACGTCCGTCACCGGGAACGGCCACTGCGTGACGGGTCCCGCGACAGGCGTGACGACGTTCAGCCAAGCCCGCCGCGGATCGTTCGAGCCGATCTCGACCGGGCGCCAGGCAGCGTGTTCGAACGTGTGCCAGACGAGCTTGACCGGGACCCCGGTGTTCTGCGACTCCCGCGCGATGTCGTTCAGCAGGTTGGCGATCCGCTGGGTGAAACCGGGGTTGCCCGGCGCCAGGAGCAGCGCGCGATACGCCGCCGTCCACGCCGGCGTTCCCTCCTGACCGGCCTGATCGGCCTGCCGCATCATCTCCGCCATCCGTTGGTCGATGGCCCGCGAGAACCCCTGGAATCCCTGCCACGCCGGTCCCACGTTCGCCGTGTCGATCACGACGTGGCAGTGGTACGTGTCCAGCGGACTCGCACCCCACGACGCCGCGGGGGTGAACTGTCCCAGCGGCGAGCCGGCCGGGTCCAGAAGCGCCGTCAACGCGGTGAAGATCCCGTCGCGGAAGGCGGACGGCAACCAGGCGGACAACGGGTTCAGCACGAATCCCCGGCCTGACCGCCTGCGGGCGAGCTCGTCCGCCCTGGTGAAGTTGAACTCTGGGATCAGCCGGGTCTGCCAGGACAACCACTCGTCCCGGTCGGCGAACGGCATCGCCCACTCACGGTCCAGCGTGGTGATCGTCCCGACGCCCGCCACCGGATCGTTCGGCGTCAGACCGCGCGACGTCTTGTAGGCGACGACGGCCGCGCTGGTCTGCTGGAGGAAGTTGCCGGTCGCGCCGTCGGGGATGCCGAACCCGAGGTCGATGAGCGCGAACTGGACCTTCCGCACGTGCTCGCCCTTCGCGCCGAAGCGGAGGAACGCGGACGTGTCGTTCCTCGCGATCCGCTCCAGTACCGGGTCGCCTCTGAATCGTGCCGACTCGAGCGCCACAGTTCCGCCCTTCCGAACTCCAACCCGACAACGCCGCCTACTCCGGGCATCGTTCGCGAATGGCGGAACGTAACGACCAGTGCGTTGCTTCATTCGGGTGAAGGCGCGCCGGGTCGTCGTACCTCGGCGTCGCCCGCCACCTCGCCGCTGAACAGCGGATTCGCAGAACGTGGTGTGGCCGTGCGGAAGCGCGCGGCCACGCTGATGCCTGCGGCGAAGTGCCAGAACAGAAAGGAACTCCCATGAGACGTGGACGGCTCATCGTCACGACCCTTGCCGCCTTCCTGGTCGCGGCCGCGTCGGCCGCCGCGTCACCACCGGTGGGCGCGGCGACGGCGGACCTCGTCGTGATCAGCCCTCCGGGATCGGCGATGACGCAGGAGGGGCTGCGGGCCACGAGGTTCGGCGCGAGCGGTCCGTCGGCCCGAGGGCTGAACAACGTGCCCGACGACCAGGTCGTGTGCGGCGTCGACGGCTGGAAGCCCACCTGGAGTCCGAAGCCGACTGTCAACTTCGGACTCAAGATGCGGTGCAACGGCAGGTGGGCGAGCGGCCTCGCGCACCTCTACCTCTACTACCGGTTCAGCGAGGGCGACAACTGGACGCTCGCCACCAAGGCGGAGAACGTCCCCCTTCGCGGCGGGGACAGTTCGACCCTCGTGATCGAAGGCCTCTCCCACACGCTCGCCCCCTGCTTCCCGGCCTATTGGTACGGGGTCGTGTACGTCCAGGCGACCTTCTACGCCGGGAGCCCGCTCACCGACTGGGGCTGGTTCGGCACCACCCGGCCGGATCCGTTCCTGAGCTGCTGAGGAAGGACGACGATGCATCGAACACGCTTGTTCCAGCGACCTCTCACGCTGCTCGCGGCACTGGCCGCGGCGTTGGCACTGACCGCGGTTCCCTCCGCCACCGCCGCACCGGGAGGGCTCGCCGGCACCGGCTTCCGCACCGGCTCGGCGGTGCTCGTCCTGCAGAACGGGACCTCGGTCGCGGAGGCGGTGATCCAGGCGACGCCACCGCAGTCGTTCTGCTACGTGAGTGTGGCCTGGCCGGCGGCGATCGACGCCAACTACAAGGTCACCGCCACCTGGAACCTGGACTGCCGCAGCCGCGCCAACCCCAACCTCCCCGCGCCGGACATCTTCATGCTCCTCATGAACGTGCGCGTCTACCAGGGCCGGTACACCCCGTGGGACCTGGGGCGGGAAATCGGTCAGGAGTCCTGCTCGGGAAGCGCGACGAACCGGTCGTGCTCGGCAACGAGTCTCGAGTCCATGGCGTTCGGCGCGCCCTACTACACGATCCTGCACGTCGAGGTGGCGCTCACCGGTGGCACCAACCAGGTGGGCGATTTCTACACCGACCCCATTCGCCGGACGTAGCACGCCGCCCTGCGCGACCGGCACGGGAATTCCTTTCACCCCAACAGTTGGAGGTAAACAATGCCGCGTGTTCGGACAGTCCTCTCCGCCGTTGTCCTGGCGGTGGCGTGTGCCGCTGGGACGGTGCTGGCGGCGGGCCCGGCCGGCGCCGCCGACCGGCCGTCGGTTCCGCTCACCGCCGCCGGGACCGCCGACGCGGAGTCGTTCACGGTGACCCTGACCAGAAGCGCCGGCGCATCGTTCGGGGCGCAGGAGGTCATCACCTGCGGCGGATCCGTCACCAATCCGTACGTCACCGGCGGGAAGGTTCGCGCCGACATCAAGGTGTCGTGTGACGGCGTTCTGGACACGATCGAGGTCGGGGTCGCCATCGAGATCAACGGCGCCCTCGGCCCCGACTCCTGGAAGGGACTGCCCAAGGTCACCGCGCTCACCCACGAAGTGACCACTCCGTGTCCTGGGACCACCGCCGTCTACCGGAGCGCCGGGATCGCCATCTTCACCAAGGCCGGCTACGTCGGCTCCCCGCTCACGCTGGCCGGCAAGTCACCGAGGATCTCCCTCGCCTGCTGAGCAACAGGTGAGCAGTCGGCCCGCGCCCGTGAAGGGCGCGGGCCTTCTGCTCACGCGTCACTTCACCCGGTAGGCCCTGATGATCGTCTGGGTCACCGTGTTGCCGTCCTGGTCCGCCGCGTTCGCGCGCAGCGACACGAACCCGGACGCCGGATTCCGGATGACCGCCATCCAGGTGCCGCTCACGCGCAGCACCGGCACCCGCTGCCACGTCTGCCCGTCGTCGTGGGACACCTCGACCTGCTTCGGCTCGGCCTTGCCGCCCTGTGCGCCCGGCTGCCGGTCGACGCGGAGCGGTACCGGGAACAGCGCGTTGCGGGGCGCGTGGTTCGTCAGGTCGAGGTCGGGGTCGAAACCGATCGACAGCAACGGCAGGGGAGTGGCGGCGGTCGTGTGCTCGGAACGGAAGCCCCATTCCGCGCTGACCTTCGTGGACAGCGGCCATCCCTGGTTGCTCCGGCGCGCCTCGGCGGTGAGACGGTAGTTCGCCACGCCCGCGGGCACCGTGAACTGGCCGCTGCCGGGCTGGCCGCTGCGGGCGATCTCCTTGCCGTCGGAGTAGAGCACGGTGTCGCCGGTGTCACTGGAGCTGGGGAACCCGGAGTGGCCGGCCGAGTCGGAGAACAGCGGCAGATGCGCGTTGATCTTCTCTCCCGTGCGGTACGCCAGGTGCGGCTCGGTCGAGAAGAAGCCCACCGACCCGGTGAGACCCGGCCCGATCACGGCCTTGCCCCAGTCCACAGTGGCCTTCTGGCCTGCCTTGAAGGTCCGTTTGGCGGCCTCGTACTGCTGTGCGGCACCTCCTGCGACCACGCTCACGGAGTTCGTCCACGTGGCGGGTGAGAAGTACTCGGTCCGCTCCAGGGGAAGCGGAGTCTCCGTCGACTCCAGTGAGCCCTCCAGGTCGTACTTGCCGTCGGTGGCGAACATCGACCCGTAGCCCACCCCGTCCACCGGCGCCCGGTAGGTCGTCTTCACCGTGGCCAGATCGCTGTTGCGCGGCCGGTAGGTCACGTTGGCCGGAACGTCCCCGTAGCTGGGGAACACCAGCTCGTACCGGTAGGGGCTCGTCGGCAAGCCGGTCAGCGTGACCGACGCGTTCGGCAACTTCGCCAGCCGGGCGCCGTCGGGGCTGAACGTGTACGTCAACGGCAGTGGCGGCGCTTCCGTCATCCGCACGGGGCTGCCGGAGAAGTGGAACAGCACGGAGTTCGCGCCCGCTTCGGCGATCGCCCGCGCCCGCGGGCTGAACTCGAGACCTTCACCGGCGCCCAGCGTGAACACCACGAGTTTGCCCTTGAGGTCGGCCGCGGCGATCTCGGCTGGTGTGGCGTGCCCAACGTCCACAGCGGACAGTGCGCGGGTGTCGGTCGTCCGCGGTGAGCCCGGTAGCCACTGCACGGGGATCTCGAACGACTCGGGCTCGTCGACGGTCAGCCGGACCTGTGGCCGTTCGAGCTTCATCCGGTCGAGATACACGAACTCCTTGGTGTGCTTGGAGGTTGGCACGGTGTAGTCGTTGTTGTCCGACATGCTGAAGTAGCCCACGCCACGCGCACCGGTGTCGATGGCCATCCCGTTCGTCCAGGAGATCGGGCGGGCCTCCTTCTCGTCGGTCTGCACGGTGACCTTCTTGCCGTTCCTGGCGTCCAGCGTCACCACGGTGTCCTTGTGCAGATCGACTTCCGGGTCGGCCACCCTGGTGCTCGTCGGCAGGGGCTGACCGGGAAACGCGGTCTGGATCGTGCCCAGCACCGCGTACCGGCCCGCGGGCAGCCGCACGGTGCTGTTGTTGCCCATCAGGTCGAAGTCGTCCTTGCCGGTGCCCAGCGGAACCCAGATCGCGCTCGCCAGCAGGCCGTCGGCCGGCGCGGCGCCGTTCTGGTCGATCAGCTTCGTCGTGAGGTCGTAGCTCTCCGGTTCCTTGTACGCGCCGACCGGCGTCTGGATCACCGTGTCGCCGCTCTTGGCAACGAGCCTGCCGCCGTGGACACCGATCTGAGCGGCGGACTGGTCGAAGGTGACCGTCACCGTGGCCTCACCGTTGGCAGGCACGGTGATCTCGTCGGCGTTCAGGTGAAACGCCGGGACGTCCACGCTCAGCCGCAGCGAAACCGGTGCGCTGCCCGTGTTGCTGTACGTGATCTGCTTGGTCAGCGCGGGCTGGTTGTGCGGCCACCGCACGAAACCGAGGCTCAGGCTCCCCGTGCTGGGGATGATCGTCTGCCTGGACGCCCTGCCGACGTCGAGCCGGCCGGCGCCCTGCTGGTAGATCGTGGCGTCGATCGGGGTCGCGCTGCCCATCAGCGCGGCCTTGATCCGCTGGCCGGTCCAGTCCGGGTGCTGTGCGGCCAGGATCGCCGCGGCACCGGCCACGTGCGGTGTCGCCGTGGAGGTGCCGCTCAGCCGCGCGTGGTGCTCGTCGACAACGCGGTCGGAGAGCGTGCCGGCGGCCCGTGCGGCCACGATGTCCTCACCTGGCGCGGCGATGTCCGGTTTGACGGCGTAGTCCTTGAGCCGCGGCCCGGGCTGCGAGAACAGGCTGTACTCGTCCTGCTTGCTCACGCTGGCCACGGCCAGGGCGGCGTCCGCGGAGGCCGGGCTCGCGACCGTCCTTCTCTGGCCGTAGTTGCCGGCCGCGACCACGAACAACGTGCCCTTCTCGGCCGAGAGCCGGTTCAGCGCGATCTCCAGCGGGTTGCTGACGCCGTCGCCGGGCCCGCCACCCAGACTCATGTTCACGACCTCGGCGCCGCTGTCCGCGGCCCACTGCATGCCCGCGAGGATCGCGTCGAACCGGCAGCCGCCGGTCTGGCAGACCTTGCCGATCAACAGGTCCGCGCCCTTGGCGACGCCGGCGTACTTGGTGCCGCGGCCGGCGACGGTCGAGGCCACGTGCGTGCCGTGCCCCACGTTGTCGACGATGCCTTCGCCGGTGAAGTCCTTCTCGCCCTTCACGATCCCGGCCAGGTCGGGGTGTTTCGGGTCGTAGCCGGTGTCGAGGACCGCGACGGTCGCGCCCGCACCGGTGTGCCCGGCCTGCCAGGCGGCCGGTGCGCCGACCTGCGGCACGCTCACGTCCAGCGATGGCTGAACCTTGCCGTTGAGCCAGATCTTGCCCACGTCGGCCTTGTCGAACAGTTCCGCGGCCTTGTCCTTCGGCGTGGCCACCGCGGAGAGCCGCACCGAAGGCAGCTCGCGGGTGATCTTGCCGAGCGTCCGGGCGCCTGCCGACTCGACCAGCAGCGGGATCTCGGACGTGTGGGCGTCGTCGTAGCCCAGGTCGATCAGGCCGGTCACGTCGAACAGTTGGCGATCCAGTTTGCCCGCCCGGATCAGCGGCTCTGCGACCGATGGGATCACCGTCACACCCTTGGCGCTGACGGACTTGATGAACCGCACCGGCCCGAGCCGGGCGGCAGGCTGGATCTTCGCGTCCCAGGAACCGTCCTTCCTGGTCACGGTCACCTTGTCGCCGGTGATCAGCGTGACCGTCCTGGGCGCCTCGGCCGGCGCGGGCGCGGGTGGTTGCGCGGCTGCCGGTGAGACGGCGACACCGGTGGCCACCACGGCGAAGACCGCCGCGTGGATGAAACTGCGTTTGTGCACAGATCGCCCCTAGTGACGTCGGCTGGTGGTTCCCCTCACCTCTACGACTCGTTGAGTGGATCAACCTGTTTATTCGCCGAAGCCGGTAAACGGAGCGCCGTCGACGTGAGTCTTCAAGGGTGATGGCTGACTACGACGACTTCGCCCGTGCGCAACTGCCGCGGTTGCTGCGGTACGCGACGATGCTCACCGGCGAGCGGGAGCAGGCGGCTGATCTGGTGCAGGACGTGCTGGTCAAGGTGTACCGGCACTGGTCACGGATCAGCAGCGCGGATCACCCCGACCGGTATGTGCTGCGGATGGTGACCAACGGCTACCTGTCCTGGCGACATAGCTGGTCTGCGCGTGTGATCGCGTCGGGGGACGTCCCCGACGAGGCACGGGCGGACGATTTCGCAACGGATCACGCCGCGCGCGAGGACATGTGGCAGCGCTTGGCACGGCTGCCCAAGCGCCAGCGGGCCGTGATGGTGCTGCGGTACTACGAGCAGCTGCCCGATCCGGAGATCGCCGGGCTGCTCGGCTGTGCCCAGGCCACCGTCCGGGCACACGCCCACAAGGCATTGGCGGCACTGCGAAACGGCTTGGCCATCGAGCAAATGGCGGAAGCCAGGGAGACGTGATGAACATCGAGAACCTGATCAAGGACACCTTCGCGGCGCGCGAACACGGCGCGCCCGACAGCGACGCGGTGCTCGCCGCGGCGCGCCAACGCATCGACAGCAGGCGCTCCGGGCTGAGCCGGCCGTTCGCGGTCGCCGCCGGAGCCACCGTGCTGACCCTCGGCGCGGTCACCGCCGTGGTGCTGAGCCGGCAGGACCCCGTGGAGCACTCCCAGATCGCCGCCCCCGTCAACGGCTCTCAAAGCAGCCAAACCCCGACCACCACCGCACCAGCCGCAGCGGGCCTGCAGATGCCCTACTCCCTCGGCTGGCTCCCACCGGGCGCGGTCTCCTACCTGGTGCACCGGATCAACGTGGGGTTCAGCGCGGACAAGCCGGACGTGCCGCTGTACGGCGGTGAGTACATGCTGACCGTCACGGCCAGCAACCAGGTCCTGGAGGTCGACGTCCAGCAGATGCGGATGGTGTCGGCGGACCGGGCGACGTTCAAGTCGGGCCCTGGCCAGCCCGTGACGATCAACGGGCAGCCCGGGGTCGAGAGCTCGGTGTCCACCGGGCCAGGCGGCTACGAGCTGTACGTGACGCACCCCGACGGCGGGTCGATGTACGTGAACGTGAACGCCGCGCCCGGCAGCACAGCGCCCGCTCAGCAACTGATCGAGGCCGGCCGCCGGATCGCGCAGAACATCCAGTTCCCCGGCACGACGACCGTCACCCCGAGGTACGCCCTGCGCGACCTGCCCAACGGGATGCGGATCTGCGCCTTCGACGTCGAAAAGGGCCCGTCCGACCCCGGGATGATGACGAGCTACCGGCTGGGCACGTGCACCGTCCAGCCGACGATCTTCGTCAACAGCGGTGTCGGCGCCAAGCCCCCGACCGGCGGCGCACCGGGACAACCCGTGCAGGGCCACGAGACGCGCCACGTCGACGAGAACGGCTACCGCCAGCTGTGGGTCCTCGACGCGGTCGACGGAGTCCCGGTCATCATCGCCGGCCGGGTACCGGAGGCCGACCTGTACGACATCGCCAACCGGCTGGTCCTGCCGCAGTAACAGGGGACAACCAGAACCTGTTGCCGATCAACACTGGGGGTACAGGTTTCGGGGTGTAGCTGCGGCGACACCGGCGCTGCCCAGGTCTCACCTCGTCATCTGGGCAGCGCCGGTGCCGGGCACGGCGTGGCGGTGGGCAGCCCCTGATCCGGGGACGCCCGGCCACCCCCTTCACCACCCAGGACGCCGGCCACGAGGCGGCGTTCGGAATCATCACAGACCCAGGCGCACCTGTTCACACGGCTGAACAGGGCAGGCGAGGACCGATCGTCAGGTAATCGCAAGGCGGCAGGAAACCCACCAAGCCGCCGTCATCGGGTTGGGTACTTCTTCTCCGCCGCTGCCCAGCGAACGAGCCGGAAGGTGTCCAATGATCCACGCGATTGTCGCCGCGGCCATGGCGATGTCCACCGTCGTCCTCCCACAGGCCGACGTCCCGCCACCGGGCGCGGTCACCATCGACACGATCAACGGAAGCGGCTGCCCCCGGGGCACGACCACGGTGTCGGTGTCACCGGACAACTCCGCGTTCCACGTCGTCTTCAGCAGCTATGCGGCCAAGGTCGGTCCCGGTGCCGCGCCGACGGACTTCCGGAAGAACTGCCAGCTGAGTGTCAGGGTGAACGCGCCGGAGGGCTTCGTCTACGGCATCTCCAAGGTCGACTACGCCGGCTACCTGCACCTCGAGCGCGGTGCCACCAGTTCCCTGAGGTCCAGCTACTACTTCCAGGGCATGACGGACACCGGCTACCGCAGCCACGGCTGGCAGGGCCCGGTGGATGACGAGTGGCGGGCCACGGACGTGGGCTCGCCGATCATCTACCCGCCCTGTGGCGTGAACAGAAACCTCAACATCAACACCGAGCTGCGGGTCAACGCAGGCACGTCGGATCCGAAGAAGGCGAGCTTCATGGCGATGGACTCGCTCGACGGTTACGCCAAGACGGACTACTACTTCTCCTGGAAGCGTTGCTCGTAAGCGGAAAACCCCTGGTCGCGGGCTCGGGGTCGTGATGGCTCCGGGTCTGCGACCAGGGGTGGCCGCCCGTCAAGACGCAGCTGGTCGCACGGCCCCGGCGCGCCGTGGCCCCTGCCGATCGGCCGCCCTCACCGGGGACGTTGAAAGCGCCACGGACATCGGCTGACACAATGGACGAATGGCACTGGGTTACCTCCTCGCCGTGCTGGCGACCCTGGCGTCGGGCAGTGGATCGATCCTGGAGTCCATGGGTGTCCAGCGTGCGGGCGCGTACGGCGGAAGGTCTCTCGATCTCATCGCCCTGCGTCGGCAGTGGTTGTACTTCCTCGGTCTCGGTGTGGATCTGCTGGGATTCGCTTTGGCGGCTGCCGCGTTGCACCGGCTGCCGTTGTTCCTCGTCCAGTCGATGCTCGCGTTCAGCGTTGGTGTGACCGCCGCGATCAGCGCGTTCATGGGCCACCGCCTCCGCGCACCGGGATGGGGCGCGCTGGTGGTCGGTGCGGTCGGCCTGGTCCTGCTGGGCGTGTCCGCGGAGCCGGGGCCCGCGCAGGCCCTGTCACCGCAGTGGCGCTGGATCCTCGTGGGCATGGTGGTTCCGGTGGGGGCGATCGCCGTCTACGCCCGGCGCCACCACCACGTCTGGGCGACGGTGGCACTGGCATTCGGTGCCGGAGTCGCCTACAGCGTCGTCGGCATCTCTGCGCGGACGTTCGAACTGCCGGACGCCGTGTGGCGAATCGTCCTGGAACCAGCGGTCTGGGCCATGGTCCTCAACGGACTCGCTGCGGCGGTGCTGTTCGCGATGGCGTTGCAGAAGGGCGGTCCGACCGGGGTCACCGCGATCATGTTCACCACCAACACGACGCTTTCGTCGTTCGTCGGACTGGTCTACCTCGACGACCACGTCCGCGACGGTTTCGTGAACGCGGCCACCGTCGGGTTCGTGCTGGCGATCGTCGGAGCGATCGCAGTCGCCCACTACTCGGCCGACACCCGGCCGAGGGAGCTCGCGACGCCGGCCGGCGTACGGGCGTAAGGCGGCCCGCCTGCTCGACGCCGGCGGCGTCGAATGGATCGAATCGGCTGGTGACAGCCGTACGTCCAGGCCAATGGCACTCCATTGTGGATGCCCTCGCAGTGTCCTATGTGGAGTGTCGACGAGCTACCGCTACAAGGAGGGGTCGTCGCAGTGGTGGTGCGGAATCCAGGTCCGCAACCACCGCAACCCCGTCGCCAAGCTCGAGGTCCGGGCCGCGTCGGGCTGGCTGACGCTGCCGAGGTACGAGTACAACTACTTCATCTCGGCGTCGGGTGCCGGCTGCGGGTCCGACATCCGGATCACGGACATCTACGGGCAGGCCCTCGTCGACACCGGTGTCTCCATCCGCGACCGCGTCGACCAACCCGGCAAGGCGCAGTTCGCCCGGCGTTGACCCGCACGACGTGCCCTTCAAGACGTCGAACGGCACCATCGGATCCGATCCGGGTGGTCCTCCGGCCTGCCGGGCCGAGCGGTAGATTCCCCGCCCATGCCCGAGGTTGTGCTGCGTGACGGGCTCGATCCGAACGAGCCGGACAGGGTGGTCCTCGCCGTCGTCGTCGATCCCGAGGGCTCGCCTGGTGAGTGGGCCGTCGCGAAGATCGGCCAGTTCTGTTACCTGGACGAAGAAGACGAGGTCGCCTACATAGCCTCACGCGGTGGGTGATGCGTGGGGTGATTTCCGGGGCGAGGTGTTCGGGGATCCGTACCTGGTGTGGCACGAAGGCGCCGACGTCGGCGCTCTGATCGCCGAACACGGGCGCGAGCCGGAGCGGGCGGAGCGGCGCCCCATCACAGGTCCGCTGCTCTCGCGGATCGACGGCGTCGGCGACCGCGAAGGGGCGGTACGGCTGCGTGTCGACGAGATCGTCGCCGTCTTGGAGAAGGCTGCCGACGTGCTGACAGCCGGGACGTGAGCGACGGTCCCTACCGATCGGGCTGGTCGGCGAGAGCGGCGTCGAGCGCGTCGATGAACACCGGAACTTCCCGGTCGGTGAAGGCGAGTGGTGGCCGGACCTTCAGCACGTTGCCGGCCCGCCCGGTCGTTCCGACGAGCACGCCGCGGCCGCGCAGGCCGTCGCGGACGTTGACCGCCGTCGCGCGGTCCGGCTGGGTGCCGCCGGGGTGGACGATCTCGACGCCGACCGCGAGCCCGACGCCCCGGACGTCGCCGATCGCCGGGTGACGGCCTGCCAGTTCCCGCAGGGCCGTGCGCAGCGTTTCGCCGGTGTGGCGGACCCGGTCGAGGACGCGTTCGTCGTCGATGACGTCGAGCACCGCGAGGGCTGCGGCGGCGGAGACCGGGTTGCCGCCGAAGGTGCTGAAGATGAGGGACTGGCCGACGGTGGCCCGCACGATGTCGCTGCGGGTGATCACGGCCGCGACCGGGTGCCCGTTGCCCATCGGTTTGCCGAGCGTGACGAAGTCCGGTTCGATCCCGAAGCGGGAGAACCCCCACAGCGTCTCCCCGGTGCGCCCGTGACCGGACTGCACCTCGTCGGCGATCCACAGCGCACCGGCCGCCTTCGCCCGGCGGTGCAGCGCGCGGACGTGCTCCGGGGCGAGGTCGGCCACGCCGTCGCTGGTGAGAAGAGCGTCCAGGTAGACGGCTGCCGGCTCGTGACCTCGTGCCATCAGCCGTTCCAGCGCCGCCTCGAACGACTCCTCGCCCAGCGCCGTGCCGCGGTACGGGTCGGGCGGCGTCCAGGTCTCCACGTGGTCCGGGCCGCGCCCGTCGAGCCACACCTCGGGGGAGACGGCGGCCACGGCCTCGGTGAGACCGTGGTACGCGAAGTCGGTGCACAGCGCCCCGTCACGGCCGGTCGCGGCGCGAGCGAGACGCCAGGCGAGGTCGTTGGCCTCCGACCCCGAGTTCACCAGCAGCACGGTGTCCAGGCCGGGCGGGCACGACGCGACCAGCCGCTCGGCCAGTTCGACGGCGGGCTCGGACAGGTAACGGGTGTGGGTGTTGATCCGGCGCGCCTGCCGGGAGATCGCGGCCGTGACCCGTGGATGGGCGTGCCCCACGCACGGCACGTTGTTGTAGCAGTCCAGATACCGCCGGCCGGCGACGTCGGTGATCCACACGCCCTCCGCCGACGCGACGTGCAACGGCTCGCGGTACGACAGCGGCTCGGCGGCCGGGCCGAAGACGGCGTCACGCCGCCGCGCCAACCCGGCGGTGGGAGCCTCGATCCGGCGGCCTCCCAGCCGGCGGCGGGCCTCGTTCCAGCCGACCTCTTCCAGGCTGGCGATCGTCGCTGCGGCCGGGTCGTTGTAGCGCCTCGCGAAGACCGGGTCCTCCAGCCCCTGCGCCACCCGCCACTCGCTGATCACGATGTTCAGCGCCGCCCTGGCCGCCCAGACCTCCGCGATCAGGTCGGCCTCCTCCGGCTCCAGCGGGGTCACCTGCTCGTAGCCGTCCAGCACGAGCCTGGCGGCGCGGAACATCTCCTCGCCGGTCCGCCCGCACACCAGCGACTCCAGCAGCGACGCCAGGTCGGTGAGCAGCGTGGCGTGGCTCATGTCGCCGAAGTCCACGATTCCGGTGACCGTGCCGTCAGCGGCGGTCAGCGCGTTGTCCACGGTGAAGTCGCAGTGCACGACCTGAGCGCGCAGTCGGGGCCACGCCGGGGCGACGACTTCCTCGAACCGGTCGATGACCCGTTCCACGGTGGCCCGCCGGTCGCGGTCCGGGACGTGCACGAGCAGCTCCCGCGTGCGGGCGGTGTGCTGGACGTCCCAGAGCATGGTGCGGTGCGCCTTCGGGTGGGTGAACCCGCGCAGGGCCCGGCCCAGCCGGGCCGACGTGCTGCCCCAGGCGCGCAACGCGCGGTCGTCGAGTGTCGTCGCGCTCACCCGTCCCGTGCCGGGAAGGACGTCGTACGCGCGCACCCAGCACACGTTCTCGCCATCGCTCCACGCGGCACGGCAGGTGTCTGGCGCTCCCGGAACCGCCCACGGCAGCGCCACTCCGAGCTCTGGGTCCATCCGGTGCACGTGCCGCGCCGCGGCGGCCTCCATGTCGAGGACTTCGGGATCCTCCGCGGGATTCGACACCTTGAGCACGCTCACCGGACTCCCGGCGGACAGCACGAGGAACGCCTGGTCCCGCTCGCTGCCGAGATCCCGCGCGTCATCCGCGGCGACCCCGAACAGCTCGCCGAGCAGCGAGGCGGCGTCGCTCGGCGACAACCGCGGCCGGCTCGCCTGCAGGATCTTCTCCATCAGTACCTCGAATCCGAGTCGGCTAGTCCACGTTCTGGGCCCAGAGTTGCCCCAAGCCTTGGAAAAGTCTTTCCATCACCGCGCGAATGGCTCGTTCGTCCGCAGGCCCCAGCGGAGCGATCAGGTTGTCCACCTCGAGGCCCGAGATCACGGAGAGGATCAGTTTCGCGTCGGTTTTCGGGATCGACGAGGAAAACGCGGTGAGTCTTTCCTCGAGGTGAGCTGCCAGCGTCTGCAACCACGCGGTCGACGCTCGCTGCAGATTCTCACGCCGCACCGACGCGTTCAGGAACTGGTACTCGGTGATCAGTTGTTCGCGGTATTCGGTCAGGCCCTCGATGACGAAGTCGGCGAGCCCGCGAGCAGCGTCGGCCCGCGTGAGCGTGCCCAGGCGTGCGATCGCGGTGACGATGCGCGTGGTCTCGCGTTGCGTGTGTCGCTGGAAGCCTGCTTCGATCAGCTCTTCCTTGTTGCTGAAGTAGTAGGTCACGGTTCCCAGCGGTACCGCTGCCTCGACCGCCACCGCTCTCATCGACACGGCCAGGATGCCGTCTCTGCCGATGATGCGAAGCGCCGCATCGATGATCTCGGTCTTGCGCTTGGCTCCCTTGCGGCTCGGAGGCATGCCCTTGACGTCATCGGGGAGATCTTCGGTACCCGTCATGCTGGTGGACTTTCCCTTACCGCGATCTTGGGCGCAAACAGCCGGGCTGTGCGGAATTCCGCGGATCTGTCAGCGCACGCCGCGTTCCTCCGCGATCGAGTTCGCGCCGTCGACCACGATCATCTGGCCCGTCAGATAGGACGCGGAGGGCAAGGCGAGGAACCGGACGACCGCGGCGACCTCCTCCGGTGTGCCAGGGCGACCCATCGGCGTCGCCTTGCCCATCAACACCTCGTGGGACGTCGACGCGGCTGTCGCGATCCAACCCGGAGCCACCGCGTTGCAGGTGATGCCCCGGGACGCGACGTCGATGGCTGTGGACCTGGTCAGTCCGATGACGGCGGCCTTCGCCGAGTGGTACGCGGCGTCGTTCGCATAGGCCATCAGAGGTCCCGACACCGACGCCATGTTGACGATCCGCCCCACGCCGTCCGTGAGGAGAGGAAGGGCGGTCCGCGTGACGAAGAAGGTCGTGTCCAGATTCCGTGAGATGGCCGCACGCCAGTCCTCGTCCGTGGTGGCCACGGCCGGCGCTGCTTCCTCGGCACCGGAGACCGCCGCCAGTCCGGCGTTGTTCACCAGGACGTCGATCCTCCCGAAGGTCTGGAGGGTGAGGGCGATCAGGGCGTCGGCGGTCGCGGAGACGGTCAGATCGCCGACGAAGCCCACGACGCCCGCCTGCTCGCCGCCCAGCTGCCGAACGCGCTCGTGGATGCGATCTGTGGTCGATGCGATCACCACCGCGTGGTCCTCGGCCAGCAGACGAGCACAGGCGAACCCGATCCCGTCCTCGCTGCCCGCGCCGGTGACGACGGCCACCGGCCGGCTACCTGGTCCCATGACACCTGCCTACCTGTCGCGCATTCCCGTACGTCCGTACGAATCCTGCACGAGACAAGGGCTGTTCCGCAAGGTTTACGCGGCATCGCCCGTCCGTCGAGTTTCGTACAAAGCTCTTGACTGTGACCCAGCGCATAGCGATCCTCGACGAACTACATCCGGTCACCGCATCGAGGTCGCCATGTCTGCACACCTCTCCACCTCGTCGAGTTCGGATCCATCACCGTCGACGCCGGGCTCCGCGACCCTGCGGGCGAACGCCATCGGCACCGTCGGCGTGACAGCCACCGTCGTCTCCGCGGCCGCGCCGCTGACGGTCATGGCCGGCGTCGCCCCCATCGCGCTGGCCATCGGGGGAGTCGGCGTGCCGGGCGCCTACCTGCTGGCCGGCGTAGTCCTGATCGTCTTCGCGATCGGGTTCACCGCGATGGCGGCACAGATCAAGCGGACGGGCGGCTTCTTCGTCTACATCGGACACGCTTTCGGTGGAACCGCGGGGTTCGCCGCCGCCGTGCTCGCGATCGTGTCCTACAACCTGCTCCAGATCGGGACCTACGGCCTTCTGGGGACCCAGGCCAGTGCGGCGCTCGACAACATCTTCGGCGTGAGTGTTCCGTGGTGGGCGATCGCGGCGATCGCGGTCGTGGCCGTGTTCGTGCTGGGAGCACTGGGGATCGACGTCGGCACGAAGGTGCTCGTCGTGCTGATCAGCCTGGAAACCGCGATCCTGGCGGTCATGGCGATCGCCGTCGTCGTCAGGGGCGGCGCTCAGGGCCTCGGTGTCGCTTCGTTCGATCCGGGCAACGTCCTCCAGGGCGGCGTGCTGGCAGTCCTCGGGATCTGCTTCGCGGCGTTCATGGGTTTCGAGTCGACGGCGTTGTACCGCGCGGAGGCACGTGATCCCGCGCGCACGATCCCGCGAGCGACGTACATCGCGGTCGCGTTCATGGCTCTCTTCTACTGCTTCATCTCCTGGACCGTGGTGCAGGCACTCGGGCAGGCCGAAGTCCAGGCCGCTGCGGGAAAGGCGGGCTCGGCGCTGTTCTTCGTGACCATTCGCGAGTACGTCGGCCCGTGGGCCGAGCACGCGATGTACGTCCTCATCGTCACCAGCGTGTACGCGGCACAGCTCGCGTTCCACAACGCCATCAACCGCTACGTCTTCGGCATGGCGGAAAGTGGTGCGCTGCCAACGATTTTCGCGCGCACCAACCGAGCCGGGAGTCCGGCGTTCGCGGGCGCGGTGCAGAGCGTGCTCGCCCTGACTGTCGTGATCGTCTTCGCGCTGGCGGGCCTCGATCCGTTCAAGGACCTGCTGATCAAGGTGAACACACCGGGTGTCATCGGCATCATCGTGTTGCAGGGGCTCGCGGCTGCGGCGGCGGTCGCGTTCTTCCTGCGGCGCCGGACAATCGCGCGACGCACCTTCTTCATCGCCAGCTCGGTGATCGCCGCCGTCCTGATGTCCTGGGTCGTCTACGTCGTGGTCCGGCACCTCGACGTGCTCACCGGCGCACCGAAGGAGATCAACGACGCCCTCGTGGCAGTGGTTCCCGCGGTGCTCGTCCTCGGTCTGGCCGGTGGTCTCGTGTTGCGGAGAGTCCGGCCGAAGACGATCGCACTGCTCGCGCGTGACAACGAAGACGCACAAGGAGATGACCAGTGACGAGTCGCAACCAGGACGAGACGCCGAGCGACCTCTGGCGGTGGTCGGCGACGGCGCTTCGCGATGCGATGTGGCGCGGCGACGTCAGCGCGACCGAAGTGGCGACAGCGCACCTGCAACGCTGCGACGACGTGAACGGCCGGATCAACGCCCTGATCAGCGTGTCGGCGGAGGAAGCGCTGGCCACGGCACACGAGCTCGACACCCGCCCGCAGGCGGACCGCACCGCACCTCTGCACGGTGTCCCCGTCTCCATCAAGGACAACACCGACCAGGCCGGTCACGCGAACACCTGCGGGATCGTCGAGGGCGCCGGCAACGTGGCCGAGGAGGACGCGTCCCTGGTGGCCGCTCTGCGTTCGAGCGGGGTGGTGTTCGTCGGGCGCAGCAACCTGCCGGCCTGGGGCCTGCGCTGGTTCTCGGAGAACGAACTGTTCGGGCGGACCCTGAACCCGTGGACCGCGGAGCACACGCCAGGAGGCTCGAGTGGTGGCGCCGCCGCGGCAGTCGCCGCCGGGATCGTTCCGATCGCTCACGCGAACGACATCGGTGGCTCGATCCGCTACCCCGCGGCGGTCTGCGGGGTCACCGGAATCCGCCCCACCGCAGGACGTGTCCCGAAGTGGAGCGCGCCGTCGCTCGTGAGCCACGCCCCGTCCATCGCAGAGACCGTCATGGCGGTGGAAGGCCCGATCGCAAGGCACGTCAAGGACCTGAGGATCGCTCTGCGAGCGATGTCCGTGCACGACCCGCGCGACCCGGCATCGCTGCCTATCGGCTACCGGGACGAACCGGCGCTGCCTCCGGGGACCAAGGTCGGAGTGGTGCGCGAGGTGCCCGGTGTCGAAACCTGCCAGGAGAACCTGCGCGCGGTGGACGTTGCGGCAGGGTGGCTGGCGGAGGCGGGTTACCGGACGGTCGAGGTGAACATCCCGGAAATCCTCGAGGCGCATCGGCTCTGGCTTCTTCTTCTGTTCGAAGAACTTCGCCTCGGTGCGGCCGAGATGGTGGCGCTCGGCGGCGCGGATCTCCGTCAGGCCATGGAGTACAACTTCGCCGTCGAGGACGCCGCCTGGGGACCGAATGCGACCTTGGAGACCTTCCTGCGCGGCCACACCCGGCGCAACGAGATCCTGTCGGTGATGGAGAGCCACTTCGCCGACATCCCGCTGCTCCTGACACCCTTCTCCGCGGCCCGTGCGCCCGAACACGGCGCGGACTTCGCTTCGCTCGAACGAGCGAGTGAGCTCCTCTGGGCGCAATGGCCCATGACCTTCGTGCCCTGCCTGGGCCTGCCCGCGGCGACCGTGCCGACCGGAGTCGCCGGAGGACTGCCGGGCTCAGTGCAGATCATCGGCGGTCGTTTCCGGGAGAGCTGGATCCTGGACGCCGCGCAAGCCGTCGAGGACCGTGCCGGCGTCATCACCCCCATCGACCCGGTTCACGCGCGTTAGACGTGCGCGGTGCCGACTGCCGTGAGCGGCAGCCGCAGCCGCAGCTGGAAGCCACCGTCGGGCATGGGTCCGGTGTGGAGTTTCCCGCCCAGCAGCGTGGCGCGTTCCTGCAGTCCGACGAGCCCGTGCTGCGCGCTGGGCAGTGCGAGGTTCGGCCGGGTCGGCCGGGTGTTGGTGACGGTGACGGTGAGATCGGTGTCGTCGTGGCTGATCTCGATGGTGGCGCTGGCGCCGGGGGCGTGCTTGCGCACGTTGGTGAGCGCTTCCTGGATCGTGCGGTAGATGGCCCGCTGCACGGGTGGTTCGAGCCCCTCGGGTGCGGCGCCGACCAGCCGTGCGTCGATCGCGCTGTTGCCGATGAGGCGTTCGAGATCGGTCAGCGTGGGCTGCGGGGTGAGCTCGGTCGCCGGTGTCCCGGAGGCGCGCAGCAGGTTCACCATGTGGCGCAGCTCGTCGAGCGTGTTCACCGACAGCTGGCGCACGTTCCCGGCGGCCTGCTTGGCGTCCGGGTCCTGGGTGCTGACCATGAGCGCGGTCGCCTGCACCGCGATCAGGCTCACCTGGTGGGAGACGACGTCGTGCATCTCGCGGGCGAGCTGGTTGCGTTCGCGGGCCAGGATCGCCTCCGCGTCGAGCCTGCGCTCGTGCTCCCGTGCTTCCTTGACCTCTTCCAGCCGCAGGGCCAGCTCGCGCCGGGACAGCAGGAACTGTCCCAGGAGGATCGGTGCGATCGCGGTCATGGCGGCGTAGATGACGCCGAGCAGCGTGTGGAAGTCCCAGATCGACGGCGCGAACTCCGACATCGGGAAGACGAAACCGGCCGTCGCGAGGAACCCGCACCCCGCGAGCAGCCACGGGTCGCGCCAGCGGCTGGAGACCACGTAGAGCGCGACGATCGCCGGAACTATCGTGCCGGGGAACAGCACCGCCGGCATGGTCGCCAGGAGGACTGCCAGCGGCCAGCGCTCGCGCACCAGGAGGGCGAGCACGGCGATCGCCGTCGTGACGATCCCGTACGGGGTGCCCTCGGCGATCGTGGTCAGCACGCCCTCGGCCACGGCGACCGCGAGCACCGCGGCGTCGACGAACCGGCGGGAGCTCACCGCGACTCCCCGCTGTCGTCGAGCAGTCCGGCCCGCTGCGCGACGAGGGCCGCCTGCACCCTGCTGCCCACGCGGAGCTTGGTGAGGATGGCGCTGACGTGGTCCTTCACGGTGCCGACGCTGACGTGGATCCGGGCACCGATGTCGGTGTTGGACAACCCCTCGGCGATCAGCACGAGCACCGCCCGTTCGCGTTCGGTCAGCAGCTCGACCTGCTCGGTGGCCGCCGAGCCCGCGCCGGTACCGAGGTAGCCGTCGACGACCGTGCGGGTGACCTTGGGGGAGAGCACCACACCGCCGCTCACGAGTGTGCGCACCATCTGCGCGAGCTGCTCGGGTCCGGTGTCCTTGAGGATGAACCCGGCCGCACCCGATCGCAGCGCCATGGCGATGTACTCGTCCGAGTCGAACGTCGTCAGCATCGCCACGACCGGCGGCGGCTTGAGACCCTGCAGCTGACGCAGGATCGTCAGGCCGTCCACGTCCGGCATCCGGATGTCCAGCAGCACGAGGTCGGGCTTGAGCAGACTGATCTCGCGCACCGCCTGCGCTCCCGTGGGCGTCGCCACGACCTCGATGTCTCCAGCCGCCTGGAGGATGAGGCGGAAACCGGTCCGCACGAGCTCTTCGTCGTCCACGACGACCACCCGGATCATGTCACTCTCCTTTGTGGATCCTGCACGCGTGCAGTCTCGCCGAGACCGGTGCGGCAGCGCCATCCGGGTACTGGCGGGTCGGGCCCGGCCGACCGGCAGGTCGTGACCAACCGGTCGGCCGGGTTTCAGCGGATGTACTTCGCCGGCTTGGTGGCGAGGTTGAGCAGGTACTCCAGTGGTCCCTTCTTGAAGAAGCGGGACCAGATGAAGGCGAACGCCATGGAGCCGAAGACGAACATGAGCACCGGCGTCCAGGACGCCTGCGACTCCGCCCCCGCGGTCATGCCGGTCAGAGAGTCTCCGGAGCCACCGGAGGCCCCGGACATCTGCGACGACAGCACGAAGTGGCCGACGTAGGCGGTCAGGGACATGGTGCCCACGGCGATGATCGGTGCGGCCAGGCGCTGCAGC
Source organism: Lentzea rhizosphaerae (assembly GCF_042649515.1). Taxonomy (NCBI): domain Bacteria; kingdom Bacillati; phylum Actinomycetota; class Actinomycetes; order Pseudonocardiales; family Pseudonocardiaceae; genus Lentzea; species Lentzea rhizosphaerae. The sequence goes on along the minus strand of NZ_JBHRZI010000008.1, from coordinate 130,896 downwards.
AGCGGCAGGCGGTCGATGGCCATCATCGCGAGCACGATCACGGTGATCGCGACGCCGATGCAGCCGATGACGTCGAACGGCATTCCGCTGTGCGGGCCCGAGGTCAGCAGCGACCAGCCCGATCCGGTGGTGTTGGGCGGCATGGAGCCCACGGCACTCATGTCACCCATGGCACCGAGATCCTTCGGTCCCTTGCCCATTCCCATGCCGGAGCCCGAGCCGGGGCCCCTGGCGCCCTGCATCTCCGCGGCTTCGCGGACGCCGTCGATCAGCTGGGCCAGCAGCCAGGAGGTGCCGTAGGCGAACACGGCGAGGGCGGGTCCGAACACGGCCAGCCGCTTGCGCACGGTGCTGGAGGTCACGTCGAGCCTGCCCAGCGCCATGCCGGCGATGATGAACGCCATCCAGGGGATCGCGGGGTAGAAGCCGGTGAGCGTGAGGTCCAGCAGTCCTGCGCCGCCGAGCTGGGCGAGCGGGTCGTAGGCCTTCGCGGCAGCCCTGGCGGGCTCGGTGATCAGGACCTTGAGGCCGAAGGCCAGCAGCGGCCCGAAGACGGCGACCCCGGCCGCGATGATCGCCAGCGTCTTGGCGCTCAGTCGCACCAGTGGCAGAGCCAGCAGGAAGAAGAGCCCGTAGGAGGCGAGGATCACCACGTCGCCGTAGAAATTGATCATCACGGTGCCCAGGACGAGCAGGACCGCGGCCCTGATCGCGATCCGGGCCTTCGCCTGCCGTCCGGCCACACCGGTCTTCGGCTCGAGGCGGCCGGCGATCAACATGAGGGAGAACCCGGCGAGGGTGGCGAACAGCGCCGACGACCGGCCCTCCGTCAGGTGGCGCACCCAGGCGCCGATGCCGCTCGCGTTGGTCGTCGACGGGCCGAGGTGCACGACGTACATGCCGAACACGGCCAGCGCGCGGGCCAGGTCCACCCCGACCAGACGCCCCATCGATGCTGTGGGCTCCGTCGACCGGGCTGGTTCGGTCGGTGTCCGGGTCGGCGATGTCTCCGGCGCAGCTGAGGTGTCCTGCGGTGGTGGCATCTGTGTCATGCAACAACTCTGGCGGTGCGGTGGGTGGCGGGACCATCCGTCAGGTCGGGGTGCTGACCCCGCCACCCGGCCGGATCTTTTGGACCGACCTGCTCGGTCCACTGTGGCCGGTCACGTGAGCAGGCCACAGCGGGGCCGGTCAAGAGCGGTCGATCATCCTCGCGGCGAGGCGGAAGCCCTGTCGCGGGGTGACGTGGGGCAGGTAGGCACGGCTGACGGCGTTCGCGATGCGGGGCAGCGCGGCCGCGTCCGGGTAGGCCATGTACATCGGTCGGTAGGCCGGCTGGAACTTCGCCTTGAACGCGAACAGGGAGCGGAACCCGTAGACCGGTTCCATCACGTGCCCGGTGACGTCCAGCACCCGCTGCAGCAGGCGGGGACGTTCACCCCGGTCCAGCCGGGCGAGCGGTGCGCCGGACAGGCTCAGGAACCGGACTCCCTCGTTCTTCAGCTCCAGCGCGGCCGAGGCGATCAGGAACTCCATCGTGCCGCGGAAACCGTTGGCACGGCGACGCATGAAGTCGAGCGTGTAGCCGACGACCTCGCCGTCGGCGTACACCGGCAGCCAGCTCGTGATGCCGTGCACGGTGCGGTCGGCGTCGATCGCGAGCAGGCACCGCACGCCGTCGCCGGTGAGCTCCTCGAGCCCGCCGAGCGTGAAGCCCATCTCGGGCAATCCCTTGTCCGCCACCCATTCCGCGGAGATCGACCGGATCTGATCGCTGATCGCGAACGGCGCGTCGGCGTACGTGCACCACTCGGCGGTGATGCCTTCCTTCCCGGCCTTGTTCAGCGCTGTTCGCACGTCCTGCCACTTCTTGCCGGTGAACGCCAGCGTGTCGAGGTCGATCACGGTGTCCTCGGCGACCTGCACCGCAGGCCAGCCGAGCGGGGCGACCTCGTCCCGAGTCTCGGCGCTGATGCTGTACAGGCACGGCGTCCAGCCGTTCTCCTGGCAGAACTCGGCGAACCCGCGCACGGCGTCGATCCGCCCGGGTCCGATCGGGTCACCGACGGTCAGTGCGATCGTGGCCACCACCCGGTACGCGATCACCGTCTCGCCGTCCGGGGTGAACCAGTACTGGTTGCCGCGCCACGTCGTCATGTACGACAACGACGAACCTCCGTGCCGCCGCACCAGTTCACGGGCGCGGGCCGCTTCTTCCTCCGACGACGACGGCCACGCGCGCCACGACGCCATCAGCAAACCCGCCAGCACGATCAGCCAGAACACCACGCCGGTGTACTCGAACAACAGCGTGCCGACGAACCCGTGCGCCTGGAAGTGCAGCGGCACCAGTCCGAGATAGCCCGGCGGCAGGAACCGCGTCGGCAGATCGGCGAGCAGCTGGAGAAAACCGGGCTGCGGTGTGAACTGGTCGCGCACCAGACAGCCGCCGAACACGTACAGCGCGGACAGCAGGCCGACGCTGCCCAGCGTGAACCGCCAGAACTTCCGAATCGCGTGCCGGGGGAGCCGCAAGGTGAAGTACTTGCGGGTCAACAGCAGCACGAGGGTGATGGCGAGCGGCGCCAGGATCGGCACGCCGTAGGAGAAACCGACTTCCAGCTCACCGCTGTCCGGAAACCGGGCGGCTTCCGCGACGTACCACCCGGTGACCGCCGCGTACGCCACGGTGACGCCCAGCGCCGACCACCAGGCGAACCGCCGCCCGCGCCGCAGCCCTTCGGCGAGCACCAGCAGCAGCAACGCCGGCAGCAGCGACATCACCAACGCCGGAAACCGCCCGTAGGACAACTGGATCAGCATCGCGCGGCACTGCTCGGCCGCCTCGGACGCGCAGGCGATGTCCACGTCCTCCCGCGCCGGCTGGGCGACGGCCACCACGTCGGAAAACCACGACAGCGGTCCGTTCGGGGACGGCGACATCATCGCCACCACCGGTCCGAGCGCCGAGGCCGCCACCAGGAGCGCGACGAGAACCCGCTTCTCCGCCAGGGTTTCCGGCGTGCGGGCGACGTCCCGGCGGAGGAAGAGCAGGCCGATCAGCAGTCCTGCCACGCCACCGGTCAGCCGCAGCAGGTCCTCCAGCCATCCCGAGTACAACACGAGCACGACCAGTGACAGGGCGGTCATGAGCCGGACGCGCCGCCGCCACAACACCGGCATCCGGAACGTCAGCGCCAGCGCGAGTCCCACCCCGCCGATCGACGGCCCGGCGGCGACCGAGACCGTGAGCGAGTTCAGCCAGGACCAGCCGAGGTCGCTGCCGAGCAGCACCACGCCCTGGCCCAGGAAGACCCCGAGCACGTGGGAGGCGAGGAAGATCGCCGCGGTGCGCAGAGCACCGAGCTCGCGTTCGGCCAGGGTGCCGAAGACGAGCAGCAGCACGGTGGTCGCCACGTAACCGGTGAGATCCATGGCCCACAGCGCAGAGGAGAGCGACGTCCACAACGGACTGTCCGGGCCGAAGCCGATCCGCGCGAGCAGGTCGTCGTTCTGGCTGCCCAGCGCGCCGGTCAGCGCGCCGACGGTCCAGAACGCGATGAGGTAGACACACGTCAGGGGAGCGGTCCGGAACAGCCTGCCGGCCAGGCTCGTGATCCGGTCCAGTTGTGTGCTCATGTCTCTCGTTTCCCGTGGGTCGCTGCGGTCACCTGCTCAGCCCCGTCCGCGCGGCGAGCCACGGCAAGGAGTCGTAGAGGCCGGGCCGCCACACGTTCCAGTCGTGCCCGCCCGGAAGTTCTTTCCACAGCACGTCCACGCCGGCCCTGCGGCAGGCCTCGAAGACCTCGGCGTCCGCCTGGCGGTAGAGCGCGTCGTCCCGTCCCGCGACGATCACGCCCGCCGTCCTCGGAAATCGTTCGCGCGCAAGGATGTCCATCGGGTTGACACGGGTGAACGCGGCTTCGTCCCCACCGAACGCGGCCTTGACCGTCTCGGCACGGGAGCCCAGCGTCGGCTCGCGCTGCCCGGTGAGGTTGATGAAGTTCCCGTACACGTCCGGCGCGCGTACCGCGAGCTGCACCGCACACGTGCCGCCCTGGGACAAACCGGCGATGGTCCAGGCCTCGCGGCGCTCGTCGACCGTCAGCCGCCGCTTGATCCACTCGGGCACCTCACGGGCCAGGTACGTCTCCGACTGCCCCAGCTTCGAGTCCAGGCACAGCGGGTTCGCCATCCGCGCGCCGAGCTGGTCGGCCACCACGACGATCGGTGCCAGCCCGTCGTGCTCACGCGCGAACGCGTCCAGGCGCTCGGTGAGCCGGCCCGCGTCGAACCAGTCACGCGGCGAACCGGGCTGGCCCGGCAGCAACACCACCACGGGCAACCGCGGGCGGGGCGTGGCGGCGTACGCGGGCGGCAGGTAGATCCACGCCGGACGCGCCTTGAACGCACCGGGTATCGACGCCTCCGAGACCGTGCCCTTCTTCGGCAGGTCTGCGGGCTTCTGCCAGACGTCGGCGAGCTTGCCGCCCGCGGGCACCTCGAGCACGCTCGACGCCGGCTTGGCGGCCTCGTCGAGATCCACCCGGTTGTTCGTGAACAGCTCGAGCACCGCGCGTGAGGTGGGGTAGAACCCGAAGTGCGCGTTCGACGCCGTGAACGCGCTCGTCATCACGACCAGCGCCAGCACGACGCTCAGCAGCCGCCAGTACCACCGCCCGGCCCGCAGTCGCGCGACCGCCAGGCACACCGCGAGCAGTGCCGCGCCCACCCACAGCGTCAGGATCACGGGAAGCGGCTCGGGCCACGGCTTCCACACGTGGTCGACGAGGAGCTTCAGCCCGGTCGTTGTCGCCGCGCACGCCAGCACGAGGGCCGGCACGGTCCGGGTCCACCACGTCCGGTTCTTCCGGATCGCCAGAGCGACCAGCGCGAGAACTCCGGCGGTGGTCGCGGTGAGGGGGATCGGCCCGTTGATCAGCGACAGGTCCAGTGGGCTCAGCATCCGTTCCTCGGCAGGTTCTCGGGTTCACTCCGGCGGGAAGGTCCTCAGTGGACATTTATCTCACGGTTGGAGGTGGTGTGCTTCCTCAGCGAGAGGCGCGTGACAGGCGTCCGGGGGAGGGGGCGCCTGTCACGCTGGTCTCGTCGTGCGGTCGGGTCATCCCTCGTCGTCGCCGAAGAACTCGTCGGCCATGCTGCTGATCGCCATGCCGCCGAGCACACCACCGGCGGCACCGGCCGCACCGGCGGCGAGCATGCCGCCCATGCCCGCCCCACGCCGCTGACCGTGCTGGTCGTGCTGGTCGTGGTCGTAGCCGCGACCGTAACCGGGCTGACCGCCATATCCCGGCTGACCGCCGTACCCGGGCTGAGCGCCGAAGGCGGGGTTGTGGCCGTTGTGGCCGCCGAACGCCGGGTTGTGGCCGGCCCCGCCGAACGCGGGGTTCGGCCGGCTGCGCTCGGCGAGCTGCGTCAGCCAGCCGCTGATGGCGGCGGCCCAGTCGGTGATCTGCGCCTCCTGGTGGGACAGCCGGAGGTGACCGGCGGTGTCACCACCGGACGAGAACCCGCCGCGGCCCCGGTCGGCCTCCAGGATCACGTGCAGCTCGTTCGCGTTGGCCATGAAGGTCAGCTCGACCTGGTTCACGCTGCCCGCGAACTGGGCCGGCGGGAAGAACTCGAGCTCCTGGTAGAAGCCGAACTCCTGCGGCACACCGGGCAGGCGCCCGGCCTCGACGTCGGCGCCGCGGAACGAGAACCCGAGCTGCCCGAACGCGTCCAGCACCTTGTTCTGCGAGGGCAGCGGAGCGACCAGCACGGGGTCGAGGTCGCCCTTGTCGGGTGCGCCCGAGACGATCAGCTCGGTGCGCACACCCACGCTCAACCCCGGCAGGGCGGCACCGCCGACCGCGGTGATCGGCGTCTCCCACGGCACGGGCAGCTGGAACGGGATCGACACCGTCTGCCCCGCCGGTACCCGCAGCCCCTGCTGCACGACCATCCGGAAGAACTCCGCGTCGGCGCCGCCGTGCTCGTCATCGCCGCCGAGACTGCCGAAACCGCTGAAGCCGCCGCGCCCGGCCTCGACCCGGGTGACGAGGGACAGCACGACCTGGCCGATCTCGGCGTCCGAGCTGCCGCCCTGAACGCGGACCTGGCCGGTGATCGGCTGGCCGGGCACGGCGTGCGGCGAGTCCAGCACGGTGTCGACGGACGGGCCACCGATGCCGAAGGCGCTCAGCATTCGACTGAACATGAGAAGTACTCCTCTTTGGACGGATGGAATGAAGTCTGGTGGGGGTGAACTCAGTGTTGTGGGTTCTCGGCGTCGGCCCCAGCTGCCGGGCGTCTGGAACAACCCGCCACCCGGCTGGACTGGACCCCGCCGATCGGCCGGCGAAGCAGGTAGCCAAGAGCCCCGTCCGTTCCCGTTCCCGTTCCCGTTGCTGTTTCTGTTGGCGCGAAAAGCACGTTCGGGCCGCTAGATGGCCCGAACGTGC
>NZ_JBHRZI010000008.1:86450-124394 GCF_042649515.1 Lentzea rhizosphaerae | reverse complement strand
TTACGGACAAGACTTCGGGACGGGTGCTTTAGGCGTGCCTGCGGCCGTAGAGCCCTGCCGCCAGGCTGACGCCGCCGGCGGCGAGAGCGATCTGGATGATCAGCTCGATCCAGTCGATGCCGCGGGTGTCACCCACGCCGAGTGCGTTGGCGGCGAACGTGCCGATCAGTGCGGCGACGATGCCGATGAGGACGGTCAGCCAGATCGGGATGCGTTGCTTGCCGGGGACGACCAGCCTGCCCAGTGCGCCGATGATCAACCCGATGAAGAGTGCGCTGAAGATACCGGAAATCGCCATGTCTTCTCCTTGTGTGCAGCAACGGACATCATCACTTGAGAAGACAAATTCCGTTTCACTGCAACGTCTTCCCGGATTTCCATGACACAAGTGTTGCGGACGCCGGCGGAGTTTCGCAGCTGCCGGGCGTCTGGAACGACCCCGCTACCCGGCTGGAGCCGACCCGCCGGTCGGTCGGGTTCCACAAAGGACCCCCAGGTGGAGGAGCACGCCCGAGCCCCGAGCAGAAGTCCCGCCGCGACGGTCAGCAGCTGGACGCGTTGCACCAGCCCGGCACCCGGCTGGTTCACCAGGACCGCGGACAGCACACCCGTCGTGGCCAGCAGCGTGACCACCACCCCGGCGTGCCACCAGCGGGTGCTCCGCGCGAGACCGACGGCGGCCGCGAGGGCGCTGCCGAACGTCAGCACGCTGGTGACCTGGTGCAGCCGGTGCCCGAGCGACACCGATCCGGTGGCCTCGCGGTAGCGGCACAGCGCGTCGACGCTCGCCGCGCAGTCCAGCGACAGCACCGTGTCGGCGAGGGTCGCGGCGACGAAAACGAGCACGGAGACGATGACCAGACGCCCGCGCATCCACCGGGCGGCGAGCAGCAGACAGCAGGCGGCCAGGGCGTCCGTGACGCGGAACACCCACCGGTACGGCTGGTCGTCGGCGAGCAGCTCGCTCACGTAACTGTCCACGAAGGACAGACCGGTCGGCAGCGCCAGTTCAAGGAGCCAGAACGAGTACAGGAGCGCGGCCACGACCAGCCACACGCCCGGCTGGTCGAGCCGGCGGAGGAAGCGGTGGGAAGGTCTCGTCATCGCCATGCTTCCCTCACCTCTCCGTCGTGCTGTGTCTCGTGATCAACGCTGTGGGTTCGAAACCTGCACCTCGTGGCGGACGGACCTCGGGACTGGCGGGCACGGTCACCGGCTGGGGCGCGTGCTCACAGCCGAGTCGGAGAGTCCGAGGGATGCGGGCCAGGACGTGGTGTCGCAGTGGGGTGGGGTGGGTACCGAACCAGGTGGCGCGGCTCAGTACCCACCCTGGGCCGCCGGATCGGATCAGGATTCCGAGCCGGCGGCGGCGATCACCACTCCGTCCGGCATGCTCGGAATGGCACCCGTCCCGCTCGGCGGGGCCGCAGCCCGCCTTCGCGGCAGCGCACGTCGTTCGCCGTCCGAGGTCGCCATGACCACTACATCGTGCGGGCCGTCGAAGCACCCTCCGCCTACTGGCTGGAACTGCCCGCCACCTGGCGGTGATCAGCGAGCCGTCTGGCGACTGGACACCGGCGCGGGAACAGGATCGGCTGGACAGGGGCGGTACCGTCCGCGGCGTGGTGCCGATCATCATGCGGTGTGAAACGCAGACACGAGCGAGCGGAGTTGCTGACTTCGGCGGATGCGCAGAGCCTGGGGTGGATGCTCGCCACGATGGTGGTCAGCAGCTGCAGCACCGTGGAACCACGTGCGGATTGCCTCCCCAAGGCCCGCCGACCGCGACGACGAAGGGGGACCCGGCGGCAATGGTGCGGGTGAACGGCAACGGCGTGACGAAGCTGAACGAAGTGACGAACCGCATGATGAAGCACGTCGCCCGAGACCCGATCCACACGCTGAAATGCCGTGAGCGGGGCTGCTGAGCACGGTGTCCTGTCCACCGCCACGCCGTAGGCTGGTTGTCGTGACCACGACGTCTTCCGCCGCAACGATGAAGATCGGGGAACTCGCCCGGCTGACCGGGGTCAGCGCTCGTTCGTTGCGGTACTACGAGCAGCAGGGGCTGATGCACAGCACGCGCTCCGTCGGCGGGCAGCGGCACTACGCGGCGACGGAGGTCGAACGGGTCGAGATCATCCGCCGGTTGTTCGACGCGGGGCTGAGCAGCAAGGTGATCGCCCGGTTGCTGCCGTGCGTGGACAGTGACGCCCAGGACGTCGCGGAAGACGCTTTCACCACGATGCACGAGGAGCGCGAGCGGCTGACCGCCGACATCGCCCGGCTCGTCGAGGCCAGGGCCGTCCTCGACGAGCTGATCGAGATCAACACCCGGCACCGGGCCAGGATCGGTGCCGGGTGAGCGTGGTCAGAGGCTCAGGTCGATGACCACCTTGCCCGTGGCGTGCAACGACTCCACGAGCGCCAACGCCTCGTGTGCGCGTTCGAGCGGGTACGTCCGAGTGATGTGCGGGTCGAGCTTTCCGGTGACCATCAGCTCGGCGACGCGCTCGAGGCCTGCGCGGTCGAGGCGGCGGTGGACCATCGCGCCGCCGAGTTCGGTCACGGACGGGTCGCCGACGGAGATGAGTTTCGCCGCCAGCGGGGCGATCTCGCGCAGCGACTCGCCGCCGACGTTGTCCACCGCGGCGTCGAAGCCTTCCGGGGCCTGTGCGCGGAGCCGGTCCGCGACGCCGCCGCCGGTGTAGTCCACGAAGGACGCGCCGGTCGACGTGACGAGATCCTGCTTCGCCGCGCTCGCCGTACCCGTCACGAGCAGGCCTCGGTCCCGGGCGAGCTGGGCCAGCGCGATGCCGACGCCGCCGCCGATCCCGTTGACCAGCAACGAGGATCCGGCGGGCAGGTCGAGCTGGTCCAGCACGTCCAGCGCGGTGGTGCCGGCGACGGGAACGGTCGCCGCCCAGGTGTCCGGCAGTGCGTCCGGGATGCGGGCGGTGGCGGCGCCGAGCAGCAGCGTCGTTTCCGCGTACGTGCCCGAGCCGGTCAGGGCGAACCCGGTGACCCGGTCGCCGACGGCCAGGCCGGTCACCTCCTCGCCGACCGCGAGCACGGTTCCTGCCGCTTCCACTCCCAGGACCTGGGGGAAGGGCAGGTGGCCGTTCAACGCGGGGGCGTGTCCGGACCGGAGCTTGTGGTCCACCGGATTCACTCCCGCCGCCGTGACGCGGACGAGGACTTCGGCGGGACCGGGCACGGGATCCGGCCGCTCGAAGTACTCCTGGACGTCGGCCTCGCCGAAAGCCTTGTACCCCAACGCTTTGCTCATCGTGAACAGCTCCTGGAACGTCGAATCACGGACGAGTTCGACGCTATGTGTTGACACCGGTGTCAACTTCCACTCGATGTGACGCGGGCAACTCGACGCCGGGAAAGACGATCCCCTCGATCTCGACGAGCAGATCGGAGCGGCAGAGGTCCACGTTGAGGAACGCGATGTCGGCGGCCTGGCTGAACGCCTTCGCGCAGATCTCCCGCACGGCCGGGAGATCCTGCCGGTTGCGCACGTAGACCTTGATGTTGCGCAGGTCTTCGAGCCGCCTGCCTGGCCGCAGCCCGTGCCGGGCCAGGTTGTCCGCGCTCAGCAGGTGTTCGAGGTTGGCGAGCGTCTCGTCGCACTGCTCGGCGATCTGTCCGCGGTGCAGGGTCTCGTGTCCGACCACGCTGGCGGTGCCGGACACGTAGATGGACGCCCCGCTGCCCGCTGCCACGTGGGTGGCGCGGGCGAAGCTTGGGGAGGAGGGGCCGTAGCGTCTCGGGTAGCGGTAGGCGGGCACCTGGCGGCTGTTCTCGATGGTGACGCTGTGCGCGGAACGGCCGGCCAGCAGGCAGAAACCGATGCCGCCGCCGAGTGCCCCGACACCGGTGGCCGCGGGCAGTCGTTCGTCGGTGAACCCGAACTCGTGGAACGCCCGCGCCCGGCCCCGGCAGAAGTCGCGGTAGACCTCCAGGCCCTCGCTGTTCGTGCCGTTGATGTTCTCGACGAAGTTCCACATCCGGAAGATTCGCTGGTGGTCCAGCGTCCTGGTCAGGCCGAGGGCGGTCAGGTAGGCGGCCCGCACCGCCTCCGCGCAGTCGTCCGAAGAGTCGATCCTGGCCGCGCAGAAGAGGGTTTCACCGTCGTGGGCGTGCACCACTCCGTCGAGCGTGCCGCGTTCGATCGGCCGGTCGGTGTGCCAGACCTCGGTGAAGGCGTCCGCGGAGTCCGCCACCGCGTGCACGGTCAACTCGGGGAAACCGCGGTCCAGGTGCGGGTTCCGGCTTCGGGGACCGTAGACGACCGCGCCGAGCACGCCAGAGCTGGAGAAAGGTCCCGTCTGGAACGAGGACCAGGTCACCTCCTCTCCCAGCTCAGTCCGTCCTTGCTCACCACGAGACCGCTCCCGCGGTCGTCGGCCGCTGGTCCGTGCAGGGCCTCGTCCTGGAGGTTCCTGCCCTCCTGGAACGTCTCGCCGACGACGCGCGAGGAGTACAGCGGGTTGGTCCCGTCGGCCGCGACCGCCAGTTCCTCCACGCTCCGGCCGAGGTCGGCGGCCGCGGTCCTGAGTTCGGTGCGCACGTCCGCAGAGGTGAACTCGCCGGAAGCCAGCCCGCCCACGAGCTCGGCGAAGGCCGCGGTCTCCGCGGCGTCCACCTCGGTCAGCTTCTTCGCGGACCAGAAGTAGGACCCCTCGTCGCGGTGCATGTCGTAGAAGGAGATGAGGAACTTGTAGAACAGCGAGTACTCGTGGCGGTAGCGGCTCTCGAACTCGGCGAACGCGGTCTGTTCCGCCAGCTCGCCGTCGAGACAGCTGTTGATCGAACGGGCGGCCAGCAGCGCGCCGTAGGTGGCGAGGTGCACGCCCGAGGAGAGCACCGGGTCCACGAAGCAGGCCGCGTCACCGACGAGCACCATGCCAGGAGCCCAGAACCTCTCCTTCCAGTACGAGTAGTCCTTGCGCACCCGGACCTGGTCGTACGGAGGTTCGGTCGCGGTGGGCACGCCCTCCAGCTTCGCGGCGACCTCCGGGCAGGCGGCGATCAGGTTCGTCCACGCCTCGCGCGGATCTCCCTGCACCAGCGACCTCAGCTCCGGTGACACGACGGCGCCCACGCTGGTCAGGTCGTCACGCAGCGGGATGTACCAGATCCAGCCCGCGTCGAACGCGGCGCAGAAGATGTTGCCGCGCTGGGGTTCCGGGAGTCGCTCGCCACCGGCGAAGTAGCCGAAGACCGCGAGGTTGCGGAAGAAGTCGGACTGGATCCGGTCGCCGAGCGTGCGGTGGATGCGGCTGGTGTTCCCGGACGCGTCCACGACGTGGCGCGCATGAGCGGTGTGCGTCGTGCCGTCGGCGTCCACGTACCGGACTCCGGTGCAGCGGCCGTTGTCCTCGAGCACCTCGCGGACTGCGCACTGCTCCCGCACCTCCACGCCGTTCGCGGCGGCGTTGCGCAACAGGATCTCGTCGAACCGCGACCGTTCCACCTGGAACGCCGTCGACTGCGGTTCGGGCACACGAGGCGACATGGCGAAGCTGAACTGCCACGGTTCGGGATTGCTTCCCCAGCGGAAGGTGCCTCCGCGCTTGAGCGTGAAGCCCGCGCGTTCCACCTCGTCCGTCACGCCGAGCAGGCCGCACAGACCGTGCACCGTGGACGGCAGCAGGGACTCGCCGATCTGGTACCTGGGAAAGGACTCCTTCTCCAGCAGCAGTACCCGGTGTCCGCGCATCGCGACCACTGTGGCCGCGGTCGAGCCCGCCGGGCCGCCACCGACGACGATCACGTCGTACGTCATGCCGCTGTTCCCCCTGAAGCCGTGCTGTTTCGTCCCACGTTAGCGAGATTCGGGCAACATGGGATTTGCGGCGTTCACAGCCGTAGAAACTCATCGGGGGTTCGCGTGCCTGTTCGTCCTCTTCCTGAGCTGTTGAAAGACAACGCTCGCCTGCACGGCGACAAGGTCGCGTACGAGGACGATTTCCGGGCAGTGACCTGGCGTGAGCTGGAGGCCAGGACCGCGGGCCTCGCGGCGGGGCTCGGTGTCGGCCGCGGCGACCGGGTCGCGCTCGTGCTCGGTGACGGTGTGGCGCTGGTGGAGGCGTTGCTGGCCGTGACCAGGGCGGCGGCGGTCGGGGTGCTGATCAGTCCACACCACACGGATGCGGAACTGACAGCGCTGATCGCCGACTGCGAACCGGCCCTGGTCGTGACCGATCGGGTGCAGACGCTCGACCACGACCGGGTCGTGGAGTTCGAGAGTCTCGCCACCGAGACGGCGGGGCGGCCGCGCGACGATCTCGGACTCGACGAGCCCGCGTGGCTGATCTACACCTCCGGCACGGGCGGCACGCCGAAAGCGGCGGTCTCCACGCAGCGTGCGGCCCTGTGGTCACCGGTGCACTGCTACGGGCCGGTGCTGGGGCTGTCCGAGCGGGACCGGCTGCTCTGGCCGCTGCCGATGTCGCACAGCTTCGCCCATTCCCTGTGCCTGCTGGGGATCGTCGTGGCCGGCGCGAGCGCGCGGGTGTGCACCCGCCGGGATCCGGCCGCCGTGGCGGCGCTGATCAGCAGCTTCGCACCGACGGTGCTGGCGGGTGTGCCCGCGACCTACCGTCAGCTGCTCGCCACCGGCCTGGCGCAGGCACCGTCGCTGCGGATCTGCCTGACGGCGGGCGCTCCCAGCGACGCGCTGCTGCGCACGGAGGTCGAAGCGGCGCTCGGCGCACCGCTGCACGACTGCTACGGCAGCACCGAGACGTGCGGCATGATCGCCGTCGAACCGGTGGGCGCGCCACGCGTGCCCGGCACGAGCGGCCCGCCGATCCCCGGCGTCGAGGTCCGGCTGACCGGTCCCGACGACGAGATCTGGGTGCGCGGCCCCGGGCTGATCTCCGGTTACCACAACGCACCGGAACTGACCGCGGAGGCGATGCCGGACGGGTGGTACCGCACCGGAGACCAGGGGCGTCTGGACGCGCACGGGCACCTCACCGTCACCGGGCGGGTGAGCGATCGCATCGTGCGGGGCGGGCACAAGATCGACCCGGCCGAGGTCGAACGGGTGCTGCTCGGTCTGCCGGGCGTCCAGGACGTGGCCGTGGTCGCGCGACCACACCCGCTCACGGGCGAGGCGCCGGTGGCGTTCGTGGTGCCCGCGGACGATGCGGTCGACCCGGCCGCGTTGCTCGGTGCCTGCGCTGAGGTCCTGTCCGCGCACAAGGTCCCGGAGGAGGTCCTGTTCATTCCGGCGATTCCGCGCACCGGGTCCGGCAAGCCGCGACGCCGCGTGCTCCGCGACTCGTTGGTGCAGGCGCGCACGGACGTCGCCGAGTCGCTCGCCGCGCGGCCACCCGGCGAACGCCGCGCCGCGGCGCTCGAACTGGTACTGGACGAGCTCGAAGCCATCAACGGCACCCGGCCCGATCCGCGCACCGCGTTCGCCGACTTCGGCGTCACGTCGTTGCAGGCGACGACGTTGTGGCAGCGCCTCACCGCGAGGACCGGGCTGCGGCTGGCGGCCACCCTGGTCTGGGAGCACCCGACCCCCGAAGCACTGGCGGCGCACCTCACCGGGCTGCTGGGCGGCGGTGCGGCCGTCGACGCCACCGACCGGGTGGCCGTTCACCACGACCCCGCCGAGCCGGTGGCGATCGTCGGAATCGGCTGCCGGTACCCCGGTGGCGTGAGCTCACCCGAGGACCTGTGGCGGCTGGTGCGCGACGGTGTCGACGCGACCGGAGACTTTCCCACCGACCGTGGCTGGGACCTGGGTTCGGTGTACGACCCGGACTCCGAGCGGGCCGGGACCAGCTACACCCGCCGGGGCGGGTTCCTGCGGGACGTGGCGGGCTTCGACCCGTCGTTCTTCGGGATCTCACCGCGGGAAGCACTGGCGATGGACCCTCAGCAGCGGTTGCTCCTGGAGGTCGCCTGGGAGGCCTTCGAACACTCCGGTGTCGCGCCGTCGTCGTTGCGCGGCACGGACACCGGCGTCTTCGTCGGACTGATGCACGGTGGCTACGAGTCCCGGCTCGACCTGCCCGACATGGAGTCCCACCTGGTGCTCGGCTCGGCGGGCAGCGTCGCTTCCGGGCGGATCTCCTACGTGCTCGGCCTGCGCGGTCCGTCGATGACGATCGACACGGCCTGCTCGTCGTCACTGGTCGCCCTGCACCTGGCAGCCAGGGCACTGCGCGCGGGGGAGTGCTCGCTGGCACTGGCCGGTGGAGCCACGGTGATGGCCACCCCGCGGTCCTTCATCGCGTTCAGCCAGCAGCGGGCCCTGTCCCCGGACGGCCGGTGCCGCTCGTACTCGGCGGGCGCGGACGGCACCGGGTGGGCCGAGGGCGCGGGTGTGGTCGTGCTGGAACGGCTGGCGGACGCGCGCCGCAACGGCCATCCGGTGCTCGCCGTGCTGCGCGGGTCCGCGGTGAACTCCGACGGTGCCTCCAACGGGCTCACCGCGCCCAGCACGGTGGCGCAGCAGGAAGTCATCCGTCTCGCACTCGCGGATGCGCGCCTGGAAGAGTCCGATGTGGACGTCGTCGAGGGGCACGGCACGGCGACCAGGCTCGGTGATCCGGTCGAGGTCACCGCGCTGCTGGCCACGTACGGCAGGAATCGCGCGGAGGACCGCCCACTGCTGCTCGGCTCGGTCAAGTCGAACCTCGGGCACACCCAGGCCGCGGCCGGGGTGGCCGGACTGATCAAGCTCATCTGGGCGCTGCGGCACGACGAGCTGCCGAAGTCGTTGTACGCGGACGTTCCCTCGCCCCACGTCGACTGGTCTGCCGGTGCGGTGCGGCTGGTCGCCGAGCACGCGTCGTGGCCGAAGGGGGAGCGGCCCCGGCGTGGCGCGGTCTCGTCGTTCGGCATCGGCGGCACCAACGCGCACGTCATCATCGAGGAACCACCCGCACCGGACGCCCGGCCCCCGCTGACGCTCGTCACGGCGCCGTGGGTGATCGGTGGCGCCGACGAGGCCGGACTGCGGGCTCACGCGGCCAAAATCGCGTCCGTGCTGTCCGACGAGTCTGTTGTGGACATCGGATACTCGCTCGCCACGACCAGAGCTCCACTGCGCCACCGTGCCGCCGTGCTCACCGGGGACCGCGCGGACATGCTCGCCGGTCTGCGTGACCTGGCCCGTGGCGCCGGAAACCCCTTGGTCCGCAGAGCGATCGCACAACACGACCCACGGCCGGTTTTCCTGTTCACCGGCCAGGGCGCGCAACGGCCGGGCATGGGACGGGAACTGGCCGCGGCGTTCCCCGCTTTCGGTGAGGCGTATCGGTCTGTGTGCGAGGAATTTGACATTCCGCTGGCCGACCTGCCTGCTGATCTGCTGGACCGCACGGACTACACCCAGCCCGCGCTGTTCGCGTTCGAGGTGGCGATGTGCGCGTTGCTCGACGCGCACGGTGTCCGTCCGGGGCACGTCGTCGGGCACTCGATCGGCGAACTGGCCGCGGCGCACGTCGCCGGTGTACTGTCGCTGCCCGACGCGGTACGGCTCGTCGCGGCGCGCGGCCGGGCGATGGCCGCGATGCAGCCAGGTGTCATGGTCTCCGTGCAGACGACCGAAACGCATGCGGCGCAACACCTCGACGGTCCGGTCGCCATCGCCGCGGTCAACGGTGCCGGCGGTGTGGTGCTCTCCGGAACCACCGCTGCGGTGGACGCGGCAGTCGCACGGATCGGGCGGCCGCACAAGGTGCTGCGGGGTGGTTACGCGTTCCACTCGCCGTTGCTGGACCCGGTCCTCGACGAGTTCCGCGCGGTCGCCGAGTCGGTCACCTACCACCGGCCGAAGGTGCCGTTCGTGTCGACGCTGACCGGACGTCGTGAGTCCGAGACACTCACCGAGGCCGGGTACTGGGTGCGGCAGGCCCGCGAGACGGTTCGGTTCGCCGACGCGGTCGACTGGCTCACGGAGGCCGGCGCCACGCTCTACACCGAGGTGGGCCCGTCCGCGGCGCTCACCGTGCTGGTGGACGGCGCCGTGCCTGCGGGCAACGAGCCGGCCGCCCTGCTCGACGCGCTGGCCACCCTGCACGTTCGCGGCGTCCCCGTCGACTGGCCGGCGGTGTACGCGGACAGCGGCGCTCGTCGTTGCGACCTGCCGACCCATCCGTTCCAGCGCGAGCGTTACTGGCTCGACCAAACGCCGGCGGCCCAGGCCCGCACGCCGTTGCTGGGCGAGCCGCAACCAGACGCCGACGGCCCGGAAGTGCGCCACACCAGCGTTCTGTCGACCTCCGCGCAGCCGTGGCTCGCCGACCACCGGGTCAACGACGACGTGGTGGTGCCCGCGACCGCCTTCGTGGACATGGTGTTCCAGGCGACCGGCTCGACCCGCCTGGACGAGTTGGTCGTCCACCAACCGCTGCTGCTGTCAGGTGAAACGCGGATCCAGGTCGTGGTGGGCGGGCGTGAGGTCGCGATCTGGGCGGCTGCGGATGGTGCCTGGACGCGACACGCCTCCGCGACCACCGGACCCGCGATGTCTCCTGTGGAGCCGCCCGGAACGTGGCCACCCCCAGGCGCACAACGGGTGCCCATCAGCTACGGCAAACTGGCCGTGCGCGGCCACCGCTACGGCCCAGCTTTCCGTGCTGTCAAAGCATTGTGGACGCTTGGCGACGAGGTGTTCGCAGACGTGGACCTGCCTCGCGGTGAGGCTCAGGCCGTTGCCGCGCACGCCCTGCACCCGTGCCTGCTCGACGCCGCCCTGCACGCCTCCTTGCTCGCGGAGGCCCCTGAGGAGCAGCGGGTTCCGTTCGCGTTCACCGGCGTCGAGCTGCACCGGACCGACGCGGTGGCGGCGCGCGTGCGGATCACCCGCAACGGCCCGGACGACGTCCGGGTCCGGCTCACCGACCCGGCGGGCAGGCCGGTCGCGAAGATCGAGTCGCTGGTGACGAGACGCCTCGACGGTCGTGCCCTCGCCGACGGCGTCGCTGCTCGCGCGCTGCACCGGATCGACTGGGTCCCGGTCCCACGTGCACCCGCGGTCCCGGCGGGCGAGGTGTTCGACACCCGTACCGTCGAGGCGACCGGAACGCCGCCGGAACGCACCCGGCAGTTGGTCGCGGCCGTTCTCGACCGCCTGCAGAAGCCGCACGCCGACCCGCTCGTCGTGATCACGCGCAACGCCACCGGCCCTGATCCGGATCTGGCCGGCGCCGCGGTCTGGGGGATGGTGAGCAGTGCGCAGCAGGAACAACCCGGCAGCGTGGTGCTGGTCGACCTGTGCGGTCACCCTGCATCGGACGCCGCACTGGACACCGCGATCACCTCGGGTGCGGCGCAGGTGTCCGTCCGCGGCGGGCAGCTCCTCACCCCGAGGCTGGTCCGCGCATCCGCTCCGGAGGGTGACCCGTTCGCGTTGAACTGCGACGGCACGGTGCTGATCACCGGCGGCACCGGTGCGCTGGGCGCGATCCTCGCCCGCCATCTCGTGTCCGAACACGGTGCGCGGCACCTGACGCTGGCGAGCCGCCGCGGTGAACGACCGGACTGGGCGGACGAGCTGGCCGCGGAGGTCGTCGTGGTGGCGTGCGACGTCAGCGACCGAGCGGCCGTCGACCACCTCGTCGCCTCCTGCGACCCGGCGTTGACCGCGGTGTTCCACCTCGCGGGTGTGCTGGACGACGGCGTGCTGGGCGCCATGGACCCGAAGCGGTTCGCAGAGGTGCTCGCCCCCAAGGCGGACGCCGCCTGGCACCTGCACGAAGCCACGGCGGACCTGGAGCTGTCGGCGTTCGTGCTCTACTCGTCGGCCGCCGGAGTGCTGGGCAGGCCGGGACAGTCGAACTACGCGGCGGCCAACAGCTTCCTCGACGCGCTGGCCAGGCACCGGACCGCACGCGGACTGCCCGCCCGGTCCCTCGCCTGGGGCCTGTGGGAGTCGGACGGTGGCATGGGCGGGAGCACGCCGCGGCAGAACGACGGGGTGCTCCCGCTGAGCGCGGCCGTCGGCATGGCCGCGTTCGACCGGGCGATGCGCACCGCCGAACCCGTGCTGGTGCCCGTCCTGCTGGACGCGCGGCGACAGGGCCCCGCGATCCTGCGTGACCTGGTCCACGACGCGGCGGACGCCGAACCGGCCACCTGGAGCCACATCCTCGCCGAGGTACCGGCGGAAGAACGTCTCGCGGTGCTCACCGAGCTGCTGCGGGCCGAGGTCGCCGCGGTGCTCGGCTTCCCGGACTCGGCTTCACTGCCGCTGGACAAGGACTTCACCGAACTGGGATTCGACTCGCTCACGGTGTTGCAGCTGCGCAACCGGATCGGAGCGGTCACCGGGCTGCGGCTGAGCCCGACGACGGTGTTCGACCACCCGACCCTGCCGCGGCTCGCCACCCACGTCCAGTCCCTGCTGATCGGTGCCGCCCCCGTCGATCCGGCGCCGAACCTCCGCCCGGCCGCGCTGTACCACCGGATCCTGCGCGACCAGGACCCGGTCAAGGCGATGGGTCTGAGGATCCTGGCGTCGTACGCGCTGCCGTCGTTCTCCACCGAAGAGCGCGTGCGGCACGTGGTGGCGCCGATGCGGCTCGCGGCGGGGGACGCCGAGCCGGTGTTGTGCTACCTGCCCAGCTACCTCCCGGTCGGCGACCCGGTGCCGGCCCAGCTGAGCAAGCGGTTCGAGGGCGAGTACGACCTCTTCCTGATGGGCTATCCCGGTTTCGGTGCCGACCGGAGCCTTCCGGAGGACGTGGACACGCTCGTCCGCACCTTGGCCGACTCGGTGCGCGCGGTGGCCGAGGACCGGCCGACCGTCCTGATCGGACACTGCGCCGGTGGCCTCGTGGCACACGCTCTGGCAGCCCACCTGGCCGGAACCGGTCAGGCTCCGGCAGGTGTGGTGCTGCTGGAATCCGACCACGGTGTGGCGACCCGTGACGACCCCCGCGCGCTCGCGTTGCTGGCCGCCGAAACACGTCGTCCCAGCGAACTCTACGACGATCCCGCCGCGGACGTGGTGGCGCTCGCGGGTGGTGGCTACTGCAGGATCTTCGACAGCTGGCGTCCCGAGCCCTCTCCGGTGCCGACCTTGCTGGTGCGCGGCGGGCCGACACCGGAGATGGCACAGGCCGACCCGGAACGCGACTGGAAGCCGCGCTGGCCGTTGCCGCATTCCACGGTCGACGTGCCGGGTGACCACGACACGCTGCTCACCGATCACGCGGACACGACCGCCGAGGCGATCCGGATCTGGGTTGATCAGTTCTGAACGGGGCGTCAGGGCTTCTCGAAGTGCTGGTAGTCGATCGGGGTGTCCCAGAAGCCGCCCCAGGTCCAGCCGCGGGTGGTGAAAGCCTGCTCGGTGGCGTCGCCCGCGTGGATCATGCCGGGCGCGTTCTGGGTGCGGTCGACGTAGGGCGCGCCGTTGGGCGGGTAGACCTTGCCGCTGCGGGAGATGTAGGGGTTCTGCACGGGGTTGACGTCGATGGCGCGTCCGTAGGAGTGGTTGGACCAGGCGGTGCCACCGGTGATCGGCCGGCAGTTGAACGCCGAGGTGTTGTTCGCCGCCATCGACGCGTCGTCGTCGGAGTTGTACTTGTCCACGGTCTCCATCCGCTCGATGGGGTACCGGTTGAAGTACAGGTCGGCGAAGACCTGGGCGACCTCGACCGCGAGATCGGCGTGGACGACCAGTTCGCCGCGGTGCACCGCGGCGTCGAAGCCGACGAAGCTCAGGCTGATCAGCCTGAGCTGATCGGGCCCGATGGGGCAGCCTTCACGCCAGCTGGAAGCGAGCCGCTTCGCGGTGACCGGCTTGATGACGGCGACGTACGGCGGGAGGTTGCTGCCGGTCGGCGCGGCGAGTTCCACGGTCTGGGCGGTGGTGGCGGGCGCCGGCGTGGTGCCGATCAAGACTGCGGCCAGCGTGAACGTGATCAGCGCAAGTATTCTGGTTCTCACAAGAGTTCCTCTCGATCCCCCAACGGCGTACAGACGCCCTCGGGATCGACCCTGCCAGCGGTGCGCGAACAACGTCAACTTCGCTGACACGTTTTGCCCCTGCCCGAAACGCTGGCGGTCCTCGTCAGGCGTGACCGATCCTCCCGGAGGCGTCGGTGCTGGGCTCATCACGTCCAGATCCCCGGCGCCTCTCCGTCGCCAGCGCGTTTTACAGGGAATTTACGCACGTCGCCGGTCCGTGAAATACCGGGCCCAGACAGTCATACCTGTCGATCGACAGGTATTCCGTCCGGCTCCGGGAGGGCCCATGAGCACGTCTGTCAGTGACACCGGTTCCCCTGGAACCGGCTACGCCCAGGAGCTGCGCAGGGGTGTGGGCACGTTCTCGTCCTTCGCGGCGGGCTTCTCGTTCGTCTCGATCCTCACCACGGTCTTCCAGCTCTTCGGACTGGGCTTCGGGCTCGGTGGCGCCTCGTTCTTCTGGGCCTGGCCACTGGTCTTCGCCGGGCAGTTGCTCGTCGCGCTGTGCTTCGCGGAGCTCGCGGCGCGGTGGCCGGTCTCCGGCGCGATCTTCCAGTGGTCCAGCAGGTTGGCGGGCACGACGGCAGGCTGGTTCGCCGGCTGGATCATGATCATCGGGCAGATTCTCACCGTCGCTGCGGCCGCGATCGCGATCCAGGTCGTCCTGCCGAGCATCTGGTCCGGTTTCCAGATCGTCGGAGGATCCGGCGCGGACTCCGCGGTGACCTCGGCGACCGGCGCTCAGAACGCGGTGCTGCTCGGCGTGATCCTCCTCGTGATCACGACCGCCGTGAACATCGCCGGCGTGCGCCACATGGCCTCGGCCACGAGCGTCGGAGTCACGGTCGAGATCGTCGCGGTGATCGTGCTCGTGCTGGCTCTGTTCGTCCTTCCCGAACGCGGTCCTGCGGTCGTGTTCACCCACGAGGGCTGGACCGGCGAGGGCAGTTATCTCCCGGCGTTCCTCGCCTCGGCACTGATGGCCGCGTACGTGATGGTGGGCTTCGACTCCGCGGGTGAGCTGGCCGAGGAAACGCACGCGCCGAGGCGCACGACCCCGCGCACGATCCTGCACGCGCTCATCGCGTCGGCGATCGGTGGCGCGTTGCTCATCCTCGGCGCCTTGATGGCCGCGCCGAGCCTCACCGACGGAAACCTCGCCACCGCAGGGCTTTCCTGGGTGCTCACCGAACGACTGGGCGGAGTGCTGGGCCGTCTGCTGCTGTGCTGCGTCGCCGTTGCCGTGTTCGCGTGCACGCTCGCCATCCAGACCGCGGGTGCACGGATGATCTACTCGATGGCCAGGGACAAGGCCTTCCCGTTCCACCGGCAGCTGGCCAAGGTGTCCCCGCGCACCGGAACGCCGGTCGGCGCCTCGATCGTCGTGGGTGTCGGCGCCGCGATCGTGCTCGTGGTCAACATCGGTCAGTCCGCGCTCTTCACCGCGTTGTCGAGCCTGTGCATCGCGATGCTCTACCTCGCGTACCTCGGCGTGACGTTGCCGCTGCTGGTCACCCGGCTCCGGCACCGCAGGACCGACGGCTGGCCGACCGGTGTCGACGAGCACGGCAAGCCGCTGTTCAGCCTCGGCAAGTGGGGAATCCCGCTCAACGCCCTCGCGGTCGTCTACCAGGTCGGCATGGCGGTCAACCTGTTGTGGCCGCGGCCGGAGATCTACGACCTCACCGGCGAGACCTGGTGGCTGCGCTGGAGCGCGCTGCTCGTGATCGGCCTCAGCCTCGCCGCCGGTGCCGCGTACCTGCTCGGCAAACACCGGCTGCACGGCCGGATCGAGCTGCGCCACGTCCCGCACAGCGCCCAGGAGGCCTGAGTGACCGACTCCGTTGTCAACGCCAGGGCGGACGCTCGCGCACGAGGCGGGCAGACGAGCGAGTGGATGCCCTACCTGCCCGCGTCGTCGAGCCCGTACCGGCCGCCAGGCGTGGAAGCGCTCACCTGGGCGGAAACCGTTGCGCCAGGCGGATACACGCACAAGGTGCTCGCCAGGGGAACGCGGATCCGGTTCGACGACCCCACCGGTGACGCGTGCGCGCACGTGATCGTCTACAACGCACTGGAAGCGGTCGAGCGGCTCAACGTCGCCGACACGGTGAAGATCCCCTGGCAGGCCTACCTCGGTGCCGGGCACCCGTTGCTGTCGGGTGACGGCCGCGTGCTCGCGACGATCGTCGAGGACACGTCGGGACACCACGACGCGTTCTGCGGCACGACCACCGAGGCGTGGAACCAGCGCAAGTACGGCGACGCCAGGCCGGAAGGGCCGTCCCCGGCCGGTCGTTCGCTGTTCGTCAAGGCCGCGGCCAAACACGGACTCGCGCCGCGCGACCTCCCACCGAGTGTGTCCTTCTTCCAGGGAGTCGGGGTCGACGCCGACGGAGCCTTCGTGTGGCGGGGATCGGCGGGGGAGGGCACCTCGGTCGAACTGCTGGCCGAACTGCCGTTGCTGATTCTCGTGGCCAACGTGCCGCACCCGCTGGATCCACGGGCGGACTACGTGGCCGGGCCGCTGCGCGTGCACGCCTGGCGCGCCGCACCCACCGGGCCGGGCGACGACCGTTTCCAGGCCACACCCGAAGCACACCGGGCCTACCTCAACACCATCGACTACGCGGAGGCGCGAGGACTGTGACCAGCTCACTGGCTCTCGACTGGTCGGAACCGCTGGTACCGGGCGAGGTCGTGCTCGACGAACGGGTCGCTCCCAACGCGTCCTGGTCGGCCGTGGTGCGGGCCGGCCACGTGCTGACCATCGTGGACGTCGGCGGCAACCAGTCGGGTGACTGCCTGCTCTACAACGCCGCCGACACCGAGGAGCGCTACAGCGTCCCCGACACGCTGGCGTGGCAGGGAAACGCCTACGTCCGCACGGGCACGGTGCTGCGCAGCAACCTCGGCAACCCGCTGATGACCGTCGTCGGCAACGAGATCGACCGGCAGGACACCATCGGCGGCGCCTGCTCGAAGGAGTCGAACACGTTGCGGTACGGGCACCACGTGATGTTCCACCACGGCTGCCGGGAGAACTTCCTCTCCGAGGGCGCCAAACACGGGCTCGGTCTGCGTGACCTGGTCTCGAACCTCAACTGGTTCATGAACGTCCCGGTCGAGGCGGACGGCGCTCTCGGCATCGTCGACGGGATGTCCGCGCCCGGCAAGCGGGTCGCGGTGCGGGCCGACACGGACGTGCTGGTGCTGATCTCCAACTGCCCTCAGATGAACAACCCGTGCAACGACTTCAACCCGACGCCGCTGCGCATGATCGTGGTGAGGCCATGACGTCCTTCGACGTGGTCCTGGTCGCCAACCGGGGTGAGATCGCGCGCCGGATCATCCGCGGCGCGCACGCCCTGGGCATGAAGACGATCGCGGTCTACTCCGACGCCGACCGAGCCGCGCCGCACGTGCGGGAGGCCGACATCGCCGTCCGGCTCGGCCCCGCTCCCGCCCGCGACTCCTACCTGCGCGCCGACGCGATCATCGAGGCCGCTCTCGACGGTGGCGCCGGGCTGATCCACCCCGGCTACGGGTTCCTGTCCGAGAGCGTCGCTTTCGCCCGTGCCGTCGAAACAGCGGGTTTGCGGTTCGTCGGACCGACTTCCGAGCAGATCGCCGCGTTCGGCGAGAAGCACACCGCGCGGGAGATCGCGCTCGGTGCGGGTGTGCCGATGCTCGCCGGGACCGGGCTGCTGTCGTCGGCTGACGAGGCCGTCGCCGCAGCCGAACGGATCGGGTTGCCGGTGATGGTCAAGGCGACCGGTGGTGGCGGCGGCATCGGCATGCAGGCCTGTGCCACCGCGGCTGGTGTCCGCGAGGCGTTCGAACGCGTGGAGTCGTTGGCACGGCAGAACTTCGGCGCTGCGGGAGTGTTCCTCGAACGGCTGGTGCGCCCGGCCCGGCACGTCGAGGTGCAGCTCTTCGGCGACGGCACGGGCCGGGTGGCGGTGATCGGCGACCGGGACTGCTCGCTGCAGCGCCGCAACCAGAAGGTCGTCGAGGAGGCGCCCGCTCCGGCCCTGCCCGGCCACGTTCGCGAGCTGCTGCACACCTCGGCGCGGGAGCTGGCCGCGTCGGTGCGCTACCGCAGTGCCGGCACCGTCGAGTTCATCTACGACCCGGTCCGCCAGGAGGCCTCGTTCCTGGAGGGCAACACGCGGCTGCAGGTCGAGCACCCCGTGACGGAGATGGTCTTCGGCGTCGATCTCGTCGAGCTGATGCTGCGGCTGGCGCGTGACGGCGCGGACGGCCTGCCCGACCGCGTCTTCGACTCGCCGTGGATCCCGGACGGCCACGCCTTCGAAGCCCGGGTGTACGCCGAGGATCCCGCGAAGGAGTCGCTGCCGTCGTCGGGTCTGGTGACGCGGGCGGTGTTCCCCGAGGATCTCGACGGGGTGCGGGTCGACGGCTGGGTCGAGACCGGGCTGGAGGTCTCGCCGCACTACGACCCCATGCTGGCCAAGGTGATCGCCGCCGGTCCCAACCGGGACGCCGCGCTCGACCTCCTCGGCGAGGCGCTCGACGGCTCCCGCGTCGACGGCATCGTCACGAATCTGGGGCTGTTGCGGGCCCTCACCACCTCCGACGACGTGCGGGCCGCGGTGCACTCGACGTCGAGCCTCGACGTCACCGCCGATCCCGATCCTCGCGTCGACGTCCTCGTGCCGGGGACGATGACGACGGTGCAGGACCTGCCCGGCCGCGTCGGGTACTGGCAGGTCGGTGTTCCGCCGAGCGGTCCGTTCGACCCGGTCTCGCTGACCGAGGCGAACCTCGCCGTCGGCAACCCGGCCACGGCACCGGGGCTGGAGATCACCGCGGCCGGGCCGGTGCTGCGGTTCTCGGTTCCCTCAGTCATCTGCCTCACCGGTGCGCCAGTCGAGTCCTCTGTGGACGGCGAGCCGGTGCCGCAGTGGGAACCGGTCGACGTCCCCGCCGGTGGCACCCTGCGGATCGGGACCGCCGCCGGGCCCGGGCTGCGCACCTACCTCGCCGTCCGGGGCGGGTTCGACGTGCCCGGCTACCTCGGCAGCGCCTCGACGTTCACCCTCGGAGGGTTCGGCGGCCACGCCGGTCGCGCGCTGCTGGCGGGTGACGTGCTGCGGCTGTGCTCGCCGGACGCGGCGGAGAACCCGGGACTGACCACGATCGGCGGCCCGACCCCGGCGCACCGCCGTCCCGCGATCACCGGCAGCTGGCAGATAGCGGTCACCGAGGGGCCGCACGGGGCGCCCGATTTCTTCACCCGTGCCGACCTCGATTCCTTCTACGCCAACGACTTCAAGGTGCACCACAACTCCGCGCGCACCGGCATCCGGCTGATCGGGCCGAAACCGGAGTGGGCGCGCCCCGACGGCGGGGAAGCGGGGCTGCACCCGTCGAACATCCACGACACCCCGTACGCCATCGGCGCCATCGACTTCACCGGCGACACCCCCGTGATCCTCGGCCCGGACGGCCCGTCGCTGGGCGGGTTCGTCTGCCCGGCCGTGGTCGCGAGCGGTGATCTGTGGAAGCTCGGGCAGTTGCGTCCCGGCGACACCGTGCGGTTCGTGCGGGTGCGTGAGGCCGATGCCGCGGTCGACCGGCGAGCGGTGCCGCGCGTGGTCAGTTCCGGTGGCGACGGTGACGACGGCGTGCTGGGCCGTCTGGAGGAGACCGAGGGCCGTCCGTCCGTGACCTACCGCCGCGACGGCGACAGCAACGTGCTCGTCGAGTACGGGCCCATGACCCTCGACCTCGCCCTGCGCATGCGGGTGCACGCCCTCCAGGAAACCCTTGCGGCACATGCCCCGGACGGCATTCTCGACGTCACACCGGGCATCCGTTCGTTGCAGGTCCACACGGATCCGGCCCGGTTGAAGGCTTCCGACGTCGCGCGGCTGCTGCAGGAGCTCGAAGGTGAAGTGCCCGCCACCCAAGACCTCGTGGTGCCGTCCCGCACGGTCCGGTTGCCGCTGAGCTGGGACGATCCCGCCACCAGGCTGGCGATCGAGCGGTACATGGCCGGCGTGCGTTCGGACGCGCCGTGGACACCGTGGAACATCGAGTTCATCCGCCGCATCAACGGTTTGGCGTCCGTGGACGACGTCCACCGGACCGTCTTCGACGCGTCCTACCTGGTGCTGGGGCTCGGTGACGTCTACCTCGGCGCACCGGTGGCGACACCGCTCGACCCCAGGCACCGGCTCGTGACGACGAAGTACAACCCCGCGCGGACGTGGACGGCCGAGAACTCGGTCGGCATCGGCGGCGCCTACCTCTGCGTCTACGGCATGGAAGGACCTGGCGGATACCAGTTCGTCGGCCGCACGGTGCAGGTGTGGAACCGCTACCGCCGCGGCGGGCTGTTCGCCGAGCACCCCTGGGCGCTGCGCTTCTTCGACCGGATCGAGTGGTACCCGGTCTCCGCGGAGGAGCTGCTCGAACTGCGCGCCGAGACCGACGCCGGACGTGGCGACTTCGAGACGGTCGACGGCACGTTCTCGATCGCCGAGCACCTCCGCTTCCTGGAGGACAACGCCGACGACATCGCGGCCTTCCGGGCACGCCAGACCGCGGCCTTCGAGGAGGAGAAGGCCCGCTGGCGGCTCGCCGGGGAGTTCGACCGGCACCACGAACCGGAAGTGGTCACCGCACCCGAGGTGACGCTGCCCGCCGGTGCGGTCGCCGTGACCGCGCCGTTCACCGCGACCGTCTGGCGGCTCGCACTGCAAGCAGGTTCCCAGGTGGCCGAAGGGGACGCGGTCCTCTCGGTCGAGGCGATGAAGATGGAGGCCGACGTGACCGCACCCGTCACGGGCAGACTGGTCGAGCTGTACGTGGGTCCCGGCGACCAGGTCGATCCCGGTCAGGTCCTCGCGGCGGTGCTGCCATGACGCCCGATCCCGTCGCCGCCGTGAACGCGGCCTACGACCGGATCGAGGCTGAGGGCCGCCACGAGATCTGGGTGACCCTGCGGTTCCGCG
Source organism: Lentzea rhizosphaerae (assembly GCF_042649515.1). NCBI lineage: Bacteria > Bacillati > Actinomycetota > Actinomycetes > Pseudonocardiales > Pseudonocardiaceae > Lentzea > Lentzea rhizosphaerae. Next base: position 103,458 of record NZ_JBHRZI010000008.1, on the reverse strand, counting down.
AGGACGTGCTGTCCGAAGCCAAGGTCATCGCCGAACGGGTGGCCGCGGGCGAGGACCTCCCGCTGGCGGGCCGGGTGATCGCGGTCAAGGACAACATCGACGTGGCGGGGCTGCCGACCACCGCGGGCGCGCCGTCCTACCTCTACCGCCCGACCTCGGACGCCACGGCGGTCGCGCGGCTGCGGGCCGCGGGCGCCGTGGTGATCGGGAAGACGAACCTCGACCAGTTCGCGACCGGTCTCGTGGGCACCAGAAGCCCGTACGGCGCGGTCCGCAACGCCTGGGACCCCGCCAGGATCTCCGGAGGTTCGTCCGCGGGCTCCGCCGTCGCCGTCGCGCTGGGCATCGTCGACGCCGCACTGGGCACCGACACCGCGGGTTCCGGACGTGTCCCCGCCGCGCTGAACGCCGTCGTCGGGGTGAAACCGACGAAGGGGCTCGTGCCCGTCACCGGAGTCGTGCCCGCCTGCTACTCCCTGGACTGCGTCACGGTGTTCGCCCGCGATCTCGCACTGGGACGGTTGGTCGCCGAGCTCATGTCCGGGCCCGACGCCGAGGACCCGTTGTCCCGCGAGGCACGTGCGGACGTGGTGCTGCCGCCGCGGCCGCGGGTCGCCGTGCCCACGGCGGAACACCTGGCCGGGATGGCACCCGGCTGGCGCGAGGCCTTCGCCGCGGCGGCAGCGAGCCTGGCCGCCACAGGTGTGGAGATCGTCGAGGTCGACATCGCACCCCTGCTGGAGGCCGCGAAGATGTTGTACGGCGGCGCTTTCGTCGCCGAACGCTACGCCGCCGTCGGCGCCCACATCGAGGCCAACCGCGACCAGATCGGCACCGGCCTCGACCCCACCGTGGCCGCGATCATCCTCGCGGGAGCGGCGCCGACGGCCGTGCAGTGGGCCGCCGACACCGCCACGCTGGCCCGTCTGGGTGCGCAGGGACGTGTACTGCTCGACGGCTGCGACGCGTTGCTGACCCCGACCACGACTTGCCATCCCACCCTGGAGGAGGTCGCCGCCGACCCCGTCGGCGTCAACAGCAGGATGGGTCGCTTCACCAACTTCGCCAACCTGCTCGACCTCGCCTCACTCGCGGTGCCGGCCGGGTTCGTCGACGGACTGCCGTTCGGCGTGATGTTCACCGGTCCCGCGTTCAGCGACCGCGGCCTGGCCGAGCTCGCCGGCCGCCTGCTCGCGCCGTCGATCGAGCTCTTCGTCGTCGGCGCGCACCTCAGCGGCCAGCCCCTGAACTCCCAGCTGGTGCAAGCGGGCGGCACGCTGGTCCGCCCGGCCACGACGGCCGCGGCGTACCGGTTGCGCGCGCTGGCCACGACACCACCCAAACCAGGCCTGATGCGCGTGGCGGACGACGGTGCCGCCATCGAGGGAGAGGTCTGGCGACTCCCGGCGGCGGGGTTCGGCACGTTCGTCGCCGCCGTGCCGGCACCGATGGTCATCGGCACCGTCGAGCTCTCCGACGGAATAGCCGTCCCGGGCTTCCTCGCCGAGCCGTGGGCTCTCGAGAGCGCCGACGACATCACCTCGTTCGGGGGATGGCGGGCCTACCTCGCGGCAGACCGGACGAAGGGGACAATGACGCGGTGACTCGCCCCCGCCCCGGCCGCCCGCGCCACGCGCCCGACGAGGGCAGCGGCATGTCGCCGCGGGCACAGATCCTCGAAGCGGCCGCCGCGCTGTTCGTGGACCAGGGTTTCTCCGCGACCTCGACCCGCGCCATCGCCGACCGGGTCGGGATCCGGCAGGCCTCCCTCTACTACCACTTCGCGGGCAAGGACGACATCCTCCTGGAACTGCTGCGCACCTCGGTGCGCCCCAGCCTGGAGACCGCCCGTGCGCTGGAGGACGCCGAACTCCCACCGGAGGCGGCGCTCTACGCCCTCGCCGTGGCCGACGCGCAGACCCTCGCGACGGCACCGCACAACATCGGCATGCTCTACCTGCTGCCCGAAGTGCAGCTGGAGCGGTACGACCTGTTCCGCGAGGACCGGGTGGAGCTCCAGGAGACCTACGCCCGCCTGGCCGCCCAGCTCGCCGGGGACGACCCCACCTCGGTGGAGGGCGCACGCCGGGGCGAGATCCTGATCCAGCTCGTCGAGGTGGTGATCCACCAGAGACGGACGCGCGTCCCGTGCGAGTCCGACTGCCACGCCATCGCCGAGGCGTGCCTGCGGGTGTGCGGCGCAGACGAGCAGACGATCGCCGCCGCCCGCACCGCGTGCGCCGGGGTCGTGCGGCACGAGGTCGCGGCGGCTCCGACACCGCCGCGACCAGGTCCTCAAGCCTGAGCTCGAGTGGGCGCGCCTTCGTATCTCGTGTGTGGCAGCAGGTGTTCGTGCTTCATCACGACGCTGTGGGCCGCGGCGTAGGTGCCTTCGCCGATTTCCGCGCCGTACAGCGGAACGGTGCCGTGGGCCAGGGTGGAGTTCGGGCCCACCGTGACCCGGTCGATCTTCAGGACGCGGTCCTCGAAGGTGTGGGCCTGGAACATGGCGTTGACGGTGGCGCCGTCGTCGAACTGGAGCATGTCCGGGTCGACCACCTGGCCGAAGCCGTCGCCGAGAACGACTCGTTTGCCGATCTTCATGCCCATGCGGCGCAGGTAGACGGCCAGCAGGAGGGTGCCTTCGAGGGCGGCGAGCGTGCCGCTGGCGATGACGCCCCAGGCGACGTACAGGAAGTCCCAGCGGCTGCACCAGCACGACCACAGCGGATGGATGCCGGGGCGCACCTTGCCCAGCAGCAGCCACTTCATCGCCAGCACGATCAGGCACGGCAGCAGTGCGACGCCCAACGTCACCGCCGCGACGCCGATGGTCAGAAAGACCGTGGACGGCAGGGTTCGAGCGGCGAGTGCGATGCCCCAGAACCACGCGGTCACGACGGCCAGCGGGGCGACGGGCAGGGTGAACCGCAGCCATTCCCAGAACAGCCGGTTGATCCGCCGGATCAGCGAGGGCTCGTGGGTCAGTGCCCGGTCCACCTCCACGACTTCCCGTTGCGGCAGCTCGAACGCCGGGTGCCCGAACCACGAGCTGCCCGGCCGGACCACGCGGTCGTCCGCGACGGTGCTGATCCCGATCAGGACGTCCGGGGGCAGACTCTGCCCGCCCGCGATGACGGCGTGGTTGCCGAGGAAGGTCCGCTCGCTGATGTGGACCGCCGCCGGCGTGACGGTGTTCTGGTGGATTCTGGGGCCGCCCAGGTAGATGCCGTCGGCGAAGAACGTGCCGGGTCCGATGTGGACGAGTTCGGGGACGACGTCGATGATCGTGCTGATCTCGCAGCCGCGGCCGACCTTCATGCCGGCCCAGCGCAGCCAGGTCGGCCAGTACAGGCCGCCGGACAACCACTTGTTGGCGGAGTCGACCAGCCCGGTCTTCAACCAGATCCGGATGTAGGCGGGGCTCCAGCGGCTGATGACCTTCTCCGTCACCCGGCCCAGTGCCCGCGCGACGAGGGCTTGGAGCGCGATGGTGAGCATCAGGGTCACGCAGGTCAACAGAGCGACAACGCCCAGGAAGTTGGTGTAGGACAACGGGTTCGTGAGCACCGCGAGCAGTGCGTCGAACGTGAGCCCGTAGTGGAGGATCACGCCGACCGCCATCACCGTGGCGGGCAGGGACAGCACCCAGGCGAGCAACGTCCTGGACACCATCATCGCGACACCGTGCAGGACGGGGGAGAAGAGGCTGCCCTCCAGCACGGGTACGGGCGGGCGCGGCGCCGGGCCGACCATCCTGGCGGGCACACCGTCCCACATCTCACCGTCCGGAATGGACTTGCCGGCAGGCAACGACGACAGCGCGGCGAGCCAGGTGTCCCGTCCCATCCGGGATCCCGGACCAAGGCTGGCTCGGGTGTCGACGGTGGCGCCGTCGCCGATCCTGACCGGGCCGACGACGAGCTGTCCGTGCTCGAACTGGACGAGCCCGAGGTGCGCGTCCTGGCCGAGGGTCACGTCGTCGCCGATGTCGAGCAGGTCCCAGCCGCCCTGGGTCAGGTTGACGCCGCGGTGGATGTGCACGCGTTGGCCGATTCTCGCCCCGAGCGCACGCAAGGCCATGCACTGGAACTCCGTCCCGGCAATGGTCTTCCACGGGATGATGCGCACGACGTGCTGCACGATCCACATGCGCACGCGGAGATCGCCCCACGCGGGAGCGCGCCCGGCTTGGTAGCGACCGATCAGCATCGTCTTCACCCGCACGGCGATCCACACGGAGATCGGCGTCCAGGCGAGACTCAGCGGCGCGAGGACGACCGGCACGACCAGCACGAGCGGCAGCAGGCCGATCAGACCGGCCACCCACGGCAGGAATTTGAAGGTCACCAAGTAGGCCACAGGGGCGAGGAGGAGGAGTTCCAGCGCCAGCCACCACGACTGCTCGGCGGTCACGGCGGCCGCGTCGCGAGCGGTGGCCACGGTGGGCTCCGGCGCGGGTTCCTGCTGTGCCTGCGTCCCGGGGTTGATCCGCTGCGCCAGTCCGATGACCGTGCGCGCCTCGTAGACGTCCCGGACCGTGATGGCCTCGGTGATCGGGTTGGCCCTCAGCTTGGAGATGAGGATCGCGGCCTGCAGCGAGGTGCCACCGAGGTCCTCGAAGAAGTCGTCCTGCGCCGACACGCCCCCGGTGGCGAGGCCGAACACCTCGCAGATCGCGACGGCGATCGCCATCTCGACCGAGTTCATCCTGCCGGTGTCACCGCGGGAGTGGCGGCGGCGCTCGATCATGGTGAGCACGGGCAGGTCGGCGCGTTTGAGCTTGCCGCCCGCGCTGCGGGGCAGGACGTCGATCAGGCCGAACAACGCGGGCACCATGTAGGACGGGAGTTCCGCCCGCAGCCTGCTCTTCAGGCGTTCCACGTGAGGCGGACGCATCCGGTCCGCCACGACCAGATGTGCCGCGATCGCCTGCGACGCGCCCTCGCCCTGGACGCAGCACGCCGCCTCGACCACGTCCTCGCAGCGGGCCAGGACCGTCTCGATCGCCTCCAGCTCGATCCGGTACCCGCGGACCTTGACCTGGGAGTCGATCCGGCCGTGGTAGAACAACGTCCCGTCCGGCTCGGCGTGCACGAGGTCACCGGTGCGGTAGATCCGGCCCGCCATTGGGTGGTCTGGAAACTTCTCGGCCGTCAGCTGGGGCAGGTTGAGGTAGCCGAACGCCAACCCGACGCCGGACATGCAGAGCTCGCCCTTTTCTCCGGGGGCGACTGGCCTGAGCTGTTCGTCGAGCACCCACGCCCGTGCGCCCGGTACCGGCCGGCCGACGGCGATCGGTTGTCCCGCAACGATGTCCGCGCGCAGACAGGTCACTGTGCACTCGGTCGGGCCGTAGCCGTTGACCATCCGCCGTCCCCGCGACCACAGTTCGGCGACGTCGTCGGGCAGCGCCTCGCCGCCCACGTACAGCAGGCGCAGGTCCGGCAGTGCCGTCTGCGGATCGGGGCAGGCGGCGGCGCGCAACAGGGTCGGTGGTGGGCAGAACACGGTGACCCGCTCGTTCTGCAGCCACGGCACCAGGTCCGGGCCGAGCCGGGCCGTCTCGTCGTCCATCACGACCGCGGTCGCACCGGACGCCAAGGCCATCCACAGCTCCTCGACCGACGAGTCGTAGGCGGCCGAAGAGCCCTGAACCACCCGGTCACCGGGACCGAGGCCGAACTCCATCACGTCGGAGCTGATCAGGCTGGCGATGCCGGTGTGCCCGACCATCACGCCCTTCGGCTTGCCGGTGGTGCCCGAGGTGTAGATCAGGTAGGCGAGGCCGTCCGGCGCGGGAGGGGCATCGACCGAAGGTACTTTCGCCCGCGGGCTGTCGACCCTGACCACCGCACCCCGGTAACCGACCCGCTCCGCTCGTTCGGCACCTCGCGCGTCGGTGACGAGCAGCTGGGCGCCGGAGTCGGTCAGGATGTGGCTGACCTGGTCGTCCGGGAACGCGGGGTCGAGGCACACGTACGCGGATCCGGACCGCAGCACCGCGAGCTGGGTCGCGTAGAGGACGACGGACGTGCGGGGCAGCATGATCGAGATGACGCGCCCGCGGCCGACGACCTCCTGGAAGAACTGTGCCGCGGCACCGGACTTGCGCAGCAGATCCGCGTACGTGGTCTGACTGCGGTTCGGACGCCCGGTGGCGGGAGGCACGTCCACGGCGATGGCGTCCGGCCACTGGCGGGCTGCCTGCTCGAAGAAGTCGACGAGCGTGACCGCCGGAGACCGGACAGTGGCCGTCATCGTGCCCCGCTGCACGACAGGTGGTCCGCCAGCCACGGACGCAGCCGCTGACGGTCCTCATCGGACAGATGACGGTAGCCCTGAATCCGGCCGATGCACCGATCGGTTCCGCACTGGCAGGCGAAAGGCTCTGCCATGTCGAATTCGGTGGTGTTGTAGTTGAATGTGATGTCCTGTCCGAAGACGACCGGTTTCAGTGCGATGACCGAACGGTCGCGAATGAACACCGTAGGTTCACAGCTGTGATTCATGAAGCGCCAGAAGAACTGATCGAGGATCGCCTCGAAACCGAATTCGGCGGGCACGTCGACGTGTACGTCGTGGCCGATCTGCACGGTGTACCGGTTCGGTGTGGCTGTCAGCTCGCCCTCGATCGTGAACAGCAGTTCTCCTGCCACGGCCGGGCGGTTCGCCACGAGGCGGTACTCGCCGCCGGCGCGGACGACGGCCACCGCGCTCGTCACATCGACGCACTCTCCTGCAATCATGTGAACTCCCGAACTGTCGATTCCTGGCTGGGCTCTTTCTCGGTAGTACGAGCAGGATTCGGAAGGGGTTCAAAGCGAATTGGTTGATTGACGATTCGACGGAAATCCGTCGTCGGGTGGACGTTCTGTCAAGGACGCCTGATGGCGTCGTACGCGGAGAGCGCGGCGTGCAGGGAGGCCCGGACTCGAGGCGAGTCGAGATCCGCGCCGAGCAACTGGCCGATCCGCTTCAGGCGGTCGTACAGCGCCTGCCTGGACAGGTTCGTCGCGGCCGCCGCGTCGGTCTTGTTGCCACCACTGTCCACATAGGCCCGCAAGGTGGCGATCATGTCGATGTGCTCCGGGTCGAGCAACGGACCCAGCTCTCGTTCGACATGAGCCTGCACGTGCGGGTCGTTGCGGAGGAGGTACATCAGCCCGGGCAGCCCCAGATCGCGCAGCCTCACGTAGGGCGCGTCCCAGCTGCCACCACTGGCGGCCGCGGCCACCTGGCGCGCCTCGACCAGCGCCTTGCGCACCTCCGACACCGAGGTGACCGGCTCGCTCGCGGCGACGACCGCAGGTGCCCTTCGCCGCACCGCTTCCGCCAGCCGCACCAGGCATCCGTGCACGTCGTCGTCCGGTTGCAGCGTCAGCAGAATGCCGAGTGAGTCGTCGTCGAAGGCGCCGTGCAGTCCGGTGAGATCCCGCGGGAGATCACCGATCCTGTCCGCAACGTCAAGAGGAGACCGGTCGTGGACGACCACGGCGACCATGACGGACTTGTCGAGCGGAATCCCCAGCGCACGCACACGTGAGGCGAACTCGGCGGCCACGAGGTCGCCGGTCAGCAAGGACGTCAACAGAGTGCGCTGGGCGCGCAGGTGGGAGTCCTCGTCGTGGTGCGCCCGCAGGTCCAGGGCGATGACACCGGCCGCCCGCTCGGCGACGATCACGTGTGCGGCTGAGGGTTCGGGGCACTTGACGAGCAGCCGGCCCCACTCCGCGGCTCCGGTGCCGATCGTGGTGACGAGCCATCCGGTTCTGTCGTGGTAGGCGGTCTGTCCACTTGCGACGATCTGTCGGGACAGCGACTCCCAGTTGTCGAGGCAGTCCGCGTCCGCGCCTGCCGGGCCGAACGCGATGACCTGGTGCGCGGTGTTCTCCAGCACCACAGGGCATTGGGCCAGGGCCGCCGCATGAGAAACGACGGTCAGGGCGTCGACCCCTGCCCGAGCGAGCTCGGAGAACCGTTGGTGAATCTGCTCGTGTCCGCGCGACTCGGCGAGCTGTCCGGCAGTCACGAGAGCGAGGGCGGCTTCGGTCACCTGGGAGAGCCGGACGTCCTGCCGCAACTGCACCAGCGGCATCCTCAGCCCTTGCGCCGCGAGCACCAGGGCGTCCGGAAGCGCGCCGGCGCTCTGGACCACGACTCCGACGACGCCGGTCGTGGCCAGGCGTTCGAGCCACCGTCCGGCGTCGTGCGGCAGACAGCCGCTCGCGGCGAGAAGGAGCTCCCCGGACTGCGGCGTGTCGGCGACGTGGACCCACCGCACGGTCCGGCCGAGGTGCTCGAGGCCGGCCAGGACGGTCGGCTCACCTCGTCGCACGCCTTCCAGATCGAGGATCTGCTGGATGGTGGGCAGTGACGTCAAGCCGGATCTCCTGCGCTCGCGGGGCAAGAACGATCACTCTGGCCGTCGCGCTCCCCGTCGCGCCATCCGTCGACCGGCCGGGTTCTCCGGCCACCTGACGGGAAATCACACCGGAGGTACCCCGACGTCAGGACGATCGTCTCGAATCGGCAGGTGGCATCGGCCGATCGGATCAGTCGGGTTGAGCGGAGTGGCAGGTGCCGAGGTGCCCGTGGGCGAGGGCGGTGCCGCACAGGTAAGTCGTCGTTCACTACTTCCGGGTTGCCGTTCAGTACCCGTCAAGTGCGCATTCGTGCGTTGGGCCGTTGTGGGAAGTGCTCGAGCCGGAGGGCAACGACGCCCGCCAGGTGTTCCTCGGAGCCGCGCCCCGATCGCGACCTCATTCACGCGGATTCCGCGCCGGTTCCGTCGTTGTCAAGTGGAGGACTGAGGCAGACCTACTTGAACAGCAGCCGTTGCCGATGACTCGGGGTGGCCGGGTCGTAGTAGCGCGCCACCCAGCTGTCGTCGGTCTTGAGGAACACCACCTCTTCCGACTTGCCGAGGCGCTGCTGCAGGAAGCGGAAGTAGTAGTGGTTGAAGATCCGCATGAACTCGCCGAGGTAGATGTCCGCGGCCCTGGTGTCTCCCTGGATCACGAGCACGTTCTCGTCGTTCTCGCGGACGGACGGGTCGCTGAAGTTGCCAGAACCGGTGATCACGAGCGGGTCGTCGCCGAGCGGGTCGACGAGCATGAACTTCGTGTGGCTGAACCGGACGTGGCCGTTGAGGCCGGTCAGCTGCTCCCGCGTCCAGCGGTTGAGGATCTCGTCGGTGAGCAGTGAGCCGATGGCGGTCTTCACGTCGTGGTCGGTGTCGAACCGGATCTCGTCCTCGCCCGGTGGCCGTTCCAGCACCAGGTAGCGCAGCACGTCGGACTCGGGCTGGAGCGCCATGGCGATCTTGTCGTGCACGCCGAACGCCGCGGTCATGAAGAACGACCGGGTCGCGCGGCCGGCCTGTTCGGCGTACCAGTCGATCAGGTCGAGAGTGGTGCGCGGGCTGAACACGCAGTTCGTGCCTGCCAGGGGCGGGGTCGCGGGCGTGGGGCTCGCGGTGGTGTTGGCCGGCCGGATCTGCGCGTAGGCGGGGTCGTCGGCGAGCCGGGTCCAGTAGTCGAGGTAGGTGGCGGCGGTGGCCGGGTCGCGCAGCAGGTGGCCGACGTTGGACTGTCCGAAGAGGCCTCCCCAGGTGATGTTGGTCGACCCCGTCCACACCTCCCGCGGTGTGTCGTCGCGCAGCAGCACCAAGAACTTGTTGTGCGAGATCGAGCTGTTCGTCGTGCGCGGGATCATGTGGTCGGTCAGACCGGCTTCCTCGACGGCGGGTTCGGTGCTCTGCCACACCTTCTTCGGGTCGGTGCTCGCCTTTCCGCGCCGGTCGTAGATGATCCGCACGTCGACGCCCCGGTCGACGGCGGCTTTGAGCTCGGCGAGCACGTGCGGGTAGTTGAACTCGTAGACGGATCCACGCAGTGCGCAGCTGGGCCCGTCGGCGGAGCGGATGAACGCGATGAGCGCCTCCTCCAGCCCACGCGAGAGCCAGTCGTAGGCCGGGTCGGTCCGGTCGTTCTCCCTGGGCTTGCGCTCCCCGAACTCCCGCACGTACGCCTGACCGGCGCCCACACCCCGGTTGAAGTGGATCGCGTGCCCGCCCTCGTCGACCGGCTCGGTCCGCACCGCGACCGTGACCTCGTGGCGCACCTCGAGGTTCTTCGGCTTGCCGTACAGGGCGACGACGCGGTACTCGTAGCTCCGGCCGGGCTTGGCGGTGTAGTCGCCCCACAGGAACGACTGCAGCGGGTGCTCCAGCAGGCTGACCGGTGTACCCGGCGGCACGCCCTTCGAGGTCTCCTCGAACACCTTCATGCCGCGCAGCCAGTACCGTTCGTCCTCCTCCGGATCGAAGCGCTCGATCGCGAACCCCAGTAGTCCGGGGCTGTCCCCCTGGTCGAGGTCGAGGCCGAGCAGGACGACGTACGAGCCCGCGATCGCGTGCACGCTCAACGGACCGGCGGATTTCCTGATGCGCATGGTCGTTCCTCACTGCGCGGTGCACCGGCCCGCTGTGTCCCCCGACAACACGACCGGCACCAGAGGAATCGGTCCTGGCGGGTGCCCCATTACAGCGGCAGCGTATGGCCCGTAACGATCTGCGGCCGTTGATCGAACAACTGGTGTGAAGGCGTTGTTCGTGCGGCTCCACCGATTCACCCGTGTGCGCGGGCTGATCGTGCTGTTCGGCGGCCTGACGGCCGGGATCGCCTTGCTCGCCATGGGCGGGCTGGAGAAGCTCAGCGGTGCGGGCGGCGTGCTCGGCATGGCGCTGAGTGCACTCGTGATGATCGTCGTGGGTGCCGCCAAGTACCCGCGGTCCGCGGGTACGCCGTCGCACGAGCAGGTCGTGTCGAAGTTGCTGCGGGCCCGGAAGAAGTACTGCCTCATCCTGCGGCCGTTCGGACAGGACGCCGAGATCGTGCTGCCGAAGACGGGGGCCAAACGCCGTACCGGCGGTGGTCCTTTCACCCGCAACGTGACCATGGAGCAGCTCATCACCCGCGCCGCGCGCACGGTGCTCGACATGGACACCTACGGCATCGTCGATCAGCGCACCACGTTCGCCCCGCCGGGACCGGTCCTGATGCGTGCCGCCGACGACGTGTGGCAGGAGGTCGCCCAGCGCCTCATCGGCAGCGCACACGTCATCGTGCTGATCCTGCCGCCGGACCGGGACTTCGGCGACGGTTTCGTCTGGGAGATCGAGCAGATCCGGCAGGCCGGGGCGAACTCGCGCGTCGTCATCGTGCTGCCGCCGTGCGACCAGGACGCGGAGGCGTACGAGGCGGCACTGCGCCGCGCGTGTGTGTTGCTGGCGTTGCTGGACGGCGAACTCGACCACTTCAAGGTCCACGAGTACGAGCTGATGCTGCCCAGTGGCACGCTGGTCATCCGGTCGACCGCTGACGGAGCGAAGTGGTGGGAGACCCGCGACGAGCCCGTGGAGCGCACGGTGATCGGCCGCAAGCGCAAGACCGTGGTGGCCGACATGACCTATCTCGAGGTGCTCGAGGTGGCGTTGCGGGAGATCGACCACGAGCAGTCGTGATCCGCCGGTGTGAGTAGCGTCGTGGACATGGAGAACGGCGGACCCAGCCGGACGGCGCTCGTCACCGCGTACGCCCGCGCCTACCACCAGATCGCTGACCAGCCACAGATCTTCACCGACCCACTTGCGGCACGTCTGCTCGGCCATGCCGCGGAAGAACTGCCGGTCGCGACCGATCGCCTCGGCGGCGCCGTGACAGAGCGGCCCCGCCGCCTGTTCTTCGCCACCAGGGCTCGCTTCGCCGAGGACGCCGTGGCGGCGGCCGTCACCGCCGGCGTGCGGCAGGTCGTGATCCTGGGCGCGGGCCTGGACACCTTCGCCTACCGCAATCCGCACCGGGACCTGCGCGTGTTCGAGGTGGACCACCCCGCCACCCAGGCGTGGAAGCGGGAACGCCTCGCCACGAACGGAATCGAGTGCCCCGAGACGGTGGCCTTCGTGCCGGTCGACTTCGAAACCCGAACGCTGGCAACGGAACTGGAGTCCGCCGGATTCAGCCGGACGGCCCCTGCCGTGTTCGTGTGGCTGGGTGTCGTGTACTACCTGACCCCGGATGCCGCCCACGCCACCCTCGCCTACATCGCCGGTCAGGCCCAGCCGGTCGAGGTGGTCTTCGACTACCTGCGGTCCGCGACCACCGACGCGGAACTTGCCTACGAACGCGCACGTGCCGAGAGGCTGGCCTCCGTCGGTGAACCGGTGTTCAGCCACTTCACCCCCGAAGGCATCGCCGAACAGTTGCGCGCCCTCGGGTTCACCGGTGTCGAGGACCACCCCGCCGCCGACCTGATCTCCGGCTACCTCGGCGGATCCGCGGAGTTCGAGGGCGAACCGTCCCCGGGGCTGCACGCGCTCCGCCTGCTGCGCGCGAGCCGCTGAGGACGCGGCGACGCTTTAACGCTCGTCTCAGGTTGATCGGAGACGATGACCGGCACAGCGTCGACGGGAAGGGGGCGGGCCGGCGTGCGGATCATGATCGCGGACGACGAGGCGGCCATCCGCGAGTCGCTGGAGCGGGTGCTCCAGGTCGAGGGGTACGACACCAGCACCGTCGCCAACGGTCTCGCCGTGCTCGACGGGATCGGTGACGACCCGCCGGATCTGCTGATCCTCGACGTGATGATGCCCCGCCTCGGCGGGTTGGAGACCTGCCGGCGGTTGCGGGCGGCGGGCCGGGATCTGCCGGTGCTGATGCTGACCGCCCGGGACCAGGTCGACGACCGGGTCACGGGGCTGGACGCGGGCGCCGACGACTACCTGCCCAAGCCGTTCGCCACCGAGGAGTTGCTGGCCAGGGTCCGGGCCCTGCTGCGTCGCCGCGCGCCGGGCGACGAGTCGCAGATCCTGACGTTCGCCGACGTCCGGGTCGATCCCGACAGGTTCGAGGCGTGGCGGGGCGAGCGGCCGCTCCGCCTGACCCGGACCGAGTTCTCCCTGCTGCAGGTCCTCGTGCGCAACGCGACCAGGGTGCTGACCCGGGACGCGCTGTTCGAGGCGATCTGGGGCTTCGACATGAGCGTCACCGCCACCAGCCTCCAGGTGTACGTGAGCTACCTGCGCCGCAAGATGGAGGCTGAGGGTGAACCGCGACTGATCTACACGTTGCGCGGCCTGGGGTACACGTTGCGGGAGACTCCTCCGTGAGCAGTCGGCTGACCCGGTGGTGGCGCCGGCGGTCCCTGCGGACCAGGCTGACGGTGATCGCGGCGACGGCCATCGCGGTCAGCGTGTTCGTGGCCTTCCAGATCGCCAGCGAGCTGCTGGCGTGGGAGCTGCAGGACACCGTGAAGGATCAGCTGCGCGCCGACTCCCGCGTCCTGGCGGCGAACGCCGAGCGCGCCGGCCTGGCACAGGTCCAGCTACCGCCGCATCCCGGATCCGGCCGGCTGGTGCGGGTCGTCCTGCCCGACGGCTCGATCCGGACCCCGGACGGCCAACCCGCGCTGCCCCCGGTCAGCGAGAACGCCCTGCGCGTGGTGCAGGGCGCATCGGCCGACCTGATGGAGTCGGGCGACAGCGACGACGACGGCTACGTCATCTACACGCTGCGGGTGGGCGCCGGCGCGGTCCAGGTGGCCCGCGTCGCCGACGACAGCCCGATCAACCAGTTCGGGCTGGGCATGCTGCTGATCGGGCTGCTCTGCGTGGTCAGCGGCGCGCTCGTCGGGCGGGCCGTGGCGCGGACGGGGCTGGCGCCGATCGACCGGCTGACCGCCGCCGCGGTCCGTGTCGCACAAACCCGGAATCTCGACGCCGACATCCCGGACGAGGGCGGCGGGGAGATCCGGCGGCTGATCCAGTCGATCAACGACATGCTCGCCGCGCTCCGGGACTCGCGGCGGGCCCAGCAGCTGCTCGCCGAGGACGCCGCCCACGAGCTCAAGACCCCGCTCACCAGCCTGCGCCTCAACATCGAGCTGCTGATCCGGCTCGATCGGCGCGGCACCCTGGACAGCGGTCTGCCCGCGGAGAGCCGGACCCGGCTGCTCAACGATCTCGGCGCCCAGGTGGCCGAGCTGAGCACTCTCGCCGCCGAGCTGACCGACCTGGCGCGCGGGGACGTCAGCGACGAGAGCACCGAACTGCTCGACCTCGCCGACGTGGTGGTGGCCGCCGCGAGCCAGGCGCGTTCGCGCGCGCCCGACGTCGAGATCGCGCTCGACGTGACCTCCGTGTGGGTGAGCGGGCGTCCCGCTGCGCTCCAACGGGCGGTGCTCAACCTCATCGACAACGCCGGCAAGTGGTCGCCCGCGGACCAGCCGGTCCAGGTCCGGCTCCGTGCCCTGGGCGCGTCGGCGGTGCTCGAGGTCGACGACGCCGGGCCGGGCATCGACGCCGCCGACGTTCCGCGCGTGTTCGACCGGTTCTACCGCGCCGACAGCGCCAGGGCGTTGCCGGGATCCGGTCTGGGGCTGTCGATCGTGCAGCGGGTCGTCGACGCCCACGGCGGCCGGGCCGGTGTCGCCCGTTCCGCACGCGGTGGTGCGCTGCTCCGGGTCGACCTTCCGGTCGCGACGAACTCCACTGTGGACGTTCGGATGCCGAACGGCGCTCCGGAGAGAAGTACCGTGGTACCACCTCTTTCCCGAGAATGACGACCGCAGTAGGACGAAACGGGACGGAATCGGGCCTAGCGTTCAGGTCATGACGAAATCTGACAGTCCACTGTGGAGGCTTGCGGTGGCCGCCACGGCGGTGGCGACGACGTTCGCTGTCGTCGCCTGCGGGTCGAACGCCGGCAACGGCGCGGCGCCCCCCGTGCCCGGCTCGCACAACGCGCACGGGGACGTGAAGTCGGCTCCACCGCAGCCGCTGCGCGCCGGCGAGCGGTTCGTCGACCTGAAGATGGCGGAGGCCTACACGCCCGCGCCACCGGAGGGCGGCGGCACGGACGAGTACCGGTGCCAGGTGATCGATCCGGGCCTGACCAAGACGGCGTTCGTGACCGGGACCCAGGTCACGCCGGAGAACATCGCCATCGCGCACCACGCCATCGTGTACGCGGTGCCGCCGGGCGGCGCTGCCGCGGTGCGCGAGCAGGACGCGAAGACCCCCGGTCTCGGCTGGCAGTGTTTCGGCGGGACCGGCGTGAAAGGCGCCGAAGTAGAAGAGGGCGAAGCGGCGTGGGTGGACACCTGGGCGCCGGGTGCCACGGAGACGCTGTTCACCGAGGACGCCGGCTTCAAGCTGGAGCCGGGCAGCCTGATCGTCCTCCAGCTCCACTACAACCTGCTCGCGACCGACGGCAAGCCGGCCGGGTCGGACCGCTCGGCGGTGCGGCTGCGGCTGACGGACGGCACGCCGCAGACCCGGGAACTCGACACGTTGCCGCTCGACGCGCCGACCGATCTGCCTTGCGCGGCAGACGAGTCGGGTCCGCTCTGCGACCGGGCGGCCTCGATCGCGGACGTGACGAAGCGGTTCGGGCAGGAGGTCGGCGAGACCGCGGACCGGCAGGTGGAGGAGTGCGGCCAGAGCGCGCCGAAGCCCGGTGACACCCAGACCTGTGACCACGCGGTGGAGGCGCCGATGACGCTGTTCGCCGGTTTCGGCCACATGCACCTGCTCGGGCGGGCCATCAAGGTCGAACTCAACCCGGGGACGCCGAACTCCAAGGTCGTGCTGGACGTGCCGCAGTTCGACTTCGACAACCAGCGGCTGGTGAAGCTGCCGTCGCCGGTGGAGATCGGTCCGGGGGACACGCTGCGGGTGACGTGCACGCACGACGCGGGGCTGCGCAAACGGCTGCCGCAGCTGAGCAAGCTGCCGCCGCGCTACGTGGTGTGGGGCGACGGCACCAGCGACGAGATGTGCGCGGGAATCATGACGGTCTCTCCCCGCAAGTCCTGAGGAAGCGTCGAACGTGTGTGGGCTCTGAGCTCACACACGTCCGCAGCCGTGCGGCGTCGTGGCGGTGCCGTCGTTCAACTTCGACGAAAGGTGTCTTCTGTTGTCCCTCAAGCCTTCCCCCGGCGAAACAACGCCTGCGCCACCGCGGACACCGATCTGGGCACTCCTGCCGCTGCGCGTCTTCCTCGGCGGCACGTTCCTCTACGCGGGCCTCACCAAAATCCTCGACAACCACTACCTGGACCACACGTCGCCTCTCGGCGTCCACGCGCAGATGCTGCACGCCGCGACAACTTCCCCGATCGGCCCCCTGGTGTCGTTCGCGGCCGAGCACCCGGCCATCACCGGCGTCGTTGTCGCCGTGGGCGAGGTCGCTGTCGGGCTGGGCACTCTGCTCGGGCTGTTCACCCGCATCGCCGCACTCGGCGGGTTTCTCCTCGCGCTGAGCTTCTTCCTCACCGTGAGCTGGACGACCCGCCCGTACTACTTCGGCGCCGACATCGTCTTCGCAGCCGCCTGGACCCCGCTGCTGGTCGCCGGCGACGCAGGCCTGTTCTCCACGACGGATCGCCTGCGCGCCGCGATACGTCGTCGCCGGCCGAACGTCACCCCGGACGGCGTCGAGCGACGAGTTCTGCTCTGGGGTGGCCTGATCACCGCGGCGACCGCTGCCGTCGGCGGCGTCATCGCCCTCACCCGTCGCACCACCAACCCGGAACCGAGCCCGGCGGACCCAGGAACGGTGATCGCCGCGGTCTCTGCCGTCGCCGTCGGCTCGTCGACGAGGTTCACCACACCGAACGGTGCCGCCGCATACCTGTTGCGCCCCTCGACGGACGTCTTCACGGCATTCCTCGCGACCTGCACACACCAGGGCTGCCCCGTCACGCCCGCCGGCTCCGGCTTCCGCTGCCCGTGCCACGGCTCCACTTTCGACGGCAACGGCCAAGTCACCGGTGGCCCTGCAACCAAGCCCCTGGGCAAGGTGCCGGTGCGAGTCGTCGACGGGCAGGTCACCACCGCATGACCGGGCTAGTGCCGCAACCGGCAGCCTTTGCCCCGCATTTCGACGTTCAGACGGGGCCGCGAGGCGCCCTGCCAGGCGCCGGAAGACGCGGCGAACCTGCTGTT
>NZ_JBHRZI010000008.1:0-86433 GCF_042649515.1 Lentzea rhizosphaerae | reverse complement strand
ATATGTCCGGTAGGCCTCAGGCGCTCTACTTCGACACAGGCGCTAGATCGGACGGGTGAGTCTCAGGTCGTAGGCGAGAATGACGGCCTGGACCCGGTCTCGTGCGCCGATCTTGGCGAGGACCCGCCCGACGTGGGTCTTCACCGTCGACTCCGCCAGCGTGAACCGTTGCGCGATCTCGCCGTTGGTGAGGCCGTGGCCGATGGCGACGAGGATCTCGCGCTCGCGGCCGGTCAGGGAGCCCAGCCGGGGATCCTCCCGCACGGGCCCGCAGAGGTCGTCGCCGAGCCGGTCGCCGAACGCGTCGAGCAGCCGCCGAGTCAACGCCGGCGCGATCACCGCGTCCCCGGCGGCGACGGCCCGGATGCCCGCGAGCAGCTCCTCCGGGCGGATGTCCTTCAACAGGAAACCGCTCGCCCCGGCCCGCAGCGCGGCGAGCGCGTACCGGTCCGCGTCGAACGTCGTCAGCGCGAGGATCCGCGAACGCCCACTGGCGGCGACGATGCGCCGGGTGGCCTCGATCCCGTCGACGCCCGGCACGCGGATGTCCATCAGCACCACGTCGGGGTGCAGCTCGGTGGTCCACCGAACGGCCTCGGCACCGTTCTCGGCCTCGCCGACGATCTCGGTGTCGGGAGTGTTCTCCAGCAGCATGCGAAACCCGAAGCGTTGCAGCGGCTGGGCGTCCACCACGAGCACGGAGATCATGAACGGCTGCCTTTCGTCGCCCGGCGATGCCTACTTCCTATCGAGCGAACCTGAGACGACCGTTAAAACGGCGGTCAGCGCTTGGACCGGTTGTACCGCACCAGGTCCGCGATCCCCTCAGCGAGGAACCCGCCGACGGCGCAGCCGATCAGGACCAGCGCCCAGCCCGCTTCCTCGATGAAGACGAACCCGATCACGGTCGCGGCCAGCAGCAGTGGAGCGACGATCAGGTAGTAGCGCTTGGCGTGGCGAGGTGGTGGTTGGTCGGCCATCGGAACAGTCTCGCAATCTCTCCTGGAGCCGCGCGACGCCTATGATCGCGCCGCCTGCGCCTCCGGGCCCTGTGCGGGCTTCTTGGTTGTAGAGTGCTGGCAGGTGTGCCGGGAAGCCTGGTCGGCGTGTTCAACGACGTCGACACACGGGAGCTTTCATGGACGCCTCGGTCGCGGGTACGGCCATCGGGCCGATGGTCATCGCCGCAGTGGAGCAGTACGAAGACCACCCGCTCGTGCGGGACGAGTTCGCGGCGCGCATCCTGCCCCTCTCGGGCCGGCTGGCCGTGGCCGCCGCGCGCTGGCGGCCGATGCGCAACGCGCTCGTCAGCGCGACGGAGAAGCGAATTCCGGGCTTGTGGGCCGGCATGTTGTGCCGCAAGCGGTACGTCGACGAGCGACTCACCACCACCGATGCGGACGCCGTGGTGGTGCTCGGCGCGGGATTCGACACGAGCGGTTGCCGGTTGCGTGACAAGCCGGTGTTCGAGGTCGATCTGCCGGGCACCATCGCGAGCAAGCGCGAGCGGCTGCGGGCGATGTTCGGTGAGGTGCCGTCGAACGTCAGCCTGGTTCCGATCGACTTCGAGGCCCAGGGCCTGGAGGAGGCGCTGGGCGAGCGCGGCTACCGCCGGGACGTTCGGACGCTGTTCGTCTGGGAGGCGGTCACCCAGTACCTGACGGCGGACGCGGTGGGGGCCACCTTCGGCTTCCTGGCCCAGGCTCCGGCAGGCAGCGAACTGGTGTTCACGTTCGTGCGCAAGGACTTCCTCGACGGCACAGCGATGTTCGGCGGTGAGGCCGCCTATCGCGAGTTCGTGCAGAACCGGCAGATCTGGAAGTTCGGGCTGCTTCCGGCTGAGGTGGCCGAGTTCGTGGCCGCCTTCGGGTGGGCTGAAGTCGAGCAGCTCGGGCCGCGTGAGTTCACCGAGCGGTACCTCGTGCCGTCGGGGCGCGTGTCGCCGGTGTCGGAGATCGAACGCGTCGTGCGCTGCGTCAAGGTTGCCGGCCGATGACGCCGGTGATCGACGCGCGTGGTCTGACCAAGCGGTACGGCGATGTCACGGCAGTGGACGGGCTTTCTCTCCGCATCAACGCGGGGGAGATCTACGCACTGCTCGGTCTCAACGGCGCGGGCAAGACGACCACGATCCGCATGCTGCTCGGCATGGTGCGTCCGAGCAGCGGATCCGTTGCGGTGCTGGGCTCTGTGGTGCGGCCGGGTGCGCACGACGCGTGGTCGCGCGTCGGGTACCTGGTGGAAACGCCCGCCGCGTACCCGGAGCTGACGGTCAGGGAGAACTTGACGGTCGCGGCGCGGCTGCGCGGGTTGCGCGGCCGGGGCCATGTCGACGAGGTCGTCGAGCGGGTGAACCTGACCACGTACGCCACCCAGCGGGCAGGGACGTTGTCGTTGGGCAACGCGCAGCGGCTGGGCCTGGCGAAAGCGTTGCTGCACGAGCCGGAGCTGTTGATCCTGGACGAGCCCGCGAACGGCCTCGACCCGGCCGGCGTGGCCGAGATCCGAAGTTTGGTGCGTGAGCTGAGCTGCGAGCACGGTGTGAGCGTGCTTTTGTCGAGCCACATCCTCACCGAGGTGGCCCGGCTGGCCACGCGCATCGGCGTCATCCACCGCGGCCGGCTCGTCCGCGAGCTCGACGCGGGAAATCTGGCGGCACAGACGCGCCGCAGGCTGACCGTGTCGGCCCGCGACCTCGTGGCTGCCGAACGAGCGTTGCTCGCCGCGGGGTTCAGTCCGGTCAGGACGGAGCCGGGCACCCTGGACCTGACTGACGACCGCGCGATCGACCAACCCGACGGGGTCGCCGTCGTGCTGGTCGGGGCGGGCTGCGCACCGACCCGTCTCGTGGTGGAGCAGGACGACCTGGAGACGTTCTTCCTGCGGGTGGTGGAGTCGTGATCAACGCGCTCGCCACCGAACTGCTCAAGGCCCGCCGTTCCCGCGTGCCGTGGGTGACGGCGCTGGCGTTCACGATCGCCGCCGGGGTGGGCGGGTTGTTCATGTTCATCCTGCAGGACCAGGACCGCGCCCGGTCACTCGGTCTGATCGGCACCAAGGCCTCGCTGGTCGGACGTGACGCGGACTGGCCGACGCATCTGGCGTTCCTGTCCCAGATCACCGCGGTCGGGGGCGTGCTGATCTTCGGCCTGGTGTCCGTGTGGTTGTTCGGGCGCGAGTTCAGCCAGAACACCGTGAAGGACCTGCTGGCGCTGCCGACCGCGCGCACCACGATCGTGCTGGCGAAGTTCGTCGTGGCCGGCCTGTGGTGCCTCGTCCTCACGGTGCTGCTCGTCGTCCTCGGCCTGGTGATCGGCACGGTGCTCGGGCTGCCGGGGTGGTCCGCGGAGCTCGCGGCGTCCGGTGTGGCGACCGTCGGCGCGACGGCGGCGATGACGGTGCTGCTCACCACGCCGATCGCGTTCGCGGCCAGTGCCGGGCGCGGCTATCTGCCCGGCGTCGGGGTGATGATGGCCGCGATCTTCTTCGCCCAGGTCGTCGCCGCACTGGGCTACGGCCGGTACTTCCCGTGGTCGGTACCGGCGTTGTTCAGCGGGCTGGCCGGGCCGGACAGCGACCCGCCCGGCCTTCTCGGCGTTCTGCTGGTGTTGCTGGTCGGGGTGGGCGGAATCGCGGCGACCGCGCTGTGGTGGCGCAACGCCGATCAGGACCGCTGAGACCCGTGTCCACTGTGGAGTCCCTCCAAAGCCCGCCCTGCCGCAGCGACACCGTTTTCGGCACGAATTCGCTCGCCGAGCTCACCAGCGCGCTGTTGTAGCGCTGGATCGCTCACTGCACGCGAGATCGCCGCGGCCAGGGCGTTGGCGGTGAGTTTCCGGTGGGGGACCGGCTCTGTTGCGACACCCACGGCGTGCATGCGCCGCGCCCAATGCGGCTGGTCCGCCACGAACGGGCACACGACCTGAGGTCACCCGGCCGAACAGCCAGTCGTGCGGGGCTCGGTCGATCACCAGGAGATCGTCGGAGGAACGCGCGGCGAGTCCGCCCCATCCGGTCGCGATGATCGCACGCACCCCGGCCGCGCGCACCGCCGCAGCGACGATCTCACCGGTGCGATGCGCGTCGCGTCCCGCCATGCTGCCGAACCCGATGTCACCCTTGCTCGCAAGTCCGGTGGCCGATTCGCCGGAACCAGTCCTCCTCGATCAGGTCGGCCAGCCTGCTGGTCGACATCCCGGCGTCGCCGCCTGGGGCCAGGCCCGCGTCAGGCCGAGCGGCTCGTCGGCTCGTTCCGATTCACGTAGAGGTCGCCTTCGGACCAGATGTACCTCGTGCCGCCCCAGGCCGCGGCCGAGGTGACGTCGGGGAAGAACCCGCGTCCCTCGTGGTTCGCGCTCGTGTTGCACAGCACGGGAATGCCGGAGATCCGTTCGTACTCGGCGAGCACCCGGCCGGTGACACTGCCGTCTTCGGGGTCGATGGTCTGCAGCCGCGCGGTGCCGTCGAGGTGGATGACGGCGGGGATGCGGTCGACCCATTCCGGACGCACGTGGTGTTCGAACAGCATGTAGCGGTCGCTGCTTCCGGGAGCGAAGATCTCGGGAGCACGGGCAGTCGTGCAGATCGGAGCGACGGGCCGGTACGACGCGCGGTTCTTGATCGTGTTCAGCCGGTCCTTCATCTCCGGGCTCGTCGCGGTCGCCAGGATGCTGCGGTTGCCGAGTGCTCGCGGGCCGATCTCGGCACGGCCGGACAGGACGACCACCGGTTCGCCCGTCGTGTGCAGCAGTTCGGCGAGTTCGCGCTCGTCGCACGACCGTTTCTCCCAACCGGGAGGCGTCGGCGAAGCGACCAGCCCGGGGCCGCTGTAGACGTTCCAGTCGAGGTGGAGCCGGCCGTCCTGCTGGAACATCTCGCAGCTGGCGGTTCCGATCGCGGCACCCGCGTCGTTCGGGAACGGCGGGACCCAGACGTCGGCGAACAGGCCGCTCGACCGCAACCGGTTGTTCCACTTGATGTTGAGCGCGCAGCCTCCGCTGAGCACCAGGTTCGGGGTGCGCCCTGGGAACCTCCTGTGCAGGACCGCGCTGATACCGCGCAGGAGCCGGTCTCCCAGGTAGGCCTGGAAGGTCGCGATCAGGTCGGCCTCGGACATGCCGGGGAACAGCTGCGCCCTGTTCGCGGAGGCCTTCTCCCCGAGCGCCCTGCCGTTGTCCGAAGAGACGCCCGGCAGGCTGGAGAACAGGTCGTCGAACGCCTGGTACGAGGACTCCACCACCTCACCCAGCGCGGCGTAGGCCATCGCCTTGCCCGCGATCGACAGCCGGTAGCGCACCGTCTCCTCGCTCGACAGTCCCGAGGTGTCGCGGTAGAACGGGTCGAACTCCCCGCAGAAGTCGGAGAAGCTGTTGCCCACGATCGGCAGCACCACGGACACCGCCTTGACCGTCCTGGTGGCCGCGCTCACCTCGTACAGCCGGGGAGTCATGCCACCGTCCCACACCAGCACGAGCGCGTCCTCACCGCGCCGGGCGAACGGGCTCGTGCAGTACGCGCCCATGAGATGGTTGGCGGCGTGGTGATAGCTGCTGTAACCAGGCGCCTTTCGGCTGAAGTCGTGGTTCTGGAAGGAGAAGCGCCGCAACGGACCAGCGGCGCCCGGTCCGTCCAGATAGGACGCGACCGGGAGCTCGACCGGCTTGCCGTCGTCGAGGGTGTCGATCACGTGCTGACCGTCGGCGCGCTGCGTCCACCACCCGTCGACCACGAACCGGTCGACGTCCGCGACGTCCACTCCTTCGGCGGCCAGGAGATCGGCGACCTGCCGCAGATCGCGAAGCGCGCTGTACCGCGGCCCGTTGCCGAGCTTCTCCAGCTCGATGCTGAACTCGAGACGCCCGTCAGCGATGAGAGCGACACCACCGTCATGGGTTGCCTTGACCCCGCAGATCAACATTGATGTTTCGCACCTTTCCGTGACGCTGTCAGCGATTCCGTGACCAGCGCGTGCAGGCGGTCGAGCCCCAGGTCGACCTGTTCCGGTGGCAGGGCGGCGCAGGACAGCCGGAGCTGGTTGAGCCCGCCGTCCCCCAGGTAGAAGTGGTGCATCGGCGTCCAGAGCACGCCGTGCACGCGCGCTGACCGTTCCAGCAGAGCGTCGTCGGCGGCGAACGGAACGGTGACCACGACGAAGAATCCGCCGGTAGGACTGTTCCAGCTCACTCCGGCCGCGTCGGGATCACCACGGCGGAAGCGGTCGGCGAGGCCGTTGAGCAGGTGGCGCCGGTTGACGCGGTAGTGCTCCGTCTCCCGCGCGTTCGCTCGAACGAGGCTGCACCCGTGCTCCAGCAACCTCCCGCCCGCGATGGCCTGGGCGATCGGCGACGTGTTGACGGTGACCATGCTCTTGATCTTCGCCAGCTCGTCGGCGAACAGCGTCCGGGTCCCGTGCGCGGTCACCACCTCCTGGTCCGCCACCGCGTAGCCGATGCGCACTCCGGGCAACGCCGACTTGGCCAGCGTGCCGAGGTAGACCACCTGGTTGCGGGTGTCCAGCGCCTTCAGCGTGGGTGGCCGCTCGTCGGTGTCGGAGAACAGGCCGTACGGGTTGTCCTCCAGCACGAGGAAGTCCTGTTGCGCGGCGACGTCCAGCAGCCGCCGCTTGTCCTCGACGGTCATGTTGACCCCGGACGGGTTCGCGAAGTCCGGAATGACGTAGAGGGCGCGGGGACGCAGCCCTCTGCCGCGCGCGTGCCGCAACACCGAGAACAGGTCGTCGAAGTCGATTCCTCCCGCTTCCCGCACCGGCAGGACCCGCATGTCCGCGAGCCGCGCCGCCCCCGCCAGTCCGACGTACGTGGGGGACACCGCCAGCACCACGTCCTGATCGTCGGAGCGCAACGCCCTCAGACACAGGTAAAGCGCCTCCTGACAGCCCACCGTGACCACGACCGACTCCGGATCGGCGTCGATGTTCTCGTCCACGGCCAGGTTCCTGGCGATCAGGTGGTGCAGCACTCCCTTCGTCCGGCCGTACTGGAAGATCGTGCGCCGCACCTCCTCCTCGGAGTACCCGAGGTCGTCGCGGAGGTGCTGACAGAAGACGTCGAGGTACCGGTGCACCGAATCGAGCTCGAAGAACGACTCCACAGGTCTGCCCGCGGCGAGTGAGATCGCATCGGGATACCGGTGCGACACCTCGTTCAGGAAGGTCATGGAGTGCAGGGCGGGATCGTCGACGGACGGGTGGAGCTCGGCGGCGCGCAGCTCGAACCGGGAGTGGACGGTGCGGGTCACCACGACCACGACTCCGCTGCGGGCAACGCCCTCACGGAGGAGCGGACGTCCGCGATGCCGCGGCAGCCGGCGAGCGCGACGGCGTCCTCGGTCTCCTGCCGGATCAGTTCGAGCACCCTGGCGGCACCGGCCTGGCCCGCCAACGCGAGTCCCCACCACGCCGGCCGTCCTATGAGGACACTCGACGCACCGAGGGCGATGGCCTTCACGACGTCCGAGCCGGACCTGATTCCGCTGTCCATCAGCACCTCACAGCGGTCGCCCACCACCTCGCGGACCGCCGGCAACGCCTCCGCACTGCTGACAGCACCGTCGAGCTGACGTCCACCGTGGTTCGAGACGATGAGGGCATCGACCCCGAGTTCCGCTGCTCTCTGCGCGTCGTCGGGGTGCAGGACCCCTTTCACCACGATCGGCAACGAGGTCCTCTGCCGCAGCCAGTCGAGGTCGGACCACGAGAGCGACGGGTCGAACGTCAGTCTGGTGTGCGCCATGAACGCCGACTCGGAGTCGCTCCCGTCGTGCACTCCCACGTCGCCGGACAGGTTCACGGCCGAGATCCCGGCAGGCAGGGTGAAGCCCGAGCGGATGTCCCGCAGGCGGCGTCCCATGCGAGGCACGTCCACGGTCAGCACGACGGCGCGGCAGCCGGCCGACTCCGCCCGGCGCAGGAGGTTCGTCATCTGGCCGCGATCACGAAGCCAGTAGAGCTGGCACCACGTGGAGGCTCCCGTCGCGGTGATGTCCACGAAGGTGGAGCTGCTCAACATGCTCGCCACGTAGATCACGCCGGCGCCGGCACAGGCGGCGGCCAGCGCCCGTTCGCCCTCGGGATGCGCCAGCCGCTGGTAGGCCATCGGTGCGACCAGCACGGGCATCGTGGTGGAGGTGCCCAGCACCGTCGTCTCGGTCGAGCACGCCGAGACGTCGTTGAGCACCCTGGGAACCAGACGCACGCGCTCCAGCGCCGTCCGGTTCGCCCTGAGCGTCGTCTCCGTTCCCGCGCCGCCGGCGACGAAGTCACGGAGGTCGGCCGCCATCGCGTGCGTCGCGGCGTCTTCGACGTCGTCGAGGCACAGCAGGGAACTGAGAGACACAGCGGTGCGCGCGGGGGAGATCTCGGCGATCACGTCGACGTCTCCCCGCGCACGCGCGCGGCCTCGACCGCCTCGTAGAGCGCCTTGATGTTCCCGCTGCCGAACGTCTTGGCACCGAGGCGCTCGATCACCTCGAAGAACAAGGTGTTCCTCGGATGCGTCGACCGGGCGAAGATCTGGAAGAGCTGACCGTCGTGGTCCTCGTCCACCAGGATGTTGTGCTGCCGGAGCTCGTCCACGGTGTGGGTGGCGAGGTCGAGCCGGTCCGCGAGCGCGTCGTAGTAGGTCGCGGGAGTGCTGAGGAAGTCGACACCCTTGTCCGACAGCACGCTCACCGAGCGCACGATGTCGTTGGTCTCGAACGCGATGTGCTGCACCCCGGCGCCGTTGTGGCGCTTCAGGAACTCGTCGATCTGACCGGCGTCCATCCGCGTGTCGGGTTCGATGAGGGTGAGCGTGATCTCTGTCGACGGGCTTTGCACGACCTTCGACAGCATCGCCTGTGAGCCGATCACGATGCGTTCCTCGAAGATCGTGCTGAAACCCAGCGCCGACTCGTAGTACTCCGTGGTCGGGTCCAGTTCCCCGGCCTCCAGGCACACGGCCAGGTGGTCGATCCGTCGCACCGATGAGGACGGCACCCGCACGGCGGGAGCTTTCTCGCGGTGCTCGACGAAGGTGTGCAGGACATCCCCGAAACCCCTGATCACCGCTGTGATCGCGCCATCGGTGCCGTTGCGCTGAGGTGCCGAGATCGGTACCGCTCCTCTTTCGACGGCGTCCTCGAACGCCGCGGTCACATCGGCCACACCAATGCCCAGATTGCCGACGCCGTCACCGTGCCGCCACACGTAATCGTGTGCGAAATGCGTTTCGGACAACGCCTGGGTGACGACCAGCGTGATCAACCCACCGCGCATCACAGCAGATCGGTGGGTATCTGCGCTGGTGGCCACGTCCGCTTCCGGTGATTTCGCGAATCCGTAGCTCTCCGCCAGCCAGTCGACGACCTCGTCGAGGTTCTGGACGTAGAACTCGACGTGGGCGAGCTTCATGTCCTGGCCGTCACGCGGCGGCGCGCTCTTGCGTTCGCCATTCATTCTTTCCCCCAGGTCAGAACGGTGCGGTTGCGGCGGTTCGCGGTTACAGCCGGCTCTCCGCCACGCGAACGACCGGCCGGGTGTCTCGATTCACCAGGAACTCGGGCCGAGTCGGGTTGAGTGGAGCGTTCGTGACCTTGTTGTAGGTCAGGAAGAGCATGGAACGGCGGTGTGCGGACCGGTTGTTGGAAGACGAGTGAACCAGGTTCGGGTGGAATGCGACTGCCGTTCCCGCAGGCCCGGTGAACTTGTGTTTTCCCCAGTCCTGCGCCAGTGTTGCGGCCAGTTCGGCGGGTACGGTGTGTTCGAGATCGGCGGACACGTGACTGCGCCAGTCGCCTTTGCCCGCGGTGTTCTCGCTCCCGTTCTCGTCCGAGCCGAGCAGGCCCAGGTGGTGGGTTCCGGGAATGACCTCCAGCGGCCCGTTCCGCTCGTCGACCTCGTCCAGGAAGATCGCGATGTTGACCGCGTCGGGAGCGGCCATGCCGTCCTCGCGGTGCCAGAAGGCGAAGTCCTGGTGCCACGGCCAGGCCTTGCCCTCCACCGCGGCCTTGATGTTGACCTTGAACTGGTACAGGTAGACCGGTTCGCGCAGCAGCGCCTCCGCGATGTCGAGCAGCACCGGAAGCCGGATCAGCCGGTCGCACACCTCGTCGAAGGCGTGGCAGCCGTGGATGGCGCGGACGGTGGACGAGCCGGCCTCGTGCACGACCTCGGGCCGCCGCTGGGTGCTGAGCGCCCCGATCCGCTCACGGAGCTTGCCGACCTCGGCGTCGCTGAGCACGTCGGGCAGGGCGACCCAGCCGTCGCGGCCGTAGTTCATCCGCACTGCGCGTTCCACGTGTGAAGGCAGAGCCATTTTTCCCCCAGTCGCACAGCGTCCGACTACTGCATCAGTGGCTGTCCTGCATGCGGTTGACCAGACTGCGCGGACGCATGTCGACCCAGTGCTCGTCGACGTACTCGAGACAGGAGCTGCGGTCTGCCGGACCGAACGCCACCTCCCAGCCTCGCGGTACGGCGGCGAATTCCGGCCAGAGCGAGTGCTGGCCCTCCTCGTTGATCAGCACAGAAAAGGTGCCGTCGGCGTCGTCGAACGGGTTCACGTGTGTTCACTCTCGATTCATCGACATTGCGGAACGGGCGCTGCGATGTGAGTGCGGGAATAACGCGCTGTATGCGCAGCGGATTTCCCGGAGAAATCTTCGCAGCAGGAAAAGGTAATGTGCGATGACCCCCAGGTTGGCGCACTCCCACCCTGTACGCACTTATGGGAGTTGTCAAGAACCTCGTCGCGCATCACCGGGCAGCTATGAGGATTGACCGCCGGGCGACGGCTGTGCGAAGGTGGCGTGGAACGGTCATTGCAGAACTTCGCTGCCGGTCACGGCGGCGGCTCGCCTGGGGGGCGATGATGCGACCTGTCAGCTGTGTGTCGAATCCAGCGACTTCGGCCTCTTCTCTCAGACACTTCTGTCGTCCTGAGATCCGGTTCCACCTCTGAAACGTGCCGTGTAGCGATCACGCATTCGGCACGTCCCTCGTCAGTGCTGTCGTGCTGTGCAGCGCACACGGCCCCACCCGTCGTGCTGTCGCACACCGGCTTCGCCGGACGACGTGATCTGTCCAGCCCCGCGCACGAATGCGCCGGGACCACGAGCCGTTTCCGAGTCGACACCTGAGGAATCACGCAATGGGATCCGAACAGCCCCACCCGCCCGCTGACCTGCTCGAGTTGGTCCTCGCCGTGTTCCAGGCGGTGCTGGACAACGAAGACGTCGACGCGGACACGGACTTCTTCGAGGCCGGCGGGAACTCCATCCTCGCGGCGCGCGCGGTGACCCGTGTGCAGAAGCAGTCCGGTGCCGAGGTGTCGTTCCGCGACATCCTGTTCGCCCGAACCGCCAAGGAACTCGCCGCGAAGATCGAGGACAAGGGTCCGCGTGGCTCCCGCGCGGTGTGACGTCCATCCGACCACGCTGGGCCAGTCATCGGTGTGGTTCGCCGCGCAGTACCACGGTGAAAGCAGCGCGTACAACGTCACGACGGTCGTCGACATCGACGGCGACCTGCCGCGGCGGCGGGTCGAAGAGGCCTATCGCCTGCTCGTCGAGGTCACACCCACGCTCCAGTTCCGCACGGGGCTGGGCGAGAGCGGCGACGTGGTCCAGTGGCTCGACCCCGCCGAGGTGCGGGTCGAGTGGGTGAGCCCGGCACCGGGTGCCGAGGTCGACGAGGTGCTGCGGGACGCCGTCAGCCGGCCGTTCGAGGTCGATGGCGGTGTGCTGCACCGGATCGTCGCCGCGAGGTTGTCCGCGTCGAGGACCAGAGTGAGTCTCTCGGTGCACCACGTGCTCATGGACGGTCGCAGCAAGACTCTGCTGACCGAGAGATTTCTCGCCTGCCTCGACGGGAGCGTGGTCGCCCAGAAACCGGCGGACTACCTCGAGCTGGTCGAACGCGTCCGTGCGGCCGAGGCGAGCGCGGTGCGGCGCGACCTGGACTACTGGACCACGCGGCTCGCCCCGGTGATCGGCCAGGAGACGATCGGCACCGCAGATCAGGCCGCGCAGCCGGTCCGCGGGCACCTGTCACAGCGGTTGCGTGAAGACCTGTCCGCCGACTGCGTCGCACACTTCCGCCGGATCGCCCGGGAAGCCGGCACAGGTCTGTTCTCCGTCCTCTTCGGATCGATCCATCGCGTGCTCGGGGTGATGGGCCGCCGTGCGTCGGTCGTCTGCACAGCCGCATCCGTGCGGCCTCGCGACGGCTTCGGGGGAGAGGTGCTGGGATGTTTCGTCAACCAGGTGCCGCTCGTCTGCGCACACCGCCCGGGCGACACGCTGGCCGAACTGGTGATGGCGGAAGCGGACGGCTGGCGCGAGGACCTGCGTCGCCGCCACGTTCCGCTGATGGTGATCGTCAACGCCCTGCCGCGGCCGGTGCCCAGGTTGGACCGGATCTTCACCTCCTACCTCGACATGGAGGGAACCCTCCAGTGGCGCCACGGGCACCTCTCCGCGACGTGTGATCTGTTCAACGTCTACCACGAGACGAAGACCGATCTCACGGTCCGTTTCGTGCCGCACGACGGGCGAATCGGTTGCGACGTCGAATGGTCCGACAACTCGGCACCGGAACTGGGGCAGGAGTTCGCCGAGGTCCTCCGCTCGCTGCTGGCGGGGGAGATCTCATGACCACGCCTGATCACCTGGTGCCGCTGGGCGGTTCTTCGTGGCGACTCTGGCGGCACGTCGCCGTGCGCAGCGCGGGCTTTCCCGTCGACCTGGTGCTGGCGCTGACGGATCGCCGGTTGGCGGAGTTCGCGGACGGGGAGGACGCTTCCACCGAGCTGTCCCAGGCGTATCGCGATGCCTACGCGGACGCCACCGACAGGGTGTCACGCGCGTTGACCGGGATCGCCGCGGATCCGTCGTTCCGCGAAGCCATCGCGTGGCAGAGTCCGCACCTGCTGCGCACGTGCGTCGACAAGCTGACGTCACCCGTCGCGGGTGCGGCCAACTCCAAGTGGCGCCAACGACTTCTCACGACCGCCAGCTACGTTCAGCGCTACGCGGTGAAGAACGACTCGATCGGCTTCTTCGGGCCGATCGCCTGGGCCGCGGTGACGGACGAGGCACCCGCGCTGACCGTGCACATCGGACAGGACCTGTTGGCGCGCAGGACCGTGTACTTCGAATGGTGGGCGATCGACGCCGTGGCACGGGCCATGTCGGACGATCCGGCCGGCTTGCCGGGGTGGCGACCGAGAAGCGCACCGCAGAACCAGCTCTGCGGCCGGACGCTCATCACCCCGAACGGAAAGCACCTGACGCTGACCGAAGAAGAAGCGTTCCTGCTCCGCGAGTGCGACGGCCGACGACCACTGGAAACGATCCAGCGGGAGCTCGCGCCGGAGCTGGATCTCAGTCCCGCCGCGCTGTCCCTCGCGGAGCGCGGCCTTCTGCTCCACGACCTCGACGTGCCGGTTTCGGCCACGCCGGAGGACGCACTCGCCGCGTTGCTGGCGCTGCAACCCGACCACCCGCACGCGCAGGAACGCCGCTCCGCGCTGGACGAACTGCTCGAACTGCGCTCCGCGGTGGCGGACGCGGCAGGCGACGCCGACCGCGTCATCGACGCACTCGACGCACTCGGCACCGCGTTCGAGCGGATCTCGGGCGAGCTGCCCACCCGTCGCCCCGGACAGCACTACGCGGGCCGGACCGTCGTGTACGAGGACACGAACCGCGACGTGGCGATCGAGTTGGGGCAGCCGGTCAACGACTTCCTCGCGGAACCCCTGGAACTGCTGCTCCTCGCGGCTCGCTGGCTGACCTGTCGCGCGGCCGAACTCTTCCGTGCGCGGTTCGGTGAGATCTTCGACCGGCTGTGCGCGCGAACCGGCCAGGACCAGGTACCGCTCGCCTCGCTCTACGCGGCGGCGACGCCGGACATCTTCTTCTCGTTGCGGGAACCGCCTCCGATCGTCGACTCGCTGATCCGCGAGTTCAGCGACAAGTGGTCGAAAGTGCTCGCGATCGACGAGGTGAGCACACGGCATCACGTGCGGGCAGCCGACATCAAAGCCGCCGTGGAGGCGGAGTTCGCCTCCAGCGACGTGCCGTGGTCATCCGCGGTGCACCACTCACCCGACCTCATGCTCGTCGCCGACTCCCCGGAAGCGGTGAACAGGGGCGACTTCCTCGCCGTGCTCGGCGAGCTCCACGTCGCCGCGAACACGGTGGAGTCACGGTTGTTCGTCGCCCAGGCTGAAGACCAGGCAGGGCTGTTGCGCGCGGCCGAGCACGACCACGGGGACCGGCGGGTCGTCAGCGTGCCCTCCAAGGAGTCCTCCCAGGTGAACTCCAGGACGTACCCGGCGGCTCTGCTGTCAGGTGGGTTCACCTACTGGACGCAACACCCCGATCCCTCCGTGACGCCGGGCCGGATCGTCCCGGCGGGCGCGCTGCGCGTCGTGCGGGAGGGAACGCGGCTCGTGGTGCGATCCGATGTGGACGGTCGTGCGTTCGACCTGGTCGAGATGTTCGGCGAGGCGATGTCGGGTGCCGTGCTGAACAGCTTCCGCATGCTGCCCTCCGCCCCGCACCGGCCGCGGGTCACCATCGACCGCCTCGTCGTGAGCCGCGAGTCGTGGACTTTCGACGCACTCGACCTGACCTGGGCGGCGCTCGAGGACGCGGCCGCGCGGCACCACGCCGCCTGGTCGTGGCGCCGGACTCATCGCCTGCCGGAGCGCGGCTTCTACCGGGTTCCGGTGGAGGACAAACCGATCTACCTCGACTTCGGTTCACCGGTCCTGGTCGACCTGTTCGCACGAGCGCTGCGCAGAACGGTGCGGGCGAACGCCGGGACCACGGTGACGTTCAGCGAGATGTTGCCCGACCTGGACGGTACGTGGCTGCGGGACTCCCGTGGACGTCGCTACACGTGCGAGTTCCGTCTGGTCCTCGTCGACCCGCTCGGCCTGCCCGCCGACTCCGCGACCTGAGCGAAAGGATCACGACCAGTGATTCCCCTGTCCAGCGCCCAGCAACAACTGTGGTTCCTGCACCGGCTGGAAGGCCCGTCACCCACCTACAACCTTCCGGTGCGGTTGCGCTTCGACGGACCGCTCGACGACGTCGCGCTGTGTGCCGCCGTGGGCGACGTGGTCACCCGGCACGAGGTGCTGCGCACCGTGTTCCCGGAGCTGGACGGCCTCCCGCACCAGCGGGTGCTGCCACAGGACGAGGTCGGGCCACTGGTGGTGCGGGAGACCGTGGCGGCGGCCGAGCTCGACGACAGGATCGCGGTCGTCTCGCGGCAGCCCTTCGACCTCACCGACGACCTGCCGTTGCGCGGATGGCTCTTCAGCACCGGCGAGACCAGCCACGTGCTCTTGCTGGTGCTGCACCACATCGCCGCCGACGGGTCCTCGCTCGCTCCTCTGATCGACGACCTCTGCACGGCCTATGAAGCCCGGCGCACGGCGACGAAGCCGAACTGGCGACCGCTGCCCGCCCAGTACGCCGATCACGCCCGCCGGCAGCACGATCGGCTGGGCACCGCCGACGCCCCCACGGAACTCGCGGCTGCGCAACTGGCGTTCTGGGAACAAGAACTCGCGGGACTGCCGGACGAAGTGGCACTGCCCACCGATCGGCCGCGGCGGGACGCACCGACCTATCACGGCAGTGCTGTGCGCTTCCCGATCGAAACCCGTGTGCAACGCGAACTCGTTTCGATCGCACGGCAGGCGCGGGCGACGTTGTCGATGGTGTTGCAGGCCGCCGTCGCGGTCGTGCTCACGAAGGTGGGGGCGGGCACCGACGTGCCGCTGGGAACGGCGGTGGCCGGCCGTGGTGACGGCAGTGCGGACGCGCTGGTCGGTCTGTTCGCGAACACCGTCGTGCTGCGCACCAGCACCGAGGGCAACCTGCCCTTTCTGAGCCTGGTCGAACGGGTGCGCGACACCGCGCTCTCCGCCTACGCGCACCAGGACGTGCCGTTCTCGCACGTCGTCGAAGTCGTGAACCCTCCACGGCTGCCAGGCAGGAACCCGTTGTTCCAGATCGGGTTCGGAGTGGAGGAGACCAACACGTCGACCAGGGAGCTCCCCGGTCTCGTCGTGTCGGTGGACGAGGTGGTGACGCACACGTCCAAGTTCGACCTGCACTTCGGGTTCACCAGGACGCCAGGTCCGGACGCGGTGCAGATCGGCGGACTGCTCACCTACAGCACGGACCTGTTCGACCGGCACACCGCCGAGATGCTCGCCGAACGACTCTTGCTGGTGCTCGCGGCGGTCACGGCCGACCCGCTCGTCCGGGTGGACTCCGTGAACGTGCTCACCGAGACCGAGCGTCACACCACCCTGGTCGAGTGGAACGACACCGCGCGGCCTGCCAGGCGAGCCGCCGCGTCCATCCCGGAGGCCTTCCGCGACCAGGCGAGGAAGGCTCCTGACGCGGTCGCGATCAGCGGCGCGGGCGAACCGGTCACCTACCGGGAACTCGACGAGCGCAGCGACCGGCTCGCCAGCCACCTGACGGGCCTCGGCGTCGGCGCCGAGTCGGCGGTCGCACTGTGCCTCGACCGCTCCGCTGAACTGGTCGTCGCGACGCTGGCGGTGCTGAAAGCCGGTGGCGTCTGCGTTCCACTGCACGACGCGCATCCGCTCGACCGGCTGCAACGGGCGGTCGAGGACGCCGGGGTGAGCGTGCTGATCGCCGACGAACGCGGTCGCGCCCGCGGTGTGCCGGAAGTCGAGCACGTCGTGGCGGTGGACGAGGAGTCCGCGGTTGCGCAGGAACGTCCCGACGCCGAGCCCGATCGTGACCAGCTCGCCTTCGTGATGTTCACGTCCGGCTCGACAGGGACTCCCAAGGGTGTCGCGGTCACGCACCGGGACGTGCTGTCCCTTGTGGACGACGACCTCTTCGCCGACGGCCGCCACGACACCGTGCTGATGCTGGCCCCGCACGCGTTCGACGTGTCGTTCTACGAGCTGTGGGTACCACTGCTCAACGGCGGCCGCGTGGTGCTCGCTCCGCCCGGTGAACTCGACGTCGAGACGCTGGAGCGGCTGATCACGGGCGAGGCGGTCACCGCTGTGCACCTGACCGCCGGTCTGTTCCGGGTGGTGGGGGAGGAGTCACCGGAGATCTTCGCCCCTGTTCGCGTGGTCATGACCGGCGGCGACGTGGTGTCACCGGTGGCACTGCGCCAAGTGCGGGACGCTTGCCCGGACGTGGTGATGCGGGTGATGTACGGGCCGACCGAGACGACGCTGTTCGCCACGAGTTTCGAGGTGGGACAGGAGATCCGGCCGGGGAGCACCCCGATCGGCAGGCCGTTGGACGGCATGCGCGCCTACGTGCTCGACCACGGCCTCGCGCCCGTACCGCCGGGAACGACGGGGGAGCTCTACCTCGCGGGTGCCGGCGTGGCGAGGGGATACCTGGGCAGGCCGGGTCTCACCGCCGAACGGTTCGTCGCGGACCCGTTCGGTCCGCCGGGCACGCGCCTGTACCGCACCGGGGATCTCGCGCGGTGGTCGCCGGGCGGGGACCTGGAGTTCCTCGGCCGCGCCGACGACCAGGTCAAGATCCGGGGGTTCCGCGTCGAGCCCGGCGAGGTCGAAGCCGTGCTGGCGGAACACGAGGACGTCGCCCAGGCCGTGGTCGTCGCCCGGCGGCAGCCCGGTGCCGGCATCGCGCTGGCCGCCTACGTCGTCCCCGTCGGAACCGACGTCGACACCGACGGACTCCGGGACGACCTCAGGCGTTACGCCGGCGAGCTGCTCGCGGCCTACATGATGCCGTCGAGCATCACCTTCATCGACGCCGTACCGCTGACTCCCAACGGAAAGCTGGCGGTCGACGCGTTGCCGGCTCCCAGCGAACCGCTGCGATCCCGGCGCGCACCTTCGACACCCGACGAGAAGATCCTCTGCGACCTGTTCGCCGAACTGCTGCACACACCCGAAGTGGGTGTCGACGACTCGTTCTTCGAGCTCGGCGGCCACTCGCTGCTCGCGATCCGGTTCGTCAGCCGTGTCAGCGCGACACTGGGGGTGAAGCTGCGCGTCCGGGACGTGTTCGACACACCGACGGTCGCCGGACTCGCGAGGGTCGTGTCCACGGCACGCCCGGCTCCGCTCAGCCCGCTCCTGCGCGTCGACCAGGCGGAGGACGTGCCGTTGTCGTATGCGCAGCAACGGATCTGGTTCCTGGACCGCATGCACAAGGCGGAACCGATCTACAACCTGCCGATCGGGCTGCGGCTGCGCGGCCCGCTCGACCGCGAGGCGCTCGTGGCGGCGATCGGCGATCTGGTCCTGCGGCACGAACCGCTGCGCACGGTCTTCCGCGACCACGACGGTGAGTTCCGGCAACACGTCCTCGACGGCCAGGCGGCCCTGCCCGTCGTCACCTCCGTCAGCACGACCGAGGCCGAGCTCGCCGAGCTCGTGCGGCAGGCGGTGAACCACCGTTTCGACCTGTCCGAGGACGTCTCGCTGCGGTGCTCGCTGTTCGAGCTCGGCCCGCAGGAGCACGTGCTCCTGCTGCTGATGCACCACGTGAGCAGCGACGGGTGGTCGATGGTTCCGCTGATGCGCGACCTCGGCACCGCGTACGAGGCACGGCGTGCGGGGCACGCTCCGGCCTTCCCGCCACTTCCCGTTCGCTACGCCGACTACACCCGCTGGCAACGCGACGTGCTGGGCAGTCCGTCCGAACCGGACTCCGCGATCGGCGGCCAGCTCGGGTTCTGGAAGGGCGTCCTGGCCGGTCTGCCCGACGAGATGCCGCTGCCCGCCGACCGCCCGCGGCCCGTCACCCCGTCACACCGGGGCGGCACGGTGCGGTTCCGGATCGACGAGCAGCTCCACCTCGGGCTGACGGCACTCGCCAAGACCGCCGGTGCAACCCCTTACATGGTGCTGCGGGCGTCCTTCGCCGCGATGCTGACCCGGTGGGGAGCGGGCACCGACGTCGTGCTCGGCACACCGGTCGCCGGCCGCACCGATCCGGCGCTCGCCAACCTCGTCGGCTTCTTCGTCAACACGCTGGTCATGAGGACGGACACCTCAGGTGACCCGACGTTCGCCGAGCTGCTCGACCGGGTGCGCGACCACGATCTCGCCGCGTACGAGAACCAGGACGTGCCTTTCGAACTGCTCGTGGAGCACCTCAAGCCGGCGAGGTCCACCGCCCGGCACCCGCTCTTCCAGGTCCTCTTCGTGCTGCAGAACAACACGGCCGCCGATCTCAGCCTGCCGGGTCTCGACGTCTCGGACGAACAGGTCGGGCTCGAGTCCGCGAAGTTCGACCTGACCGCCAGTCTCACGGAGCGTTTCGGTGCCGCCGGGAGTCCCGCTGGAGTGGCCGGCGTGGTCGAGTTCAGCCGGGACCTGTTCGACAGCGCGACCGTCGACCGCCTCGTGCGGTCGTGGCTGGTGCTTCTCCGCGCGGTGGTCGCCGACCCCGCCGTCCGCGTCGAGTCCGTGCCGGTCATGGATCCCGCCGAGGAGCGGCGGATGCTGATCGACTGGAACGACACCGAACACCTGCCGGCGGCGTCGGCGCACCCGGCGGGACTCGTCGAGGCGCAGGTGGGCCGCACACCCGAGCTCTCCGCCGTGCAGTGGTCTGGCGGTGAGCTGACCTACGGGGAGCTCAACCGCCTGGCCAACCGGCTGGCCCACCGGCTCGTCGCGGCGGGGATCGGGCCGGAGAGCGTGGTCGCGGTGGCACTGCCCCGCTCGGTGGAGCTGGTCGTGTCGTTCCTCGCGGTGCTCAAGGCCGGCGGTGTGTACCTGCCGCTCGATCCCGAGTATCCGGCGTCGCGGCTCGCGTACATGATCGAGGACGCCAGTCCCGTGCTGGCCTTGACGACGACCGCTCACCGAGGTGTGGTGGCCGGTGCCGCAGGAGTGCCTGTCGTCCTGCTGGACGCGGTGCTCGAGGACACCGGCGAGCCGGACCACGACCCGGCCACGGCCGCGCATCCGGACAACGCGGCCTGCCTGCTCTACACCTCCGGCTCCACCGGTCGTCCCAAGGGCGTCGTGATGCTGGCCAGGTGCATCACGAACCTCGCGATCTGGTGCGTCGACGCGATCGGCACCGGGGCCGGGGCGAGGCACGTGCAGTTCGCCGCGGTCAGCTTCGACGCTTCGGTGACCGAGATGTTGTCGGCGCTCTCGTCCGGCAAGACGCTCGTGATCCCGGACGACGCCATCCGGCCGGACGCGGAGCGGTTGGCGCGGTGGCTGCAGGACAACGAGCTCTCCGAGATCTTCGTGCCCAACCTGATGCTGGACGCGCTCGGCGAGACGGCGCACGAGCAGAACCTGCCGCTGACCTCGCTCCGGCACGTCGTCCAGCTCGGTGAGGCACTGATCCCCAGCGGCCACGTGCGGAAGCTGTTCGCACCGGGCCTCGGGCGCGTCCTGCACAACCACTACGGCCCCACCGAGACCCATGTCGCCACGTCGCACTCGCTCGCGGCCGACGCCACCGCCTGGCCCATGTCACCGCCGATCGGCAAACCGATCCACAACACGCAGGTCTACGTGCTCGACCAGCGACTGAGGCCGGTGGGCGTGAACGTCGTCGGTGAGCTCTACATAGCTGGAGCAGGGCTGGCTCGCGGGTACCGCAACCGGCCGGACCTCACGTGTGAACGGTTCGTGGCCAACCCGTTCGGTGCACCGGGCGACCGGATGTACCGCAGCGGCGACCTGGTGCGGTGGCGGTCGGACGGCACCCTCGACTTCCTGGGACGCGTCGACAACCAGGTCAAGATCCGCGGCTCCCGCGTGGAACCCGCC
The DNA here is from genome assembly GCF_042649515.1 of Lentzea rhizosphaerae. Classification (NCBI taxonomy): domain Bacteria; kingdom Bacillati; phylum Actinomycetota; class Actinomycetes; order Pseudonocardiales; family Pseudonocardiaceae; genus Lentzea; species Lentzea rhizosphaerae. The sequence continues at coordinate 65,638 of NZ_JBHRZI010000008.1, read as the reverse complement.
GAGGTCGAGGCCGTGATCACGCAGCACCCGGACGTCGTGCAGGCCGCCGTGATCGTGCGCGAGGACAGCCCCGGCGAGAAACGTCTCGTCGCTTACGTCGTACCGGGGGACCTGGACCCGCAGGCGTTGCGGTCCCACGTGTCGGCCGCCGTGCCGAACTACATGGTGCCGTCGGCGTTCGTCGGCATGGGGAGCCTGCCGCTGACCCCGAACGGCAAGCTCGACCGCCGCGCGCTGCCCGCACCCGAGGAATCCGGCCGCTCGGGTGGACGTGGCCCGCGCACGGCTCGCGAAGAGGTGCTCTGCGCGTTGTTCGCCGAGGTGCTCGGGGTGGACGAGGTCTCGATCGACGACGACTTCTTCATGCTGGGCGGACACTCCGTCCTCGCGACGCGGCTGATCAGCCGGATCCGGTCCGTGCTCGGTGTCGAACTGGAGATCCGCGACATCTTCGAGGCCCCTGACGTCGCGTCGTTGAACGCTCGGCTCTCCGAGCGCCCGGCGGCCCGCCTTCCTCTGCGCGCCGGCGAGCGACCTGCCCGGATCCCGCTGTCGTACGGACAGCTCAGGCTGTGGTTCCTCAACCGGGTGGAGGGCGGGAGCGCGACCTACAACCTGCCCTTCGCGATCAGGCTGTCCGGGTCGCTCGACGTCACCGCGCTGCGCGCTGCCGTCGGTGACCTGGTCGAGCGGCACGAGACGCTGCGCACGATCTTCCCCGAGACGGGCGGCCGGCCGCATTCCGTGGTCCTCTCCTCCAGTGCGGCGCCACGCCTCACTCAGACCCGGATCGAGCGGGACGACGTGACCGACGTTCTCCGCCGCGCGGCCGCGGAACCGTTCGACCTGACCTCGGACGTTCCGCTGCGGGTCTGGCTGTACACCGTCGCTCCCGAGGAACACGTGCTGCTGATCGTCGTTCACCACGTGGCGTGTGACGGCTGGTCGAGGGGACCGCTCATGCGCGACCTCGGGCACGCTTACCGGTGCCGGCTGGAAGGGGCGCCGCCGAACTGGGGACCGTTGCCCGTCCAGTACACGGACTTCGCGTTGTGGCAGGAACGGCAGCTCGGCGAGGAGTCCGATGAGGACAGTCAGGTCGCCAGGCGGCTCGCCCACTGGGAGCGGGCGCTCGCCGGGCTGCCCGAGCAGATCCAGCTGCCGGCGGACCGGCCGCGGCCGGCGGTGCCGAGCAACCGGGGAGACACGGTCCCGCTGGTGCTGCCCGCGTCGCTGCACGCGGCGCTGGCCCGTCTCGGCCGTGACCACCACGTGTCGCTGTTCATGGTGCTGCAGGCGGGAATCGCGGCGTTGCTCGCCCGGTTCGGGGCGGGGACGGACATCCCGATCGGAACTCCGGTGGCCGGGCGCGACCACGACGCGCTCGATGATCTCGTCGGTTTCTTCGTCAACACGGTCGTGCTCAGGACAGACGTCTCCGGCAACCCGTCGTTCAGCCAGTTGCTCGCCAGGGTGCGCGACTTCGACCTGGCCGCGTTCGACCACCAGGACGTTCCGTTCGAGAAGGTCGTCGAACGGCTCAACCCCGCGCGATCGCTGTCGCGGCACCCGCTCTTCCAGGTGATGCTCACGTTCCACAGCGACCAGCTGGAAGGGCTGAGCCTGCCAGGACTCACGTGCGCCGCGGAACCGGTGCACCTGGAGTCCTCGCGGTTCGACCTGGCCTTCGCCGCACACGCCCGGCGAGACCAGAACGGGGAACCTGGACCTGTCGAGGGCGTGCTCACCTACGCCACCGACCTGTTCGACCACGAGACGGCACAGGACCTCGCCGACCGGCTGACGAGGTTGCTGGAAGCAGTGAGCGCCGAGCCAGAGCTGCCGTTGAGCGACATCGACGTTCTCACGCCAGAGGAACGCGCGCGGGAAGAAGCGGGCGGGCTGACCACGACTCCGCCGCCGATGACGTCGCTGCTGCACAACCTCTTCGAACAGCAGGTCCTGGCCCGTCCGGACGCGATCGCACTGCACCACGCGGGCACGCAGCTCACCTACCGCGAGCTCGACCGCCGGTCCAACCAGCTCGCGCACCGCCTGCGGCGCCTCGGCGTCGGCCCCGAGGTCCTGGTCCCGCTCTACCTGCGACCGGACCCGGACCTGGTGATCGCCGTGCTGGGCGTCCTCAAGGCGGGCGGCGCCTACGTGCCACTGGATCCGGACATCTCCAGGACCAGGATGAACGTGGTGCTCGCCGACCTCGGTCACGGACTGACCCTCACCGTGCGGGAACTGAGCGATCACCTGCCCGCCGGCACGGAGGTGCTCGTCCTCGACGAGGAGCGAGCCGCTCTGTCGGCCGAGCCCGACGGCCCCTTCTCCGCCGGCACCACGCCGGCGAACCCCGCCTACGTGATCTACACGTCCGGCTCGACGGGCAGGCCGAAGGGCGTGGTGGTCGAACACGAGACAGCGGCTCGCTACGTCGCACGGGCCGTCGAAGTCCACCCGGCGCTCGCGGTCAGCACCCGGCACCACACGTCGATCTCCTTCGACCACGCGGTCACCGGGCTGCACGGCGCCCTCGCGGCAGGAGGCCGGCTGGAGCTGGGACCACTGGACGCGCCCAGCGCAGACGGGCACGCGCCGGCGTTCCTGAAGGCGACCCCGAGCCACCTGCCGCTGCTGACCGGTCCGGCAGGGGCGGGCTCCCCCACGCACGAGCTCATGCTCGGAGGCGAGGCGTTGTCCGGCAACGCGTTGCAACGGTGGCGGGGCGAGCACCCCGGTGTCCGCGTCGTCAACCACTACGGCCCGACCGAGGCGACGGTCGGGTGCCTCGACCACCGGATCGAACCGGACGAGACGGTCCTCGACGGACCGGTGCCGATCGGAAAGCCGTTCGCACACGTGCGGGCACTCGTGCTGGACCCGTGGTTGCGGCCGGTGCCACCGCGCGCTCCCGGTGAGCTGTACATCGGCGGCGCCTGCCTCGCTCGCGGGTACCTGGGCAGGCCGGGACTGACCGCGCACCGCTTCGTCGCCGATCCGTTCGGCCCCGCGGGATCGCGGTTGTACCGGACCGGGGATCTCGTGCGGCGCAGGGGAGACGGAGCGCTGGAGTTCCTCGGCCGCACCGACGACCAGGTCAAGCTGCGCGGGTTCCGCATCGAGCTGCACGAGATCGCGGCGGTCCTGCGCGAGCACGAGAACGTCCGCGAGGCCGTGGCCGTGGTGCGGGAGGACCAGCCCGGTGACAGGTGGGTGGCCGCGTACGTCGTCCCGGAGACCGAACCCGGTCCCGACCCGTCGGACCTCCGGCGCCACGTCGGCGAGCGCTTGCCGAACTACATGGTGCCGTCGGTGGTCGTGCCGATTCCGGAGCTGCCGCTCACCGGCAACGGCAAGCTGGACCACCGCGCGTTGCCCGTCCAGCGTCACCACGTGCCGGACGAGTTCGTGGCGCCGGCCACCGAGCTCGAACTGCTCGTCGCCGGCGTGTGGCAGACCGTGTTGCAGGTCGAGGAAGTCGGCACGACGACCAGCTTCTTCGACCTCGGCGGCCACTCCCTGCTCGCCGTGCGAATCGCGCACGAGCTGAGTGAGGCGCTGAACGTGAGGGTGCCGCTGAACCTGCTGTTGCTCGACCAGACGGTCGCGGGACAGGCCAAGGCGCTGGAGGAGTTGAGGGCCGGGCGGCCTTCGGCCTCGGAGCACGCGGCGGTGCTCGAACTCGGGGGCACCGGAGACCCGGTGGTCGCCCTCATCCACCCCATCGGCGGGACGGCGTTCTGCTACCGGGAACTCGCCGAGGAGATCGGCTCCTCCAACCGGGTCGTGGCGATCCAGCGCGACCTCTCCGCCGAGTGCCCCGATGATCTCGACGAAGTCGGGGACCAGTACGCGGGGCTGCTCATCGACGCGCTGGGCACGTCGCCGATCGTCCTCGTCGGCTGGTGCATGGGCGGCGTGCTCGCGCACGCGGTGAGTCGCGGACTGCACCGGCGCGGACGAACGCCGGCCGGTCTCGTTCTCCTCGACTCCTTCGCGGGCGACCGGAACCGGGACGCCGACGTCGAACGGCAGGCCGTGCTCACTCACCTGGAGACCGCGGACGCGGAGTCGCTGACCAGCCTGCTCGGTGACGCTCGGACCGAGCGGATGCTCCGGTCGTTCGGCCTCACCAGCGCCATCGTGGGGGAGCTGGATCTCGATACCTTGCGTTCGTGCGTCCGCATGTGGCGAGCACTGCACTACGGTCTGACGGTCTATCGGGCCCAGAGGACCGAGTGTGCCGTTCACCTCGTCGTCACCACCGACCACGCGCCCGGCCTGGTGCCCCGGTCGGTCGAGGCCTGGCGCAGGGCCAGTGCCGCGAACGAGTTCAGCGCGTCGCAGCTGCCGGGCAACGAGCTCGGCCTGCTCAAGTGGCCACTCGTCGCGGATGTCGCCCGCACGGTGGCCGAGCTGGCCGGACGGTGGTCGACGGGCGATGAGTGACCAGTTTTTCGAGGAAGGGCCGCGCACCGCGTATCCACGCGACTCCACGTTGCCCGCTCAGGTGCTGGCGCAGGCCGCGCTGACTCCCGATGCCCACGCAGTGCACTACGACGGCCGCACGCTCACCTACCGCGAGCTGGTGGGGTACGCCGGTCGCGTCAGCGAGTCGCTGCGTGCCGCGGGTGTCCGCAGGGGTGGCGTGGTCGCGGTGCTCGACCGCCCGTCGCTGCGGATGATCGTGGTGTTCCTCGCGATCCTGCAGGCAGGCAGCGCTTACCTGCCGTTGGACGAGAGCAATCCGCACGAGCGGAACCTGTTCATGGTGCGGGACTCCGGGGCGAGCCTGATCCTGGCCGAGGACGTGGAGGGTTTTCCCGAGGCGGTCCGACTGTCCGAAGTGGACGCGATGCTCAACGCGCCGCTGGGTGAGGAGGAACCTCGTGACCTCGCGCCCGGCGCGACCGCCGTGGACGCGGCGTACGTGATGTACACGTCCGGTTCGACTGGGACGCCGAAGGGCATCGCCATACCGCACCGCGCGATCACCCGCCTGGTCGTCGGAACCGACTACGTCGACCTGGGCCGCGACGACGTCATCGCCCAGGCGTCGAACGCGTCGTTCGACGCGGCCACGTTCGAGATCTGGGGTGCCCTGCTCAACGGTGGCCTGCTGGTCGGCCTGCCCAAGGAACAGCTGCTCATCTCTCATGAGCTCAAGGGGTTCCTCGACGAGCACCGCGTCACGACGTTGTTCCTCACCGCCGCGGTGTTCCACCTGCACGCCACCGAGTCTCCGGATTTGCTGGGGGGACTGCGCAACCTGCTCGTCGGCGGCGACGTGATGGATGCGCGTATTTCCCTTGCCCTGCTGGAGGCGGGACCACCACAGCGTCTGCTCAACGCGTACGGGCCCACCGAGGCGACCACGTTCAGCACCGCACACGTCGTCGACCGGGTGTCCGCCGCCTCGACCGCGCTGCCGATCGGGAGGCCACTCGCGAACACCCTGGTCCGGATACTCGACGGCACTCGGCGAGTGGCACCGGGAGAAGTGGGAGAACTGCACATCGGCGGTGACGGACTGGCTCTCGGCTACGTCAACCGCCCGTCGCTGACCGCGGAACGATTCGTCGCGGATCCGTGGTGCGCCGGTGGGAGGTTGTACCGAACCGGTGATCTCGCCCGCTGGACTTCTGACGGGCAGATCGAGTTCCTCGGAAGAGCGGACGGTCAGACGAAGCTCCGCGGATATCGCATCGAACTCGGTGAGATCGAAGCGGTGCTGCGCGGGCACGAACTGGTCCGCGACGCCGTGGTGATCGTCGAGGGAGAGGGGGAGGCGCGGAGGCTGATCGCCTACGTCGCGGTCCGCAACCCGATCGGAACGACCGAGCTCAGACGGCACCTCGTCCGTGTTCTTCCCGAACACATGGTGCCTGCTAGGTTGATCGAACTGCCCTCACTCCCGTTGAACGCCAACGGAAAGGTGGACCGTGTCCGGATCTCCGAGCTCCACTGAGTCCGTGCAGCGGGAGCCTCTCGACAGGTCGGTTCTGGCCGTTTTCTCCGGCCTGATGCTGGCGATGCTGGCCGCGGCGCTCGATCAGACCGTCGTGGCGACCGCGCTGCCGTCGATCGTCAGTGACATCGGAGGCCTCACCCAGCTCTCGTGGGTGGTGACCGCCTTCGTCCTCGCCATCTGCGTCAGCACCCCGATCATCGGCAAACTCGCGGACATCTTTCCCCGCAAGACGTTGATGCAGATCGCCCTGCTCACGTTCCTGGTGGGATCGGTGTTGTGCGGTCTGGCGCAGTCGATGCCCCAGCTGATCGCGTGCCGTGCGCTGCAAGGCGTGGGAGCGGCGGGGATCATGGTGCTCTCGCAGGCGATCATCGGTGACCTGATCTCGCCCGCCGAACGCGGCCGGTACCAGGGCTTCATGCAGGCCGCGTTCGCTCTGGCGACAGTCTCCGGCCCTCTCATCGGCGGTCTGGCCGCCGCCACCATCGGCTGGCGCTGGATCTTCTACCTCAACCTGCCCGTCATCGCGGCCGCGATGGTCGTGATCGCGATCCGGCTCGACCGCGGTGAGAGCAGCGGCCGGAGTCCGGTCATCGACTGGTGGGGCATCGTGCTGCTGTCGAGCGCGGTGAGCCTGCTGGTCCTCATCGCGGGCTGGGGCGGAACCACCTACAGGTGGACGTCCGCTCCGATCATCGTCATGTCACTGGCCGCCGCGGTACTGCTCGTGGTGTTCGTTCAGGTTCAACGCAAGACCGCCGAACCGTTGATGCCACTGCGGCTGTTCGCCAATCCGGTGATCAGAGTGGTCGCCCTCCTCGTCTTCACCCAGGGGTTCGTCACCCTCGGCATCTCCACGTTCATGCCGCTCTACCTGCAACTGGTCCACGGTGCCTCTCCCGTCGCCGCAGGACTGCGGATGGCGCCGATGATGCTCGTCATGGCCGTGACCGCCTTCGTCTGCGGCAGGGCGATCACCAAACTGGGCAGGTACCGCGTCTTTCCCATCGCCGGAACCATCACCCTGCTCGTCGGAGTGCTTCTGCTCGCCCAACTCGGCACCAGCACGCCGGCCTGGTTCCAGGTGCTGGGGCTGGCCCTGTGCGGAGCGGGCCTGGGCATGACGAGCCCCGTCATGATGCTGGCGGCGCAGAACGCCGCCGACACCGGAGACCTGGGAGTGACAACCTCGACAACGACCTTCAGCCGCACGATGGGCGGCTCACTGGGGCTCGCCGTGCTGGGCACGGTTTTCGCGACCTCGCTGACGAGCAGCACGTCCAGCGGAGCCATGCGCGACCTCGGTCACCACAGCACCACGATCAACCGCTCCGAACTGGACGCGCTGTCCGAGCCCGCACGCACAGAACTGCTCACCCACTTCGCCCAGGCGCTGCACGCCGTGCTGCTGACCGCACTCGCTGCCGCGGCGATCGGGTGTGCCCTCGCGTTCCTGCTCCAGGAACGGCCACTCCGGCGCACCACCCGCGGCAAGCCCCAATCCGATCCAGACGGGGCCCAGGAAGTCAGGCCGTAGCAGCGGCTCAGCGCACCTGCTCAGCCTTGAACTGCATCCGCGGCGTCGCGTAGAACTCCTGGGCCTGCACGAGCCGCAGCTCGCGCTCACCGGAGCGGTAGGTCAGGTCGATCAGGTCGAAGACGCTCGACGCGGTGCGTTCCAGCGCGAGCGCCGCGTCGTTGGTCTGGACGTAGTGGGCGGTGAACAGCGCGGCCGTGACATCGCCGGACCCGTTCGCCTTGAACGGCAGGTGCGGGGTGCTCACGAGCCACGACCCGGCGGCGTCCACGACGAGCATCTCGACCGTCCCCTCCTCCCGATCGGGCCGCTCGACGCTCGTGACGAGCACAGTGGACGGTCCCATCGCGCGCGCGAGGTCGGCCGACGCCAGCGTCTCCTCGACACTCGCGGGCTCGGTGCCGGTGAGGAAGCCCAGCTCGAACTGGTTCGGGGTGATGATGTCGGCCACCGGCACAACCCTGTCGCGTAGCAGCACGGGGATCTCCGGCGCGACGAAGCACCCGGACTTGGCGTTGCCCATCACCGGGTCGCACGCGTAAAGCGCCGCCGGGTTGGCGGCCTTCACCCTGCGCACCGCGTCGATGATCACATCGGCGATGCCCGTGCCGCCCTGGTAGCCGGACAGCACGGCGTCGACCTGCGGGAACACCCCGCGGTCCTCCACCCCGAGCAGGATCTCGGCCACGTCCGACGGCGGCAGGAGCGGACCGCGCCACGCGCCGTACCCGGTGTGGTTGGAGAAGTTCACCGTGGGGATCGGGACGACCTCGACCCCGAGGCGCTGCAGCGGGAACACGGCGGCGGAGTTGCCGACGTGGCCGTGGGCGACGACAGACTGGATGGACAGAACCTTCATCCGTCCACCCTAGAACGGACGCCTCGACGTCGTGGCACCGCTGGACCACGTCGGTGTTCATCCGCCTCGTTCCGACCGGACATCCCCTGGACTGCCTGCGTCGGCCGGGGGTAGCCCGTCAGGGTCGGTTCTGTCTCGCGCTGAACCTGCCGAGCGGTACACCAGGCCGTTCTGCCGCACCCGACTTTGCAGTCAGCTCCGCAGTCCCTCGATGCGGTGGAGTTGAGGGCGTTTGGCCGTGCGCTGGTCCCCGGAAGACTGGCCGCGCAGGCGCCTGCCGAGCCAAGGTCCGAGAAAGGTAGCTGCCCAACGCAGTTCAGCGGTGGCGCGCCGTTGTGTTGACAGCGGGATGGGCAACGGTGGTGGGGGCTCGTTCCAGGAATCGTTGCTGCCCGGCACCTGCAGGGCGTGCGCGACGGCGGCGGCGATCAGTTGATGGCCCAAGGGGCTGCAGTGCAACCGATCCTCGCTCCAGAACCGACGGTCGGCGACGGAGGGGTGCCGAGCGATCTCCGCGACGGCGACTCCGTGCCGGGCGGCCGCGGCACGGATCCGGTCGTTGATGTCGAGGATGCGGGAGCGCACCGGCCGGGCGAGGGGGATGATCCTGGTGAGGTCGGGAAAGGTCACGGTCGCCACGCGGGCTCCGGAGGCGGTGAGTGCGGCGAACATCGCTTCCAGGTGATCGGCCACCGTGGAGGTCTCGACTCGAAGCCGGAGCAGGTCGTTGACTCCTGCGACAACGGTGGCCACGTCGGGACGCAGTGCGAGAGCCGGCCCCAGTTGCTCGGACCGGACTTCGCCCGCGCGGCGGCCACGGACGGCGAGGTTGGCGTACTGGAGCTCGGGATTGTCGATGGCGAGGTGTTCGGCGAGCCGGTCAGCCCATCCCCGAAGGCCCACGATGTCGTCACCGTCACCGACGCCTTCCGTTTGGCTGTCACCCAAGGCGACGTAGCGCAGGTACTTGCCGCTCCGAACGGGTTCGGGGACACCGTTCTCCTGTGGCCTCATCGGTTGGCCAGGGCCAAGCCGAACCGGATGGCGAGATCGCTGTCCCGCATCGCGGTGCGGACCCGTTCAGTGACTGGCACGTCGTCCTCCTAGTCATAATGATGACTAATCATAACCATGGGTATCATGAGTTCGCCCCATGTCGACGACGAGGAGATGCGCCGATGAGCCTGCGACATGCCGTGCTCGCGGCGTTGCTGTCCGGCGAGTACAGCGGCTACCAGTTGACCAAGGCATTCGACGTGGGCGTCGCCAACTTCTGGTACGCCCAACCGCAACAGCTCTACCTGGAGCTGTCCAAGCTCGAGAACGACGGGTTGATCAGCGGCCGAGAGGTGGTCCAGCAAACCCGTCCCAACAAGCGGCTGTTCATGGTCACCGAAGCCGGCCTCGCCGAACTGGCGCGCTTCGCCGCCGCCGTGAGCAAGCCGTCGTTCATCCGTGACGACCTGCTGGTCAAGGTCCAAGCCGTCGACCACGTCGACGTGGCACCGGTGATCGCGCAACTGGATCAACGAGCCGCGGCAGCCGCGGCCAAGGTGGAGATCCTCGACAAGATTCTGCGGCGTTTCCGCGGGGATCTCGACGAGGAGACCTACCTGCGCCACGGGTCTCCGATCGGGCCCTACCTGACGTGCTTGCGCGGTCGGCAGTTCGAGCAGGAACACCACGACTGGTGTGTGCGGGCCGCCGCACTCCTGCGTGATCGGGCAGCCCGGAACGGTGATCCGGCGCCTGTCTCGGGTCAATCCCGGTAGGGCCGTTGACCGGCATCTGTTTCGAACTGCCGTGGCTGGGTGAGCGCACACCGCTGTGCCGACGTGGTCCCAGGCCCAGCCCGCGTCGCTACTCGCGTCGAGCTGATCTTCGGACGGGCGTTACCGCTGGGCCGTCGCCGTGACGAGGGTCGAGGAGATGTACGCGTGCGCAGGATTGGTCGGGACGAACAGCGTTTCGAGACCGCTCAGGTGACGGTTCGTCTGAGCCATCGGCAACTCGTGCTCCAGGTCGCGCGGGGTGCGCATGCCTCGCACGATCACGCCGATACCCGCCGCGCGGCAGTAGTCGACCAGCAGTTGGCCGGCACTGCAGTCCACCGTGACATTGGCCAGGTCGCTGGTCATGTCGGTCAGCAGGGCCAGTCGTTCGGCGAGGGGGAGCCGACCGGTCTTCTTCGGGTTGGTCAGTACGCACATGACGACTTCGTCGAACATGGCCGCGGCCCGGCGCGCAACGTCGAGGTGTCCCCGCGTGGCCGGGTCGAAGGAGCCTGGGAAAACGGCGCGCACGGCTTGCGATGCTAACGATCGATGGCGGCCCGCGAGGGTGGCCGGTGACAGGAGTCACTCCCCGGACGGAGCAGCTCCACCAGGCCGGGCCGCGCACCGGACGGGGAGCTCGACTGAGTGCGTCACGACATCAAGTTCGTTTGGCGGCCGTGAGATCTCTGAGACCTGCGGGGGCCGCGGTCATGCCCTCGGTGCACGCGCCTGCCGGTGAACCGGTCGGTGAGCAGCGGCTCGTCGTTCGTCGGCGGTGGGTAGGTCGTCGCGCGCACAGGCTCCGCTCCGTGTCCCGGACTGCACGCGAAGTCTCAGAGAGCGCCGTCAACTTCCGCTCATCGGCGTGTGCGGACGTCGGCGCCCCTGTCAGGGGTGGCTACGATCGCTGTTGATGATTGCCGTCTTCCTGATCGAGAATCCGCTACTGGTTCCGGTGCTGGTGCTGGTGATGGTCATCATCTGTACCGGTATCGGTTATCTCCTCCTCAGAGCCTGCCGGAAGCGGACTCTGAGGACGCTCACGGCGCTGTCAGTCGTGCCCGTTGTCGCGCTGACACTCGTGCCGACTCCCACACGGCGGATGGACGACATCCCCCTCTGCACCGTCGACTTCAACGTGCCCACGCTGGCCAGCGTGGAGATGGTGGCCAACGTGGGGTTGTTGTTCCCGCTGGTCTACTTCGCTGCGCTGATGACCCGGCGACCGTTGCTCATGCTCGCCGCGGGTGTGGCTGTCTCCGCCGGAATCGAGGCCATTCAGGCCCTGGTGCGCTCTCTCGGGCGTGCCTGCGCCACCAGTGACTGGGTCATGAACAGTGCAGGCGCCGCATGTGCAGCCCTCCTGGCCGGCTGCACGATCGCGCTCGCCAACCGCACGACAGCCCACAAGGCCACGAACACCACGTCCAGCAGTCATGCCGAGACCGTCCACGGAGACCAGCACGGACGATGAGCCGCCGTCAATCGGACGTGCACTCGAGCCGTTCCCCGGAGAGGGAGTCGCTCGCTCACAGCGGCTGCCCGCCGGTGTCATCGAAGTAGCGGTGCCCTCCTTGCTGATATCCGTGTCGAGGCAAGGAGAACCGGATGCCCGTGATCATCGGAATGGATCCGCATGAACGGAGAGACCATCGGCTTGGCCACCGTGCGCCGCAAATTCCAGCGGACCCGGTCGACTGCGGTGATGCCGTGCGCGTAGCAGACCGCGGAGTTCGCCGCGCTGCCGCGGTCCTGGCAGAGGATGTTGTCCTTGCAGAAGTTCATGATGTCGTGGATGGCGAGGAAGTAGTCCGGGAACTCGAGCTGCTTGATCACGGCGAGCTCGCGGTCGATCTGCGCCCACCCGGCCGGTGAGTTCTGCCGGGGTGCCTTAGCGGCGGTGCGCGTCGTGCTCGGTCAGCACTCGCACGCGTCAAGGCAGTAGGCGACCTTCACGTACTCGAGCCGGGAGTGCATGACCTCCAGTTGGCGGTCGTGGTCGACCTCGGCGTGCTTGCGCTCCGTGCTGCAGCTGCAGCCGCGGCATGCGGTGATCCGTGAAGGCATGATCTCGTTCTACTCAGTCACCGGTTCATTGCACAACGAGCACACTCCGCTCGCCGTCCGGCGACATCGCTGTTGAAAGCTCGAAGTCGTGGCTGGTAAGAGAATTGCGACGGCGCTGCTGCTGGCGCTGGTGACGAGTTGCACACCCTCCGCACCACACCCGGCGGGCGGCGAAGCCCCGGCAGCGGGGAACACGCGAGTGGCGGGTGACGGCGGCATCCCGAAGAACGGGTTCATCTCGCTGGACGACGACGCGCACGCTGCGATCGCGAACCTCGACCCCGTGTTGCTCAGCGCCATGCGCAAGGCTGCGGCCGACGCGACGCTCCAGGGTGTCGAGTTCCGGGTGACGTCGGGCTGGCGCAGCGCGCAGTACCAGCAGCGGCTGCTGGACGAGGCGATCGAGCTCTACAGCAGCGAGGAGGAGGCACGGCGGTGGGTGCACCCGCCGGAGAAGTCCGCGCACGTCACCGGCAAGGCGATGGATATCGGGCCGACCAACGCCGACGACTGGCTCATCCAGCACGGCGCGGAGTACGGGTTGTGCCAGGCCTACGCCAACGAGATGTGGCACTTCGAGCTGCTCACTACGCCCGGCGGTGAGTGCCCGCAGCCGCGGGGCACACCCGGACCTTGAAACTCAAGCTCAGGACTTACTCGTCCAGTACGGCGGGGGCCCTGGGTGGGCGGGCGGCGGTGAGCAGGGGGCGTCGAGGGCGTCGAGGGCGGCGAGCAGGGCGCGCAGGCGGCGCACCTTGCGAACCACCGGGCTGAGTGCGAGCGGTACGAGTCCACCCGCCGGCCGGAACAACGCGCCCCGGCGGTCGTAGGGCGGAAGTTCGACCTCGAGGGCGCCCAGCCGTTGGGCGGCCTTCCCCCAGAGCGCGCGGTGGTCGATCACCGGCTGGGGGACGTGGTGCATCACGAACGGCCGGGGTCCCCTGCGGATGTGCACGCGGCCGCCTGTGGGCGGGGTCTCCGGCATGACGAACACGCACTTGCCGAACTGGTCGCCGTCCTTGAGCCACGCGACTTCCCGGAAGGTGCCGTCGTTCGCGGCGGGCAGCACGAAGATCTGGTGTGCGGCGGTGGCGAGCCGGGTGAACTCCTCCCACCACGTGGCGTCGTCGGTGGCGATCCGGCCCGCGCCGGTGGTTTCGCCGGGCAGGCCCAGGGCGACCAGCGGGAGGTCCGGCGACAACGCCTCCCGCAGCATGCGTTCCAGGTCGATGTGCTGGGTGGCGACGCCCTGGAACGAAGCGGCCTGGGTGGGCAGCCGCTCGGTGCTGTGGAAGGGCCTGAGCCACAGCGCGAACCGCCGGACGGGCCGCCCGCCGGCGAGGTCGTCGCGCACCTGGGAGGCTTGCCCGTCCAAGCGCTCCTGGTGCGCCCGTTCGTCGGCGCGCCAGCGGCGAACGAAGGCACTGCGGGCGACGAGGAACGCGAGCAGTCCCGGGAGGACTGCCCAGGACATGGACTCGTCTTGGCGCAGGACCGGGCTGATGAAGAGGTAGTACGAGCCCACCATCAGCACCATTGCGGCGCGGGTGCCCCACCGCGTCGGGTGTCCCAGCGCGCGCAGGCCGAATTCGCAGGCCACCAGCACGCCGAGCAGGATGACGATGTCCACCTGGGCAGTCCACCGCCTCCTGCCGATCCGGGGCCAGCCCTGACGGGCGCTTCACCCGAACGGGCGCCCGGGACGCCGTTGGCCTCGACCGCCATCCCCGCAGGCGCACGCCGAGCAGCTCGCGCGCCAGGCCGAACAAGCCGTCCCGCACGGGTCTCCAGCTCGAAGTAGGTGCGAACGTCGTCGACGTCCTGACCAACAGCGCCTCCCGCGCCTGTGCCGCAAAGAACAGCCAGTCCCACGCGGCCGGGTTGCTGTCCTCCAGGCCGACAACTCCCGGAGTCGGTGCAGCTCCAGGGATCGGCCCGGCGCCGCGCGGGGCCGTGAGAGGGACGATGCGGGTCGCGGTCCGCTGCTGACCCCGCCGGCGGCAGTGTCTGTGCGGCGGCGGTGACGTCGAACGCGACAGGGAGGGCGGCGGTTACCGTCTGGGCCTGATGCCGCAACAGGCCGATGACAGCGGCTGAGCTCAGGCCGCCGCATCCGCCGACGGGAAATCAGAGGAGGAGCGCTCTGTCACGCCAGGCGATTCGCAGCAGCGTCAACGCACTAGCTGGAAGTCTTCGGGTCTAGCGCTCGATTGCCTCGCCGGAGAACGGCATGTCCGTTCGATCGTTGCCGCCAACGATCTTCCCTTCGTCGTTGGTGCACACGAGGGTTCCGCTGATCGGCAACCAGGGCAGTGCGGCCGGAGCGGCCGTCCTGACCGCCTGCCGCGGCCGTCGTGGCGAGGCGGGATCCTCCACACCACCACCGGTCCCCGAGGTCACGGGACGGCCTCCTGGACGCGGCCACGCCGACACGCATCAGTTTGGTGCAGGCCAGCAGGACCGCTCGCGAGCCTGACGGTGTTCGCGGCCGCCTCGGTGAACTCCGCTCGGTAGGTGACCCGCGTCGAACCGCCCTTCTCGCCCAGCCGGTGCGAGGTACGCACGACCAGATCGGACGTCCACGCCTGGTCCATCGACGGCGCGACATGCCGATCCGCTCGCGAGCCGGTCTTTCGCCTTCCACGGCTGGTCACAGTGGTGAACACGCGACGCAGCCACCGTCCAGAACGGTGTACACGACAACGGCGAAGAGCACGGCGATCCAGTTGGCCGAGCCCACGCACTGACCACATTCATGCCGCTTTTCCTTTGATAACAACGGCCTGGGGGGCGTGTGCGGGTCTACTCTCGCGACCCAAGAGGACAAGGTTCGTCCTCTGCACCCAGGAGTGCTGCAGTGTCCTGGGCCAACAGCTTGGCCGGATTGTCGCTGCACGGAGCAGTGGCCGCGGGGGCGGACGTGAGCGAAAATCCCGAACGAACGGATGGCCGGTCGAAGCCGCGCGCTGCGGCGTACCTCTGCTGGGCCGTCGCCGGTTGCGTGCTGATTCTCGCGGTCGTGGTGGCGTTGGCGATCACGACCGATCGGCTGGGCGGTGGTGCCCTCTACTTCGTCGGCCTCGTCGCGGCCCACCTGATCTGCCAGCCGATCGGCAGGCATGTCGTCGTCAGGTGCTGGGTCGGTTTCAAGCGGAACACCTCGGCGGACGGATGGTCGGCGCTTCAGACCGATTCCCGGAGTCCCGTGCTCTACCTGCGCTCGTTCCTGGTCGACGATCTGCTGGCGCGCACCGGTGAGACCGCGATGGACTACTTCCGGACCGAGGAGGAGCGGCTCGCCCGTGCGTTCGCCCGGATCGGACCACTGGTGGCGATCGGGCGGCCCGGCGAGCCACTTCCACCGGCCGGTGCGCCCCGTGTCTACGTCGGCGACGACTGGCGGGAGACGGTGCGTGAGCTCCTCGACCGCTCCCAGCTGGTTCTCATCGGTGCGGGACGGGGTGAGGGACTGCGCTGGGAGCTCGGCCAGGTCAGAGCAACCGTCGACCCGCGCCGCGTCGTGGTCCTGCTCCCGTTCGGCAACTGGGAGTACGACAACTTCCGCTCCGACGTGGCGGACCTGTTCCCGCACCCGCTGCCCGACCTCGCACCGCTGCCCGACGCCGACGACCACACGGTCAGAGCAGCACTGCACTTCCGCGAGGACTGGACCGCGGAACCGGTCCGCCTCAGCACCGATCGCGCCACCAGCCTCGAGATGGCGTTGCTGCAGCAGCTCGCACCTGTCTTCGCGCACCTGGACGACATCCGTGCACCGACCAGGCTGCAACGGCAACGCGAACTGAGGTGGCTGGCGCTGAGCTTGGCGGGTCTCGTCCTCCTGCTGTCCGCGGTGTGGGGACTCCTGCGCGTCTTCGTGCTGCGCTGAGGCGACCGCTCGACCGGGACGCTACGACGTGGTGGCGTGGATGCCGGCCAGGACGACGTCGACGATCTTCTCGGCCACCTCGCGGGTGAACGGGTGGCGCCGCCGGTTGACGTAGAGGTACACCGGCCCGGACAGCAGCTCGGTGAGGAAGTAGCTGTCGACAGGCGGAATCTCTCCCTTGTCGACGGCACTCTCGAACCGCCGGCGGGCGGCGGCGAACTGCTGGTCGTAGGCAGCCCGCATCGCCTCGGTCAGATCCGTGTTCACGGTGGCCGCGACGGTGGTCTGCAGCATGGCGCGGCCGACCGAGCTCGACAGCCGCTCGGCCAGCGCCACCAGGAAGTCGACCAGATCACGGCGGAGATCGCCGGAGTCGTGCAGAGGCGCGGAGTCCTTCGCGTACTGCAGCAACGCGTCCTTGACGAGCTCGGCGCGGTCCGGCCAGTTGCGGTAGACGCTGTTCCTGTTGACGCCGGCGAGCTCGGCGATCTCCTCGTAGCGCAGGCCGGTCACGCCGTCGCGGGCAACGAGCTCCATCGTCGCCGCGAGGATCTGCGACCGCACCCGAGCGTTGCGGCCGCCCGGTCGCGCTGCCGGTCGTGCGCCGGCGTCGGTGGGCTCTGAGGTCTGCACGTTCTCCGGCACGCCCCGATTCTCACACCTCCTCCGCGTCCCGGTGGACAGCCCGGTGGCTCACGGCTAAGTTAAAGAGACGAATTGTCTCTTTAAGGAGTTGAGGTGTGACCACGTCATTCGGCACCGTCGAGGCCGGTGCGATCAAGATCGCCTACGCGGAGTCCGGCGTCGGCGAGCCGCTGGTCCTGCTGCACGGCGGCGAAAGCACGCACGTCCAGTACGACGCGTTCCGGCCCTTGCTGGGCGACGGCATCCGTGCGATCGCCTACGACCAGCGCGACTCCGGAGCGACGGTCAACCCGCCAGACCCGTACGGCATCCCCGACCTCGCGGAGGACTGCGCCGCGCTGATCAGGGGCCTCGGGTGCGCACGGGCGCACCTCTTCGGATCCTCGTTCGGCGGCTTCATCGCACTGCAGGTCGCGGTGTCGGTACCCGACGTCGTGCAGTCGCTGACCGTCGGTGCCACCTTCGCCGACGCCTCGGCCCTGCAGGCACCTGTGGCGTCCGAGATCGTCGCGCTGTCGCCGGCGCAGCGCGACGCCCGGATGCTCGCCTTCGCCCTGTCCGAACGCGGGCAGGCGGACGAGGATGTGGTGGCGAAACTCCGGGCGGTGCTGGTCCACCGCTCACCGGAGGCGGACGCCCGGCGACTGGCCGCGGTTGCGGGCTTCGACCTCACCGGCCGCCTGTCCGCGATCACGGCGCCGACCCTGCTCGTCTACGGCGAGGACGATCCCGCGGCCACGCCCGAGGTCGGACGGAAGATCGCGGACGCGATCCCGGGGGCGAGGCTGGAGGTGGTTCCAGGCGCACGCCACGGGATCACGGTGGAGTTCGCCCAGGAGACCGCCCGACTGCTCCGCGAGTTCGTGCTCGCCCACCCGTCGCGATAAGTCCCGCTCGTCATCACTGTTGTGGAGAAACGCATGAAGATCCTCGTCTCCGGCGCGGGCGTCGCCGGCCTTTCACTCGGGCGTGTCCTCGGGGTGCGCGGGCATCAGGTCACGATCGTCGAGCGCGCTGACCGGCTGCGCGGCAACGGTTCGCCCATCGACGTCCGCGGCGATGCGATCGAGGTCGCCGCGAAGATGGGCATCCTGCCCGCGATCCGCGACGCGCGGATCCGCATGACCGAGCAGGTGCACTTCGTCGACGAGAACGGCACCGCCGTCGGCCGGTTGCCCGCCGACATCGGCGACTCGCCCGCCGACATCGAGATCGCCCGCGAGGACCTGTCCCGAATCCTGGCGGACGCGCTGCCGGACGTCGTGGACCTGCGGCTGAGCGAGTCGGTGACCACGATCGCGGACAACGACGGCCGGGTGGACGTCCGCTTCGCCTCCGGCGGTTCGGAGAGTTTCGACCTCGTCCTGGGCGCCGACGGCATGCACTCGGCGGTGCGGCGGCTCGTGTTCGGTCCGGAGCAGAACTGGATCCGGCACCTCGGCCTCTACACCGCCATCACCGACATGCCCGGTGAGGTCGACGCCCAAGCCGAGCGGATCAACCCGATGTTCAGCTGTCCGGGGCACCTGGCCGGCATCGCCCGGTTCAAGGACCGGGCGATCGGCCTGCTGATGTTCGCTTCCGATCCCTTCGACTACGACTACCGCGACGTCGAAGCGCAGAAGCGGATCCTGCTCGACCAGTTCGCCGGATGTCGCTCGTGGAGGGTCCCGGCGATCCTCGACGCGGTGCGCGCCGATCCCGACCTCTACTTCGACTCGGTCAGCCAGATCCACCTGCCGACCTGGCACCGGGGCCGGGTCGCGCTCGTGGGCGACGCCGCCCACTGCGCGTCCCCTCTCGCGGGCCGGGGCACGTCCCTGGCGCTGACGGGAGCCCAGTTCCTCGCCGAGGAACTGGAGCGATCGGGTGGTGACCACGTCACGGCGTTCCCGCGGTACGAGGCCCGCCAACGGCCCTATGTCGACTTCGCTCAGGGCACGGTCGAAGGTGGTGGTGCGCTTCTCGTGCCACCCACTCAGGAAGCGATCCTCGCGCGCAACCAGCTGCTCCAGCCGGTCGCGGTCGGCCGGTAGGAACCGGATTGCGCTGACGTCGGTATGGGCGCACTCAAGCAGCACGATCAGCGGCATGACACGACGTTGCTCAGTCGGCCTCGTACGGCCGCGGCCGGTTCATTTGACATGACCGTTGGACGTGCAGCCGCCAGAATCGGCTGCATGCTGAATCCGCCGCAGATCCACAGCCGCCTGGGTGAGAGTGCCGCAGCGGCCTTTCAGGGCGACCGGTTCGTTCTGGACCAGACCGCGTCCTGGCTCACCTCGGTGACCGCACGTGAGTTGCTGCGGATCGACCACGATGCTCGCCAGTTCCGCTACGAGGGGCCGGCGCTGGGAAAGTCGGAGAAGTGGACGAGCGAGGTTCTGGCGAGTCCGGTGCCTGTCGTCGCGGTGCTGGCCAGCATGCACCCGGACGGACACGTGCGTGAGCGCGCCGTTCGGTCGTTGATCACCTCGCTCGATGCGTTGAGCGATCGTGCGCTGGCAGTCCGGGTCAGTGACCACGTCGGGGTGATCCGCGAGGTCGCTGTGCGTGAGGTGCTGCGACGACAGACGTTGGATCACGCCGACCGCGTGGTGCCGCTGTTGCACCGGATCGAGCAGCGCGGCCGGGGCTCCGAGGTCCTGGCGCTGTACCTGCACGCACTGGTCACCGAGCACGGTGAGGCGAACGTGTGGGCCCGGTTGAGGAATTCCGCGGACCACGACCTGCGGCGCGCCGCTTTCCTGCACAGCTTCGACTCCGGACTGCTCGGGCTGCCGGACGCGATCGTGCTGCTGCCCGGAGAGAGGGACCAGGTGGTCCGTCGGCGGCTCATCGAGGTCATCGCCGACTCGGCGACTCCTGATGTGATCGCCAGGGTGCTGCTTCGAGACCGGTCCGCCGAGAGCCGCACCCTGGCCTTGGTGAAGCTGACGGCCGCGCAGCTCGACCCGGCCGACGTGGAGCGGCTTCTGCTCGACTCCTCTGTGCTCACCCGTCTGTGGGCTCGTCGTCGCTGGCAGGAAATGGGACACGATCCGGCCGTCGTCTATGCCACGTCCGCGCGTTCCACCGCCACGCCGATCGTGCGCGCTCGCGCCTACATCGGCCTCGCCGAGACCGGCACCGCCATCGAACGCCAGGAGGTCGTCGCCCTCGTCCGCAGCACGGAGCTTCCGCTGCGGAAAGTCGGCCTGTCGTTGCTGCGGGGCCGTGCCACCGCCGAAGACATCCCGTTGTTGCTCCGGTCGGTGGCCGGTGACCACTCGCGAGTGGCTCGCCTGGCCGCCGAGGTCCTCATCGGCAGCCCTGGGATGTGGACCCTCACCGAACTGGCCCCGCTCAAGGCGGCCGAGGACCCGGAACTTCGCCGGCGGGCCTGGTGGATCCACCGCCGCCGCGGCGGGTGGGAAGCAGTCATCGCTGATCTCGAGCTCCTCCACGACTCCGACGCGCGGCTGGCCGGCATGGGCCGTCAGCGCGACCTGCCGATGTACTCGCGGCCGACCGCCACGCAGCAGCGGCGCATCACGGACCTGCTCTCCACCGCCCCCGTCGAGCACCATCAACGTCGCCTCATCGCGTTCGCTGCCGGACTTCCCGACCTGGCTGAGGCGAGCGAACGAGACCACGCGCAGAGCGGCTGAGCTGATCACGAGGGTGCTCGCAGACCGCGCGGCAAGTGCGTCGGTGTTGGCGCGCTGCGCCCAGAACGTCCGCTGTTCGGCATGTAGGTGCGTCGGTGCAGCTATCGACGAACCCAGCGGTGATAGGCATCGAGGTCGACGTTGCTGCCGCAGATCACGGTGACGATGTGACGGCCGGCGAAACGGTCGCGGTCTTCCAGGACGGCAGCGACGCCGAGTGCGGCTGAGGGTTCGACGATCAGGCCTGTGTGCTCCAGCAGCAGCTGCATGCCGGTGATGATCGAGGACTCGCGGACGAGGACGGCGTCGTCGGCCACCGCGAGGAGGTCGTCCAGGACCTCGGGGATGGGGAACCGTCCGGCGACACCGTCGGCGATGGTGTCGGCCGATTCGGTGGTGATGACGCGGCGTTCGTGCCAGGAGCGGGTCAACGCCGGCGCGCCCGTGGGCTGCACGCAGATCACCTCGGCGCCAGGTGCCAAGGTCTTCACGACGTAGCCCACGCCGGTGGCCATCGCACCGCCACCCAGAGCTGTCAGAACAGCGTCGAACGTGGTTTCCCCGCTCGTCAGCTCGAGGCCGATCGTCGCCGCGCCCTCACAGGTCTCGATGTCGAGGCTGTCCTCGAGCAGCCGGATGCCGCGCTCCTGCGCGATCCGCACCGCTCGCTCGCGGGCCAGTTCGATGTCGCCGTCCACCAGCTCCAGTTCCGCGCCCAGCGCGCGGATCCGATCGAGCTTGGCGACAGGTGCCCGCACAGACGCCACCACCGTCACGTCGAGGCCACGACGGCGACCTGACCACGCAAGCGCCTGACCGAGATTGCCGGCGCTGGCGCACACCACGGCAGTCCGGCCCTGCTCGGCCAGCAGGCCGGTGACGAGCTCGGTGCCCCTGCCCTTGAAGCTGCGCACGGGGTTCGCCGTTTCCAGCTTGATGCTCACGGTGCAGCCGAGCCGGCGTCCCAGCGCATCGCACCGGTACATCGGGGTGTTCAGGTACACGGGGTCGATCACACGGCGGGCAGCCTGGATCCGGTCGAGATCAAGACGAGTCCTGAGCACGTCCGGATCATATCCAGCGGGTTCCGGCTCGACTGTCCCCAACTCGACAAGGCCGGAGCTGCGTGCCGCGCGGTCGAGGGGAGCCATGAGCGTGCGTTCGGAGCTGACAGATGAGTCATGGCGCTTACTCCCAGAGGTACCAAGTACTCACCTGCGCCGTGATCGTCGTACGCGCTCGTTCAGGGCCGCTGAACTGCGGGTCAAAGCAGTTGCCCGACGCCCAACAGCAGCGTCCACGCGCACCTCGACATCAACCGCCGGTACGGCGGCTGGAAAGTGCGTCTCCTCATCGACGGCATGAGCGACTGGACCACTGCCGGTGAGTGGGCAGCCCTGCGCGACGAAGTGCCGTTCGAGCAGCGGACGGTGGACGAGGCCGCGGTGTTCTTCCGGGAGCGGATCACCGAGATGGCGCATGCCTACCTGCTCGACTCGGGTGTGCGGTCGGCTACACGGCGCCCGCTCCTGTCCCGAGGGTGGTCGAGAAGACCGCGAAGGACAGGACGAGCACCGGGTCACGCCGCTGCCGCCGGAGTTGTACGAACTCGTCGGCTTCCTGGTCGGATTGGGTTTCCGCGTGGCGCGTGATCATCGACGCCTGATTCCTCACCTGCGGTCAGCGTGTCGCCCCGTGCTACCCGAGCCCCGCGAAGAGGTCGGTTTCCGGGACAGGTGACCCAGTGGTGTCCCGTGCCCGGATGTAGTCCTCGACGCCGAAAGCCTCGGCGAACTCCACTGGTGGCAGCCTGCCCGCGATCGAAGTGTCGAGCTGGGAGGCGTGGCAGTGCAGCGCGGCGCGCTTCCGGTCGACGACCGCGCGGGTGTCGATGCTGGTGGTGATGCGCCGGTCGACGTCATCGAGTCCGGTGGGCGCGTCCCGGTGGATTCCGACCGAGGCGGCTACCCGGATCACGCGTTCCCAGTACGCCCGGCCGTGTGCCTTGAAGTAGAGCTTGGCCGCCACTCCGGACAGGTCGAACGCCGCCGAAGCGACCCGTGCGGCGTGCAGGTGGTCCCGGTGCTGCGCCGTGTTCTCGGCGTCGTAGGTCACCACTACCTGCGGCTCGTAGTGCTCGATCAGCCGTGCCACCCGATCGGCGGACACGGACACCGGTACGTCCACGAAGGCGCCGCGCGGCTTCTCCCACGCCGCGATGCCCGAGTCGTGGTACCCGAGCAGTTCGACGTCTGTCACGCCGAGGACGCGGCACGCTGCCTGCAGCTCGCCTAGCCGGTGCGACGCGACCCGTGCGGGGTCGTGGATGGGGGTGAACGGCTTGGCGCCGTCCGGTGCGTCGCCGAGCTCGCCGTTCGTGCAGGTCACGAGGACGATTCGGGTGCCGAGCGCGGCGTAGTGGGCCAGGATGCCGCCGGTGGACGTCGACTCGTCGTCGGGATGGGCGTGCACCGCGAGCAGTGTGCGGGTCATGGTGTCAGAGTTCCGTGTTGATGATCGCTTCCACCAGGACCTCGCCGTCCTCGGTCAGCGAGACTCCGCCGGGGTCGACCGAGACGAGACCGCGTTCGGCCAGGGAGCCGAACTTCTCGCGCCACGGGCTGTCGTGCAGCGACCTGCCGTACCGGGCGCGGTGCAGATCCGAACGCACCGGCTGCAAGGTCGACAGCGCCATCTTGACCGCCCTCGCCTCCTGTGCGGTGGCGTCGAATCCGGTTGCCGAACCGAGCGGCACGCGGCCCGCCTCGACGGCCTGGGCGTAGTTCTTCCAGTTCACGTCGGTGATCGCCTCGGAGGCGCGGCAGCTGGAACTGCCGCCCAGGCCGATCGCCACCTCGGCCTCCTGCTTGTCCTGGTCCACCATGATGGACTTCCACTTCTCCGGGCCGAGGCCGTCACGGGCGAAGTACATCGTGGGGTGCTCGGTGTAGCCGGCGGCGCGCAGGCCGTCGGTCAGCACCTCGCGCATCCGGTACTGCTGCCGCAGCGACGGCCAGAAGTGCCCGTCGCGCACGAGCTTCTCGCGGTACCGCGGCAGCTGCCACGGTGCGGGTTGTTCCCCGGCCACGCCGGTCCTGGTCTCGGCGTAGGACTTCAGGTGCAGTTTGGTGCACACCACGGCGGTGATCTCGTTCTCCAGCACCACGTCGAGATCGCGCTTGACGCTGTCGACGGTCTGGTCCAGCAGGCCGTACATCAGGTCGATGCTGACCCACTCGAAGCCCGCGATCTGGGCGTTGCGCACGAAGTCGACGCACATCTGCGCCGTGTGCTCGCGCCCGCACTCCCGCAGGACGTCGTCGTCGAACGACTGCACGCCGCTGGAAAGCTTGGTGCAGCCCAGTTCCCGCAACGCTTCCAGCTTCGCCGGGGTGAACGTGCTCGGATCGCCCTCGAAGCGGATCGTCGTGTCCGCCGTGAACCCGAAGTTCTCCCGGTAGAAGCCGAGGAGCCGGCGGATGTCCTTCTCCGGCAACAACGACGGCGTGCCGCCGAAGACGTTGAACTCACCGACCGGGGCGTCCTTCAGCTCCGGCACCCGCCGCAGCCAGAGCTCGGCCTCCCTGATGTTCCAGTCCACCCACTGCGACAGCTTCTCCTCGGCGCGGCCGCCTTTGACGAGCACGACCGGGTATTGGCAGAAGCGGCACTTGTAGGCGCACGTCGGGATGTACGACCAGAGGTGGATCGGTGCCGTTCCGGTGAGCTGGTCGCTCAGGTCGGTGAGGAAGTCGTCGACGCCGTAGCCGGGGACGTTGCCGGGAAACACGTGCGCCCCGAACGGGTCCTCGGTGACGTAGTCGAGCAGGTGCGCGTTGGCGGGGTCCTGCAGAGCCGCCCACACCCTCGGTTCTTCGTGCGTCAGAACACTGTCCATCAGAACACGCCTCCGTTGCCGAAGTAGTTGTGTGCCTCCCCGGACTCGCGATCCTCGCAGTAGTACTTCACGAACTCGGCGAACCTGTCCTCCGGCACCGCGTCGAAGCACTCCGGCAGCGGCGGCGGGTAGCCGATGTCGTCGCCGACGGTGGCGCGCAGCCGCGCGAAGATCTCGTCGCGGAACTCCAGGTACAGCCGGTACGACGGCGTCTTGTAGGAGTGGATGGGCAGGAAGTCGACGACGCGCATCTCGGCCTTGATCTCCGCGATCCGCGTGCGCAGCCCGGCCGCCAGGTCCGCGCCGAAGAACGCGACCACGGCGTCCTCGTCCAGCAGGGACGGAGTCAGCAGGACCGGGAGGATCGTGTTCTTCGGGGTGAAGTCCTTGATCGAGAACTCCCAGGCCTGCAGCGCCTCGGCCTCGGTGAGGTCGACGGTCGTCGGCGGTGCCTCCGGCCTGATGTCCCGCATGACGATGATGCCGTCGTTGCCGTACGCGCGGCCGGAGATGACCTCGTCGATCGCGTGGTTCACGCGCCGCGGGTTGATCTCGACCCGCGATTGCGGAGCGTAGGTGATGTCGTGACCGGAGCTCGCGACCCTGATGCCGAAGTCCCAGTCGTCGGACAGGTGGTTGACGAACCTCCCGTTCCGCAGCTGGTAGAAGATCTCGATGCCACCGACGTCCTCGTAGGCTTCGCGCTCGACCGCGAAGCCCTTGCCGTCGGGAAACCCGCCGAACAACGAGAAGGTCACCGCGCGGCACCGCAACGTGCGCTGGATGGCGTCCCAAAGTCGAGGCCTACCAACGAAGTGCTCGGCGTTGTAGTAGTAGTCGCACACACCGATAGCGGCCTTGTCCCTCTCCATCACCGCGAGAAGTTCGGTGAGCCAACGGCTGTCGACCCGGCAGTCCGCGTCGGCCGACACGAGGTAGAAGCGCTCGCCGGGGTCCTTGCGGTTGCGGCTTCTGCGCACCGCGAACTCCATGCCGGCTCTGCGCGCACACGCCACCCCCTGCTCGCGTTCGCTGATCACGTGGACGGCGACCGGCGAGCTCTCGGCGAACCTGCGCGCGATCTCGACCGTGCCGTCCGTGGAGTTGTTGTCCACCAGCACGATCTCGTAGCTGCCGGGATCGATGTCCTGCTGGTCGCGCAGGGACAGCAGCACGTCCTCGATGTTCGCGGCCTCGTCGAACACCGGCAGCACCACGCTGAGCCGGACGCCGGCCCCCATCGCGGGCGGGAACAACCTGCCCACGAGGTCGTTCGCGGCCTCGCGGCTGTGCGTGCCGACCCGCCTGTTGTGCGCCACCACGTCCGCCCTCCTCTCCGCGTTCGTCATGAGTTCGTGGACCTGCCGGACGAACTCGGGCGTCGGCAGGTCGTGGGACAGGATGTCGAGCACCGGCGCCTCGTAGCCCGCGTAAACCGTGTCGTACAAGGAATAACGGCTCGTGATGTACGGCACGCCGGCCGCGATCGCCTCGCCGATGGGATTGCCGAAACTCTCGTAGTCGTACGACGTCAGGAACGACACGACGTCGGCGTGCGCCAGCAGGTCGCGCACCGAGAACCCCGGACCGGCCGACTCGCACGGCTCCAGCACGCCCCCGAAGACGACAGGCACCCGAAGCTCTTCGGCGAGCGCGCGGAGTTTCCTGGTCTCGGCCGGATCCTCATCGGTGTCGCCGGCGATGAACAGGCAGGTGCCCGGCAGCTGGGCCGCCAGGTGCAGGTCGCGATCGACACGCTTCTGCGGGATGATCCTCGTGAACCTGGCGATGATCTTGGTGCCCGGCGCGATGCCGTGGTGGGCGAGGAAATCAGGCCGGCCCGGGCGGCTCGGTTCGGTGAAGGTGTTCGGCAGCAGGTCGAGGTTGCGCAGGTGCGGCATCCACTCCAGCGTGCGCCGTCTCGCGTCCTCGTGCAACGCGAAGTAGTGGATGTGCGGCGAGTTCACCATCGCAGGCGTTGCGGGGTAAGGAAAGCTGCCGTACTTGGCCGGCTCGCTCTGCCACATCAGGTCGTGGTCGCGCCACAGCACGTAGCGGCCGAGATCGTGCGCCGCACCGTACCTGGCGATCGCCAGGTAGAGCGCTTTCGTGTAGGCGACGTTCTCCGGCAACGTGCCGTTCTCGACCACGACGAGCGCGACACCGCGGTCCTCCCAGGTGCGCACGATCGCATCGGCGAGTTCTTCGGCGATGCGATCAGTCTCGGGCACATCGTCGCGGCGCACGGCTTCCAACGTCGCCGCAACGAATTCCTGGTCGTATCCCGCAATTCGCGCAATTCCGTCAACGCGGTCGAGCGTGACCCAGTCCGGCACGCGTTCGTTCCGGTACGGTTCGAAGAATCTTCCTTTGTCGGCCTTGATGTCGTACCCGAGGTCGAGATGAACGCGATAGCCCTGGTCAGCGAAGGATCTGGCGGTTTTGAGAAACTCGACCACCACGCCGGACATGGCCGCGGCATCGAACGAGACACCCCAAAGAGCCGGCATAGGCTGCTCCGTTTCGAGTGATTCACTCTCACTCGAAGCTAGCATGTAAGCGCTTCCACGCCAGATCGCGTCTCAATCGGCTCCGCTTGGTCCCACTGCCCGTCAGCGCTGCCACCGGACGGCGGCAGCGCTGACGGGCGCTCGTGGTGATGCCTGTCCGCAGGTGTCAGTACACGACGCGGAAGGTCGCGTCGGCACGGCCGGTCGCGGTCGTGATCTCGTCGATGCGCAGCACGTAGGCCGAGTGCCGCAGGTAGCGGGTCGGGTAGTTGACCGAGCGGAACGACGACCAGGTGGCATCAGCGAGGCCGGCGACCCGTGTGAACGTGGCGTCGGCGGCGAAGAGCGAGGTCCCGTCGTTCTGCATGAGCTTGACCTCGAAACCCTGGTGCCGCAGGAAGTAGCCGGGCTTGTTGACCGACTCGAACGACACCGCGTTCGGGTCGGACAGGCCGGCCCGCAGCCGCCACTGCGAGTCCTGGTACGGCTCGAACGGCAGCTCGTCGATGCGGCCGACGGAGTCCGCGTGCCGGACGTAGCGGCCGGGGAAGTTGAGCGACTTGACCCGGTTCCAGCTCGTGCCGCCGTAGCGGGCGAGCAGGCGGTCGCGGTCGGCCGCGGTGATCGGGTGGATCGTGTTGTGCTTGCCGTTCAACGGCGCGGTGTAGGACTGGCGGCCGACCTTGGTCCACGTCGCCGCGGTGAGGTCGCCCTCCCACAGGTCGAACTTGGCGTTGGGGCAGTAGGTGTCGGCCCACAGCCACCACTTGTCCGCGGTCAGCGACTTGACCAGCGTCGGCGCCTCGGTGCACCGGTTGTCGCCGATCGCGCCGCTGTAGCGGGTGAAGCTGCCCGGCTGCAGCGACGTCGAGCGGGCGCCGATGATCCCGGTCGTCGCGTCGTTGCGGTAGTACAGGTAGTTCATCCCGTTGACGTTGGTGATCACGTGGGAGTCGATGACGGACGTGCCGGGGTCGAAGAACACGACCGGCGTGGTCGCGGTGACGAAATCGGTGGTGTAGGCGACGGAGATCACCGCGTGCGAGCCGCCTGGGGGGACAGTGGAGAACGTGATGCCGTAGGCGTTGCGCGAGGGGTCCCAGTGGAGCGCGGGCGCCCAGCTGAAGGAGGTGGTGTTGGTCGAGTTGACGTTGAGCAGCCGGTCGGCCGACCAGGTCACCAGATCGGGCGAGGTCCAGACGTGGATGTTCTGGTTGGGCTTGGTGAACGAGCCGCCCACCGGGATGTCGGTCGCGAGCACGACCCACGTGCCGTTGTTGAGCCGGGTGATGAACGGGTCGCGGATGCCCTTGGTGCCCGCGGTCGGTGTGAGGACGGCGTTGTTGTCGTTGAGCGGAGTCCACTCCAGACCGTCGTCGCTGACGGCGAGGTGGACGGCGTTGACGTTGCCAGAGCCGTTCTGGGACTCCTTGAAGTACCCCATCACGTAGGCGGCGTCGGCCGCCTGGGCCTGCGCCGGGGCGGCACCGGTGCCCGCGGCGAACATCGCCGCCGCGAGCCAGCAGAGTACCGGCCGAACGAGTCGTACCATGGTTGTTTCCTCTCGCGATCCGTGCCGGCGTGTCCGCGTCAGGCGAGGTCCCACTGCTGGACGGCCAGGCCGTTGCAGGTCCACTGGCGGATCTCGGCGCCGGGCTGGGTGCCCCAGTTGTAGTTGTCCAGGCACAGGCCGCTGTGCTTGTTGACCAGCGTGGTGCGGCCGTTGGTGGTGGTCAGCCGCCACTGCTGGACCGCGAGGCCGTTGCACGTGTACTGCTGCACCGGTGAGCCCGGTGCGGTCGCGAAGTCCTTGTTGTCCAAGCACAATCCGTTGTAGCCGTTGAAGATCTCGTAGTAGCCGTCGCCCTTCGGCGTGAGGTACCAGTCCTGCACGGCCGCGGTGTTGCAGGTCCACTGCCGGACCTCGGCGCCGGGCTTGAGACCGAAGTTGTAGTCGTCCAGGCACAACGCGCTGTGCCGGTTCTTGATGTGCACGCGCGCCACCGGACCGCCGGTCTCACCCGAGGGGCCTTGCAGCACGGTGGAGGTGGAGACCGGGGTGCCCAGGTTCGGCGTGCCGTCGGCGTTCCACGAGATCTTCTGGACGCGGGTGGTGCGGGTCGTGCCGCAGCCCTGCGACGCCGAGTCGTTGGCGTGGTAGGCGATCCACGTCTCGGCGCCGTCCGGCGAGGTGAAGAACGAGTGGTGGCCGGGGCCGAAAACTCCGTTCGCGTCGTTGCGCTCGAAGATCGGGCTCTGGAACTTCGACCAGGAGCTCGCCGCCAGCGGATCGCCGCCCGTGTACTCCAGCATGCCCAGCTTGTAGTTGGGGCCCCAGCACGCGCTGGCCGAGTACGTCAGGAACGTGCGGCCGTTGCGCTGCAACGCGAACGACCCCTCGTTGACGTTGCCCTCCTGCCGCTCCCAGGCCAGCGTGGGCGCGGAGATGCGGGTGCCGAACGCCGAGACGGACCACGGCGTGTCCATCGGCGCGATGAACAGCGACTGCAGGCCGTCCGAGCCGAACGCGGAGAAGTGGAAGTAGTTGGCGCCGTTGAGCTTGAGCACCGCGCCGTCGATCGCCCAACCGCCGTTGGGCATCAGGTTGAGGATGCCGCGGTAGGTGTACGGCCCCAACGGGTCACTGCCCGCGCTCTCCAGGACGTGCGTGCGGCGCTCGCCGAACCCCGCCTTGGGCTGCACCGAGTAGTAGATGTACCAACGGTTGTTGATCTGCTCCAGGTGTGGCGCCCACATCGTGCAGCAGCCGTCGTTCTGGGTCGCCGTGAAGACCCGCTGCTCCGGAGCGCTGCGCAGGGCGGCGATCGTGGTCGACTTGCGCATCACGATGTCGGACGTCCACGTCGTCGCCACGTAGTAGTACGCGCCGTTGTAGGTGACCAGCGTGGGGTCCGCGCTGTTCGGCAGAGGCACGACGGGGTTGACGAACGACGGGCCGGGCGCCGCGACCGCGACACCCTGGCCGATCAGGACTGACGACAGCGCCAGGAAGAAGCTCGCGACGAGCGACAGCAGACGCCGCGAGGCTGGACGGGGCCGGGAAGACATCATGATCACTCCGGGGTGCCACAGGGTTCGGACTCGTGCGGGCTCGCACGGCCGCGTTGCACGACACGGGGACAGGCGCGATCGGCTCCACGGTCGAGTGGAGCGGCGGTGGCCGGGCGGTGGCCGGGCTGACCACCGCCCGGCCACCGAGGTTCGGCTACGACAGGTGAAGCGTCACTCCAGGACGAACGTGGAGTCGGCGCGGGCGACCGCGTCGGTCGCGGTGGTCAGGTTGACGGTGGTGCCGTTGTGGCGCAGGTAGCGGCCGGGGAAGTTCTGCGACTCGAACGACACCGCCGAACTGTCGGCCAGACCCGCGCGCTGGAAGAAGCTGGCGTCGTTGCGGAACAGCGCGCTGCCGTCGTTGCGCTCGACCCAGAACTCGTAGTTGCGGTGCCGCAGGTAGTAGCCAGGGAAGTTGGTCGACTCCAGCGACACCGTGCCGGAGCCGTTGAGGCCGGTCACGATCCGGAACTGCGAGTCCGCCAACGGGTTGACACCGGCCTCGACCCTGGCCCGGTACTCCCAGTGCCGCACGAACCGGTCCGGGAAGTTGTACGACTTGAGCCGCACCGGGGTGACGCCGTCGGCGACCGGGATGCCGAAGTTCGGTGTGCCGTCGGCGTTCCAGTAGATCTTCTGCACGCGGGTGCGGCGGTCGGGGTTGAGGAGTGGATCGCCGACGATGTCGCGGTAGCTGCGGTCGTGGTAGACGAGGATGTCGCTCTGCCCGTCCTCGGACACCGTGAACGAGTTGTGGCCGGGGCCGTACTGGCTCGTCGCGGAGTTGCTGGCGAACACCGGGTTCTGACTCTTGGTCCACGACGACGGGTTGAGCAGGTCGGCCGTCGACGACGCGGAAAGCATGCCGAGGCAGTAGTTCGCGTCGGTGGCGCTGGCGGAGTAGGTCAGGAAGATCCGGCCGTCGCGCTGGATCACCGCCGGTCCCTCGTTGACCCTGTTCCTGCGGGTTTCCCAGGCCAACGTCGGCGAGGTCAGCTTCGTGACCGTCCCGGTGATCGTCCACGGGTCGGCGCCCATCCGCGCGAGGTAGATGCTGGAGTCGCCGCCGGGCTCGGCCTGCGCCCAGCTCAGGTACCGGACGCCGTTCGCCACGAACGTGGTCTCGTCGAGCGAGAACGTGTCCCACGGCGTGACGATCCGCCCGCGCTCCACCCAGGTGCCGGTGAGCGGGTTGGGGTCGGCGGTCTCCAGCACGTACATGCGGATGCGCCACTTGTCGTCGGACCGCCCGGCGGTGAAGTAGACGTACCACTTGCCGTTGATGAAGTGGATCTCCGGCGCCCAGATGTGCGCGCCCATCTCCCCGGTGGCGTGCTTGCGCCAGATCACCGTCTCGGGCGCGCTCGCCAGCCCCTGGATCGTGGTGGCGCGGCGCAGCACGATCCGGTCGTACTCCGGCACCGTCGCGGTGAAGTAGTAGAAGCCGTCGGTGTGCTTGAAGACGTGCGGGTCCGCCCGCTGCTCCGCCAACGAGTTCGTGAACTGCACGGCCGGCGACGCGTGCGCCGCGGGCACCACCACCAGGCCTGCGAATGCGGTGGCGACCGCCAACGCGACCACAGCCAGTCTGCGGACGAACCGCCTCGGAACAGCAGTGTTCATCGGTCCACTCCATCGTGGGGGTCGAGGGGGTGTGAACGCTAACAGCGGCCGTACGTGCAGCTCAAGACCTTCTTTCCGGAAAGTTGCATCTTTCGGTGGTCGGGCCTCCGCCGACTGGTGGTATTCGGCCTCGAACGGTCTGAGTGGATCCGCTGCTGCCTGTTCGGCAGCATCGCTGTTAGCGATAACAAGAACAGGTTCGCATCGGGCCCGTGCGACAGCTTGTCGGCGGGAATCGCCTCGAGATCGGGCCGGTCCCAAGTGGACAGAAGTTCGTGTGCGAGTTCCGGGAAGACGTGAACGCGTGATCGCGCAACTGGCAGGATCACGCAGTGACCTTCGTCGGTGAGCGCGTCATCGCAGGACTGGCCGAGCGACACGGAGTTCCTCTGGACGTGGCGCAGGAGTTGAGCGGGCTGCTGCGTCCTTCTGTTCTCCTGGTGCGGCACGAGGACCTGCCGGGCGGCGTCGAGTCGCCTGGTCGTCCTGCCGGGCGAACAGGTGGACTGCCTTCGCTGCCGGAGGGCGTCGAGTGGCCGGCCGGGGCCGGACCGTTCGCGTTGGCCGTGGACTGCGCGTCCCTGCCCGGCGGCTGTCTGGACATCGCCCTGCCGCCGGACGGGCGTCTGGTGTTCTTCACCAGCTTCCGGTACGAACCCGAGCGCTCCGCGGTGCTTCACGTTCCCGCGGGGGTTCCCACGACAGAGCGTGTTCCACCGGAAGGCATGGACGACCAGGAAATCGTTCCCCACGAACCGCACTCGTTGTACGCGGTGGCCGGGTTGACCATCGACCACGACTGGGACTGCGCCCCTGCGACGAGGGCGTTCGGCGACAGCGCACCGGACCGCGACGAGGTTCTGGAAGGCTTCGTGGAGGCGGTCGTGAACAGCGTCCACAGTGGACCTGCACCTCACGCTGTCGCGCAGATCGGTGGGTTCTCGAGGCAATGGCAGGTGCCGCCCGATCAGGACGGGCTCGTGCTGCTGATCCAGATCGCGGGAAACGGCGTCGACGAGACCCTGTTCACGTTGAACCTGGCCGTGGGAACCCGCGAGGACATCGCCGCCAGGCGCTGGGAGAAAATCGAGTGGGAGCAGCAGTGCTGAACCGTGCAGCGAACGCTGTGCGGCGGGCGAGACCGTGTGGCCTCGCCCGCCGCGTCTCACTTCCGGAACGCTTCCGCGACGACGTCCGTGATCAGCCGCAGACCGTCGACCTTCTCGTACGCCCGTGACAGTTCGGCGACCCTGTCCCGATAGGACGGTGTCGTCAGGATCTGCCGGACGGCGCCTGCCACCTCCTCCGGCTTCGGACGCTGGGTTCGCAGGTCGATGCCGAGGCCGAGCAGTCCGACCCGCGCGGCGATCGCGGGTTTGTCCTCGGTCTGGCCCGCCACCACGACCGGAACGCCCGCGGCGAGCGCCTGCTGCGTGGCGCCGTAGCCGCCGTTGGTGACGAACACGTCCGCACGCGGCAGCAACCGGTCGAACGGCACGAACTCCTCGATGACGGCGTTCGCCGGCACGGGCCACGTCAGGGCGGCGGCCGGGCGTCCTAACGCTGCCACCACCAGGACGTCCTCGCCGTCGAACGCGGCCAGCGTCGGCTCGACCAGCTCGGAGAGGTCGTCGTTGGCCAGCGTGCCCTGCGTCACCACGACGACCGGGCGGTCGCCGTCCAGCTCGGGCCACCAGGCGGGTTCGGTCCAGCTCTCGGGGGCGACCGGCGGCAGCGGCCCGACGAACCGCACCAGGTTCTCCGGCAGGTCGGAGCGGGGGAACTCGAACTCCGGCACGGTCAGCTGCAGCACGTCGTCCGGCTCGGTGTACATCGTGGCGAAGTAGTTCGGCATCGTGAACCCGGTTGCGCCCAGGCCTTCGACCACTCGCTGCAGGTGCTCGGCCGCACCGGACAGCGCGGCGGCGAGCCCGGCGTTCATCGCGCGGTTCGCCTCCACCTGCTCGGTACCCGGAGCAACCGGCGCCGGGCCGAACGGCGTGGTGTCGTCACTGGGGTAGTAGAGCGGCGAGATGCCGACGCCGATCCAGCGACGCGGCCGGACACCGGCGCCGTGCAGCGACGGCAGGCCGCCGAGGAACATCAGCTCGGCGACGACCACCGCGTCCGGGTCTTCGGTCAGCAACTCCTGGATCAGCGCGTGCTGGTCGGGGATGGCGTCGCCGAAGACGTGGGAGATGTCCCAGGTGAGCATCTCGGGGCCGGGGGAGAGCGTGAACCGCTCCGGGAAGAACTCGGCCATCCGGCGGTCGTCGTAGGCGGCCTTCCCGGTCAGGGGCCGGAGGGTGGCGCCCACCTGCGCGACGTGGTCGGCGAACCGCTCACCACCGACGAAGGTGACGTCATGTCCGGCGGTGACGAGCTCGCCGGCGATCTGGATCATCGGGAACGTGTGGCCCGCCAGCGGACTGGCGGCCACGACAACACGACTCACGAGTTGCTCTCTCCTGAATTCGGCAGAACGATGTTCCGGTCAATTTCGCCTTAGACTATCTCGTAAGGGGCGAAAGGAGAGATGTGGCCCGCACCTATCGCTCACCGTCGCGGGAGAACCGGGCTGAGCAGACGAAAGTCCAGATCTGCCTGGCCGCGATACCCCTCTTCTCCGAACAGGGGTATGCGGCGACGTCGATGCGCCAGCTCGCCACCGTCGCCGGTGTCTCCATGGACACGATCTACACGTTGGGGGGCAAGTCCGACGTGTTCCTCCGTGCGCTGGAGATCACGTTGAGCGGAACGACCGACGGCACGGCTCTGTACGCACGCCCGGAACTCGCCACGCCGCCGCCGGGCGGAACGCTCGCCGACGCTCTCGCACTCGTCTCCGCGACGCTGACGGACGCGAACCGGCGCAGCGCCGGCATGTGGTCGGCCTTCGTGGAGGGCGCGAACACCGAACCGGCGCTCGCGGTCGCCTATCGCAAGAGGATCGAGGACATGCGGGAGGAAGGCCGCCGCCTGATCCACCGTCTGGTGGAGTGGGGACTCTGCCGGCTTCCCGACGACGTCGACCGCACGGTCGACCTGTGCTGGGTCACCGCGCAGCACAGCGCCTACACGTTGCTGGTGCGGGACTGCGGGTGGAGCCAGGAGGAGTACCAGAGCATGATGCTCGAGCGGTTCCTGGAACTGCTCGACCGCTAAGCACCAGGCCAAACTCCTGTCCGCACCGCCGCTGCCCCGGTTTTGGCGCGAAAAGCACGTTCGGGCCGCTAGATCGCCCGAACGTCACGTTCGCTCCCCAGGCCTGTTTGGCGCGAACGTGACATTGGGGCCGATAGATGGCCAGAACGTGCTTTTCGCGCCAAACAGGAGCAGTAACCGACAGGACTGTTGGCAGGACGCTAGTGCTGACAGCTGGCCTCACCACCTCAGCAGCACCAGTTCCGAGCAGAAGCCGGGTCCCATCGCCATCAGCACACCCCAGTCCCCGGCAGCCGGGGGTCGTTGGGCGAGCGTGTCGGCGAACACGTGCAGCACGGAGGCCGACGACAGGTTGCCGACCCGGTTGAGCGAGTTCCACGTCATCGTGAGGTGGCCGTGGTCCAGGCCGAGCGCCGCCTGGACGGCGTCGATCACCTTCGGCCCGCCGGTGTGGCAGATCCAGTGGGAGATGTCGTCGATCGCCAACGCGTGCGGTGCCAGGAGGTTGCGCACGTCGCCGGCCAGGTGCGCGCGCACGAGGCCGGGCACTTCCGCGCCGAGGACCATTCGCAAGCCCGTGGTGCCGACGTCGAAGCCCATCGCCCGCTCGGAATCCGGGTACAGGTGGCTCGCGGTGCCGACGACGCGGGGACCTGTCGCGGCGAGGGGGTGATCCACGCCGACCGCCACCACGGCGGCGGCACCGTCGCCGAACAGGCCGGACGCGATCATGTTGGCGGCGCTGAGGTCCTGGCGCTGCAAGGTGAGCGAGCACAGCTCGACGGCCACCAGCACCGCCACGGAACTCGGTGTGCCGAGGAGGATGTCGTGCAGGCGGGCCACCCCGGCCGCGCCGCCGACGCAGCCGAGCCCGAGGAGCGGTACCCGTTTGACGTCGGCCCGCATCCCGATCCGGGTCGCGATGCGGGCGTCGAGGGAAGGCACCGCGATTCCGGTGGTGGTCGTGGACATCACGACGTCCACGTCGGCCGGCTCGAGCCCGGCCGCGGACAGAGCACCGAGCACGGCGTCACAACCGAGGTCCACCGCCGCGGCCAGGAAGGCGTCGTTGGCCGCGGTGAAGCCGTCGAGGTCGACGTACTCCTCGATCGGTAGAGCCAGGTGCCGGGTGACGACCCGCGTGCTGGCGTGGAAGCGGTTCAGAAGGGCACGCGATGCCGTGTCGGGCTGGAACACCCGCGTCAGCTGGTCGGTGATCTGGGCCTGCGGGTAGCTGTGCGGGGGAAGGACGCCGTGGACTGCCGCTATTGCGGTCATCGGGCAGCCGAGGCACTTCTTCTCGAGGGCGCGGACGTCATGCCTCGAACGTTAAGGTATGACGTTGGCGTCAAGGTCAAGAAGTTCTTCGGGGACGCCCGATTCCCTATGTTCCCAACGGAAGGATCTTCAATGGCACGGCTCGGCCGCTCCGGCGTCGAAGTGTTCCCGCTGGTGCTCGGTGGGAACACGTTCGGCTGGACCAGTGACGAGAAGGGGTCGCACCGGGTGTTGGACGCGTTCGTCGCGGGCGGTGGGAACTTCGTCGACACCGCGGACAGCTACACCGCGGCCGTGCCGGGCAACTCCGGTGGTGAGTCGGAGACGATCATCGGTTCGTGGCTGGCTGCCCGCGGGAATCGCGACAGCCTGGTCCTCGGTACCAAGGTGAGTCAGCACCCCGCGTTCAAGGGTCTGGCCGCCGGCAACGTCAAGGCGGCCCTGGAGGCATCGCTGGTCCGGTTGGGGACCGATCACGTCGATGTCTACTACGCGCACTTCGACGACCCCAAGACGCCACTTGCCGAGACCGCCGGTGCCTTCGACGCGCTGCACAAGGCGGGCAAGATTCGTGTGATCGGTTTGTCGAACTACACCGCTCCGAGGATCAAGGAGTGGCTCGACATCGCACGTCGTGAGGGGTACGAGCCGCCGACGGTCGTGCAGCCGGACTACAACCTCGTGACGCGTCACCGCTACGAGCGCGAGATCGCTCCCGTGCTGGCTGAGGAGGGAATGGTGGCGGTGCCGTACTTCGCGCTGGCAAGCGGTTTCCTCACCGGCAAGTACCGCCAGGTCGGCGCTCATCGCAAGGCGCTGCCGTACTTCCAGCTGATCGGCGCGTTCCTCACCGGCAAGAACCGCAGGAACAGGCAGGAGTTCGGCGAGATCGTCCGTCGCGTTGTCGCCGGCCGGTACTTCACCGAGGCGGGGCTCGCTGTGGTCGAGGCGGTCGAGGACATCGCTTCCGCCAGGGGAGTGGAGATGTCGACTGTGGCGATCGCCTGGTTGCGCGGGCGCCCAGGTGTCGTCGCCCCGATCGCGAGCGCACGTACCGTTGAACAACTCCCGGCGTTGATGGCGTCGGCGGAGTTCGAGCTCACCGCGGACGAGACGACCGCACTGGACGAGGTTTCCGCACGGGTCAAGTGATGCCGCGTCTTGGCGCCTCGTAGCCCTCGGTGAGATAGGTGTCCAGTCGCCGGCGACGCTCGGCGATGTGCTGCTCCTGTCGCACGAGTTCGTCACGGACCTGCCGGACGCGCGTCAGGAGTTCGGCGCAGTCGCCGGGCGGGTGCTCGTCTCGGGCGCACGGCAGGATTTCGCGGACCACGTCGGAGGACAGGCCGGCCTGGAACAGGTCCTGGATGAACGCGACGATCTTGATCGACTCGGGAGCGTACTCGCGGTACCCGTTGGGCCGGCGCTCGCTGCGCAGCAGGCCCTGTTGTTCGTAGTAGCGCAGTGCCCGGCTGCTGACGCCGGTCGCCTTGCTCAACTCCCCGATGCGCACGCGTCAGTTCACCTTGACCTTGACGTGGACGTCAAGGTTTAGCGTCGATGTCATGATCACAGCAGTGCAGATGCGCGACAGGTTCGCCGTCGTCACCGGTGCCTCCAGCGGCATCGGGGCGGCTGTCGCCGAACGGCTGGCCGCTCACGGTGTGCACCTCGTCCTGGTCGCCCGCAATGCCGGCAAGCTCGAGGAAGAGGCCGCGCGGCTGAGCCGGCGCCACGGAGTGACCGTGCACGCCGTCCCGCTCGATCTCGCCACCGCGGACGCGCCGACGCGGCTGGCGAAGACGTTGGCCGACCTGGGTATCGAGGTGGAGGTGCTGGTCAACAACGCCGGTGTCAGCACGCGAGGGCCGGTGCTCGACGGTGACCCTGCCCGGTTCCGGTCTGTGATCGACGTCAACGTCACCGCGTTGACCGAGCTCACCGCTCTCCTCATGCCCGCGATGGTCGCCCGTGGACACGGAGCTGTCGTCAACATCGCGAGCACCGGGGCGTACACACCCGCGCCCTACCTGGCGGTGTACGCGGCGACCAAGGCGTACGTCCTCTCGTTCACCCAGGCGCTGTGGGCCGAGACCCGTGGTACTGGAGTCCGGGTGGTGGAAGTCAGCCCCGGTCCCACGAAGACGCCGATGAACAGTCACGGCACACGGACCGCTGAAGCCGTTGCCAGCACGGTGTTCCGCGCCCTGTCAGGCAATCGACCGTCCGTCGTCGACGGCTGCACCAACAAGCTGATCACCTCCTTGTTCGGCAAGCTGATGCCGCGGCGCTTCGCCCTCGCCATCGCGCGGCGAGTGATGGCCAGAAGCGGTGCCTGACTCGGTTTCGTTGTGTGCGGCGAAAATCCCGGTTGTGAAGAGGTCATGAAGATCGCAGACAAGGCGCGGCGCGCACCCCTACGTTCGGGGACTCATCGGTCCCGCTCGAAGGATGCGCATGTACAGAAAACGAAGCGCGGCGTTGGTGGCCGCGCTCCTGCTCTCCGTCGTGGTGGCGACGCCGGCGACGGCGAGCGCAGGTGCGCCGCAAGCCGCGGCCACGCCTGGAGTCGTCACGCTGATCACAGGTGACCAGGTGGTCGTGGCGGGCGACCGGGTCTCGTCCGTGCGGATGGCGAAAGGCCGGGAGCGACTGCGCGCCTGGCGTTACCGGCTCGACGGCCACGACCACGTGGTGCCCGAGGACGCCGTCGCGGACCTCGAGGCAGGCAAGCTGGACCAGCGGCTGTTCGACGTGACCGGGCTCGTCCAGCAGGACTACGACGACCGGCACGAGTCCACCGTGCCGACGATCGTGACGAACTCCGGCGCGCGAGCCCTGACCACGGGCGTCACGGCGGTCTACATCCCGAAGGCCGAGGCGGCGCAACGCTGGCGTGAGCGCGGCTCGGTCAGTGTGGCGGCTGCTCAGGAGAAGATCTGGCTCAACGGCCGTGTCCGGCCCGTGCTCGACGGGAGCGTGAGGCAGATCGGCGCTCCGAAGGCGTGGCAGGCCGGGTTCCGCGGCGACGGTGTGAAGGTCGCGGTGCTGGACAGCGGGTACGACCGGGAACACCCGGATCTGAAGTCCGTTGTGGACTCGTCCGCGGACTTCACCGGTGAGGGCGTGCAGGACACGGACGGGCACGGCACCCACGTGGCCGGCACGATCGCGGGCAGCGGCGTGGCGTCGCAGGGGCGTTACCAGGGCGTCGCACCCGGCGCCCGGCTGTTGGTCGGCAAGGTGCTCGGCCAGTACGGCGGCAGGGAGGACTGGATCCTCAGCGGCATGCGGTGGGCCGTCGAGCAGGGCGCCGACGTGATCAACATGAGCATCGGCGGCAGCGTCACCGACGGCACGGATCTGATGTCCCAAGCGGTGAACCAGCTCTCCGAGTCCAGTGGCGCGCTGTTCGTCGTCGCGGCGGGGAACAACGGCGCTCGTGAGTCCGTGAGCTCGCCGGCTGCCGCGGACAGGGCGCTCACCGTGGCCAACGTGACCAAGCGGGACGAGCTGAACGCGACCTCCAGCCAGGGACCGAGGCGGGGTGACTTCGGGCTGAAGCCGGAGATCGCCGCGCCGGGCACGGACATCGTCGCCGCGCGGGCGGCCGGGACGCTCCCCGAGTACGCGGCCGGCGACTGGTACGCGCAGATCTCCGGTACCTCGATGGCGTCCCCGCACGTCGCCGGTGCCGCCGCGATCCTCGCTCAGCAACACCCCGACTGGACCGGCGAGCAGATCAAGAGCGCCCTGATCGGGTCGTCCCAGCGACTGCCGGGCATCTCCACGCTGGCCCAGGGCGCGGGCAGGCTCGACATCGCCCGCGGTGTCGCGCAACAGGTGCGTGCCGAGGGCGTGGCCGGGTTCGGCGCGGTGTGGGGCACGGCCGAGTCGACCCGCAAGATCACCTACGTCAACTCCGGGAGCACTCCGGTCACTCTCGCGCTGGACCTGGAGGTCGACCGCGAGGGCGTCCTTTCGGTGCCGAAGTCGGTGACCGTTCCGGCGGGTGGTTCGGCGGCGGTCACCGTGACCGCGCGTCCGTCCGCGCAACCGGCGGGCGATGTCACCGGAGTGCTGCGGGCGCGTGGCGGCGACGTGGTGCTGAACACTCCGGTGACCGGCCAGTTCAACGGCGAGCGGCGGACGTTGACCGTGAAGGTCCCCCCGAGGTCCGGCGAGACGTTCCAGGCGCTGGTCATCGCGCAGAACGAACGCACCGGCCAGGCGTACGCGGACTTCACCTCCGCCTCCACGGACTTGGTGACCCTCACCGTGGCGAACGGCCCGTACCGGGTCTTCGGGCTCATCGTGGACACCGCAGGCAACGACACGATGTTCGCCCAGCGCGTGGAGATCTCCAAGGACACCAACGTCGACGTGAACACCGCAGCGGGAAAGCCGATCACGGTCGGCGTGGACGACCCGGACGCGCGGCCGCAACTCGGCGGCGGGATCGGGCTCATGTCCGACCCCGACGAGTCCGGGCCGATGGAGTTCGCGGGCATCCTGCGCGGTGGTGTGCCCAGGGAAGGCGCCCGGTTGTACAGCGTCGCGGGCCCTCGGATGCCCGGCCTGACGTTGACGAGCCTCAGCTACTGGAACCACCCGTGGGCGCTGACGACGGTGAACGGGACCGGAGGCTTCGAGCTCGGGGACA
Source organism: Lentzea rhizosphaerae (assembly GCF_042649515.1). NCBI lineage: Bacteria > Bacillati > Actinomycetota > Actinomycetes > Pseudonocardiales > Pseudonocardiaceae > Lentzea > Lentzea rhizosphaerae. Next base: position 25,027 of record NZ_JBHRZI010000008.1, on the reverse strand, counting down.
CGTACTTCCCGTGGACCAACGACTTCACGGGCACGCACACCGGCCGGCTGGTCGGCGTCGGTGAGGCGGACCGGGCGTCGATCGAGGCCGCCGGTGACGTTTCCGGCGCGATCGCGGTGATCACACCGAAGAACTGGGACGACCCGGTGTACCCGCCGGGTGAGCAGCTGATGGACGGCGTGAAGCTGCTGAAGCAGAAGGGCGCGCGTGCGGTGCTCTCCTTCTTCATGCCCAGCAGCGACTCGGACCCGGACGCCGAACCCGCGTTGCCGACCGGCCTCGTCTACAACGCGGCGGATCTGCGCCGCGTGCAGGACCTGATGGCGCAACGGACCGTGCAGGCCACGTTGTCAGTGCGGGCGAACAGCCCGGTGTCGTACTTCCTCGGCAAGGAGGTCAAGGGCGGTCTGCCCGGCGGGTACGACTTCGAGTTCGCCAGGGCGGGCCTCGGCCGGATCGAACGCAGGCTGATCGACACCATGCCACCGAGGACGTACCGATTCGGTTTCGCGTCGTGGAGTCTCGGGCTGATGCGTGCAGGGGCAGAGGTGGAGTCGAAGTGGCCGCAGCGCCGCACGGACTACGTCACACCCGGTGTCGGGGTGCAGTTGGCCGACACCGGCGCACACCTGGACAACGAGGACCAGTTGCACGCGGAGATCACGTTGCCGGTGCAGCTCGAGGCGGGGGAGAAGCGGACCTCCCGCGTCTTCGCCGCGCCGTTCGGGCCGGAGCTGACCACGCCGCCGATCTCGCGGCAGGACGGCAAACCGCTGCCGTGGGCGTACCGCACGCGCGACCGGATCAGCCTGACGATCCCGATGTTCTCCGACAGCGATCCCGCCACGGCCAGCTTCTTCACCCCGTTGCACACCGGGACGACCGTGTTGTCGCGGAACGGCAAGGAGATCGCCCGCGGAGACCGGCCCGCGCTCGGAACGTACGAGGTGCCTTCCGGTCCGGGGTGGTTCACCCTCACCGCCGAGGCCAAGCGGCCGCTCGGAAACCTCGACCCGGCACTGTCTCCCGCGGTGCGCTCGGAGTGGAGGTTCCACTCGCGGTCCGGCACCGATGAGCGGACGGCGTTGCCGTTGCTCGACATCAGGTACGCGCTGAACCTCGACGATCGCAACACCGCGCACGGTGCGGTGAGCGGCACGGTGTCCATCGCACATCAGCCCGGTGCACAGGCCGCGCGTGTGCGGTCGATCGGCGTGGAGGTTTCCTTCGACGACGGCGTCACGTGGCGCCGCGTCGAGGTCGCCGGCGGGAAGCTGGAGATTCCCGCGGGACCGGCGGGCTTCGCGTCGTTGCGCGCGACAGCCACCGACGTGCTGGGCAACTCGGTGACGGAGACGATCACCAGGGCCTACGCGGTGAAGTAGGGCCTGAGGGGGCATCACAGTCACAGTCGCAGTCCACGTCTGCGACTGTGATGCCCCCGGCACATCCGTCGCTCCGTAAGCTCGGTCGGGTGGTGTTCTCCAGGCTGCTGGTCGACGCGGGAGTCGCGGGACTCTGTGTACTGGTGTTCTGGCTGCCTCGCGGCACGCCGCCGAGTGCCTTGGCCGTGTTGGTCGTTGCCGGGGTGCTGCTCCGATCGCGGTGGCCGGTCGTGGCGTTCGGAACTGTCGCGGCGACGACCCTCGCGGGGGCACTTCTCGGCGTGGCCTGGGATCCGTTCGTGGCCGCGGCGTGGACGCTGTACCCGGTGGCGGTCGCGCACGGCAGTTCCAGGATGTCGCGGGCCATGTCGGTGGCACTCGGATTGACAGTGGTCGCAATGCTGTCGGTCGGGGTCACCGAGCGGCAGGACGTCCTGCGGTACGTCATCGTGAGCCTGCTCGTCCTGGCCGGCACCTGGCGGCTCGGTGAGGCGGTCCGGCGGGAGCGCCAGGAGGCCGCGCACGCCGGACGGGCCGAGGGCGCTCGTGCGGTGCTGGAGGAACGGTTGCGGGTGGCGCGGGAGGTGCACGACGTCGTCTCACATTCGCTCGGCACGATCGCGGTGACCGCCGGGGTGTCAGCCCACGTCGACGCAGGTGACGCCGAGAAGCTGCGGAACCGGCTGACTCGCATCGAGCGGGCGAGCAAGGACGCGATGGCCGATCTGCGTGCGGTGCTCGGCACGGTCAGAGACGCCGGAACGCCTGCCGAACGGCGGCCACAGCCGGGAGTGAAGGACCTCTCCGCCCTGACCCAGCGGATGCGCGCCGCCGGCATCGAGGTGGCTCTCACCGTGCGCGGCGCGGACGGCTTGCCGGCCGGCACAGGGCTGGCGGTGTACCGGATCGTGCAGGAGGGGCTGACGAACGCGGCCCGGCACGCCCCGGGCTGTCGTTGCGAGGTGACCGTCGACGCGCTGGACGGCACGGTGATCGTCGAGGTCACCGACGATGGTGGAACACTGGTCGAGACACGCCACCACGAGAAGGGGTTCGGGCTGATCGGGCTGCGGGAGCGGGTGGAATCACTCGGTGGAGAGCTGACGTTCGGTTCACGTCCGCAGGGCGGATTCACGTTGCGCGCGGTGCTGCCGGAGCCGGGCGAGTGAGCGGGCGGATCAGGGTCCTCGTCGCCGAGGACGACGAGGTGCTGCGTGGTTCGTTGTGCGAGCTGGTCGCCTCCGACGGATCGCTCGTGCTGGTCGGTGAGGCGCGTGACGGCGCGGAAGCGATCAGCGCCGTGCACCGCCTGTGCCCCGACGTGGTGCTGATGGACGTCCGGATGCCTGTGCTGGACGGACTCGAGGCCACCCGTGTGGTGTGCGCGACGCCGGCAGCGGTGCGGGTGCTGATCCTGACGACGTTCGACCTCGACGAGTACGTCTACGAGGCGTTGCGCGCAGGTGCCTCCGGGTTTCTGCTGAAGAACGCCGGCCCTCAGGAGATCCTGCACGCGATCCACACCGTCCACAACGGACATTCGCTGCTGGCACCCGAGGTCACGGGCAGGGTGATCGCGGAGTTCGCCAAGCAGCACCGCGCAGAACCTGACTTGGCGCGCTTCGCGGAGTTGACGGACCGCGAACACGACGTGGTGGCGGCGGTCGTGGAAGGAATGTCGAACGACGAGATCGCCACCGCGTTGTTTCTGAGCAGGGCCACGGTGAAGACGTACCTGAGCCGCCTCTTCGACAAGCTGGGCGTCCGTGACCGCACCCAGCTGGTGATCCTCGCCTACGAGTCGGGGTTCGTGAACACGCTCAGGCGATAGGTGTCAACCTTTGGCTGATGCACTCCCGCGCGGTGCGGCCGCAGGCTGGGGACATGATCGAAGTCTCCCACCTGGTCAAGCGGCACGGCCCGAAGGTGGCCGTGCGGGACGTCAGCTTCACCGCGAGAGCCGGGCGCGTCACCGGATTCCTCGGCCCGAACGGCGCCGGCAAGTCGTCCACACTGCGCATCCTGCTCGGTCTCGACTCGGCCGATTCCGGCACCGCACTCATCGGCGGCAAGCCGTACCGGACGTTGCGGAACCCGCTGCGAACCGTGGGTTCGTTGCTGGAAGGCAGTGGCGCACACCCGTCGCGGACCGCGCGCGGGCATCTGTCGTGGGTGGCGGCGAGCAACGGCATCCCGAGGACTCGGGTGCCGGAGGTGCTGGACCTCGTCGGACTCGGCGACGTCGGCCGCAAGCGGGTCGGCGGATTCTCGCTGGGCATGAACCAGCGACTGGGGCTGGCCACCGCACTGCTGGGTGAACCGGAGGTGCTGGTGCTGGACGAGCCGGTGAACGGTCTTGACCCGCGTGGCATCCGCTGGTTGCGCGAGTTTCTGCGGTCGTGCGCGGCGGACGGCCGGACTGTGCTGCTGTCGAGTCACCTGATGACCGAGTTGGCGAGCACCGCCGACGACCTGGTCGTGATCAACAACGGCGCGATCGTCCACAGTGGAACGACAGCCGAAGTGAGTGCGGGGCACACGTCCCTGGAGGACGCCTTCTTCGCACTCACCGGCACGGAGGACCGATGAGACACTTGAGTGCCGAGCTGCGCAAACTCGTCTCGCTCCGCGCGTCGCTCGTCGCCGCGGGACTGTGCTTCGTCGCAGCACCGGCGATAGCCGGGCTGAACGGGAACTCCGTGCGCACCCGTCTCGCCGCGGGTGACACCAGTCTGCTGAGCCACCGGTCCGTCGCCGAGGGCGGGTTCGAGGCCGTGATGTTCGCGGTGATCGCCGGCATCGTGCTCGGTGTCGTCATCATGAGCAGCGAGTACACCGCCAACGCCGGCGACGTCGGCGGCGGCAGGCAGATCCTGGCCACGCTGACCAGCGTCCCCAGGCGGGGCTCGCTGCTCGTGGCCAAGGCCGGCGCGCTCACGCTCGTGACCGTGCTGCTTTCGTCCGCCACGATCTTCACGGGGCTTGTCGTGGGACAGGCGCTGCTCGGGCCGTTCGGGCGTTCGCCGTGGCAGGCTGCCGGTGAACTCGGCTGGCGACTGCCCGGCGCCGTCTTCTACTGCGTCTGCATGGCGCTGATCGCCTTCGCTGTCACCACCATCACGCGCAGCGGCGTCGTCCCACTCATCGTGCTCATCGTCAACGGCTCGCTGGTTTCCGTGTCACTGCTGCTGTCCAAGGTCACGTCGTGGGCGAAGTTCCTCCCCGACGCCGCCGGAATTCACCTGTTCGCACGCGGAACCGCGTTCACAGAACAACTTCCGCCGTTGGTGGGAGCAGCTGTGCTGACGGCGTGGACCGTGCTCGGCCTGGTGGTGGGCGTGGTCGTCTTCGCCCGCCGCGACGCGTGAGCGGGAGGCATCGTGAGCAACGCCCTTCGTCACGTCTTCGCCGCCGAGCTGCGCAAGCTGGCAACACTGCCGGCGGTGCACACCACCGTTGCGATCACAGTCCTCGCCACACCGGGTCTGGCTTGGGCAGCGGGCTTCCGCGCGGTGGAGTACGGCCAGCTCGGCCTCATCCTGCTCGGCATCCTGACTGCGGCGGGTGAGTACGGCGGACGCCAGATCCGCACCAGTCTGTTGAGTGTCCCGAACCGGCCGTTGTTGTTGTCCGGAAAGGTTCTCGCCTACCTCGCCGTCGCCACCCCGACAACATTGCTCACCGGCGCACTGTCCATCGTGGCCGCCGAGGCGTCTGGCACCGCACTACCCGGCACCACCGTCTACCTGGTCGTGATCGGACTCCTCGCTCTCGCCGTCGCCGTGTTGCTGCGCAGCGTCGTCGGCGCCGTCGCGACGTTGGTGACGTTCGTGTTCGTGGTGTCCCCACTGCTGGCGGCGGCCACGGACGTTGCCGAGTACCTCCCGGACCGCGCGGGGGCGAGCCTCTACCGGCCTGGCGTCCTCTCCGCGTGGGAAGGAGGTGCGGTGATGGCTGCGTGGCTCGTGATCACGTGCGCGGTCACCGTGATCACGTTCACCAAGCGAGACGCGCGGTAGAGCAGACTCCACCCCGAGAACGGCCCTTGACTGCACTGACTCCCGCAAGATCGATTTCTAGTCTTCCGACCATGACTTCGATCCCTGTCGCGGACTCCGGCCGCGTCGCTTCCAGCGGCTGGCAGGCGCTGGTCCAGCGCTACCCGCTGATCACGTTCTTCACCCTGGCCAACGGCATCAGCTGGCTGGCCTGGGTGCCCTACATCCTGTCGTTGGACGGGTTCGGCGTCCTGCACTTCCGGTACCCGGACCTGTTGATGGGCAACCAGCTCACCGCGATCCTGCCCGGCGCGTACCTCGGCCCGCTGACCGCCGCGTTCACCGTCACCGCCGTGACCGAGGGCCGCGAAGGTCTCCGGCGGTGGCGCAAGCGGCTCTTCCAGTTCCGCGCCGGCGTCCCGTGGTACGCGTTCGCTCTGTTGGCCGTCCCCGTGGCGGTCCTGCTCGGCACGCTGGCGGTGACCGACGGCGAAGGCTTCCGGGCGCCCTCGCTGATGGTGCTGGCCGTCTACGTGCCGATGCTGGTGCTCCAGTTCTTCACGACCGGCCTCGCCGAGGAACCCGGCTGGCGCGACTTCGCCCTCAGCCGCCTGCAGCAGCGCCACCAGCCGATGATCGCCACGTTCGTCCTCGGCACCCTGTGGATCATCTGGCACCTGCCGCTGTTCCTCACCCCCTGGGGAGGCCCCGACGTCACGGCCGAAACGCTCGTCCGGTTCGCCGTCATGGCCATGGAGATGAGCTTCCTGATCACCCTGGTCTACAACAAGGGGCGCCAGAGCCTGCCCCTGGTCATGCTGCTGCACTGCTCGATCAACAACTTCCAGACCGTCGCCTTCTCCGAGTTCTTCCCCGATGGCGGCGAAGAACTGCTCTGGGGGCCTGTGCTCGGCCTCGGCGTGCTGAGCCTCGTCGTCATCGTCGTCACCAGGGGACGGCTCGGCTACACAGGTGGCGTCGGCAAGGGAAAGTCGGGTGTGCCGAGCGCCGGGACCGTGCAACCCTGAGGACGTGCTGCTGAAGTTGACGGGGTCGAGCTGTTCGGGCAAGTCCACACTCGCTTTTGCCGTGGCAGACCGGCTCCGCGACGTCGTCGTCCACGATTTCGACGAGGTCGGTGTGCCGCGGGACGCCGACCCCCACTGGCGCCACCGCAACACCGAGCTGTGGGTGCGCCGCGCACTCGAGTACCAGGAACGCGGACTGGACCTGCTGCTGACCGGACAGTCCCCACTGGGCGAGGTCCTGGCGGCTCCCTCCGCACCGGAGGTGGACGGGATCGCGCTCTGTCTGGTCGATGTGGACGACGAGATCCGCCGCGCCCGGCTCGCCCACCGCGACTCCGGCCGGTGGGACTCGAAGGCGGTCGACGCGTTCCTGGGCTGGGCCGCCTGGCATCGCGGACACGCCAGGGATCCTCGGCACCTCCCCGAGGCCATCACCAACGGCAGCGCCCCGGACATGGCCTGGCACCGCTGGACCGACTGGACCGCAGGCGATCCGCGGTGGAGCACCCACATCGTCGACACCACCGACGAGCCCGTGTCCCGGTCTGTCGACGAGATCGAACAGTGGGTGGTCGAACAGCGTGCCGCACACCGATCCGGCCGGCTTCCCCTGACGCACGGCTGGGTCGATCGAACACACTCCGGCTGACGTCGGCCGGATCTGTCACGCGGCGTGGCGGAGGCCGTGGTCGATCAGGTCGATGAGCCACTCGAAGCTCTCGCCGACGTCGGTGGACCACTGGAAGCCGCCGGCGGCCTGGAGATCCGCGAAGCCGTGGAAGAGGCTGCGCAGCGCACGCAGTGCGTGGGTCATCTTCTCCGGAGAGATGTCGTATCCCCGCAGGACGGCTGCGAAGGGGCCGAGTCCGCGCGAGGCGGCGATCGCGATCGGGTCGTCGGGACCGGTCGGAGCCAGCCCGAGGGTGGCGGCGTAGCGGCCGGGGTGGGTGAGCACGAAGTCGCGGAGCGCGTGTGCGGCGGCTGCCAGCGCGTCGCGTCCCGCGCGGCCCCGGGTGGCCGTGCCGATGGCGTCAGCGATCTCCACGTAGGCGAGGGCTGCGATCCGGCGGATGAGGTCGTCCTGGCCGGCGATGTGCTTGTACAGGGACGGGGCACGCACTCCGAGTCGTTCCGCCAGCCCGCCCATGGTCAGTTCGGTGAAGCCGATCTCGTCGGCCAGTGCGGCGCCGGCCGCGGCGATCGTGTCCGCGTGCAGGCCCGCCCTAGGCACGGACATCGGCCAGGAACGTCAGGATCGCGGTGAGAGTCTGCCGGGGGAACTGGACGTGCGGGTAGTGCCCGGCACCCTCGATCATCTCCAGCTTGCCCAGGCCGGCCGGGAGATCGGCGATGACGGCCTCGCCCTCCGCCAGCGGCGAGGCCCAGTCGGGATCGTGCGTTCCCTGGACGACGAGTACCGGGCAGGTGACGTTGGCCAGCTGCTCGCCGGCGTCGGCGGGGGAGGTCTTGCCCATCGCCTGGAGGACCTTCATGCGTGCGGGCTCGCTCAGCATCGCGGTGATCTCCGCCAGGCGGGCGTCCCAGTCCGCCGGTTTGGTGCCGGGGTAGGCGATGTCCAGGTACTTGGCCCACTGGTTGGTGCTGCCGAGGACGGCGGTGCCCAGGAGGCGGGTCATGCCGCGGCGGTAACCGCTCACCCGCAGGTCGGACAGCCGGACCTGCTGCTTGCGGGTGAACGGCGCGAGTTCGACCAGCGCGGTGACCAGTTCCGGTGCCTTCGCCGCGGCGATCGTGGCCGCGCCGCCCGAGATGGAGTGGCCGACCAGCACAGCGGGCCCGCCGAGGTGCTTCACCAGGGCGATCAGGTCCTGCGCGAGATCGGTGCGGGTGCAGGAGGACCAGCTGACACTCGACTCGCCGTGGCCGCGCAGATCCGTTGCGGCGACCCGGAATCCTGCTTCGACCAGCGCGGGTGCGAGGAACCGGTAGGCCTTGCGGCTGTCTCCCATGCCGTGGGCGAGAACGATCAGCGGCCCGGTGCCGGTCACCTCGTACGCGATTGTCCCGCCGTCGACGTTCAGGAACTCGGTCATGTCTGTCTCCACACGGTCGCTGGCTAATGGCATTAGCTAAAAGCTATCATGATTAGCTAACGCGTCAAGCCCCTCCTGCAGCGCCTGGGTCAGTTCGGGCAGGTCGGGTACGTGGTCGGGGTCGGCGACCACCGTGACGGTGAACGTGTCGGTGTAGGAGAGGGCTGCGAACGCCACGGTCACGTTGCCGGTGGTGGCGGACAACGGGATGAGGCCGGTGATCGTTGCGCCGCCCAGGCGCATGGGGTGATCAGGCCCGTGCACGTTGGTCACGACGGTGTGCACCATGCGCTGGTGGTTCATGAACCAGTCCGCCACTCCGAACGCCTTCAGCGCACGGAAGATCGGGGTGGCCGACGTGACTGATTTCTTGTGCGACCTGGTGATGGCGGCGATGCGGGTCAGCCGCGACCAGTGATCACCCCCGGTCGGCAGCGCGACGGGCATGACGCCGGTGCTGTTGCCGAGGTGAGTGGCCGTGGTCGAGCGGCGCGTCGAGACGGGAATCGAGACGACCAGCTCCTCGACGTTCTCACCGCGTTCAGCCAGCAGCGTGCCCAGCGCGCCTGTGACGGCGGTGAGCAAGGCGTCGTTGACCGTGCCTCCGCAGCTGTGTGCGGCAGCGTGCAACCGGGAGACGCTCGTTCGTGCCATGGTCTGCTGCCGTCGGGGGCCGGTCGGTTGGTTCAGGGAGCAGCGCGCGCCGAGTGACGGACGCTGCAGCCTGGGAAGCGAGAAGTGCCGAGGCAGTCTCAGCCACGCGTCCTCGGCCAGTTCACGGCGGGTGGGCGCGGGAGCGGGAAATGCTGCGGTCTCGGTGGGAGGTGCTCCGTCGACCAGGTTGGCCAGCACGGCGAGGCCGCCGATGCCGTCCGACAGCACGTGGTGGAACACCAGGATCAGCGCCGCTCTGTTCTCCGCCAGCCCGGTGACCAGCGTCGCGGACCAGAGCGGTGACGAGAGCGGCAACGGACGGGTCATCAGGGCGGAGGCGATGTCCAGCAGCGCTGTCTCATCGCCGGGACCAGGGCAGGCCACCTGGTGCACGTGCCCGGTGATGTCGAACTCGGTGTCGTCGACCCAGATGGGACGGCCGCATCCGAACGGCGTCCTGACCAGCCGTCGGCGCAGTCGCGGAACACCGCGGATGCGGTCCGCGAGCAGGGATTCGACGTCGCCGGGATCCCGTTCGAGCACGATCACTGCGCCGACCTGCATGCCCGAGTTCAGCGACATCACGTCGTCGGAACTTGTCCGGTCGATCAACGGAACTCCTCGTCGTCGGAGTCAGTGCACCGGCACTCCGCAGGCGGAGAACTGGTCGCGAACCCGCTGAATCAGCGCGGTGTCCGGCGTGGGCACGTTCTCCAGGGGAAACGGGATGCCGAGTTCGGCGTACTTCGGCGCGCCGAGTTTGTGGAACGGGAGGACCTCCACGCGCTCGACGGCGTCGAGCGTGCTGACGAAGGACGCGATGCCCTCGACGTTGTCGACGGCGTCGGTGTGGCCGGGAACGAGGACGAACCGAATCCACATCGGCTTGCCCAGGGCCGACAACCTGCGAGCGAACTCCAGCGTCGGCGTGACCTCGCCGCCCGTGACGTGCCGGTAGACGACCGGGTCCCAGGACTTGATGTCGAGCAGCACGAGGTCGGTGTCGGCAAGAAGCTCATCGGTCGCTCGCGCGCCGAGGAATCCTGAGGTGTCGAGGGCGGTGTGCAGGCCGAGTTCCTTGGCGCGGTGGAACACGGCGGTGGTGAAGTCGGGCTGCAGCAACGGTTCTCCGCCGCTGATGGTCATGCCGCCGCCGGCGACCTCGATGAACCGGCGGTACTTGGCCATCTCCGCCACCACGTCCTCGACGGTCATGCGGTGGCCGTCGCGCATGTGCCAGGTGTCGGGGTTGTGGCAGTACAGGCAGCGCAGCGGGCACCCGCTCAGGAAGAGCACGAAACGGGTGCCCGGTCCGTCGACCGCGGTTGCGATGTCCCAGGAGTGGACGGAGCCGGTGGTGCTCACAGCGACTCGTGGAAGGTGCGGTTGATGACGTCGCGCTGCTGTTCCGGCGTGAGGCGGATGAAGTTCACCGCGTAGCCGGAGACGCGGATGGTCAGCTGCGGGTGGTTTTCCGGGTGTGCCATGGCGTCGAGCAGGGTTTCGCGGTTGAGGACGTTGGCGTTGAGGTGGAAGCCGCCGGCGTCGGTGTACGCGTCGAGCACGCCGACGAGGTTGGTCACCTGCTCGTCCGCGGTCTGTCCCAGGCCGGACGGTGTGATGCTCGCAGTCAGGGAAATACCGTCCTGCGCCTGGTCGTAAGGGAGTTTGGCAACCGACAGGGCCGCGGCGACGAGGCCGTGTCCGTCGCGGCCGTTCATCGGGTTGGCGCCGGGTGCGAACGGTTCGCCCGCGCGCCGGCCGTCGGGGGTGTTGCCGGTGTGCTTGCCGTAGACCACGTTCGAGGTGATCGTGAGGACGGACTGGGTGTGCACGGCGCCGCGGTGCGCGGGATGCTGCCGGACCTTCTTCATGAAGGACTCGACGAGTTCCACCGCGATGGCGTCGGCGCGGTCGTCGTTGTTGCCGTACTTCGGGAAGTCGCCTTCGACGGCGTAGTCGACGGCGAGGCCGGTCTCGTCGCGGATCACTCGCACGCGGGCGTGTTCGATCGCCGAGAGGCTGTCGGTCACGACCGAGAGTCCGGCGATGCCGCAGCCGAGCAGGCGTTGGACGGGGTGGTCGTGCAGCGCCATCTCGATGCGTTCGTAGGCGTACTTGTCGTGCATGAAGTGGATGATGTTGAGCGCTTCGACGTAGGTCCTGGCCAGCCAGTCGGTCGTCCGGTCGAACGCGGCGCGCACCTCGCGCGGGTCGAGGTACTCCGAGGTGATCGGTGGGAAGGCCGGCGTCACCTGCACGCCGGACACCTCGTCGCGGCCGCCGTTGATCGCGTAGAGCAGGGCCTTGGCGAGGTTGACGCGGGCTCCGAACAGCTGCATCTGCTTGCCGACGCGCATGGCGGAGACGCAGCAGGCGATGGCGGTGTCGTCGTCGAAATGCGGTCGGATCAGCTCGTCGTTCTCGTACTGGATTGAGCTGGTGTCGATGGAGACCCTGGCGCAGAACCGTTTGAAGCCCTCCGGCAGGCGCGGGGACCAGAGCACGGTCAGGTTGGGCTCAGGTGCGGGGCCGAGGTTGTACAGGGTCTGGAGGAACCGGAAGCTCGTGCGGGTGACCAGCGGGCGACCGTCGCAGCCCATGCCGCCGATGGACTCGGTCACCCAGGTCGGGTCGCCGGAGAACAGCTGGTCGTACTCCGGTGTGCGCAGGAACCGCACGATCCTCAGCTTGATCACGAGGTCGTCGACGAGCTCCTGCGCCTCGCTCTCGGTCAGCCGGCCCTCGTCGAGATCGCGCTGGAGGTAGACGTCGAGGAACGTCGAGGTGCGGCCCAGTGACATGGCGGCACCGTTCTGCTCCTTCACCGCGGCGAGATAGGCGAAGTAGAGCCACTGAACGGCTTCGCGGCCAGTGGTGGCCGGCCCTGAGATGTCGCAACCGTAGGAAGCCGCCATCTGGCGGAGCTCTTCGAGCGCACGGAGTTGCTCGGCGACCTCCTCGCGATCCCTGATCACGTCCTCTGTGGACCACAGTTCGTCGAGGGCCGCGCGTTCTGCCTTCTTCGCGGCGACGAGCCGATCGATGCCGTAGAGCGGAACACGGCGGTAGTCGCCGATGATCCGGCCGCGCCCGTAGGCGTCGGGGAGCCCGGTGATGATGCCTGCCTTGCGGGCACGGAGGATTTCGGCGGTGTAGGCGTCGAAGACACCGTCGTTGTGCGTCTTGCGGTAGCGGGTGAAGATCTCCCGCACCTGCGGATCGAGCTCATAGCCGTATGTCTTGAGGCCTGACTCCACGATGCGCAGCCCGCCCTGGGGCATGATCGCGCGCTTGAGCGGAGCGTCGGTCTGCAGTCCCACGACGATCTCGTGGTCGCGGTCGATGTAGCCGGGTGCGTGCGCGGTGATCGACGACGGGGTGTGCGCGTCAACGTCGTGGACGCCGCGGGCGCGTTCCTCGACGAACATCTCGCTGAGCTGCCGCCACAACGCGGTCGTGCGCGGCGTCGGGCCGGCCAGGAACTCGGCGCCGCCGCCGTAGGGGGAGTAGTTGGCTTGGATGAAGCCGCGCACGTCGATCTGGTCGCACCACGGCCCGTCTCGGAATCCGCGCCAGGCGGTGTTGGTCGTGAGTTGCGCTGTCGCCGTCATCGAACCTGCGCCTTCCTCTGAATGCATTCGGGTTCATCCCGATTTCATGCTTCTCGTCGTGGTTGCCGGTATGCAGGGGCTGCGGACCTGTCGTGCGGGCGTCGAAGGTCCCGGGTCACTCCCAGAGCGCGGGACGCAGCCGGCCTGGAGCCGGGTCGGCGAGTTGCCGGTTGCCGTGCCACAAGATCGCTGTGCAGACGGCGATCACGACGGCGAACAGGTCCACGTAGAGGAGGAACGCCGAGTTGTGCGGTACCCCGAAGGCGTAGACGAGGTACGTGTAGGCGATGTAGCCGAGCAGCCCGAGCCACAGCAGGTGTCCTGGTAGCGAACCCGTGCGGTAGGCGCGCTCGGAGAACAGCCCGTAGAGCGTGGCGCCCACCAGCACACCCGCCAGCGACCAGGTGGCGAGGCTCGTCCACAGCGGCCTCAGCCGGGTGGTCGCGGCTGTGGCCGGTGCGGCAGTCATGTCAGGTGCCGTGGCAGGAGGCGGACGAGTGCGAAGCCGGTGATCGCGGCCATCGTGGCCGCCATGAGCAGACCGCCGACGGCGCCGATTCCGGCGATGAGCGCGACTTGCTGGCCGGGTTGCCACAGGGGAGTGGTGAAGGCGGTGAACACGATCAGCCCGCCGCACCACGCCACCGCGTTGGCCCACACCCAAGTGAACGCTCGGTCGACGTGGTGGCGGAGCACCAGCCACTGGCCGATGCCGATGGACAGCAGTACTCCCGCACCGGCCACCGTCGCGAGCGGAAGCAGCACCCCGAGCGGCAACGTGCGAAGTGGTTCGCCGTAGTGCACGGCCAGCATGGCGACGGCCCAGGCGAACCCCGCGGCCAAGGCGGTGACGCCGATCCAGTCACCCGGCTCGAGCCCGCGGACGGCGCGGCGCAGGACGAGCCACTGCGCCGCACCGAGCACCGCACCCTCGGTGATGCCTGCGAGAACGAGCAACGGCGCGGACGACGTCAGAGCGCCCGTGACCGCAGGGGCGAGGAAGCCGGCGAACTCGCCGGCGGTCACCCAGAGGAACCAGGCCGTCCACGTGCTGGTCGTCTGCTTGGTGCTCATGCCTCAACGGTGCGGCAACGGCGTCGGAGCACGCAGGGACGAAGGTCCTCACATCGACGGGCGCAATGCCGTTTCCCGTGCGACGGTCCGGCGATGAGAGTGGTGTGATGACGCGCATCGTGATCGCCGGCGGAGGGATGAGCGGGCTCAGTCTCGCGGCGCACCTCGCTGTCGCGGACCACCGGCATCCCGTCGTCGTGATCGATGACGGTAGTCGTCCGCTGGACGCCATGACGTGGGCGTCGTGGAGTTCCAGGCCTGGTCTGCTCGACGCGGCGGCCAGCAGGTGGTTCGACAAGATCCGTGTGCACGTGAACGGCCGCACCACGGTGCTGCGGCTCGGCAGGTACCGCTACCGCGTTGTGCGGGGCGCCGACCTCGCCGCTGTGGTCCGGAGGTACACGGATCCCCTGCGGCACTTCACGTACGAGCGCGGACACGTCGACGGCCTCACCGACGGCGGACTGATCGTGGACGGACGTTTCCTGCGTGCCAGGTGGGTGTTCGACAGCGTGATCGGGCCGGAGGACGAGCCACCACCCGACGGCGAGCTCGTGTTCCGCGGCTGGCGGGTGGCGAGCGAACGGGCGGTGTTCGACCCGGAGATCCCGACGCTGTTCGACTTCCGCACCTCGCAGGCGCACGGGGCGAGCTTCGTCTACGTGCTGCCCGAGGACGCTCATCACGCGTTGGTCGAGCACACCTCGTTCGTCCCTCCGGGAACGCCACCGGACGAGACCGCGCAGAAAGAGGCGCTCGCCGAATACCTGGGGGAGGTCGCCGGCGCGGGCCACTACGAGATCGACCGGGAAGAACACGCGGTCCTGCCGTTGCGCGCGGCACAACCAACGCGGCAGCACGACCACGTGCTGACGATCGGCGCACGGGGCGGGCTGCTGAAAGCCTCGACGGGCTTCGCCTACGAGCGCGTGCAGCGGGACAGCGCCGCGATCGCCGAGTCGATGCAGCGGCACGGCCACCCGTTCGACCTGCCGCGGGCACCGGCGAGGTTCAGGCTGTTCGACGGCGTGCTGCTCGACGTCGTCACCCGCGAACCGACGCAGCTGGAGCGGGCGTTCGGCGCGTTGTTCCGCTACCGCACGGCAGAGCCCGCGTTGCGCTTCCTGGACGAGGAAACCGTTGTGCCGCAGGAGCTGCAGTTGTTCGCGGGCATGCCGGCGGCGACGTACCTCGCGGCCGCGCGGCAACGTCTCACCCGCTAGGGCCGATGATGCGTCTCGTGCCACCACACCACGATGATCGTGGCCGCGACGGTGAGAGCAGCCCACAGCAGCAGCATGAGAACGGCCGCCGCGAACCCTCCCAAGCCGGCTGAGCTGCCGTTGTACCAGTGCATCGAACGCTCCTCGGGCCGTGACTGCGGTTGACGGCGACGGTTCGAGACTCGCGGCTCGGTGCGGGTGCGGAGCAGGGGCGAAAGGCCTGGGCGGGGCAGGCCCGTTCGCCCTGCCCAGGCCGCGCCGCAGAGCGAATCGTGTATCGCATGCGAGGAACTTCCCGTGGCGACAGGCCGAAATCTCCTTCCGCGCCGATCGTGGTGGGCGTCGACGGTTCCGCTTCCGCGCTCGCCGCGGTCAGCTGGGCCGCGGCCGAGTGCGCGCGGCACCACGTGCCGCTGCGGCTGGTGCACGGCTTCATGCTGCCCACCAGTGACTACCCGGAAGTCCTTGTGACCAGCGCGGAGGTGCTGCACGCGATCGAGCAGCAGGTTCGCGACTGGCTGACCGAGGCGGCAGCGGCCGCCCGTGCGACGGCCCCGGACGTGGAGATCACGACGGAGATCCTGTGCTGCGGCGCGGCGGGTCTGCTCATCGAGGAGTCGAGGAAGGCCCGGCTCGTGGTGGTCGGTTCGCGGGGGCTCGGCACCGTCACCGGGCTGCTCGTCGGTTCCACCGCGGTGGCGTTGACGGCGCACGCGCACAGTCCGGTGATCGTGGTGCGCGGGACGGAGACAGCGCACGGTCCGGTCGTCGTCGGCGTGGACGGCTCACCGACGAGCGAGGCGGCGCTGGCGTTCGCGTTCGACGAGGCCTCGACCCGCGGTGCGGTGCTGGTCGCGGTGATGACCTCGCAGGACTTCACCGTCGACAGCGCCTACAACGTGTCGCGCATGGCCGTCGACTGGGCGCAGGTGGAGGAGGACGAACGCAGGTTGCTCGCGCAGCGGCTGGCCGGGTGGCAGGAGAAGTACCCGGACGTGGACGTGCACCGCGTGGTGCTGCGGGACCGGCCGGCGCGGGCGCTGATGCGGTACGCGGCCCAGGCGCAGCTGCTGGTCGTCGGCAGCCACGGCCACGGCGGGTTCACGGGCATGCTGATCGGCTCGACGAGCCAGGCGCTCGTGCACCACGCACCGTGTCCTTTGGCGATCGTCCGCCCGGTGAAGTGACGGCCGGGACCTACGTCACCGCCACGTGATGGCCAACCGCACTGCCCGCGCGAACCCCGGCGATCGAAGCTGAGCGGTATGAACGCTGCAGATGTGATGACCAGCCCGGCGGTCGTGGTCAGCCCGGCCACCACGGTTCGCGAGGCGAGTGCCGTGCTGGGCGATCACGGGTTCTCGGCCTTGCCCGTGGTGGACGACGAAGGTGGCCTGGTGGGCATCGTGTCCGGCGCCGACCTGCTGATGGCGGGTATGACGCCGGAAACCGCGAACAGTCCGGTGGCGCGGGTGATGCGCAAGTCCGTGATCAGCGCGCCGATGTCGGCGACACCGGCGGAGCTGACCGCGACCATGTTGTCGCAGAGGCTCAGGTGCCTTCCGATCGTGTCGAACGGGCAACTGCTCGTCGGGGTGGTGAGCCGCAGCGACCTGCTGCGCATCCTGACCCCGGCCGACGCCGTGCTCGCGGCGCGGGTCGACGCGGCGTTGCGGTCGTACAGCGGCAGTCCGCGGTGGACGGTGGAGGTGCACGACGGCGAGGTCAGCGTGTCCGGGCCGTTCGCGGACGTGGCCGAGCGCAAGGTGGTCGAGGCTCTCGTGCGCACGGTGCCCGGCGTGCGCGGGACGCAGGTCGCGTCCTGAGGACGAAGGTCCCGAGCAGGGCAGGCCCCGGGCCACTGACCGGCACGCGCGCCTACCGCGACGCTGAAGTACATGAGCGATGACGAACTTCGGCCGATCGTGGTCGGCGTCGACGGGTCGGCGGCCGGTGCGGCGGCACTTCGCTGGGCCGCCGAGGAAGCACGTCAGCACGGCTGCCCGATCGACGCCGTCTCCGTGTGGCACATGGACTACGGCGTGATGATGTCGCCTGGAGCCGCCGCCTCCGGGCTGGACCCGGCGAGCATCGAGGCGGCGAACCGGTCCGTGCTCGACGCGGCGACGGCCGACGTCGACGACGTGGACGTGCGGCGCATCCTCATCGAGGGCGACGTGAAGAAGCTGCTCGTCGAGATGTCCCGGGACGCGCGGATGCTCGTCGTGGGCAACCGGGGGCACGGCGCGGCGGTCGAACTGCTCCTGGGATCGGTGAGCGCCTACTGCGTGCACCACGCCAGTTGCCCCGTCGTCGTGATCAAGGAGTCGTCATGAGCTCGGGCCTGCACCGTCTCACCGTCGAGCACGTCCGCGGCGACGAGTTCGTGGTCCGGCTCCGTGCCCACGAGTTGCACACCGACCAACCGGACACCGACCGCGGGCCGTCACCGATCGAGCTGTTCGTGGTGTCGCTCGCGACGTGCGTCGCCCACTACTCCGGGACGTACCTGCGCCGGCACGAGCTCTCGGACGCCGGGCACGTCGTGCACGCCGAGTACGAGATGGCGACCGACCGGCCGGCCCGCGTGGCCGAGATCCGCGTCACCGTGCAGGTCAAGACTTCGCTGACGCCGCAGCAGAAAGCAGCGCTGCAGGCTGTCGCGAACCACTGCACCGTCCACAACACGCTCCGACAGCCGCCGGCGGTCGAGATCCGGGTCGACTCCGGTGACGAGGGTGATCCCGCCGAACGAGCACCTGCCGGGCGAGGAAACGCAGGGAGGCAATGATGACGACTGCTGCCGCCGGTTATCCGGTGCACGTGCACGCGCGACTCGACCCCGGCCTGAGCCGGTGGTTGTGGCTGGTGAAGTGGTTCCTCGCGATTCCGCACTACCTGGTGCTCGCGTTCCTGTGGCTGGGGTTCGCGGTGTTCAGCGTGGTGGCGTTCTTCGCGATCCTGTTCACCGGCCGCTATCCGCGCGCCCTGTTCGACTTCAACGTCGGCGTGCTGCGCTGGTCGTGGCGCGTCGCCTACTACACCTACGGCGCGCTGGCGACCGACCGCTACCCGCCGTTCAGCCTCGGCGCCGAGCCGGATTACCCGGCGACGCTCGACATCGCCTACCCGGAACACCTGTCCCGCGGGCTGGTTCTGGTGAAGTGGTGGCTGCTCGCCGTTCCGCACTACCTGATCGTCGGATTCTTCGTCGGCGGTGGCACGTACGTCACCTACCAGGCGGGGGAGACGATCCGCAACGCGGGCGGCGGCCTGATCGGCCTGCTGGTCGTCTTCGCGGGCGTGGCGCTGCTCTTCACCGGCAAGTATCCGAAGAGCCTGTTCGACTTCGTGCTCGGCATGGACCGCTGGGCGCTGCGCGTGGCCGCCTACGCCGGACTGATGACGGACGCCTATCCGCCGTTCCGGTTCGACTCCGGCGGCGACGAACCGGGCACGACGACGATCGACCAGGCGCCACCCGCTCCCGCGCCAGGACATCCCGGCTGGACGCCGGGGCGCGTGATCTCGGTGGTGATCGGGGCACTGCTGCTGATCACCGGTGCCGCGATCGGCGGCACGGGTGGGTTCGGGCTCTGGGCCGACTCGACGCAACGCGACGCGGCCGGGTTCCTCAGCACCCGCGCGGAGTCGTTCCGCGGCACGGGCTACGCACTGGAGTTCGGCACGGTGGAACTGCGGTGGACGGACGCGGACTGGGGGCTCGCGGACAGCTGGCTCGGCGAGGTCCGGGTGAAGGCGGACGACGACGTGTTCATCGGCATCGCCAGGACGGACGACGTCACGCGTTATCTGTCCGATGTGGAGCACGACGAGGTGACGATGGCGCAGTCGCGGGTGAGCTACCTGCACCGCGGCGGCGGCGCGCCCGCCGACCCGGCAACGCAGACGTTCTGGGCGGCCTCAGGCACCGGTGAGGTGACCTGGCGAGCAGACCAGGGCAACTGGACCGCCGTCGTTCTGAACGCCGACCGCTCGCGGGTGGTCGACACCCGTCTCGCGGCGCAGGCCGAAGTGCCCGCGCTGCGGCCGGTGTCGATCGGCCTGATCGTCGGTGGCGGCGTGCTGGCGGTGCTGGGACTGGTCCTGATGCTGGCGGCCGCGCTCACCGCCGGCCGGTCCCGGCGCGACGGCACGGCGGCCTCGGTGACGTAGTCGCCGACGGATCCGTCCAGGTGTGGCCGTGGTCGTGGATTGACGCGAACACGGCCACACAGGCGTGGAACGAGGCGGAGCCACTTCTCAGAAGATGATCTCGCAGTTGGACAGCGACTCGAACCGCGAGTCGCAGCGATCGGCCTGACCGGCTCCACCGTCTCCGACGTCCAGCCCGGACGGGTCGGTGAGCGTGTCGTTGCCCGCATCACCGTTGACGACGTCGTTCCCGGCACCGCCGTCGAGGTCGTCGACGCCCGCACCGCCGTTGAGGCGGTCGTTGCCGTTGTCGCCGTTCATCCGGTCCGCGCCGTTCTGGCCGTTCAAGGTGTCGGCGCCGTTACCACCGTTGACGGAGTCGGCTCCCGCACCGGCGTTGACGGTGTCGTCGTCCGGACCTCCGTCGATGGTGTCCGCGGCCGCGCCCCCGTTGAGGGTGTCGTTGCCGGCGGCGCCGTCGAGGCGGTCCGGGCCCTCGCCACCGAGAAGCGTGTCGTTGCCCGCTTCGCCGTTGAGGGTGTCGGCTCCTGCCTCTCCGCTGGCCCAGTCGTTTCCGTTGCCGCCGAAGAACTCGTCGGCACCGGCCCCCAGGCACGCCGTGTCGTTTCCGTTGAGGCCGAACACGACGTCGTCGCCGCCGAGGGTCACGAACACGTCCGGACCGTTGGTGCCGAACAACACGTCGTCGCCGTTCGTCCCGACCTGCGTCGCGGCCAGGCCGTTGCAGGTGGGCGGCGGCTGCGCGGAGGCGGTGCCGATCGGCCAGAGCACCAAGCCCGCGGTCGCGAGGAGAGCGGGCACCACTGATCTTCGCCAGTTGTCCATGCCAGCAGTCTCTTGCGGTGCGGGGTGGTCTCCCAAGTGGCCAAATCTCAGCGCGTGCGGCGCATCCACGTGCTGCCCAGGCTGGTGGCGAGCAACACCGCACCGGCCACGAGGAGCAGCACACCCCCGCCCACGGCGCCATCGGTGAGGTCCCACACCACTTCCGGCACGACGATCGTCGTGGCCACCACGCCCGCCACGAGCAGAACCGTCGACCGCATCCCGAAGTAGGTGACGAAGCAGACGAGCGCGAGGCAGCCGGTGAGCGCGTAGGCCACCGGCGCATGGCCGGCCAGCAGTTGCTGCGCGCCGAACAGGGCTGTGGCGGCACCGACGGCGAGCGCGAGCTGGGCGGGCCGCAGAACGTCCACAACGGACAGGAACATGCCGATGACGCCGAGTGCGAACAACGCCGCGCCGCCGGGAAGCGCGCTGTCGGGTGCCAGCTCGGTGATCCACGCGATGACCGCGAGGATCGCCGCCGCTGCCAGCGTCAAGTAGCCCAGTGCGGTGGTGACCAGGACGTACGCGGCGGCCGCCGCGACGAGACCCGTCGTCGCTCCTACCACGAACTCGTGTGAACTCGCTGCCGTGCCGGCGGTGAACGCGGCTGTCACGGCGGCGAGCGAGAAGAGTGTGCTCACCACCCGCCGCCTGCGGTGCGAGACCGTCCGCACTGCGGACACTGAGCCCGCCACGACGACAGCGGCGACGATCAGTGCCGCGGTGGCCCCGCCGAGCACCGCGACCTTCGCCGGCCTGGTCAGGTCCTCCCAGGACACTCCGAGCACCAGTGCGGCACCGCCGAGCACCAGTCCTCCGCCGAGGTACGCGGCGATCTCGGCGATGCGATCGGCGACACGAGGCGGTACCCCGGTGTCCTCGAGCGCCGCGATCACCGCGCCTTCCTGCTCAGCCGACAGCACTCCGCGCGTCGTCAGCTCGTGCAGTGTCGCTTTCTGCCGTGCGGTCAGCGCCATGGTCGCCATCCTCTCGATGCCAGATCTCCCGTGCGGTCAACACGACCGGGACGGCGAACAACGCCCCGACCACGCCCGCCAGCACCACACCGGTCGCGACGGCGACGATGACGGTCAACGGGTGCAGCCGCACCACCCTGCCGAGCAGGAACGGTTGCAGCACATCGCCTTCCAGCTCCTGAACGGCGACCGTCAGCGCGAGCACGAGCAGTGCGGAGACCGGGCCGCCGGTCACCAGAGCGACGAGCACGGCGGCACAGCCCGCTACGAATGCTCCCGCATATGGCACGAACGCGCCGAGGAAGACCAACGACGTCAACGGGATCGCCATCGGAACACCGATGATCGCGAGCCCCGCGCCGATGGCCACGGCGTCCACGACCGCCACCGCGAGCGTGGCTCTGGTGAATCCCGACAGCGCGTGGAACACCCGTCGTCCGGTCTGGTCGACACGCTCGCGCACGCTTTCCGGCACGATCTGGACGGCGTTGCGCCAGAGCCGATCGCCGTCGTAGAGGAAGAAGTACAGGGCGAACAGGCTCAGCACCACACCCGCCAGCGCGGTGCCCACCGCGGCGGCGGTGGCGGTCGCACCGCCCAGGATGCGCTCGGTCTGGCCGGTGACGAGGCTGAGCAGGTTGTCGACCGCGGCGTCGATCTGCGGCTCGCTCAGCGAGAGCGGTCCGTGCACGAGCCAGTCGCGGGTCGCCACGACGGCGTCGCGCAGTGCGGCACCGATGCCACCGGCACCGCTCACCAGCGCGTCGACGGTGAACGCCAGCATGCCACCGAGAAGTGCCAATGAAGTCAGCAGCACCAGCCCGGCGGAGAGTGCCCGCGGCACTCGGCGCCGGTGGAGCCAGGACACCGCGGGCCACAGCAGCGCCGCGAGGAGCACGGCCACCGCCAGTGGGATCAGCACCGCGGCCAACGCCGCCGCGACCCGCCAGCAGACGTACGCGAGCGCCAGCAGCACCAGTGCGGCAATTCCGCCCCGGCTCCACCGGCGCAGGCGGTCGGTCATGGTTTCGGTTGGTTCGCGACCACGACGGCACCGAACAGCGCCGTGCCGTTCACGGTCAGCACCGGCGCGTCATCGGGGAGTTCGCGCTCGTCGTTGCTCGTCTTGTCGTCGATGCCGCCCATGAACGGCAGACCGCCGACCGAGACGCGCCAGCCCTCGGGCACGAGGACGTCGACTCCGCCGAAGAGCGCGAACGCGTCGATGTCCGCGTCCTTGTCGATGTGCGCCTCCCGGAGGTCGAGCGTGGCGCCTCCGAAGATGGCCGACACGTCGGCGTGCCGCAGGTGCTTCGACCGCTCCTTCGTGCTGGCACCGCCGAACATCGCGATGGGCGTGCGAGTCCCGTGGTGCCGGCGCAGGCCGACGAGCACCGCGATCCCCACCCCGGCGAGCACCGTGGGCAGCAGGAGGTCTCCGCTCGTCCAGTCGAGAGTGCCCGCGAGCAGCACGAGGCCGAGCACCACGATCACGACCGGCCCGAGCGACACCCGGCGTTCCGCGATCACGGCGACGAGCCCGAGAACGATCACCGCGGCCGGCCACCAGTCCGCGATGACCGAACCGGAGTCGAGCACGCCGACGGCGTCGAGGATGCCGAACACGCCGAGTGCGAGCAGTACCAGCCCGATCCACAGCCGCACGGGTTTCACGGCTGCTCTCCCTGGCGTTCGACCTCGATGGTCCAGTCGCTCGCGAGTGCGGCGATGGCACCGACGGCCGTCACGACGGGCGCGGCGATCGCGGCCACCACACCCGCGGTGACCGGGACCTCCATCACGGTGTGTCCCTTGTCGTTCTTGATGATGACGCGCCGGACGTTGCCCTCGTGGATGAGCTGCTTGGCCTTCTCCACGAGTGCGTCGCCGCGCAGGCGGGTCTCGGACTTCTGTTCGATGGACATGGTTGGTCTCCCTTCCACCACAACGGTCTCCCTGCGCGCGGCCGCAGGGCAGTGACCTTCGGTCCCGTGTGCGGGGCCGTCGGCCACTGCTGCGGACCTCATGACGTCACCTCGTGACGGGTGATCGGCGCGCTGCGGGACAGCTCCAGCGCCCACGCCACGTCCTCGGGTCCGACGACGCCCACGAGGTGCTCGTCGCGCAGGACGAGCACGAGATCCCGTCCCTGTCTGAGCGGCGCCTTGCCGAGGACGTCGAGCAGCTGTTCGTCGGGGGACGCGACGGTCTCCGCTGACGGAGCGCGGCACACGTCACCGATCCTGGTGTTGAGCGGGTCCGGCACGCGGACGAGCTCTGCGAGGCCGACGGATCCCACGACGGCACCGTCGAACGACACCACCGCGAACACCAACCGGTGCGGGCCGGTGGCGAGGCTGTCCAGGAACGTCCGCACGGTCCACCAGCCCGGCGCGATCGGAGGGTCCTGGACCATGACGTCACGCACGCGCACGCCGCCGAGCCGGTGCTTCGTCTCGTTCGCGGACTGTTCCGCCGCGCTGCTCACGGCCAGGTAGGCACCGAGCAGCACCAGCCACAGTCCGGACAGCGCGCCGGCGAACACCTGCATCAGCCCGAACGCGACCAGCGCCAGGCCGAAAGCCCGGCCCGCCAAGGCCGCCGTCTTCGTGCCGCGATGTTCGTCGCCCGTGCGCCACCACACCGCTGCCGCGAGCACACGACCGCCGTCCAGCGGTGCGGCGGGTACCAGGTTGAACACGGCCAGGACGCCGTTGGTGATCGCCAGCCACAGCAGGGGAGAGGCGATGAGCGCGGGCGCGCCCCACGCCGCCAGCCCGGTACCGGCTGCGCCCGCGAGGACCGCGACGACCACACTCGTCGCCGGGCCCGCCACGGCGATCAGGAACTCGGCCCTCGGGCTGCGCGGCGAGGACGACAGCCGCGACACGCCACCGAGCAGCCACAGGTCGATGCGGTCGACGCCGATGCCGAACCGTTGCGCTGTCAGTGCGTGTGCGAGCTCGTGAGCCAGCAACGACAGCATGAACGCGAGTGCGGACAGCACGCCCGCGATCCAGTAGACGACCACGGCGTGGCCCGGTGCCGCCTGCGGAAGCACGGACGTCGCGACGATCTGAGCGATCACGATCACCGCCACGAGCGTGGACCAGTGAGCGCCGACCGCGACGCCGCGCAGCCGCCCGAGCGGAACTGAAGGCAGTCCGGTGTTCATGGGACCAGCGTCCCGATCCGGCCGGGGCGAGGAGCAGGGACCGAGGTCTGTCCCGTCCGCGGCAATGGTCCCGGACTGATGGTCACCTTGTGTTCTGCGTCACGTCCGCGGTGAAGAGCAGGCTCACCTCAGTTGCCGGAAACGCGGAGGAAGGGGAGCGACATGACCACCAACGGCTACACGGCGAGGCATCGGGCGATGCTGCAGGCGATCGCGGACGGACGTGGCGAGCTGGTGTGCGGGCGCACCCCGAGCCTGAGCGTCGATGGCCTGTGGTGTGACTTCACCGCCACGGTCGAGCTGTTCACGGGCGGATTGTTCCGTCCTGCGCGGGAAGCGGCGTTCGGCAAACCGGCGCCGGCCGTGCTGACCGCGTCCGGTGTCCAGGTTCTGCGCTCGTTGGCGGTGGCGTGACATGACCAGACGAACGCGGATCGTCATCGCCGCAGTCGCCGCCACGACCGTTGTCCTGGGTCTCGTCGTCGTGCTGGTCACGGTGCGCGGCGACCGAACGGAACCGGCGGCGCCGAACTCCACGACCACGACCTCCCAGAGCGGCGAGACCACGAACTTGCTCGTGTACTTCCACCGGGGCGCTCCGGGTGATCCGGGTCAGGTCGTCGCGGTGCGGCGGTCGGTGCCGAAGACGGTGGCGGTCGCGACCGCGGCGCTGAACGAGCTGCTGCCCGGACCCACCGCGGCGGAGCAGGCCGACGGTTACTGGTCGATGTTCGTGCCGGGAACGGCGCGTGCGCTGAAGAGCGTGCGGGTGGCGGACGGCGTCGCGCACGTGGACTTCCGCGACTTCCGCGACACCATCCCGAACGCGAGCTCCAGCTTC